>DYJN01000027.1:28528-48373 GCA_020723085.1 Arcobacter sp.
GAAGCCTGGCGCCGTCTGCACGGGGCGCACTGAAGCCTGAAAGCAAGAGCGGATGCGATTCCGCCGGAGCCCTGGCGCCCGCTGTTCCGCACCCGATTTCCTGGACAGTTTTGGAATTATCGTCAGGTGGCGGACTCAAGGGCAAGCGGGGCGTGGCGAGCCTGCTGCGGGGATTGGAAGTGAAGCCGTTCGGCCATCCAGTGCCCGTCGTAGCGCTGGCGGAATTCTTCGAGCGCTTCGGCCAGTTCTTCCAGCGTCTCGAAGCGCCGCACCCGGAGAAGCTGCTCCTTGAGAGTGCGGAAGAAGCGTTCGATCGAGCCGTTGCCCTTGGGTTCGCGGACAAAGGCTGGGCAAGACTCCGGTCCGAGAAAACGGATCCCGCGCTGAAAGTCGCCGCTCATGAATTGGGAGCCGTGGTTGCGGCGCAGCTTCACGCCGAGGGCGATGCCTCCGGAGAAGCCGCCGGACTGTTTGCGCACGGCCTGTCGCATCGGTTCCGGCGTCTCCAACCGCGTGCCGCGTATGGCGGCGTGGATGCCCAGGCAGCAGGCCGGGCAGTGATCGATCCTGGCGAAGATGGGCGCCTGTCCATCCCGGAGAGTGAAGCCGGCCGTGGCGTCGGCGCCCCACATCGGGCTGGGCCGCTCGGCTACGGCCTGGAGGACGGCAACCTGGTTATCAACGAAGGGGAGGCAGCCCGCGCCGCTTCAGTGCACTTGCTGCGTATGCTTTCGCCAACTCGCATACCATGGCAGGTCGAGGAACTTTCGGGCGAAGATATGCCGCAGGGGCCCGGTGCCATAGACCTCACGCTGGAGCAACTCTTCCGCGTAAAAGAACTCCGCCGCGCGCTTCAGCCGAGCGGGCGTCCACTCGTCTCCCGCCGCAACGATCGCCTGGTGGGCGGCGAACATATCTGCCTTGAGTTGCCATTGGCGCCAGCGCCAGTCCCGCGGGCCACCCGGGAGGCGGCTGAAGGAGCGCCTCGCGGCGACAGCATCCACCCCAAACGGGCGGCCCCAAAGCGTCAGCCAGCCGGTCCACTGCCGGGACCGCTTCCGGTCGGCTGCAAAGTATCGCTGCGCGTATCCTGCCAAGACTTCTCCCGCAGTCCTGTATCGGCCGCTCCATAGTCCCGCCAATAATGCTTTGTTCACGTCGTCGAAGATACCTTCTGAATAAGCGACGACTCCGCTCACGCCCTGCGCGGCCAAATCCGCCACCGTCTTTTCGATTCGCGCCGGGGCAATGACAGGTCCCGTCTTGCCATAGACGTCACGCGGCTCGGCCTCGTCGGCGTAACCGATGTGCACGAATGCGTGCTTCCGGCAGTTGGCCGGCAATGGAGAGTCAGCAACCGAAGTCTTTCCGTAGGGAATCCACAGGGACATAGAAACTGCCGCTCCTGGAAGGTGACGGTCCATCCATTCGGCAAATAGCCTGTGCTCTTCGGCCGACCACCACCAGCCAATGAAATGCAGTTCGATCCCTGGATGGTGACGCCGCGCGATTTTGTAAATGTCCGCGGTCAATTCGGCGAAGGTGAGGATCCAGGGCTTGCACCGCTCGCAGTTGCAGCCGCCGTAATCGTAGGGAGCGGCGGTCAAGGCCGTCAGACGGACGCCGGCACGCGCCAAATCGGCAAATAGATTCTCGTAGTTCGATAAGATGACCTCCCGGCCGCCTGGCTTTCTTGGGCAGATCAGTTGGCCGAACACACGCCCACCCGATTCGGCCAGCCATTTCGGAGCGAGCTGGTCGCGGTAGACGTGATTGGGCGTGATGATGAGGTCAGTCGCCAGCCCCAGATCCTGGGCCGTGCGGAAATGCGCCTTCTTGCGGTCCCATAGGGCGTTCCCTAGACTGTACTGCCGGTCCCCGGAAAAGGGATTGACACAGTCTAGTGTGTCGAACCAGTCGCCGTACCTGTTGTAGCCCCAGTGCTTCGCCTCCTGAAGTACCCGCCGCATCTCGTTTTCGCCAGCCACTTCGTACCAGTTCCCGAAATGTCCCGGAGCGTAAAGCTCGCAGTACTGTTGTTCAGCACCCCAACCTGGGGATGCTGTGGCGACGAGTGCTATGGTGAACGCCAGTGGGCCGACCCAGCCGCGGCGAAGCGCTGTGCGTTTGATGAAGTGTGAAGTGGCCCCCATTGCGAAGACCATTTTTCAGCCGCACTCAGTTTGGGACTTGCGGGTCTGATTTCCTCGGAGCGGCCGGGGCCGCCCCCGCCATTCCGGCGCTTGAGCCGGCGCTCGGGCCGCACCTCTGCATCGGCCTATGCCCCGCTCAAGTGCCTTCATTGTAATCCATCCATTCTGGTCCCGAGGCGTTAAACCTTGGGGGTTTGGGGGCCGCGCCCCCATGTTCGGCAATGCCTCCTTCCTCGTTGTCGGTCCACTGGTCATTCCAAGTACAGTCCCACCGGCTTCCGATACCCCAGACTTTGGTGGGGCCGCTCGGCTACGATCGTTGCTCCGTGCCGCTTCGGCACGACGGGTTGCGGCTGCCGCTCCGGCGGTGAGCAGTTCGTGCCGGCGCATCTGGCCGGGCACGCGCCGCGGGGAGGTGCGCACGCCGGCAAGGCGCAGCCACGCCCACACCTTGCGGCGGCCCTCGCCGTGAAAAGGCGCCTCAGCAATCGTGCTTCATCTCGCCGGCGAGTTACTCGTCCGTGTAGTGCGTCTTCGGGCCGGGCTTGGCAGCCGCGGGGAGGCCGGCTGGGCACGGCTCATTCGCTCGACACAACCGCAGAAAAGGCTTCTGGTTCTCCATGCGCCGAATGCGTCGCGGCAACAGCTCGTTCTCCATCGCCAGAGCGGCAATCACGGACCTCATCCGGCTGTCCTGCTCACCGAGCAGATCCTTCTGCCGGACCTTGAACCCTTCCTCGCCGGAGGCCAGAGAGGCCTCGCGCCCCTGCTACCGGGTCGCCTCCGTGACGCCGTGCTTCCGGCGGGCCAACTCCAGATCGGCGTCGCGAAGCAGCCCCGGAACCGCGCTCACCCTGCGCTTGGCGGGCCAGCGGACCTTGCCGCCGCAGCCGGACTCCGGCCCCGCTTCGGTCGACTTCCGCGCTCCCTCCGCGCCCCCAGAGATTCACATCTTCACTTGGGACATAAGACTGACAGTGCTCGTGCAGGCTTCGGCGCCATCACCGTGCACAACAGTCTGCGTGCAAGTCCGTCTTGCAGTGAAAGCATCCGCCCGCAGATGCTGAAGAGAAGGTGGTACGCCCGGCAGGATTCGAACCTGCGGCCTTTTGCTCCGGAGGCAAACGCTCTATCCAGCTGAGCTACGGGCGCTCCTCACTCTTATGATACGAAGTTCCGCCAGGGAAGGGAAGACGGCGAATTGGGTCGCGGAAGACGTCACCGGAATAGCGGCCGGTGGGTCAAAGTTGCCGGGGGAAAGCGAGGACAGTGGCACGGGCAGGTTGGACACCGCAGGTATGGACCGCGAAGCTTTTGATCCGCAATGGAGGCATCTCAGGGATCAGTACATTGGGAGGGAAAAAGCAGGAAGTCGGCGGCTGGAGAAAGCCGGGAAGCGTGCGGGGCTGGCGCAGAAGAGGGTGACGCAGAAGCCAGGCCAACCGGAGCGGCTCGCGCGGGAGCCGCGCACTTCAGCGGCAGATGCAGGATGAGGCATCGGCGCTGGCGGCAGTCCTACCGTTGTTCCCCGCCCGCCGCGCCGCGCGGCAGCGGCGGTTGCACCGTCACGTCTTCACAGGCAGCCTGAATGCGAACCGCCGCCGCCGGATACGTGATCACCTGCGGAACCATCGCATCCGGCGGCGGTTCGAGCACAGCGTAATGCACGACGCAGCGGCCCTTCTCGCGCGTCACCCGGCGGACCTTCACCGAGTACCCGCCTGTGGGCTTGCGCCCGGCGTGGATCGTCACGATCACCGCTGCGCCCTGCCTGTCCACTTCGTACCGCGCCTGGGCGGACTGCCGCCGCGGCCGGCCCTTCAGCACTTCAAACGGCACCTCTTCCATGCTGAAGCCAGTCAAGCACACGCCGGCAGCCAGCGACAGGGCCGCCAACCAACAGGACCTAGAAGCCGCTGACATTCAGCCTTCCGCCGGTGACGCACTTGCCGGCCAGGGACGGCGTGGCGACGGCGCTGGAAAGGATTGCGTTCTTGATCGCCGCCGCGGAGGCGCTGGAATGCGTCGACGCATAAAGAGCGGCCGCTCCAGTCACATGAGGCGTGGCCATGGACGTGCCGCTATAAGATCCGTATGTGCTGCGCTTCTTGCCGGGCAGGGTGGAGTAAATGCCTGAGCCGGGCGCGCCGATGTCGACGCTTGTGGCGCCGTAGTTGGAATAGCTCGCCCTCGCGCCCGTGCTCGTGATGGCCGCCACGGCGATGATGTTTGAGTTCGTGTAGCTGGCCGGGTAGGAGGGCTTCTTGTCGTTATCGTCGCCCACGCCGTCCGAGCCGCCATTGCCCGCGGCGGCGATGAACAGGATGCCGGCCTCATTGGCGCGTTCGATGGCCTCATACAGCGCCTGGGAATACCCGCCGCCGCCCCAGGAGTTGTTTGTTGCGACAATGTTCAGCCCGTGGCGTGTCTTCAGATCCGTGATGTAATCCACGGCTTTCACGGCGTTGGCCGCAGTGCCGCCGCGGCGGCCCAGAAACTTGGCTGTGATGATCTTCACGTTCCACACGACGCCCGCTACGCCCTTTCCATTGCCGCCCACGGCGCCGATCGTCCCGGCTACGTGCGTGCCGTGATCATCCTGCGTGCCGTCGTAAGTCGTGTTGTTGTTGCCATCGAAGTCCCAGCCGCGGATGTCATCCACGTAACCGTTTCTGTCGTCGTCGATCCCGTTCTGCGGATCGAACGGGTTGACCCAGATGTTCGCCGCAAGATCTTCGTGTGACCACATGACGCCCTCGTCGATCACGCCGACGTACACCGTATTGCTGCCCGTGTGGCCTGCTGCCCAGGCTTCCCCAGCCTGGCTGCCATTGGGGTTGGCCGGCGATGTCGCGTCCCCATACATGCCCCACAGCAGGCCGCCCGTGTAATAAGGGTCATTGGATGTGGCCTGATGCGTGTAGATGTAGTTGGGTTCGACGAACTCCACTGCCGCATCGGCCGCCAGCAGCCGCCGCGCCGCCGCGGGTGTAAAGTCAGGCTGATGCCGCACCAGCACCAGATCGCCCTTGCCGTCCGGGCGCCGGCTCCGCTCCACTATGGTTTCGAGCACTTCGGCGCGGATCCGGCCGAGCGCCCTCGCGATGTCAGCGGGCGTTGCGCCGGACTTGAACTGGACCAGCATTTCGCCCGGCACGGATTCCGCGTTCCGGGCGGGCAGATCCTCTGGTTGCTGCGCGGTTCCGGCCAGGAACAGCACGCACACTCCGGACAGCGCGATGAGCACCTTCTTCATGGCTTCGTCTCCAGACCTCCTCTGATGCCAAGTTCAGCAGCTTAGACTACTACGAACCACCGTACAAATCAATCGGAAGATGTTCCGATCCCGCCCATGTTTCGACCGCTCAACCCGCCGGTTCCGGCCTCAGGAGCCAGCCATGGGCGGCGCAGCGGCTGTCTCTCGACCTGCCGGAAAGGGCGCCTCCCGCCGTGAGCCAGGAATTCGAGCGCTGTGCGGTGGTACGCGCCGGACTACGGATCCGGGATGCCCATGAGCGCCGCCGCCGAGCCGCCTCCCGTCTGAAACATGCAGTTTCTCGAGGCGCGCAATGGCCCCTTTGTCTGGCTGGCCGAACACGGCAAGAGCGAAAAAAACGTCAGGCAGCAGCCGCAGGAAAGGCACGAACGATATCGCATTTCGGGTTCCCGTGCGCGGATCTCCAGGGCTTTGTCAGCCGAAAAAACGCCGGATCCCCGCTGACGGCGAATGCGAATTCATCACCCTTCCATGCTGTCGCGGCCTGCACCCGGCTTCTGTGCGGAAGGCAGCGCCGGCTTCAGGCAGTTACGCTGATCCCCAAAATCCGCAGGAACTTTGCAAGCCACATCGGATGAGCAGGCCAAGCCGGCGCCGTCACCAGGTTGCCGTCCACCACAGCGTCCGTCACCGGCACTTCCACGTAGGTCCCGCCGCAGGCTGTGACCTCAGGACCCACCGCCGGATAGCAGGTCAGCTTCCGCCCCTTCAGCACGCCCGCCGCAGCGAGTAGCTGTATTCCATGGCAAATGGCCGCCACCGGCTTGTTCGCCTCGAAGAAATGCCGCGTGACATCGAGTACGCGCGCGTTCAGGCGCAGATACTCGGGCGCCCTCCCGCCTGGGATCACCAGCGCATCGTATTCCGACGGCAGCACCACGTCGAAGCCCTGATTCAGCGTGAAATCATGGCCCCGTTTTTCGCTGTA
Organism: Arcobacter sp.; assembly: GCA_020723085.1. Classification (GTDB taxonomy): domain Bacteria; phylum Acidobacteriota; class Terriglobia; order Bryobacterales; family Bryobacteraceae; genus JANWVO01. The sequence continues at coordinate 34,887 of DYJN01000027.1, forward strand.
AGTCTGGTCGCCTTCGAAATCATGCACCGCCGTGCGGATCTTCTCGCCCTGCTTTTTCCCGGGGCAGACGGCATGAACCGTGAGGCCCAGCATTTGCAGGGCCTGGAAGGGGACCATCGCTTCGTAGTCTTCCACGTAATCGCCGGCGAGCATGAGGATCTTTTTTGCCATGACGCGCTCCTTTCATGTCCTACTGTATGCGGCTGCGGCCCCCGGAGGAAGCCGGCGCAGACATGAGATAGAATGCGCCCCCGGAGGACTCTGCATGAACCACGAACAAAAGCAAGGCGCCAGCCGCAGGACGTTTCTCGCCTCGTCCGCCGCCTGGCTGCCGGCCGGGCTCAGCCTTCACGCCGCCGGCTCGGGCGCGATCCGCGTCGGAGTCATCGGCTGCGGCGGACGCGGCGAGGCGGCGGCAATGAACGCCATGCGGGCGGGCAAGGATGTCCGCATCGTCGCCCTCGCCGACATCCTGCGCGACCGCTGCGAAGAGAAGCGCACCTCGCTGAAGCTCAAGTTCCCGGATCAGGTCGACGTCCCCGACGACCGCATATTCACAGGCTTCCAGGCTTACCGGCATGTCATCGAGGCCAGCGACGCCGTCATCATCGCCAACGCCGCCAAGTTTCACCCGCTCCATCTGAAAGCCGCCGTGGAAGCCGGAAAGCACGCCTTTGTCGAAAAGCCCCACGCCATCGACCCCGCCGGCATCCGCATGGTGGAGGAAGCCTGCCGGCTTGCGCGGCAGAAGCGGCTTTGCGTCGTCAGCGGGCTGCAATCCCGCTACCATCCGGGATACATCGAGACGATGGAGAAAGTGCATGCGGGCCTCATCGGCGAGATCGTCGCCATCCAGGAGACCTGGCTCCGCCCGCCGTACGTCATCCGCCAACGCCGTCCGAGGCAGAAGGAACTGGAATTTCAGGCTGCCAACCAGTACCACTTCCACTGGCTCTCCGGCGACGACGTTCCGCAGACGCTCATTCACAACCTTGACCGCTCCTCCTGGGCGCTCGGCAATGCCGCGCCGCTGCGCTGCTGGGGCATGGGCGGCCGCTCCACGCTCAAAGGGGAAGAGTTCGGCTCGGTATTCGATCACCACGCTGTGGTCTACGAATTCCCGCGCGGCGTCCGCGTCTACGCCTTCTGCCGCACCATCGACAACTGTTACAACGAGAACTCCTCCCTGATTTTCGGCGCCAAAGGCCGCTGCGACCTGCTCAACCTCCGCATTACGGGCCAAACCAACTGGTCCAGTGCGCAGCCGCCATCGAAGAACAACGCTTACGATCTCGAGCACGTGGCGCTGTTCGAAGCCATCCGCTCCGGCAAGCCCCTCAACAACGGCGATTACATGGTCCGCTCCACCCGCATCGCCGTGATGGGACAACTGGCCTGTTACACCGGGCAGGCGCTCACCTGGGAGCGCGTCGAGCAATCGAACTTCTACTACCCGCCGCGTCCCGAGGAAGTCCACGACAACAGCGAGCCTCCCGTCTGGCCCCAGCCCGACGGCACATACCCGGTCTTCACCCCCGGCATTTCGCGGCTCCTTTGACCGCCTGCCCGGTCCTCCCCGCCGCCGTCATCCGACGCACAGGCAGACGGCCCGTCCAGACCCGCCTCGGCTGCGGCTGGGTCCGCTTTGCGCCTTCGGGCAGACTGAGTCTGAGCTGTGGCGGCGGCCTGCTCCCGCTCACGAACCCCGCCTGCGTCAGCCACCCGTCTGTGCTGCGGGGCGGGCAGATCCCGGCGCCCTCCTGCCAGACAGGTCTCCGCGCCGGGATTTCAGCAAAAACAGGAATGGGTCAGAATGTTCCAGCGGAAAGACTCCCGTCCGGAGAAACCAGCACCGGTGACGCGGGACGAGGGAGCGCGCGAAAGCGGCAGAGGGGAATCGGAGAAAGCTGGCCGAGACAGTGGGGGAAGCAGAGGGAGTGGGTGCGGGCGCTGGCCCATCGAGTGGTGCGGCAGGGGATGGAAGCGGAGAGGGAGGGGTGGCAGGCGCCGCCCGGCGGGAGCGGAGGAGCGGACCGGCTGCCGCTGGACGGCGGTTTTTCGCCGGCAGCCTTGGCCCGAGCCGCCACGGGAGCGCCGGACGCGCTGAGAAGCAGCGGGGCGTGCTTCTGCCGCATACCCGGCGCCGGAGGCAAAGCCCCGCTGCGGCGGCGGCATGCCGTCTCGAGCCGCGCTTGCTTGCCCGAGCCCTGCTGCAACATCTTCCTCATTGCGGGCGTCACGTTCCCGCGCCGTGCACCGCCAGAGGCACGCCTGTGTCCCCGCCGATCTGCCGGCCCACTGCTGGTACGCTGCGCCCCGGTCCGGCTGTCACACGGCACGGAAAAATGGGCCGAAGCCCGTCAGTGAGGGGCCGCCTCAGCCGGCTGCGCGGGCGCCTGTTGCTGCGCTTGGGCGATCAGCCGGCGCAGCGTCGCCTTGAACTCGTCCATAGGCGGGAAGGAAATCGCTTCCGAGGGGCAGATCCTGGCGCACGCGTCGCAGCCCACCACGCAGTTGTATGGCCGCGCCACCACCGGGACGCCCAGCGCATCGTCCCAATCGAACACGTTGTTCTTGCAGAAGTCGATGCATTCCCGGTCATGGATGCACCGGCCGGTGTCGATCGACGGAGACCAGGGGATCTTCTCCCGGGGCACCTTTAGATTGGCCATGCGATGCTCCTCAATCCTTGCTCTCTGCCGGCAACCCGGAGCACCCGCATGCTCCCAACAGATCCTCCGGCGTCAGCTCCCTGCCCGCTTCCCGCTGCAGCATCTCTTCGACCTTCTGCCGGATCCGCTCCAGCACGCCATCGTTGTCGGTCATCCGGATATCGACAGCGGCGAACCGTTCCGGCGGGAACCCCGTCTGGCGCAAGAGGCGGCGGAACAGCTTGTCCTGCGCTTCAGGGGCGCAAGCGGCGCTCAGAATCCAGGTGTCGGCATCGGCAGTCTTCATTATGTCGGCCAGCACCTGATTGCCCCCCTGTCCGCAGGTCTGCGGATGCAGAGCCGCATAGGCTACGTCCAGCTCGCTTTCCACCTGGAACGGCAGCGTGTTGAAATCGGTCTGCCTGAACGAATCACACAGCCCTTTGCAGTTGCACATCAGGACCTTGATCTTCATAAGTTGGCTCCTTTTTCCGTCACAGTCAGCCCAGACTCGCTCAGCCCCCCGTCACCCGCGCGCCGCCATTCGGCCAGCTTCGACCGGTCGCGCCGGCAGATCTCCTCCGATTCCAGCAGCCCGGGGAGACATTCCTTGAGCCGCTCCAGCAACGGATGCCCGCCGGCGATCGAGTATTGCACCCTCATGCCGATCCGTTTGTCCACCGCCAGCCCGGCGCCGCGCAGGTATGCCAGGTGCCGCGAAAGAAGCGGCTGCGGCAGTTCGAGCAGGAACTCCAGTTCGCACACACAGAGCGGCTCCTCGAGCAACAGATTCAGGATCCGCAGCCGGTTCGGCTCCGCGATCGCCTTCAGGATTCGGTGAAGAGGCTTCATTGAGCTGCACGCCTCATGCGGATATCCACATATAATTATGAGGCCATCGGGTTCTGCTGTCAAGCCCACAAAAGACGGCTCCCGCGCGCGGAGCATGGCCGGGCGGCCATCTGGGCAAACTCTCACCGGGTGACGTAACTGCAATGTATATCGAAGTATTTGCAAATTCTTGCAACTTTGCAGTGAGCGTGCTATGCTGTCAGGTGCAGATGCCCGAAAAGGGAAGCCGCTACGTTCAGACCGCCCGGATGCTGCGAGCCTTGTCTCACCCTTTGCGAATCTGGATTCTCGAAGAACTGGCTGGATCGGGGGAGAAATGCGTGCGCGAGTTGGCACGGCTCAGCGGGACGGACGACTCGACGATGTCGCGCCACCTCACGCAGTTGCGCATTGCCGGTCTGGTCACCGGCGAGCGCCGCGGACTGCAGGTCTTCTGCCGGATTTCCGGGCCGCACGTGGTGCGCCTGCTGGAAGCCGCCCGCGCTAGTGCGTGCCGCGAACCGGCCCTGGCGCGGGAGGATTGGATCGAAGTTCGCTGATTCTCACCGGTTAGGAGCTGACGAAAAATGACACCGCTCGAATTCAAGATTTTGGGACCCGGTTGCCCCAATTGCAAGAGGCCGGCGGAGAACACCGAAGCCGCCGCCCGCGAGATGGACCTTTCCTTCCGGCTGGAGAAGGTGACTGACGTCAGGAACATGATGAGCTACGGCATCCGCCGCACTCCCGCCCTTGCCGTCAACGGCAAGGTCGTGGTGGAAGGGCGCGTCCCGCCGCCGCGGGAGCTGATGTCGATTCTGGCCCAGCAGATCGCCTGATTCAGGCCGGAGGGAGCCCGATGTCCTGGAAGACTCTTGCAAAATACTCGTTGCTCGCATTCGTCGCCGTGAGCGTGGCGGCGATTTTCTGGCAGCAGCTCCGGACAGGATCGCCGCAAGCGGAGGCCGCCGCTGCCCCGGCGCCGGCAGCGGCTGCTCCTGAAGCCGCCGTGCCGCCGGCCCGGCCCGGCGAGAACAAGATCCTCGTGTACTACTTCCACACCTCGGTCCGCTGCCCGACCTGCCGCCAGATAGAAGCGTAGTCGGAAGAGGCGGTCAGGACGGCTTTCGGCGAAGCCCTCACAAGGGGGCGGATCGAATGGCGCCCGACCTACGTGCAGTTGCCGCAGAACCGGCACTTCGTTCGCGACTACGAACTGTTCACCAAGTCCCTCGTCATCGTGCGCGTGAAGGACGGCCAGCAGGCGGAGTGGAAGAATCTGGAGAAGGTCTGGGAGCTTGTTTCCGACCGCAAGGCGTTCGCCCGCTACGTCCAGGATGAGATTCGCGCTTACTTGAGGAAGCTATGACGGAGGGTATCCTGCTGGCCGCCGGCGCCGCACTCTGGCTGGGCATTCTCGCCTCCATCAGCCCCTGCCCGCTGGCGACGAACATCGCCGCCGTCTCCTGGCTGACGAGAGGCCTCGGCTCGCCTGTGCGCGTCTTCGCCGCAGGCGCGCTCTACACCATTGGCCGGGCTGCCGCCTACGTCGCGCTTGCCTTCCTGCTGGTGGCGAGCTTGGCATCCGTTCCGCAGATTTCCCAGGTTCTCCAGACGCACATCAACCGGTGGCTCGGGCCCATCCTGATCCTGGTGGGGATGTTCCTGCTCGGCCTCGTGGAGTTCCGCTTTTCCACGCAGGCTTCAGGCGGGAAGCTCGAGCAGAAGCTGCAGGAGAGCGGGCTCTGGGGTGCGGGTCTTCTCGGCGTTCTCTTTGCGCTGTCATTTTGTCCCGTTTCTGCGGCGCTTTATTTCGGCAGCCTCCTGCCTCTGGCGGTGCAGCACAACTCCTCGCTCGGGCTTCCGGCGCTGTTCGGCATTGGCACCGGGCTGCCCGTACTGGCGTTTGCGTGGCTGCTGGCGGCGGGAGCGCGGTCGGTGAGCGCGGTGTTTGACCGCCTGTCCGCTGTGGAGCGCTTCGCCCGTCCGGTTACCGGCGGAGTGTTTGTGGCCGTCGGAATTTACCTGTCGCTCATCCACATTTACGGCGTCCAATTGTGACGCCGGGGCAGGGGAGGCAAGCGGTGCTGGACAACATTCTCATCGCCTCGGATCTCTCGGCTGCATCCGACTGCCTCATCCGTTGCGCGGCCGGCCTCAGGCGTCTCGGCTCAAGGAAGGCGCTGCTGGTGCACGCCCTGTGCATGCGGCACTACCGCGACATGCGCGAGGTGGTGGAGCCGATGATCGAACCCAGGCTGCGGGCGCAGGCGGAAGTGCTCGAGCGGGCGGGGTTCGAAGTTGCCGTCCAGGTTCTGCCCGGCCAGGCGTGCGAAGAAGTCCTGAAGGCGGCGCGCGGGTCAGGGGCGGACGCGATCGTCATGGCGACCCGCAGCGGCTCTCTGGCGCACGACCTGCTGGTGGGCAACACGGTCCTGCGCGTGCTCGGCCATTCGGGCAAGCCCGTGCTCGTCATGCAGGCGCGGCACGAAGATCCGCTCTGGTCCTGCTGCCGCCAGACGGGCGCCTGGATCGGGGATAGCGTGCTGTATCCCACCGACTTCTCCGATACGGCCGAGCTGGCATTCGAGTGGGTCAGAAGACTGGCCTCATCCGGCGCTTCGCGGGTGACGCTGCTCCATGTGCAGGCGCCGGGGCGCAGACAGAGCAGCGCGTGGCGCGGGGAATTGGACCGCATCGACGCCGCCCGGCTGTCACGGCTTGCCGGGGAACTCCGCCAGATCGCCTCCGTGTCAGTGGAGGGTCTGCTGCGCGAAGGCGCCCCGGCTGAAGAGATCCTGCGCGCGGCCGGCGAGCTCGGCGCCACGCTCATCGTCATGGGAACGCAGGGCCGTGGCCTCGTGCATGAAGTTTTCCTGGGCAGTGTCAGCCACCAGGTCCTGCGTCATGCGCCCGTGCCGGTGCTGTTGTCGCCGGCGGCGCGCGAGGATGAGGCCGCCGGCCGCAGCGAGGACTCCGCATCGGCGCCGCGGGGGAGAACCTCATGATCGCTTCAGCCTTGCTGGAGAAGGATTACGCGTTCCTCGGCGCCGGCATCATTGCGGGTGTGTTTGCCGGGCGCATGGTGCGCGCCGGGATTCCGCCCGCAAGAATCTGCGTTTCCGACATCGCTTCCGGCAAGGCTGCGGCGCTCGGCCAAAAACTCGGCGTGCGCGCCGCCCGGGACAACCGCGAGGCTGCCGCCGCGGGCGATGTGGTTTTTATCGCTGTGCCGCCCAACGCAGTGCGGGACGCCATCCAGGAAATCCGCGGCGGACTGCGGCCGGGCGTGCTGCTTGTATCGCTGGCCGCGGCTGTGCGCACCGAATGGATCGAGCAGGCCGCGGGCGGAGACGCCAAAGTGCTGCGGGTCATCCCCAATACGCCCTCGCTTGCCGGCGCGGGCATGAACCCCCATTGCCTCGGCTGGTACGTGACCGAAGCGGATCTGCCCTTCATTGACTCGCTGCTGGCTCTGTTCGGCGAAACGGTCCGCATGAATGAAGACCGGATGGAAGCGGCCACCGCGCTGACAGCCGTAGGCCCCACTTATGTGTTCCCGCTGATTCAAGCGCTGCGGGACGCCGCCGTTGCAGCCGGACTCGACGCGGAGACGGCGCAGTGCGCGGCGGCGCAGACCGTGCTCGGCGCCGCCCGTCTGGTGCTGGAAACCGGCCGCCCGCCCGAAGAACTCAAGCTGATGATCGGCACGCGCACGCTCGACGAAGACGCCGCCCGCTGCACCTTCCTCCAGGCGTTCGAAGCGGCGCTTGGAAAGCTGAGTACGGCTGTGGAGAAGGTGGCGCCGCATGGCGCCCGGCTGCGCTCTTAGTGGAGGCGCTCAGCTCCGGCGCGGGCAGCAGGACGGATCGCTGATGCCGGAGTCTCTTCCAGGGTGTCCGCCGCCTCCGTCCAGGATCGCCGCCACCGGGATCACGCGCGCATTGCCTTTCGCCCCGCAGGGCGGGCAGACCGCATCCAGCCCCTTCGCATATTCGGAGATGCTGGCGCGAATCTCAAACCCCTGGCCGCACTGCCGGCAATGGCACTCCTACACGGGCATGCTGTGTTTCCACCCGCTCGCGGACCTCCGGCGCCATCAGGGACGGCAGTGGATCTCCGCTCTGTTGTCACCATTCGTTCATACGTGCATCCCCATGGATGGTAGAATGTCCAAAGCCTTGGCGGAATTGTTCAAGGCCCTTTCCGACCCGACGCGGCTGCGGATCCTCCGCCTGCTGATGGACGGGCCTCATTGCGTGTGCGAAATGCAAAGAGCGCTCAACCTGCCGCAGCCGCTGCTGTCGCGCCATCTGGCCTTCCTGCGCTATAAGGGGCTGGTCGAGGGCCGGCGCGTAGGCGTTCGCGTCAATTACCGGCTGGACGAAACCAACTCCACATTGCAGCTGTTCCTGCCCGCGCTGCGCGAAGCGCTCGAAGCGGAAGAACAGACCAGGACTGCGCCATGAGACAGGAGCGCGCCGCGGAGACGATCTCCAGACGGGCGCGCCAGGCGCGAGCTTCGGGAGATCTCCATGAATCCAGACAACCACGAACTGCCGCAGCCGGATGAGAAGGGGAACGCGCCGTCGCATGCCATTGTCAGGCGCACGGCCCGCATTCTGCTGCCGTCCATCGCCATTGTGCTTTTGATGCTGTGGGTGCTCGGCGTATTCCGCCGCGGGCGGATCGAGCCGGCCTCTCTGCCGCCGCCGGTGGAAGCCGCCGCGCAAGTGGCCACTGCGGCAGTGGAAGCGCAATGGCTCCCGGCCGAGCAGGAGGCGACGGGCACCGTGCGTCCGGAGCGCGTGTTCACGGTCTCGTCTCGCGTCACGGCCAACATCCAGGAAATCCGCGCCGCCGCAGGCCGCCGCGTCGCCGCCGGCGAAATCCTGGCTGTGCTCGACAACCGCGACCTTCGCAAGAGAATTGAGCAGGCTCAGGAAGCCGTCCGCGGCGCCGAAGCCGCTCTCGCGCAGGCGCGGTCCGACTTCGAACGCGACCGGCGGCTGTTCGAGCAACAGGTGATCCCGGCGTATGACTTCGAGCACGTGCGCACGAACCTGCGCCTGGCCGAGACCAACCTGGAGCGGTTGAAGCGGATTGCGGAAGAGGCCGAGGTGAGCCTCTCTTACGCCGTGATTCGAAGCCCGGCCGCCGGTGTGATCGTCGACCGTCTGGCCGAACCCGGAGATCTGGCGGCGCCGGGCCGGCCATTGCTCTCGATGTACGACGAGAACCGCCTGTGGCTGGAGGCCAGCGTGCCGGAAAATCTGCTGGCCCAATTCCGCCCCGGCCAGCCGCGCGTCGTTTATATCGACGCTGTGGGACGCGATGTGCCGGGCCGGATCGCCGAAATCGTGCCTTCGGCCGATCCGCTGTCGCGATCCGTGGCTGTGCGGGTGAGGCTCGAACGGAGCGCCGGCATCGTGCCGGGCATGTTCGGGCGGCTGCGGATCGCCCAGGCGCCCGAAAAGACGCTGGTGGTTCCTGCATCCGCGGTGATTCGCGCCGGTCAGCTTGCGTTTGTGGACGTTGCCGAACATGGCCGCCTCGTGCGCCGCGCAGTGCAGTTGGGGCGCATGATCGGAGACCGCTACGAAGTGTTCAGCGGGCTCGCCGAGGGTGAGCGGGTGGCCCTGCGCTCCGCGCCGCCCGCCGGAGGAGACGCCCGATGAGCGGACCGCACGATTCCTTCACCATCCGGATCGTCCGCAAGTTCCTGGAGTCGAACCTGTCGGTCGTCCTGATCCTTGTGTCCCTGGCGGCGGGGATCATCGCGCTCTCCGTGACGCCCCGCGAAGAGGAGCCGCAGATCGTCGTGGCGGCGGCGAACGTGCTGATCTCGTTTCCCGGCCGCACGGCGGAAGAAGCGGAGCAACTGGCAGTGACGCCGGTGGAGCGGATGCTCTACCAGATTCCGGGCGTGCAGTACGTCTACTCGCGCTCCATGGCGGGCCAGGGCATTGTGACGGTGCGTTTCTATTCCGGCGAGCCGCTGGAGCCGAGCTATGTGAAGGTGATCCGGAAGCTCAATGAGAACATGGACCGGGTGGTGCCGGGAGCGGCGTGGGTGCTCAAGCCCGTCGACGTGGATGACGTCCCCATCGTCACGTTCACGCTGACCAGCGCGGCGCGGGACGACTCCGAATTGCGGCGGATCGCCGACGAGCTGGCCATCCGGCTCCAGAATGTGCCGAACGCGAGCGTGGCCACAGTTGTCGGCGGGCGCCCGCGCGAAGTGTTGGTCCGGCCCTCCGCGGCTCGCATGGCGTCGCGTGAAATCACGGTCCTCGATCTGCACCGGGCCATTCAGGGCGCCAACGCGAGCCTCCTCGCCGGGGGCTTCGACCGCAACGACACGGCCATGCGGGTTCAGGCGGGCGAGTTTCTCTCCGGCGCGCGGGATGTGGGCGACCTGACGGTGGGCGTGTGGAACGGCCGGCCGGTCTACCTGCGCGACGTGGCGGAAGTCACCGACGGGCCGGGAGAGCCATTGGAGTATGTGCGCTTCCACCGGGGACCCGCCTGGAACGACCATGCCGAAGACTTCCCGGCGGGCACGCCCGTGGGACCCGCGTCCGCCGGCGCAACGTCCCCTTCCGGCCTCCCCGCTGTCACTATCGCCGTCGCCAAGAAGCGCGGCTCGAACAACGTGTGGGTAGCCGACGGCCTCATCGCCCGCATGCAGGAGCTCCGCAGGGAAGTCGTGCCCGGGGACGTGGAAGTCGCCGTGACGCGCAACTACGGCTTCACGGCCAACGGCAAAGTGGAAGAACTGGAGGAAGGGCTCGTGGTGGCCATCGCCGTCGTCATGGCGCTGCTGGTCATCGGACTGGGCTTCCGCCAGGCGCTGGTGGTGGCCCTGGCCGTGCCCTGCGTCTTCGGACTCACGCTCATCCTCAACTACTTCTTCGGATTCTCGGTCAACCGCGTCACGCTGTTCGCACTCACGATCGCGCTCGGCCTGCTGGTGGACGATCCCATTGTCGACGTCGAAAACATCCACCGGCATTTTGAACTGCACGGCAAATCGACGCAGGAAATCGTGCTGGAAGCGGTCAATGAAGTCCGTCCGCCGCTGATCGCCGCCACCTTCGCTGTCATATTCTCGTTTCTGCCCCTGCTGCTGGTCACCGACATGATGGGCCAGTACCTGAAGCCCATGGCCGTGAATGTCCCGGTGACGATGCTGATGTCGCTGGTGGTGTCTTTCACGATCACGCCCTGGCTCGCCTACCACCTGCTGCGGAACCACTCGGGCGCCGCAAGCCATGTCTCCGGCAACGGCTCCGGCTCGCTGCCGCGGCGCTTCTTCCAGCGCACGCTGATGCCGATGATCCGGCGCCCGGCGCTGGGGCGGCTCTTCCTGCTGCTGGTCGCCGTGCTGTTCATCGGCAGCGTGCTGCTGGTGCTGATGCGGCGCGTGCGGGTCAAGCAGCTCCCCTATGACAACAAGGACGAGGTTCTGCTGGTGCTGGACATGCCGCGGGGCACGACGCTGGAGCGGACCGATGCGGCCGCGCGCGATTTTGAGCGGTTTCTGTATACGGTTCCCGAGGTGACCGACTTTGAGGCCTATGTGGGCACGGCGTCTCCGGTCGATTTTAACGGAATGTTGCGGCAGTATTTTCTGCGCCGCGCTCCCCACCGTGCCGACATCCGCGTCAACCTGGTTCACAAGACGGAGCGGGTGCACGCGAGCCACTCGCTGGCTTTGCGCCTGAGGGCGCCCCTGGAGCAGATCGCCCGCCGTCATGGCGCAAAGCTCAAGATTGTCGAGCTTCCCGCTGGACCGCCAGCCATGTCGACCCTGGTTGGAGCGATCTATGGGGGGCCGGCCAACTCTTATGAAGATCTGATCCGGGCCGCCTCCATTCTGAAGCGCCGGCTCGCCAGGGAGCCGGGTGTCGTGGACATCGACGACTCCGTCGACGAAGACCAGATCCGCTACACATTCGAAGTGGACAGGGAGAAGGCTGCGCTTCATGGCGTCTCCGCCGAAGAGGTGGCGCGCACGCTTGCTCTGGCAGTCGGCGGCCAAACGTCGGGGCTCCTTCAGGCGCCATCGGATCGCCTGCCCGTGCGCATCGCGCTTTGGTTTTCCCGTGGAAGCCGCTCCAGCCGCGCCGATTTGTCGCAGATCTACGTCCGCAGCGCCGGCTCGAGGATGGTTGCTCTCTCCGAACTCGGCCGCTGGAAGCAGGAGGCTGAAGACCGCACCATCTACCACCGTCAATTGGAACGGGTCGCCTATGTGACGGCCGAAATGGCCGGCCGCCCCCCGGTGGAAACGGTTCTCGACCTCCGCGCCGACGAAGTCCGCAACCGTCCGGCGCCGTTCGTCGATGAAACCGCAAAGCCCCGCCCGCTCGGCGTCCGCACCATGTTCCGCAAGGGCGGAGGAGTCGCCTGGCAGCTCCCTCAGGGCGTCACCGTGCGCTGGTGGGACGAGGGCGAAATGTACGTCACAATCAATCTCTTTCGCGATCTCGCCTTCGCTCTGCTCGGCGCGCTGGCCGCCATCTACGTCATTCTCATGAACCAGACCGGATCCTACAAGCTTCCGCTGGTGATCATGCTGGCCATCCCTCTCTTGGTGATCGGCGTGTTTCCGGGCTTCTGGCTCCTGAACCAGTTCGGCGAGCGGGAGGTGGGCGGCTACCTGAATCCGGCATTTTTCTCCGGTCCGGCGTTCATGGGCGTGATCGCGCTGGCCGGCATCGTCACACGCAACTCGATCATCATTGTCGATTTCATCCATCTCGGCCTGATGCGCGGCCTGAACCTTCCAGAAGCGATTCTGGAAAGCGTCTCCGTGCGGCTGCGCCCGATCCTGCTCACGTCCGGAGCAGCGGTGCTCGGCGCGCTGCCGATCACCATTGACACGGTGTTCGGCGGCATGGCCTGGTCGCTGATCTTCGGCCTGGTCGTCTCCACCGCGTTTTCCCTCTTCGTCGTCCCGGTCGTCTACTTCCTGCTGTATGCCGGCAAGCCCGATCTCGGACTGGCGGAATCCATCCGGCGCAAACTCTCGAGCCACGCGCCCGGGGCTGAAACCGCATGAAAGGGAGCATCTCCATGTTGCATCGCGCCTCCGCTTTGAAACGCGCCCTTGTCCTGATGGCCGCCTGTGCCGGCGGGCTCTTCGCTCAGGAGGCGATGACGCTGGCCGAAGCCGTGCGTTACGCGCTGGAGCACTCCCCGAAGCTGGCCGCCGCCCGGACGGAGACCGCGCGCCGGGACGCGGCCGCGGCCGCCGTCCGTTCTCTGCTGCTGCCGCAGGCGGACCTGAGCGGCGCGGCGTCCGTGTCGCGCTTCGACCGCGGATATCCCGCCGGCGCGCCGCCCTCTCTGCTCCGGTTCGACCAGACCCTGTTCACTGGCGCCGCCGATCTGCGCTGGCTGGTGTGGGACTTCCGTAAAACGGAGCTGGAGCTGGCCGCAACGCGGGAGCGGATTGCATCGGCGCGGGCTCTGGAAGACCGCCGCAGACAGGAGATCGTGTTTGACACGGCCAGAAGCTTCCTGGAGGCGATGGCGTATCAGGATCTGATTGCCGCGGCCGAGGCGCGCATCCGCAGCCTGCAATCGCTTCTGGACCGGACGCAGAAGCTCGTTGATGGCGGGCGCGCCGTGCCCGCCGACGCACTGAAAGTGCGCACCCGGCTGGCTCAGCTCGAAAGCGAACTGGCCGCACTGCAGGCCGGACGGCAGGCTGCCTTGAGCGCTCTCGCCGCCGAAATGGGCTTCAGCGGGCCGGGGCTTCCGGTACTGGCGGACACTCCGGCGCCCGATGCGGAGCCCCCGGTTCCCGGGCAAGACAGCGAGCTGCTGCGCACGGCGTGGCAGGAGAGGCCGGAGTTGCGCGCAATGGATCATGAGACACGCTCGGCGGAGCGCACCGTGGAAGCCTCGCGCAAGGCGCTTCTGCCTCGCGTGGATGTGCGCGCCTCCGCAATCGGTATGGCGGCGGCTTCCCCGCTCGGCTTCGGCCAGATGCTG
>DYJN01000165.1 GCA_020723085.1 Arcobacter sp.
GCGGGGGGCGATGCCGGTGCGGGACGGAGCCCTCGCGAGCGAGGACGAACAGCAAGTACTGCCCGCCGTCGCTGGCCGGAACCAGCCGGGCCACGCGCGGGCGGGTGTCGGTCGCGGCCAGTTCGCGCGCCCCGGCCAGGGCCTCGGGGCTGAACGGGCGGGCGAGCAGTTCGCGCCCGGACTCGTCCACCGCCAGCACCGGCACGCCGCGCTCGTCGCGCCATTCCTCCAGCAGGCTGCGCAGGGCCTCGACGCCGCCGTGGCGGAGGGTCAGCGCGGCGGTGCGCACCAGCAGGGCGTCGCGCGGGCCGGTGGCGAGGCGTTCCGCCACCTGCTCCTGGACGCGCTGGTGCAGCCAGACGGTGGTGCCGACCACCGCCCCCGCCAGCAGCAGTGCGAGCCAGAAGGCGACGAGGAATTTCCAGAACAGTCGGCCCATGAATGGTTCACTCCCGGATCAGCTGGTAACCCTGACCGCGCACGGTCTGGATGCAGGAGCGCCCGTCGGACAGGGTGCCGAGCTTGTGGCGCAGGCTGCTCATGTGCACGTCGATGCTGCGGTCGAAGCGCGCCAGCGGGCGGCCTAGCCCCTGCTCGGACAGTTCGGCCTTGCTCACCACGCGCCCGGCGTGGCGCGCCAGCACCTCGAGCAGGTTGAATTCGGTGCCGGTCAGCTCCAGCGGCTGCCCGGCCCAGCTGGCCAGGCGCCGTTCCGGCCACAGTTCGAGCAGGCCCGCGCGCAATGGCCCGACCGGTCCCGACGACGCGCTGGGCTGGACGCGGCGCAGGATGGCGCGAATGCGGGCGACCAGCTCGCGCGGGGAACAGGGCTTGGGCACATAGTCGTCCGCCCCAAGCTCCAGTCCGACGATGCGGTCCACGTCATCGCCGCGCGCGGTCAGCATGATCACCGGCACCCGGCTTTGCGCGCGGATCGCGCGCAGGACATCGATGCCGTTCATGCCGGGCATCATCACATCCAGCACCACCAGTTCGTACCCGCCCGAGAGGGCCTCGCGCACGCCGTCCTCGCCCCGATGGGCCTCGCCCACGGCAAAGCCCTCCTGGCCAAGGTAGTCGCGCAGCAGGCCGGTCAGTTCGATATCGTCGTCGACCAGCAGGATGGAGTTTTTCGTTGTCATCTCTTGGGCCTGGTGCATATAACGGCGGAAAACGCAGGTATCGTCATCGCGGATGCCGGGCTATCCTGCCCAACCCCCTTCGGGGCAGTGAAGCGGCCTGGCGATCCATGCTGCGGGACGCAGCACGAACAGCCATGGATTGCTTCGCTTCGCTAACAACATTGCAGGAGCAATGTTGTACCGCCTTGGCGGTGTCCAGAGGACAGAACCAGGGAAGGTTTCTGCCACAATGACGCTGGATGGTTTTTTCATCGCCGTAGCCTGGATGGAGCGCAAGCGGAATCCAGGATAACGAGCTCCGGATTCCGGCCTCCCTCCAGGCCACCTAGGAGCCTGTCGGACTTGAACGGCTGAAGCGAAAAAGTCGCCGGCCGAGGCTAGATTTTGACGATTTTGCCGGGCAATAGTGAGTACTATTGCCCAAAAAAGCGGC
>DYJN01000028.1:0-32256 GCA_020723085.1 Arcobacter sp.
CGCTGGCTGCGCGTCCCGATCTCCTGCTGCTCGACGAGCCCACCAATCACCTCGACATCGCCGGCATCGAGTGGCTGGAAGAGGTCCTGACCGACGCCCCGTTCGCCGTCGCCGCCGTCAGCCACGACCGGTATTTCCTGGAAAACATCGCCACGCACATGGTGGAACTGAACCGCGCTTTCCCCGGGGGCATGTTCCGCACCGAAGGCAACTACAGCGCGTACCTGGAAAAGCGCGAGCAGTGTCTCGAAGCCCAAGCCAGGGCGCGGGAGTCGCTTCAGGCCAAAGTGCGCCGCGAGATCGAATGGCTGCGGCGCGGGGCGAAGGCGCGCACGCGCAAAGCAAAGGCGCGCGTGGAAGCGGCGCAGGCGATGATCCAGGATCTCGAACAGGCTCGAACCCGCGCAGCAACGGAGACGGCGCGCATCGACTTCAGCGCTACGGACCGCAAGACGAAAAAGCTGGCCGAACTGGAAGGCGCGGCGCTGAGGATCGGCGCGCGCGAACTGTTCCGCGAGGTGACGCTCGTGCTCTCGCCGGGGCGGAGGCTGGGAGTCGCCGGACCGAACGGCAGCGGCAAGACCAGCTTCCTCAGGCTGCTGCTGGGGGAACTGGCGCCCGTGCAAGGCGAGGTGCGGCGCGCGCCGGGGCTGCGCATGGTGTACTTCGAGCAGCACCGCCGGCAGGTGGATCCCGCACTGCCGCTGCGGCGCGCGCTCGCTCCGGAAGGCGACACGGTGCTGTACCTGGGGCGTCCCGTGCACGTCAACGGCTGGGCCAAACGCTTCCTGTTCCGCGAAGAACAGCTCGTGCAGCCGGTGTCGAGCCTCTCGGGAGGGGAACGGGCGCGGCTGCATCTGGCGCGGCTGATGCTCGAGCCCGCCGACGTGCTGCTGCTCGACGAGCCGACGAACGATCTCGACATTCCGACGCTCGCGGTTCTTGAAGACAGCCTGCTCGAGTTTCCAGGCGCTATCGTGCTGGTGACGCACGACCGGTATCTGATGGACCGCGTGGCCAACGGGGTGCTCGGACTGGACGGGGAGGGCGGAAGCGGACTGTTTGCCGACTTGAACCAATGGGAAGAGTGGATGGAGGAGCGGCAGCGCGCCCGCAAGGCGAAGCCTGCCGCGGCGCCTCCCCGCAGCGTGGCGCCCGCCGCGCAGAAGAAACGCCTGTCGTATCTCGAACAGCGCGAGTACGAGCAGATCGAACAGCGGATTGCAGAAGCGGAAGCGCGGCTCGCCGAGGCGCAGCGCGCCTTGCAGGCGCCGGAGACCGTGAGCGACGCGCGCCGGCTGGAGGCTGCCTGGGCTGAGGTGCAGCGGGCGCAGCAGGACGCGGACCGGCTGTACGCGCGGTGGGCGGAGCTGGAGGAAAGGATCGAGGGGTTCGGGGACGCCCAGAGTTAGGGCGCGAAAAGCGGCGCCGCGGAGCTACTGCAGCTTGCCGCGCGCTTCCACGCGCCATTCCGCAGTGACTTCGTCCCCCTGGATCCCGTACACGCGCTCGTGGAGGTTCATGGCCACACAGATGTGATTGGGCACGATGCGCAGGCGGTCGCCGGGGCGGAAGGATTGCGGGGCGCCGTTCAGGCTGATGAAGCCGTGCTCCTCGTTCATCTTGTGGAAGCGCAGCAGCG
This sequence comes from Arcobacter sp., assembly GCA_020723085.1. GTDB lineage: Bacteria > Acidobacteriota > Terriglobia > Bryobacterales > Bryobacteraceae > JANWVO01. The sequence goes on from DYJN01000028.1 coordinate 1,643, forward strand.
GGTGGCCAACGACCTCTCCGAAGGTGGCTTCCGAGGAGGAGGCAAGGCGGTCGGACGAGAACGTTTTGGAGCCGCCGTCGATGATGATGCGGTCCGGCGCCGTGCTGACGACGGTGACGAGAACCGTGGCGGCGCAATCGGCGGGCGCGCAGGCGCCGGAAAGGACCGTGTTCCGGTCGTTGAAGATGTAGGTGCCGGGGCGGATTTCGTTCAGCTCGGGCAGCGTGTGAGACTCCCACAGCAGCGGCGTGGATCCGCCGCTGACGATTTCAGGCGCGAGTCCGCGCTCCTTGAGCAGGCTGACGGCGGACCACAGCGCTTCCCGCAGCGAGCCGAGCTGCGCGCGCCCGCTTTCATCCAGCGTCTTGATGTGGCCGGGATAGAACGCCAGCCCGCGCCAGCGCAGGCCATTTAGCCGGAGAAGGGCGAGCACCAGGTCGAGCACCGGCTCGCCCGGCGGCACGCCGACACGGCGCAGCCCCACATCCATTTCCGCGAGCACGCCGATTTCGATCCCGGCAGCGCGCGCGGCTTCGGCGATGGGCCGGGCGGCATCGACGCTGTCGAGAGACACCGTGACGGGCGCGCGGCGCGCCAGTTCGATGAGCCGCGCGATTTTCTGCGCGCCGATCACCGGATAGGCGATGAGCAGATCCGGCGGCTCGCAGGAGAGCATGGCCAGCGCTTCGGTGGTCTTGGCGCAGGTGATGCCGCAGGCGCCGAGCTCGATCTGGCGGCGGGCGAGCGCGGGGATCTTGTGCGTCTTGATGTGCGGGCGCAGGCGGAGGCCGTGCTCGCGCGCATATTCGGCCGCGCGGGCGAGATTCCGCTCCATGACTGCGGTATCGATGAGGACAGCGGGGGTGTCGATGTCAGAAAGGCGCATACGGCGTGTTATTTCTTATTGGGATCCTTGAAACGGATGCTCAGGCGCGGCGGCGCCTTGCGGTAGACGAGTTCGAGATCCTTGGCGCGGAGCTTGCCCTCGATGAGGAAATAGAGCAGCCCGCTGGCGGGCTTTTCCAGCTCGCCGTCGGGCAGGAGCTTTTCCTTGAGGGCGTCCAGCAGCGGATTGGATTTCTTTCCGCTCTCTTCGACATTGGCGACAGCCTCGCTCGTGTCGGCGGTGGCGGTGCCGACGTTGGGCGATTGGCCGGGCATGGGCAGGCCGCGCGGCGGACCGCCCGTAGGAGAGCCGCCGGGAATGCCGGGCACGCCCCAGGGCACGCGGCGCTCTTCGGCCATGCCCGTGCCCTGCGTGCCGCCGCGCGAGCTGATGACCAGGACGGCGGAGCCGGCGATCTGCGCGGGATCGAGCGGGCGGGAGCGCTGCCCGTCGCGGTCCGAGCGCAGCAGGAAGTCGTCGAGGTCGAGTTTCAGAGTTGCGCCCGGGGCGGGCGTGACCGTGATCTGGACGATGACGATGCCCGGGCCGGGATCATGGCCGAGCAGCTTCTTCATCTCGTCCTTGTCGATGTAGAGCCGCGCATCGAGCGTGACCTTCGCGTCGGAGGCGCGGCCGCGCCATTCCCTCTTGTCCGCGCCAGATGCGACCAGGGCCAGCAAGGCCGCCGCCGCAAGGATTCGCATGATTCGCCCCTGACTTCACCATACACCTGCGCGCGGGCTTTGGCCAGAGATCACTGGGAGTCCCGATGCCGTTTTACTGCTGTCGTGCGATATGATGCCCTCGATTCCCGACAACCGATCAGGAGGTATGGCAATGGCACGAGTGGAACGACGAGGATTTTTCCGGGGCGCGCTGGCCGCGCTGGGCCTGGGGGCGGTTCCGGGCACCGCGGCAGCCGCACAGATGCAGCCGCAGGTTCCGGGACCGGTGGCATCCGGCATTCTGCCGGCGTATTGCCGCGCGCAGAACTACCGGTCATTGAAGCAGAGCAGCCACGACCCCACCGGAGGCAACTCCGACCGCTGGCCGATTCCGGCGGGCAAGGAGATCGAGATCTTCAACCAGAAAGGGCCCGGCGCGATCACGCACATCTGGTTCACGATCGCGGCGCCGAGCGTGCATCACCTGAAAGAGCTGGTGCTGCGCGCGTGGTGGGACGGAGCCGCGAAGCCGAGCATCGAAGCGCCGGCCGGCGATTTCTTCGGGCTGAACCTCGGCGACTACGTGCTCTACGAGAGCGCGTACCTGTCCTGCTCGCCGGGGCGCTCGCTGAACTGCTACTTCGTGATGCCCTATTTCCGCAGCGCGCGGATGACGGTGACCAATGACGGTCCGTGGGACGTCAACAGCTTCTACTCGAACATCGATTTTCTGAGCGTGCCCTCCCTGCCTCCGGACACGCTGTACTTCCACGCGCAATACCGGCAGGCGGCGCCTCACAAGGCGGTGAAGGGACCCGATGGAAAGACGCCGCCGAACCCGGACGGGCGCTTCAATCACGTTTATGTCGAAACGCACGGTCGCGGGCATCTGATGGGCGTGACGCTGGGCGTGATCCAGAACAGCGAGTACTGGATGGGCGAAGGCGACGACATGATCTTCATCGACGACCACTCGAAGCCGCTGATCATCGGCACGGGCAGCGAAGACTATTTCCTGGGGAGCTGGGACTTCGGAGCGCGGGACAACGCGCGCGCGTTCTCCTATCATCAGTGCGGCGCACCGCTGATCCAGAGTCCGGAGCGCATAGGCGGGCGTTACTGCTGCTACCGTTTCCATGGCGACAATCCGGTGACGTTCACGCGCTACCTGAAGCACACCATGGAGCACGGCCACGGCAACGACCGCGCGGACAACTATTACAGTTGCGCCTACTGGTATCAGGACAAGCCGTCGGAGGACTTCCCGCCGCTGCCGCCGGCAGCGGAGCGGATTCCGCGCGTGATTCCGGCGTGAAGCGGCTGCGCGTCAGCGCGGCAGGATTCCGGATTTCGCGCGGACAATGCCGCGCAGTTCGTTCCAGGGGGCCAGGAGCGTGACCGGGCCTTTCGCTGCGGGGGCCACTTCGCCCGCGTTGTAATGCAGCACGAGGCCGCGGCTGGAGAAGCCCCACTGGCGCGGCAGCGAGAAAACGTCCCGCTCGAAGGTGAAGCCCGCCTGCGAGAAACTGCTGTCCTGCGGGATGTGGCGCTCCTGGCGGAACCGCCATTCGGCGAGCCGGGTGAGATCTCTCATCCCCTGGGGCTCGAGCAACGAAGACAGCTCGACGGGAAACCCGGTGGAGGGCGCGAGATTCAGGAAAGCGCGGACAGACTCCGGTTCAGGGCCTCCATGGAACTCGTCCGTGCGGATTTCGATCGTGATGAGAGCGGGCGTGGAAAAGATCACTTCCGCCGTACGCCGGGCGAAGTAGGTGATGCCGGAATCCGGGAAGCCGGCATGGAAGCGCTGATAGTCGCCGATCCATTGTTCCGCCTCGGCCTCGAAACCGGGCGGGGCTTCCAGGGGCTGCATGGCGGCGAGCACGGCGGCGTTGATGCGGGTGCGCGCCTCGGCTGGCACGCCGCCCACGGCTTCCGGCCAAGTGGCGTGAAAGGAGACGCAGGGCTCGGGGCGCCTGGAAGGATCGCCGCAGCCGGGCAGAGTCTTCTCGAAGCGGCGTGTCTCGAAGCGAACGGGGGCGGGCTGCGGCGCGGATTCACGGCGGCAGCCGGACAGCCACGCCACACACAAAGCAGCGGTGATGGCGGCGAGGATAAGACGCATGGCAGACAGAGCCGAGCCGCAGGCTCACACCCGTCTGATTCTACCGTTGCCGCGCTGCGGGCGCGGAGCATGCCCATGCGGCCGCCCCGCGCCGCGCGAGATCATTTCTTCGCCGCCGGACGCGTGGCCTCCACGTCGATGGTGATCGCCACTTCGTCGCCGACTACGACGCCGCCCGTCTCCAGAGCGGCGTTCCAGGTCAGGCCGAAGTCCCTGCGGTTGATCTTCGTGGTGGCGGTGGCGCCGCGGCGCAGGTTGCCCCACGGATCGCGCACTTCCGGCGACGGCCCTTCCACCTGGAGAACCACTTCCTTGGTGACTCCACGGATGGTCAGGCCGCCGGTGACGGCAAGACCGCCGGCGGTCTTGCGGACGTTCTTCGACAGGAACCGGATGACGGGGAACTTCGCGGCATCGAAGAAGTCGGGGCTCTTCAGGTGCTCGTCGCGTTTCGGCTCGCCGGTGTTGATGGAGGCCACCTCGATCGTGGCATCGATCCGGATGGCGGCGGGGTTCTTTTCGTCGTAGTCGATCGAGCCCTTCATTTTGGCGAATTCGCCGCGCACGTTGCTCACCATCATGTGGCGGACGGAGAACTGCGCCTTGGAGTGCGCGCCATCGATGGCGTAGCTGCCGGCGAAGGCTGCCGGCGAGGCGGCCAGGGCAAGAACGAGCCCAAGAATCGAGTTTCGTTGCATCAGCGTTTGCTCCTCTGATCGGTGGGATGGTCCGGCAGCCGGAAGCCGGCCATGGCCTCGCGGGCGCGGTCGAGCAGATCAATGAGGGCGCGCGCCTCGCTGGGGGTCCAGGCGGCGGCGAGGCGCCGCTCCGGAGCGTTGATGACGGCATCCGCCTGCCCGAGCAGCCGCAAGCCCTCCGGGCTGATCCGGCACAGCACCTGCCGCCGGTCCGTCCTGCACCGGGCGCGGCGGATGAGCCGCTTGGCCTCCAGACGGTCCAGCAGACGCGTCATGCCGGGAGTCTCCTCGACGAGCCGGTCGGCGATGGCCAGCGTCGGGAGCCCCTCCGGCTCCGCGCCCCGCAGAATCCGCAGCACGTTGTACTGCTGCGGCGTCACCCCGAACGGCTGGAGAACGACCGACACCGCGCGGCGGAAGACGTCCGCCGTTTTCAGCACGGAGAGGAACGCCTCGTGGCAGGCGCTTGCGAAGGGGCGCGTCTGGCGGAGCTCCCGCTGCAGCCGGGTGGTGCGGCCTGCCATGATTTTACATTACATGACAATAGATGACTAGTCAAGCAACGAGCGCCGATGCGCCTCCGTCCTGGCGCCGCGCGTCAGGCCGATGCGCTGGGGAGCCTGCGCGACGGGCCGCGCTTCCGCCACAGTTCGAGGATTCTGTCGCGGGCCCCGGCGAAGCCGTCGCGCAGCTCGCGGGGGCAAAGGTAGACGAGCACCTGGGCGGCGTCGAGGAGATAGGGCCCGGAGCGCGATCCGGCGATGGCGGACTCGAGGGGCTTGATGTGGAACGAGGAGAAGACGAGCACGAGCACCACGGCGGCGAAGGCGGCTTTCACGGCGCCTCCGGCGGCGCCCAGCAGGCGGTCGAGCCAGCCGAGGCCGGTCCACTTGAAGATCCTGGAACAGATCCAGCCCAACAGCGCGCCGGCGGCCTGCACGGCGAGAAAGATGAGGAGGAAAGCTGCGATATCGGCTGCAGCCTCCGATTCGATGAACGGGCGGAAGTAGGCGGCGACGGCGCCGTAGAACCACGCGGCGAGGAAGAGGCCGAGGATGGCGGCGGCGAGGCCGATGACCACGCGGGAAAAGCCGATCCGGAAACCTTCGATGACGAAGCCGGCGAGGATCACCAGAAGCAGGATGTCGAACCAGTTCATAGGGGCTTGCCGACGAGGCGGCGGTAGGCCTCGCGGTACTTCTCCGCCGTCTTCTCGATCACATCGGGCGGCAGTTGAGGCGCGGGAGGCTGCTTGTTCCAGGCCAGGGATTCCAGATAATCGCGCACGTACTGCTTGTCGAAGGACGGCTGCGGCTTGCCGGGTTCGTAGGCGTCGGCGGGCCAGAAGCGGGAGGAGTCCGGCGTGAGGATTTCGTCGGCGAGGACGAGCTGCGAATTCACCCAGCCGAACTCGAACTTGGTGTCGGCGAGGATAATGCCGCGGGTCTCGGCGTAAGCGGCGGCGCGCGGGTAGATGGCCAGAGTCAGATCGCGGAGCCGGGCGGCGGTTTCCCTGCCGGCGAGAGACTCCGCTTTGGAGAACGGGATGTTCTCGTCGTGGCCCGACTGCGCCTTGCGGGCGGGCGTGAATACGGGCTCCGGCAGGCGGCTGCATTCTCGCAGCCCCGGCGGCAGCGGGATTCCGCAGACGGTCTGGCTGGCGCGATACTCCTTCCAGCCGGAGCCGGCGAGGTAGCCGCGCGCCACGCATTCCACTTCCACCATGCGGGCGCGGCGCACGAGCATGGACCGTCCTTCGAGCTGATCCCGGTAGGCGCGCAACGGCTCCGGGTACTCGTCCACCTTGGCGGTGATCAGGTGGTTGGGCGTGATGCCGCCGAGAAAATCGAACCAGAACAGCGAAAGCTGCGTGAGGATGCGCCCTTTATCGGGGATCGGGTCGGGCAGGACGCAATCGAAGGCGGAGATGCGGTCGGTGGCCACCAGCAGCAGGCGGTCTTCGCCGACCGCGTAGATGTCGCGCACTTTGCCCCGCGCCAGCAACGGCAGTTCGGGAATGGAGGTTTGCATCAGAGCGGGCATTACGGGTTTCCTGTCACACCGCAGGCTGGAGCGGAGCCGCCGCCGAGCTCGCCGCCGAGCCGGGCGAGGGTCTCCTGGGACAGCCTGTCCTGGATCTGTTCGAACAATTCATTCTCCTCCACGCGGACGTGGCTTCGCAGCAACGCGGCGAACGCGGAGAGGGCGGCGGAGTTCCGGGAGGCTTCGACTTCCGCGGCGAGCCGGGAGAGGCGGCGGTGCTCGTCGAGCAGGCGGTCGATGAGGGGCATGGGGCCGAGCTCGGCGGTGATGGCGGGGAACAGGATCTGCTCCTCGAGGGCGAAGTGGGCACGGATTTCGCGCTCGAACTCGTGCACGGCGCGGCGCGCCAACGCCTCCACGTCAGGCGCGGCGCCGGCGAGATCGCGGCTGATGAGGACACAGAGGGCCAGGGCATGGTGATGCTGGCGGGACAGGACGCGGAGGCTCGGATGGCGCAGCATGATACGGGATCCGCTTTCATCGTCGCATTCGGAGAACGGCGCTCAAACGGGTCCGGCGGCGGAAGCCCGGCGAACTATGACTGGCCGGACTTCTCTTTTTCGCGCCGGGCGCTGGCCCAGCCCTCGCGGTTCACCTGGCGGGCGCGTCCGATGGCGAGGGCGTCGGGCGGAACGTTCTTGGTGATGATGCTGGCGGCGGCGACGAAGCCGCCGTCGCCGATGACGACGGGAGCGACGAGCGTGGCGTTGCTGCCAATGAAGGCGCCTGCGCCGATGGCCGTGGGATGCTTGCGGAAGCCGTCGTAGTTGCACGTGATGGTTCCGGCGCCGATGTTGGCGCGCGCGCCGATGGTGGAGTCGCCGAGATAGGCGAGGTGCATGGCCTTTGCGCCTTCGCCGAGGGTGGAGTTTTTCATTTCGACGAAATTGCCCACATGGGCGCCTGCGGCGACGGTGGAGCGCATGCGGAGCCGGGCGTAGGGTCCGACGCGCGAGCCGGGCGCGAGCCGCGAGTCTTCGATGTGGCAGAAGGGCAGCACCTCGGCGCCTTCCCCGATCAGGGCGTTGATCAGGATGGAGCAGGCGCCGACGCGCGCGCCGGGGGCGATGCGGGTGGCGCCGAGCAGCTGCGCGAAGGGTCCGATGACGGCGTCGCGGCCGATTTCGACGTCGAGATCGATGGAAACCGTTTCGGGCTTCTCGATGGTGACGCCGTCGAGCATGAGGGCGCGCGCCTTGCGGGCGCGGAGGATGCCGTCGGCTTCGGCGAGCTCGGCGCGGGTGTTGATGCCGAGCACTTCAGCGGGATCGCCGATGAGGAAGGGAACCGTGAACAGGCCGTCCCGGCGCAGCAGGGCGATGACATCGGTGAGGTAAAGCTCGCCGGTGACGGGGCTGGGCTGGAGGCGGTCGAGGCGGGGCCAGAGGGCGGCTGAGTCAAAACAATAGATGCCGGAATTGATTTCCTCCACGGCGCGCTGTTCCGGGGTGGCGTCCTTCTGCTCGACGATGGCCGCGACGCGGCCCTGCGAATCGCGCAGGATGCGGCCGTAGCCGGAAGGGTCGGGCAGGCGGGCGGTGAGCACGGCGGCGGCGGCGCCGGAGGCGCGGTGGGCCTCGATCAGGCCTGACAGCGTGGAAGGCTGCAGCAGCGGGCAATCGCCATAGAGAACGAGCAGGAGGCCCGAGCCGAGCCCGGGCTGGGCGCGGCAGACAGCCAGAGCGTGGCCGGTGCCCTTCTGTTCGGCCTGCAGCTGGAAGCGCACGCCGTGGCGGGCGACGGCGGCTTCGACGTCAGCAGACTGATGGCCGGTGACGACGACGATGCGCTCGGGCGGCGCGGCGGCGCGCGCGGCGCGGACGACGTGCTCGATCAGCGGGGCGCCGCCGGCGCGGTGGAGCACCTTGGCCAGGGACGATTTCATGCGCGTGCCGAGACCGGCTGCGAGGATGACGACGGAGACGTCTGGTTGCATGGCGATGGCGGACACTCCTCTCCGGCAGTTTAGCGGGATGCAGAGCGGCGGCGGGGGGATGCCTGGAGGAGCCGGGCGCGGCGGCTGTGCAGGGCGAGGTCGATGACTGCGGCGGCAAGCAGCGCGGAGTCGTGCCGGATTTTTTCGCCGCGGGCCAGCAGCGGGAGATCGATGACATTAAGCCCCAGGGCTTCCAGGCGGCCGTGGTCGAGCTTCACCTGCTCGGCGCTGGCGCGGACATACCTGGCCAGCGCGGGGCGCGCGATGGGGGAACTGTTGGCGACGGCGAACTGAATCAGGGGAGCGCGGGCGTGGCGGTGGATGGCTTCGATGTGATCGGCTGCGGTGAGTCCGGTGGTCTCTCCGGGCTGGGACATGAGGTTGAGGATGCAGATCTTCCAGGCGGGGGAGCGCTGAATGGCGCGGGCGACGCCGCGGACAAGGAGATTGGGGATGATGCTGGTGAAGAGGCTTCCCGGCCCCAGCGTGATGACATCGGCGCCGGCGATGGCTTCGAGAATGCCCGGCGAGGGCCGGACGCCGGATGGAATCAACTCGATGCCGGCGATCGGCGCGGTGCTGCGGCTGATGCGGGTTTCGCCGTCGACGACGCGGCCGTCGGCGAGGCGGGCGCGCAGGGTGACGTTCTGCCGGGTGGAGGGGAAGATGCGGCCGGCGATGGCGAGCACGGCGGAGCTGAGTTCGACGGCACGGGCGAAGTCGCCCGTGATCTGGGTGAGCGCGGTGAGGAAGAGATTGCCGAAGCTGTGTCCCTTGAGTCCGCGTCCGCCGGAGAAGCGGTATTGGAAAAGGCGCGCCAGCAGGGCCTCGTCTTCGCTCAGGGCGACGATGCAGTTGCGGACGTCGCCGGGAGGGAGCATGTCGAATTCGCGCCGCAGCCTCCCGCTGCTGCCGCCATCGTCGGTGACGGTGACCATGGCGGTGATGTCGACGTAGGGCTCGCGGGCGGCGGCGCCGACCTGGTGTGCGTACTTCTTGAGGCCCTTGAGCAGGGTGGAGAGGCCGGTCCCCCCGCCGATGGCGAAGATTCGGAGCGGATCATGAACCCAATCGACTGGAGGCCCTGCCGGCGGGGAAGGGCTGCTCCTGGATGGCATGGAATTCTCCCTACGAAGCCGGCTGCGAAAGTTCCAGAACCTCGCGGATGGCCGGTTCTGCGAGCAGGGGGGCGAAATCCGGGTCGTTTTTCGCGGTGGTGCGCAGGGCGCCGTCGGCGGCCACAGCGAGCCGGAGAGCGTCGGCGGCATCGGCGGTGCGTCCAAGCCGGCCTAGGGCGAGGGCGAGAGCATAGTGGTAATCGCCGCGAGGGTCGGCGGCGACCGCTTTCTTCAGCCAGGGCAGAGCGTCCTCGAAGCGCTGCTCGTTGATCAGGCTGAGGGCGTAGAGGTGCTGCTGCTCGGGCGTCCTGAGGTCCGGCTGGGCGCTTTCCATGCGGCGGCGGCACATGCGGATGTGCATCTGGGCCGACTCGGCGATGGAGAGGTCGCGGCCCTGGGCAGCCTGTTCGAACAGGGGGACCGCCCGCTCGTATTGCGACGCCCAGAACAGGCGCATGGCCTCGCCGAAGGCCTGCGCCTGCGTCCTGGCAGGAGCGGAAGCGGCCTTCTGGGGAGGCGGCGGGGTGGATGGCTTGCTGGTCTTGCCTGACTTTTTCATGTTGCGTGCGGCGGGGCTGCCGGAAATCGGCGGCCCGTGCGGGCAGGCCGACTTCTTATCTTAGGTAGCAGAAGGGACTGCCCCCGTGCAAGGAGGGGCGGGGGAACGACGGCGGCGGGCGTCTGCTATACTTGGGTTGTATTTGATCGCTTCGCTGGACCGGACCGAGAACCTACCCGCCGCGTTGAGCCTGCCGTCAAATTCAGAAAGAAGAGCAACCACTTGAAAAACATTTTTGTTGGCAACCTGGATTTCGGGGCCACGGAGGCGTCCGTGCGTTCCTGGTTTGAAGAGTATGGCACGGTAGAGCGCGTGCAGATCATCACGGACAGGGACACTGGGCGCAGCCGCGGGTTTGCATTCGTCGAGATGGCGGATCCGGCCGAAGCGGACCGGGCCATCGAAGGCCTGAACGGTGCATCCGTGAATGGACGCTCATTGAACGTCAACGAAGCCCGCCCGCGGGAGAGCTCCGGCCGCGGCCAGGGCCAAGGCCGTTCCAACTCATACGGGCAGCGGCGCCAGAGCCGCTGGTAACCGTTCTCGGGCAGGAGCGGGCGGCGCCGCCCGCTCCTGGCCGGAAAGGAGACTGAGTGGCGCACCGATCCAAATCGACATTCAACAAAAGGCAGCGGGAGGCGCAGAGGATAGAGCGCCGGCAGGAAAAGGCGGCCCGGAAACAGCAGCGCAAAGAGCACAAGATCAGTCCGGATTCTCCGGAAGCGATCGGATCCCTGGAAGAGCTGGTTCCCGAGCTGCCAGCCGTTCCCGCCTCTGTTCAGACCGATTTCCCTCCCGTCCGTTATTAGCCTGCCTGACGCCGCTCCCGGGCGCAGAACGCGCCCGGACCCGCGCGAATGAGGCCTTCGCCGCGGGCTGCGTACAATGGAAGATGATGAGCGAGCGTGAAGTCCCTTTGCCTCCTCCCTCGTTTGAATTCCTGGTGTTCAGCCTGCGGATGCAGGCGGAAGCGCAGCTGGTTGAGCCGAAAGAGGGCGGTTCCGAAGGGGAGGGGGGCGGACCGGATCTGCGGCTGGCGCGGCACTTCATCGACCTGCTGGCCATGCTTCAGGACAAGACGAAGGGCAACCTGAGCCTGGAGGAGCAGCGGCTGCTGGACAATACCGTCACCGAGCTACGCTTCCGGTATCTGCACGTCTTCGAAGCCGTGCAGAAAAAGGCTGCCCGGGCGAGCGCCTCCAATGAGTGACCGGCGCAAGGTCCGGCTGACCGTGCTCGGCTCGGGCACCAGCGTCGGCGTGCCGACCATCGGCTGCACGTGCCGCGTCTGCCGGAGCGAGGATCCGCGCGACCGGAGGCTGCGCCCGTCGGTCTGCCTGCGGTGGGACGGGCACACGGTGGTGATCGACACCGGGCCGGATTTCCGGCAGCAGGCGCTGGCGCATGGCATCGAAAAGGTGGATGCGGTGCTGTTCACGCACGCCCACGCCGATCATGTGCTGGGCTTGGACGACCTGCGCCCGTTCAACTTCCATCAGCGCGGTCCCATTCCGGTGTATGCGTCCGCGCAGACGCTGGAAGTGATCCGGCGGATTTTTAGCTACATTTTTCACGACGGGCCTACGGAATCTTCGCGGCCAAGGATCGAAACCCATGTTTTTCCGGACGAGCCGATCGCCGTCGGCGGCGTGGAATTCCTGCCCATTCCCGTCAAGCACGGCAGCGGCGACTGCCACGGGTTCCGGTTCGGCAACCACGCCTATCTCACCGACCACAGCGAGATCCCGGAGGAATCGATGGCGTTGCTGGAAGGCGTGGAAGTGCTGTTCCTGGACGCGCTGCGCTACAAGCCGCATCCGACGCACTCCACTGTGGAGCGGAGCCTGCGGACGGTGGAGCGGCTGAAGCCGCGGGCGGCGTACTTCACGCACATCTCGCACGACCTGGAGCACGCCCGGGTGGAGAGCCTGCTGCCGGAGGGCGTGCATCTGGCCTATGACGGGCTGGAACTGGAGCTGGAGGTTTGAGCGTGGCGTCGCGCCTTCGGATCTTCCGGTCGCTTGAAGAGGCGCGGCATGGGTTCGCGCCCTCGGCGGTGACGATCGGCAATTTCGACGGGGTGCACGCGGGGCACCGCGAGCTGATGCGGAGAACCGTGGCGCTGGCGCGGCGGCTCGGCGTGAAGCCGTCGGCTCTGACCTTCCATCCGCATCCCTCCACCGTGGTGGCGCCGGAGCGGGCTCCGCGCCTGTTGTCGACGCCCGATGAGCGTTGCGCCCTGATGGCGGCGGAAGGCATCGAGCAGGTGCTGATCATGCCGTTCAACGAAACGATCTCGCACTTGTCGCCGGAGGCGTTTTTCCGCGAGGTCCTGGCGGGCGCCCTGGGGGCGAAGGCTGTCATCGTGGGCGAGAATTTCCGCTTCGGCCACCTCCAGTCGGGAGCCGTGGAGGATCTGCGGCGGCTGGCTGCGGCGGCGGGCATCGAAGCGGAGATCGTGGCGCTGCTGAAGTGCCGCGGCGTCAAGGTGTCGTCATCGGAGATCCGCCGCCTGCTGGCGGAGGGCAATGTGTCGCGATCGAGCCGGCTGCTGGAGCGCCCGTATTCGATCGCCGGCAACGTGGTTGCGGGCACCGGCCGGGGGGCGCGCGAGGTGGTGCCGACGCTGAACCTGGAAACGTCCTCGCTTGAGGATTCCACGTCGGCGCTGCCGCAGAGCGGAGTGTACGTGACCAGGACTGAGGACCTCGACGCGGACCGGAGATGGAACTCGATTACGAACATCGGTTGCCGGCCCACGTTCGACGGAAGGCACCTGACGATCGAGACGTACCTGCTCGAGGATCTCGAGCCGCCTTCGCCGAAGCGGATCCGCGTGGAGTTCCTGCGGCGGCTGCGGCCGGAGATGCGGTTCCATTCTCCGGCGGAGCTGCGGGCGCAGATCGGGGATGATGCGGCGAAGGCGAAGGCGTTCTTCGCGCGGCTGGAGCGGTTCAGGCCCGCGCTACTGTCCAGGCAAGCGCCGCGGCAAACATCGCCAGAAACGCGCCAATAAGCGGGCGGGCGAACCGCGCGCCGGCCACCGACCAGGCCAGAACGGATTTCAGCACGGCGTTGGCGGCCAGGGCGAGCAGCACGCCCCAGAGCGCGAGCGGAACTTCCAGCCGCGACTCCCGGAGCAGTCCGGCGAGCGAGAAGACGATGGCGTCCACATCCACCGAGCCGCCGATCGCACTGCTGGCCAGCGTGCCCGCATTTCCGTACAGCGCCACGGCGGCGCGAGCCAGGAGGCGGACGGCGGCGAACAGCAGCCCGAACTGGACGGCGGCGACAAGGCGGAGCGGGTTGCCGAGCCGTGGCACCGGCAGCGGCGGCTCGGGCGCTTCCGGCGGCCGCATGAGCCACGCGGAGACCCCTCCGGCGAGAGTCATCAGCGCCAGTGCGGGCAGGGAAGCGGCGAAAAGCGCTCCTCCCGCCAGCCACAGGATGGCCGCCACGCGCAGCTGAAGAATCACGTTGGCCACGATGGCGGCGTAGCTCCATTCGCGATCCCGGGCGGACTCCGCCGCGCACTGCCGGGCGAAGGCGAGCGTCGAGGCGGTGGAGGATCCGATGCCGCCGACCACCGCCGTCAGGGCGAGGCTGCGGCGCGCGCCGAGAAACTTCTGGAAAAAATAGCCGAGGAAGTTGATTCCGCTGACGAGGATCACGAAGATCCACGTGCGGTAGGGATTGAAGCCGCCGTAGGGGCCGAGGTCCTGGTCGGGCAGGATCGGGAGGATGACGAAGATGACGGCGAGGAAGCGCAGCGTGTCCCAGTATTCCTGATCGGTGAGGGTCTCGCGAGCGAGGCGGCGGAGCGGCTCCCGGGCGTCGAGAAACAGGGCCAGCACGACCGTGAGCGCGATGGCGAGCGGGGCGCCGAAATCGAGGCTGGGCGTGGCGGCGAGAACGCAGAGCAGGAATGTCGCCACGGCGGCCAGTTCCGTCGTGATCCCGGTCCGCTGCGGAGTCTGCAGCCGGAAGATGGCCAGCATCGCGGTGAGTGCGCCGAGAGCGCCGACGGTGAGCCAGGCCAGGCCCAGCAGGCCGCACAGGCCTCCGGCCAGGCCGATGGTGACGAAGTCGCGCAGTCCGGCGTGGCGCTCCTCCTTGTCCGACTCCCGCTCGATGCCGACGATGAGCCCGATCAGCAGGGCCTCGCCCATGGCCACCCAGGCGTGGTTGACAGATCCCATGGGAAGCTCTGGCCGTATTGTGTAACAAAACTGAGCGGTTTTGTAGCGGGATACGCGGGCGAACCGGAGACGGCCTCAGGACCGGATGGCGGGCCGGGCGGAAGAACAGGGATCCTGGCGGATCAGTTCAGGGCGAAGAGAGGATCGTCCCAGTGGAAGTCGCTGAACTGGATATCGAGCTGAGCGAGGCCCCAGAAGCGGGTCTCAATCGAGGTTTGAAGCGTCTTGGGCACCGCGACGCCGTCGAGGATCGCGTACTCGCGGCTGAAGTGAACCTTCTTGAGGAACACGGAAGGGCTCTTGACGAAGCGGCCGGTTTCATACACGGTGAGAGCCGTTTCGCCGTCGATCCAGATTTCGCCCTTGAACAGTCCCTGGCGCTTCTTGCGGGGGTTGACTTCGAAAACGTGAGCGATGCGGCCGTCACGCTCGCGCTCGCCCTTGTACTTGAACTTGTAGTTTTCCGGGGTGACGGCGACTTTCGGATTGTCCTTGCCGGCCCTCTCCATCTCGCCGTTGATGTAGCGGAGGATAATCTCTTTCCAGACGGTGGAATCGCCGTGCCGGCCGGTGATCTCGTAGTTGACGCTGCCCTCGCGGGTGATCAGGCGGCGGGCGTTGACCGTGGCGGACTTGCCCATCTTGGGGAGGCTTCCCGCGAACATGGCGGCCATAGTGAGGCCGCGCACCACCCTGGATCCGCTGGCCTGCACGTACCGGCCGAGGATGTTGTCGCTTTCGACGGCCTTGTCGGAATCGGCGGGGACCTTGGCGGCGGCATCTTCAGCGGCAGCCGCGCCTGCGGGGGAGGCCGCCAACATACAAGCGAGCAGGAGGGTGGAGAAACTGTTCATCAAAACCTTCAGCAGCTTAGATGCAGATATAACGCAACGGTTACAAGCCGGCGCCGCCCTCCGGGTCCGCCGCACGTTACCATAATGACATGAACGAGATCCCGGTGGGAACCAGCGGCCGCCACCACCTGCTGGTGACGCCGGAGACGGCGATCGACTTCATCGGCGATGAGCGGGCGCGCGTGCTGTCGACGCCGCACATGATCGCCTACATGGAGTGGGCGGCGCGGGAGGCGATCCGGCCCTACCTGGATGAGAACGAGGACAGCCTGGGCACGCTGGTCGACATCCGGCACCTGGCGGCAACGCCGGTGGGCATGAGCGTGGAGTTCACCGCCACGGTGACCGGCGTGAACGGGCGCCGGGTGATGTTCCGCGTGGAAGCCCGGGACGAGAAAGAGCTGATCGGCGAGGGGCGGCATGAAAGGTTCGTGGCCGACATCGGCCGCCTGGTGGCCGGACTGGCCGCCAAGAGGAATCCCTGAAAGAGGCAGACAGTGCGACAAGCGATTCGAACGGCCATAACGGCCGGATTGCTGGCGGCATGGACGGCGCCGGCGCAGATGCATCTGATCCAAGGCGAAAAGATCCGTCCGCACGTGCGGTTCCTGGCCCACGACCTGCTGGAAGGGCGCGGTGTAGGTGAGAGAGGCGGTCAACTGGCGGCGCAATACATCGCAGCGCAGTTCGCCTCTGCCGGACTGAAGCCCGGCGCGCCGGGCGGCGGGTGGTTTCAGCCCGTGCCGCTGCGCGTGGTTGAGGTGGCGCCGGGACCGAGGCTGAGCGCGGAGGCTGGCGGCAAGCGGCTGCAATGGCGCTGGTTGGACGATTTCGTCGGCACGTCTTACCGGCAGGAGCCGAAGGCGGAGTTCGACGCGGAGGCGGTGTTCGTGGGCCACGGCATTTCGGCGCCGGAGTATGGTTGGGACGACTACGCGGGCGCCGACGTGCGCGGGAAGGTTGTGGTTCTGTTCACGAACGAGCCGCCCTCGCAGGACGAGAACTTCTTCCAGGGGCGGGCGCTGACCTATTACGGCCGCTGGACTTACAAGTACGAAGAGGCCGCCCGGCGCGGGGCGGTGGCGGCGCTGATCGTTCATACGGCGCCGACGGCCAGCTACGGCTGGCAGGTGGTGCGGGCCAACGGACGGCCACAGCCGCAAGCGAAGCGCAAAGACGGGGAACCCGCGCTGGCCTTCGCCGGATGGATCACCGAGCAGGCGGGCGCGAAACTGGCGGCGCTGGCGGGCGAAAAGCTGGAAGATCTGCTGAAGGCCGCTGACACGCGAGGCTTCCGGGCGCGGCCTCTGGGGCGCGTGAAGATCCGCGGGCGGATGCGGTTCCGCGTCGAGGAGATCGAGACCGAAAACGTGGTGGGATTCGTGCGGGGAAGCGACCCGAAGCTGGCCGGGGAAGCGGTGGTGTTCTCCGCGCACTGGGACCACCTGGGCGTGGGCGAACCCGTGAACGGAGACAACATTTACAATGGCGCGCTGGATAACGCCACCGGGTGCGCGATGCTCGTCGAGATGGCTCGCGCCTGGGCGTCGATGGAGCCGAAGCCGCTCCGTTCGGCGTATTTCGTGGCTGTGACCGCAGAGGAGAGCGGGCTGCTCGGATCGCGGTATTTCGCGGAGAACCCGCCATTGCCGGCGGCGCGGATCGCTGCGGCGCTGAACTTTGATTCCTACTCGCCTTACGGGCGGGTGCGCGATGCGGTGCTGACCGGGGCGGACCGCACCTCGTTCTTTCCGACGGTCCAGAACATGGCGAAGCGGCATCAACTGGCGCTGAAGCCCGATCCACGGCCCGAAGCCGGCGGCTACTACCGCAGCGATCACTTCTCGTTTGCGCGCGTCGGCATTCCCGCCTTTTCGGTGAATATGGGCGGCGACTACGAGGGCAAGCCGCAGGGCTTTGCCGCAGAGATCGGGAAAAAGATGGCGGCGCGTTACCACCAGCCGGGGGACGAGTACAGCGAAGAGTGGGACTTCAGCGGGATGGAGCAGTTCGCGCGCTTCGGATTTGCGCTCGGGGTGGAGATCGCGAATCTGGAGAAGCTGCCTGCCCGCGTGAATGCCAGGTAGAGAGGTCTCTCCGGCGGCTGGGACGGCCGGCGGCGGATTTGGCGCGAGTGTTGGCCGTGGCGCGGGCACGGCTGCGCTCAGGCGGCGGTTCCGTTCAACAGGGAGAAAAGAGGGCCGCGGGGCCGGACGGAACCGAGTTCCGCCACCGGGCGGCCCTGAATCCGGACTTCCAATTGGAGCCCGACTGAAGACAAGGCATGGTGGATTTGCTGAGCGGCCTGAACGCGCGGCGCTGCACCGCGCCAAGGCGAAAAGAGCCGGAGGGCATCTTCGAGGGTTTCGAAGTGGAGGATAATCCGGTTCGTCTCGGCCTCGGCTTTAGCGAGCGACATGCGGTCAGCCTCGAACCACATATCGGCCGGGAAAGGCAAAGAGATTAGGGCGCCGCGCGGTTTTGCCCCGCGCCAGCGGGGGCTTTGCAGGCGGCGCACCCGCGTGGATGTCTCACGGGGGTTTGGAAGTTCCAGGAGCCTGCGGCGACCACAGGCAAGCGGGAACGGACACAGCCGGTCCGCTGCGGCTCAGCAGCGAGATTCCTTCTTCCGGACAGACAGCCGGAGGGAGCTGCCCTCTGACGGGAGGGCAGGCCGCACAGGCCAGCCGTGGCGGTCCGGGCGCAACGACCGCGGGCAGGCGCGGCGCAAGTGCGGGGTCAGGGCCGGGGCGGAGGGGGGGCGAGGATCCCGGCGATGGCGGCATGGCCGGCGTCGAGGGCCAAGCGGCGGGCGTCCTTGCCGCTGCGGTTCTTGAGCGACGGGTCGGCGCCGCGCTCGAGAAGCAGGCGGACCACGGCTTCGCGGCCCCATCCGGCGGCGACCATGAGGGGCGTGGCTTCCGATTCGCGGTCGCGCGCATCGATCGGCGCTCCGTGGTCGAGCAGCAGCGCCGCCACGGGAGCGTGGCCTGCCAGGGCGGCTTCGTGCAACGCCGTTGTGCCGGCGGGGCTGTAGGCATCGGCGCGCGCGCCGTGGGCCAGGAGCAATTCGGCGATCGCGCGGTGGCCTTTGAGGCAGGCGTCGAACAGATGCGGCCGGGGATCGGCCCCCAAGCCGAGAAGCAGGGCTACGATGTCGGCCTGTCCCCGCAGCACGGCTTCCTTCAGGCGGGCGTCGAGATCGGCGCCTGCGCCGCGGCGGACGAGCGCGGCGGCGGCTTCAGAGTGGCGGAAGCGCAGGGCTTCATCGAGGGGGGTCGAGCCGGAGAGGTCGCGCAGCGACGGATCGGCGCCGGCTTCCAGCAGCAGTTTCACGATGCCTGCGTGGCCCTTGATAGCCGCCTCGTGCAGCGGTGTCTGGCCGGTGGAAGGGTTGGCGGCGTTGACGGGCGCGCCGCGGGCGATCAGCATGCGTGCGGCTTCCTCCTGGCCTTTCCAGGCGGCTTCGTCCAGCGGCGTGAGGCCCGCGCTGTCGCGGGCGGCGGGCGAAATGCCCTTGTCGAGGAAGAGCTCAATGAGAGCCAGGTGGCCGCGGTTGGCGGCCAGGTGCAGTGGCGTGGCGCCGCCGCGGAAAGGCGCGCGCAGATCGGCGCCGGCCTCCAGCAGCGCCTGTACGGCCTCGACGCGGTTCATCAGCACGGCATAGTGGAGGGGCGTGGAGCCGGCTTCCTTGTGGCGCGCGTTGACGTCGGCGCCCCGCCGGGCCAGCAGGCGGATCACGCCGGCGTGGCCGGCCCAGGCGGCGTCATGCAGCGGGGTGCCGCCGAGCTCATCGAACTCGTTGGGATCGGCGCCCCGGTCGAGCAGCTCGAGCACGCGTTCCACATCGCCGCGGCGCGCAGCCTGATGCAGGCCGGACAGCAGCACGCAGGCAGCCAGCAGGGCGAACATATCCTGCTCTGATGATGCCACTGCGGGCGGGGCGGGTATAATTCAGCCATGCTCGCAAAAGCCCGCTTGAGATGGATAGCAGCGTTGCTGTTGGCGGCCGCGGCGGCGGCGCAGGCGCCGTCGAAGCGCCCGGTCACGCACAGGGACTTCGATCCGTGGCGGACGATATCCTCGGTGACCCTGTCGCCCGATGGCAGGTATCTGGCCTACGCCTTCATGCCGCAGGCCGGGGATGGAGATCTGGTGGTCCGCGAAGTGGCCACGGGGCGCGAATGGCGGGAGAACGTGGGAGAACTGCCGCCACCCCCGGTGACGCCCGTTGACAGGGAAGGTCCTCCGCCGGAGCCGCCGTCGATCCGCATTGCGTTCACGAGCGACAGCCGCTGGCTCGTTGCGAGCACGTATCCGCGCAAGGAAGAGATGGACAAGGCGCGCAAGGAGCGCCGCCGCGCCGGCGATATGCCCAAGCGGGGGCTGCTGCTCCTGAAGCTGAGCCAGTCTGCCGTGACGCGGATCGACAGGGTGAAGAATTTCCAGGTTCCGTCGCGCGGGGGAGCGTGGCTCGCGTATCTCAAGGAAGCGCCTCCCGCGCCGGCGGCCAACCAGGCCAAGCCCGCCGCCGAAGCCAAGCCCGCCGAGCAGGAGGAAGACGCGGAGGATCAGCAGGGCGGCGCGGCGCCGGGCGCGGCGGCGGCACGTCAAACATTCGGGACCGATCTCGTTTTGCGGGAACTGGACAAGGCGGACGACAACGAACGGGTGTTCGCCTTTGTCAGCGAGTATTCCTTCGCCCGCGACGGGAAGACGCTGGTCTACGCGGTGAACTCCCGCAGGGAAGAAGACAACGGCGTCTACGCGTTCACGCCGGGCGCGGGCGGCGGTGCGGCGGCGCTGAAAGCGGGCAAGGGCAAGTATTCGAAGCTCGCCTGGGACAGGGCGCAGAAACGGCTGGCGTTCTTTGAGGAGAAGAAGTCCGTGTGGGTCTGGGACCGCGGCAGCGCAGCCGCGGCGGAAACCGTGACGAGCCAGACGCCTGGAATTCCTGCCGGGATGGCGGTGAGCGAGAAGGGCGCGCTGCAGTTTTCCGCCGACGGGATGAGGCTGTTCGTGCCGCTCGCCCCGCCGGCGGAAGAACAGCCCGGCGGGCAGGCGCAGCAGCCGGAAACGGAGGGGCGCGTGCTGATGGACCTCTGGCATTGGCGGGACGACAGGGTGCAGCCGATGCAACGCGTGCGCGCCAACCGGGAGAGGAACCGCACGTACCGCGGCGTGTGGAACTTCGACGAGAAGCGCTATGTGCAACTGGCAACGCCGGAGATGGCCGAGGTGACGCCGGCGCGCACGGGGCTGACGGCTCTCGGCATGGACGACCGCGCCTACCGCCGCATGGCGGATTACGACGGCAACTATCAGGACGTGTACGCAGTGGACGCGCGGACGGGGGCGAGAAAACGGCTGGCGAGGATGGTGCGCGGCGGCGGTCCGGGCGGCGGAGGATGGCAGATCTCGCCGGACGGCGAACATGCGGCGTATTTCAACAGCCGCTCGTGGTTCCTCGTGCGCCTGAAGGATGGAGCGTCGCGCAACGCGACGGGCGCGCTGCCGGTGGCGTTTCACCGCGAGGATCACGACACTCCGTCCGAGCCGCCCTCCTATGGCGCCGCCGGATGGTCGAAGGACTCGAAGAGCTTCTTCGTGTACGACCGCTACGATGTGTGGCAATTGTTCACCGATGGCTCCGCGCCGCGCAACGTGACCGCTGGCGCGGGCAGAAAGGGGAAGATCCAGTTCCGCGTGCAGCGGATCGATCCGCCGGATGAAGAGGAAGAGCCGGGGATCGATTCCACGAAGCCGCTGACGCTGAATGCCGAGAGCGAGGAGACGCGCGAAACGGGATTTTACCGCGCGCCCGCCGGCGGCGGCGAGCCGCAGCGGCTGCTGTGGGCGGCGAAGGCGTTCCGCTATGTGACGCGGGCGCGCGGGGCGGATGTGCTGGCGATCACGGCGCAGCGGTTCGACGAATACCCGGACGTGCATCTGACGAACAGCGATTTCCGCGCGCCGCAGCGGGCGACGCGCGGCGGCGATCAGATGCAGCCGTTCCTGTGGGGCTCCGGCGAACTGATCCGCTACAGCAGCGCCGATGGCGTGCCGCTCAAGGCGGCGCTGTACAAGCCGGCGAACTTCAATCCGAAGAAGAAATACCCGCTGATGGTCTACATTTACGAAAAGCTGTCGCAGAACGTGCACACGTTTGTCCATCCGCGTCCCGGCCACAATTTCAATTTCAGCCAGTATGTGAGCGACGGATACGTGGTGCTGACGCCGGACATCGTGTACACGGAAGGGCAGCCGGGACAGAGCGCCCTGAAGTGCGTGCTGGCGGCGGTGCAGGCGGCGGAGTCGATGGGGTTCGTCGACCCGCAGCGGATCGGAATTGCAGGGCACAGCTGGGGCGGCTACCAGGCCGCCTACATGGTGACGCAGACGACGCGGTTCCGCGCCGCCGAGGCGGGCGCGCCCGTGGGCAACATGACGAGCGCGTACTCGGGCATCCGCTGGGGCAGCGGCATGCCGCGGCAGTTCCAGTACGAAAAGACGCAGAGCCGCATCGGCAGGCCGCTGTACGACGATCCGCTGAAATATATCGAAAATTCTCCGGTATTTCACGTCAAACGTGTACAGACGCCGCTGCTGATCCTGCACGACGACCAGGACGACGCGGTGCCGTGGTATCAGGGGATCGAGCTGTTCCTGGCGCTGCGGCGCAACGGGAAAGAAGCTTATCTGATGAACTACAACGGCGAATTTCATGGGCTGCGGCGGCGGCATAACCAAATGGATTATGCGATCCGCATGAAGCAGTTTTTCGATCACTTTCTGAAAGACGCTCCGAAGCCGGAATGGATGGAAAAGGGCATTCCGTTCCTGGAGCGCGAGAAGGAAAAGGAGCGCTTCCGGAAGGCGGCGGGGCTCAAGTGAAGCGCCGGCGCGGCGGCGAGCGGAAGGCGTTCTGCTAGCCTGAGATGGAACGTTCTCCCATGCGATTCGCCAGCGTGCCCTACGGCGAGCTGCCGGGCGTGAGCGCCCTGTTCGCCGCGTACACATCCTCGTTCAGCCGCGTGGCGCGCTTTTACAGGCACGAACCGTTCTCCCTGGCGGGCTGGCTGGAAGCGGCGCGGGAGGCTCTGTCGCTGCCCGGCGCGCCGCGGCGGGAGGTGGTGGAGGCGCTGCGGGGCGCGAATCCGCAATGCGAGGCGCTGGAGCGGCTGCTCGATCCGCGCACGGTGGCGGTGGTGACGGGGCAGCAGGCGGGGCTGTTCGGCGGTCCGGCGTATACGCTCTACAAGGCGCTGACGGCAGTGCACGTGGCGCGGCGGCTGGAGGAAGCGGGGCAGCCGGCGGCGCCGGTGTTCTGGGTGGCGAGCGAGGATCACGATCTTGTCGAGGTGAGCCACGCCCACGTTTTTGATACGCGGGTGCGCCCGCTGTGGCTGGACGCCGGCGCCGGCGAGGGGCGCGGCCGCCCGGTGGGGACAGTGCCCGTGCCGCAGCCTCCAGTGGAGGCGCTGGCTGCAGCGTTGCGGGGGTTCCTGCACGCCGAGGAAGTCATGGCGCTGGTCCGGGAGGCGTATCAGCCCGGGAGGACGTTTTCCGACTCGTTCCGGGCGTTGCTGGGCGCGCTGCTGCGCCCGTACGGGATGGTGTTCGTGGACCCGCTGGAGCCGCGGCTTCGGCGGCTGGCCGCTCCGCTGCTCGAAAAAGCTTGGGCGCAGCGGGAGGCGCTGGGCGAGGCCCTGGCCGTGCGCCGGCGCGAGCTGGAAGAGGCGGGGTTCCATGCGCAGGTGGAGGCGGCGGACGGAACGGCGCTGTTCTTCGTGCTCGAAGACGGCGTGCGGCGGCGCGCGGGGGCTTCGGCGGCGGTGGAGGACCCGGCGCAGTGGTCGCCGAACGCCCTGCTGCGCCCGGTGATGCAGGACTGGCTGCTGCCGACCGCCGTGTATGTGGGCGGTCCCGCGGAGGCGGCCTACTTCGCGCAGTCCGAGGCCCTGTATTCGCGGCTTCTGGGGAGGATGCCGGCGGTGCTGCCACGGGCCGCGTTCACGCTGATCGACGGCCGGACGCGGCGGCTGATGGAGCGCTTCGGCGTAACGCTGGCCGATTGCCTGCGGGGCGAAGAGGCGCTGCTGGAGCACGTGGCGTGGCGGTTGACGCCGGGGCGGCTTGCGGACAGGATGGACGAGGAGGCGAGGGCGACCGCGGTTCGTCTGGAAGGGCTGCGCGCGGAGCTGGCGGGGTTCGACCTTACGCTGGGGGAGGCGATGAAGCGGAGCGCCGCCAAGGTGGCCCATCAACTGGAAAAAATCCGGCGGAAAACTGCGCGCGCGGCGTTGCAGAAGACCGCCGAGGCGGAAGATCAGGCGCGGCATGCGTTCCGGCTCGTGTGTCCGGAGCGGAAGCTGCAGGAACGGCATTATTCGTTCCTGCCGTTCCTGGCATGGCGCGGCGTGCCCTTGCTGGACGGGATTCTGAGCGAAATGGATGCGGTGAAGCCGGCGCACGAGGTGCTCGTTTTATGAAGAAGAACACGGTGAAACAGGCCCTGAAAGAAGGGCGGCTGCAGTTGGGGACAGCCTTCCAGCAGTTGCGTTCGCAGGACGCGATCCGGGTGCTGGCGGCGGCGGGCTTCGACTGGGCGTTTCTCGACGCCGAGCACGGGGGCTTCGACCTGGAGACGCTGCAGGACCTGTGCCGGATTGCGGTCCGGGTGGGGCTGGCGCCGATCGTGCGCGTGGCGGACCTGCAGTACGCGCTGATCGCGCGGGCGCTCGATTGCGGCGCCGAGGGTGTGATCTTTCCGCGCGTGGAAGACCCGGCGGCGCTGGAGCGGGCGGTGAGCTGGACGAAATTCCCGCCGCTGGGAGTGCGCGGGATGGGGCTGACGCCGCTGCACATCGATTTCGAGCCGGCGGGCATCGCCGCGATCATGGAGCACATGAACCGCGAGCAGATGGTGGTGCTGCAGATCGAGACGGTGCGCGCGCTGGAAGCCCGCGATGAACTGCTCAGCGTGCCTCGCATCGACGCGGTGATGGTGGGTCCGGTGGATCTGTCGATCAGCCTGGGCGTGCCGGGCGAGTTCGAGCATCCGAAGATGCTTGCGGCGGTGGAAAAGATCGTCGAAAGCTGCCGGGCGCACGGCGTGGCGCCGGGGGCGCAGGCGCGCAGCATCGCGCTGGCAGAGCGCTGGAAGAGCATGGGGATGCTCTTCGTGGGCTGCTCGAGCGAGATTGGAATGCTGTACGAGGCGGCGAAAGGAATCGCCTCGAAGCTGAAGGGCTGAGCCGGCTCAGGCGATCCCGAGGCGCCGCATTTCCTGTTCGATTTCGGCGATTTCCCCGGCCGTCAGGCGGAATTCGGCCGCGCCTTTCACGCCTTCGAGCTGGGCGGGGGACCGCAGTCCGACAATGGCGCCCGTGACTTCCGGGCGCCGCAGAACCCACGCGATGGCGGCTTCGCCGGGCGTACGTCCGTGGCGCGATCCGATCTCGCGGAGTTTTTCCACGAGCTGAAGGTTGCGGCTCAGCAGCGGCTCCTGGAACTGCGGCCGGCGGGAGCGGTGGTCGTCAGGCGGCAATTGCGCCATGCGTTCCCGGGTCATGCGGCCCGTCAGCAGGCCGGAATGCATGGGGGAATAGGTCAGAATGCCAATATTATTTTTCGCGCAGTAAGGAAGAATTTCCGATTCAATATCGCGCGCCAGGAGATTATAAGGAGGCTGGAGAGAAGTAATGTCTCCGTATTGTTCCAGCCTCCTGAGCTGAGCAAGGGAGAAATTCGAGACGCCGATCCAGCGCGCCTTGCCCTGGCGCTTCAGTTCGAGCATCGCTTCCCAGGCTTCCTCAATGTCGGCGTCGGGCTCCGGCCAGTGGATCTGGTACAGGTCGATGACGTCGACCCGGAGCCGGCGCAGAGAGTCCTCGCATTCGCGCAGGACAGACTCCCGCTTCAGGCAGCCGTAGATCTCGCCGTTTTCACGCCAGCAGCGCTCGCACTTGGTGAAGATGTAGGGCTTTGGGGAGACGCCATCGAGAGCCTGCGCCAGCACCTCTTCGGCGTGGCCGAGGCCGTAGACGGCGGCGGTGTCGACCCAGTTCCAGCCGGCATCGAGTGCGGCGCGGATGGCGGCGATCGATGCGCCGTCGTCCTGCGGTCCCCAGGAGAACTTCCAGCCCCCTCCGCCCATGGCCCACTGGCCGATGCCGAGGGGCGTGATCCAGAGGTCGCTGTTGCCGAGACGCCGCTTCTGCATACGATTTCCTTTATACCGAAGGCGAGGGGAGGAAAGGGAAGGAGATGCGCGCGTTTCTGTTCGGTTGAGGCAAGGCGGCTGCCTGGCAGAGGGCGGCAGCGCTGAGGGAAGCGTGGACGGGATCCGCGGATGCATGACCGGAGAGGGAATCGCCCTGCCGGGCGCGGGAGCGCGGCGGCGGATATCGAAAAAACGAAGGAGCGCGCCAGGCGCGATGTTGGTGGCGCTGGAAGAGAGCTTGGGTGCGTTTTGGGCGGTGCGGGATTTCCCGGCAGGCGTAAGATGAGGATGGAATGATCGGGCGGCCGTTGCGGCGCGGCATCTTTCCGGCGTGGATTGTGTCCGTATTTTCCTTATCGATGAACGGGCAGGACTGGACCTCGCTGCGGGAAAGGATGGTCCGGGAGCAGATCGAGCGGCGCGGGGTGCGCCACGCAGGCGTGCTGAAGGCGATGCGGGAGGTGGAGCGGCACCTGTTCGTGCCGGAGTCCCTGCGGCACTCTTCCTACGAAGACCATCCGCTGCCGATCGGGCACGGGCAGACGATTTCGCAGCCCTATATTGTGGCGGCGATGACCGAAATGCTCGATCCGAAGCCACCGGACCGGGTGCTGGAGATCGGCACCGGGTCGGGTTATCAGGCGGCGGTGCTGGCGCGGCTGGTCAAGCATGTCTACACGATCGAACTGGTGGAGCCGCTCGGGCAGCAGGCGCAGGCGCGGCTTGCCGGACTCGGGTACCGGAACGTGACGGTGCGCATTGGGGACGGCTACGAGGGATGGCCCGAGGAAGCGCCGTTCGACAGGATCCTGCTGACAGCCGCGCCACCGGATGTGCCGCCGAAGCTGATCGAACAGCTCAGACCCGGCGGGCGGCTGGTGGCGCCGGTGGGCACGGGGTGGCAGGAACTGGTGGTCGTCGACAAGGACGCCAAAGGGGGCGTGCGGCGGCGGACGGAGTTCCCGGTGATGTTCGTGCCGATGATTCCGGGCAAGCGCTGATCAGGCGGGCGGGACCTCTTCAAATTCCAGTTGATCGCCGGGCTGGGTGCCTGAGGCCTGGATCACTCCTTCCGGGAGCTCGAGCACGGAGTGGGCGCGCAGGCAGCCGGCGATGCGCCAGGGCTTGAGCGAGGGGCGGACCTTGACGACGCGCAGCTTCTTGTCCAGGAAAATGACGTCGATGGTGAACCTCATGAAGAAGCAGTGCACGGCCTCGCAGGGGACGATCCACAGCCCCTCGCCCGCAGGGAGCGAGTCCCGGCCCAGCAAGCCGCGGCGGCGCGAGCCGGACTCGCCGGCGGTTTCAGCTCGAGTGGCGAGCAGGGTGGAGCGGGTCCGGTTGACAACGCGCAGGGCCATGACGGATTCATTCTGGCAGATGCGCGGAAGGGTATAACGGCGCCGTAACCCCGGCACCTCGAGGAGATATGGAGGAAGCTGCGGCGCCCGCCGTATGTTGGGGTGATGAATGCGCTGGCGCACCCGATTACGATCTTTGCCGCTTGCGCACTGTCGCTGGCAGGGGCGTTGGCGTTGTTCTTCAGTCTGAAAGGCGAGATCGCGCGTCTGCGCAGGGAGATGGAGGCGCTTGAAGAGAAACGGGCGGTGGAAGCGGGCGAGCTGCGGCGCGCTTTGCAGACGCTGGCTCAGGAGATGGAAGAGGAGCGGCAGGCGGCGCTCGACCGCGCGGCGCAGCCGCGGCAGAGCATGAATCTCAGCAGGCGGAGCCAGGCCCTGCGGATGCACCGGATGGGCGCGCCTCCGGACAAGATTGCGGCCGAGCTTGGAATTTCGCGCAGGGAAGTGGAGCTGCTTCTGAAGGTGCACCGGACGGTGCTGGAGACGGTGACCGGCCGCGAGAGCGCGGCGGCGGGGGCCTGAACGGGCGCGGGCGATGGGGCGAAGGGGATAGAATGGCGGCCTTGGAGGTGTTTATGAGGCTGCCTGTGATTTTCTTCCTGATGACATCCCTGGTTTCTGCTCAGGCGCTTCGCGTGGAGCGCGGGGCGGCGGACTACCAGGTCTTTCAACGCGGACCCGGCAACACTGCTGACATTCGCGTGGAAGGTGCGGCGAGCGGCGCAGGGGGCGGAACGGTGGAAGCCCGTGCAGTGAAGGCCGGGATGACGGTGGAAGGCTTTGACTGGAAAGCCGCGGGGAAAGTCGCCGGAGGACGGTGGTCAGCCGAAGTGAAGGGATTGCCCGCAGGTGGGCCGTACCGGCTCGAGTTCCGGGCGGCGGGCTCGCCGATGGTGGCCTCGATTGCCAATGTTCTGGTGGGGGACCTGTGGGTGCTGGCGGGGCAGTCCAACATGGAGGGCGTGGGCAATCTTGAGGGCGTGCCGCTGCCGAGCGCGATGGTGAACTCGCTCGATATGACCGACGTCTGGGTGGCAGCCGAGGATCCGCTGCACAGGCTGGTGGACGCGGCGGACAAGGTGCATTGGCGCAAGAACTCCAGGGGCGAGATCGCGAAACTCGAAGGCGGGGAGCTGCGGAAGTGGATCGCCATGCGGCGCAAAGGGGCGGGGCCAGGCTTGCCGTTCGCTCTGGAGATGGTGCGGCGCACCGGGGCGCCGGTGGGACTGATCCCCTGTGCGCACGGCGGCACGTCGATGGACCAGTGGAGCCCGGATCTGAAAGACCGGGGCGGGGAATCGCTTTACGGTGCGATGCTGAGGCGGATTCAGCTCGCCGGCGGCCGCGTGAAGGGCGTGCTTTGGTATCAGGGCGAAAGCGACGCCAGCGAGAAGGCGGCGCCGCTGTTTGAAGAGAAATTCCGTCGCTTCATCCAGCAACTCCGCCAGGACACTGGGCAACGCGACTTGCCGTTTTATTACGTGCAGATCGGCCGGCATGTGAGTGCCGCGCCGGGCGCGCCATGGGACATGGTCCAGGACGCGCAGCTCCGTGTGGAGTCGCAACTTCCGAACATCTGGATGACCACGTGTGTGGATTGCGAGCTGGATGACGGCATTCACGTGGGCACGGACAACCTGGGGTTGCTGGGGCGCCGGCTGGCCAATCTCGCCGAAGGGCGGCTGAGGCGAGGACCGCGCCCCGTGTCGGCTCGCGTCAGGGGGCAGGTCATCCTGGTCGAGTTCAGCGAAGTGAACGGGCGGCTGCGGCACGCCGGGCGGCTGAACGGATTCTCCATTCACGATGGCGCGGGAAAGGAACTGCCCCTGATCTACCGGCAGCGCGTGTCGCGCGACGCGCCCAACGTGGTGGAGTTGCTGTTCCTGGGCAAGCTGCCGGAAGACGCGATGCTGTACTACGGCACCGGCCGGAATCCGTATGTGAACCTGCGCGACGAGGCGGAGATGCCTGCGCCGGCGTTTGGCCCGCTCAAGATCGAGCGCTAGGGCAAGCGCGCGGGCAGTGCCGGCTTGCTTCGCCAGGCTTGCCACATAGCGGGCTTGACGGCGCGCGGCGGGTGCGCGCGGCCGGGCTGCACGGGAGGCCGCATTGTTGCCGGCTGCACGGTGCGGGGACATGCGGCGGAGGCTGGATTTCCCGGTGGCTGCCCGCTCCAGACCGGTGACTCCCAGGGCTGGCCGGCCTACAATCGGGGCATGAGCCGCACAATCAGAGCCTGGCGGGGAAACGAGCTCCATGCCAAGGGCTGGCCGCAGGAAGCGGCCCTCCGCATGCTGATGAACAACCTGGATCCGGCGGTGGCGGAGAAGCCGGACGATTTGGTGGTGTATGGCGGGGCAGGCAAGGCGGCGCGGAATTGGGCCTGTTTCGACGCCATCGTACGGGAGCTGCTCGCGCTGGAAAAAGACGAGACCCTGTTGGTGCAATCGGGCAAGCCCGTGGGAGTGTTCCGGACGCACGAAGACGCGCCGCGCGTGCTGATTGCGAACGCCAACCTCGTGGGACGATGGTCGGATTGGGAACATTTCCGCGCCTACGAGCGGCTCGGACTGACGATGTACGGTCAGATGACAGCCGGAAGCTGGATTTATATCGGCACGCAGGGCATCCTGCAAGGAACGTACGAGACATTCGCGGCGGCGGGACGGAAACATTTCGGGGGAGATTTGTCGGGCCGTTTCGTGCTCACCGGCGGCATGGGCGGCATGGGCGGGGCGCAGCCGCTGGCTGCGACGATGAACGGCGCGGCGATCCTGTGCGTGGAGGCGGATCCGTCACGCATCGCCCGCCGGCTTCAGACCGGATACTGCGACGTGAAGGCGGACACGCTGGACGAGGCGTTGCGGCTGGTGATGGACGCGCGCGATGAGCGGCGCCCGCTGTCGGTGGGGCTGTGCGCGAACTGCGCCGACGTGCTCCCTGAGCTGGTCCAGCGGGGCGTGACGCCGGACGTGGTGACGGACCAGACGTCGGCTCACGACCCGCTGAACGGATACATCCCCTCGGGCTACGACGTCGAAGAAGCTGCCCGGTTGCGCGCGTCGGATCCCAAGGCCTATGTGGAGCGGGCGCTGGATTCCATTGCGCGGCACGTCGAAGCAATGCTGGAGATGCAGCGCGCCGGAGGCCGCGTGTTCGACTATGGCAATAACATCCGGAAGATGGCCTTCGACCGGGGCGTGAAGCGGGCATTCGAGATTCCAGGCTTCGTCCCGGAATACATCCGGCCGCTGTTCTGTGAGGGCAGGGGGCCTTTCCGATGGGTGGCCCTGTCCGGCGAGGCTTCCGACATCCATGCGACGGACGACCTGGCCTGCACGATGTTCGCCGACAATGAAGCGCTGGTCCGGTGGATCCGCTTGGCGCGGGAGAAAGTGCAATTCCAGGGCCTTCCGGCGCGCATCTGCTGGCTCGGCTACGGCGAGCGCGACCGGTTCGCGCTGGCGATGAACCGCCTCGTAGCGGAAGGCAAAGTGAAGGCGCCGATCGTGATCGGGCGGGACCATCTCGACTGCGGTTCGGTGGCGTCGCCATTCCGGGAGACCGAGGGGATGAAGGACTCAAGCGACGCAATCGCCGACTGGCCCATCCTGAACGCACTGCTGAACACCGCCGCGGGCGCGACGTGGGTGAGCGTGCACAACGGCGGCGGCGTGGGGATCGGCTATTCGCAGCATGCAGGGCAGGTGACGGTCGTGGATGGAAGCGAGCCGGCAGCCCGGCGGGCGGAGCGTGTCATGCGTTGTGATCCGGGGCTGGGTGTCCTGCGCCACGCCGATGCCGGCTATGAAGAAGCGATCCAGTGCGCCCGCCGGCACGGACTGCGCATGCCTATGGCGCCCGACGACGCGGGCGCCACGGGCGGACGCTGACCAGCAGGAAGACGGTGTGCTCTTCGCCGGGAAACAGAACCGCTGCGGCGGG
>DYJN01000028.1:32266-48005 GCA_020723085.1 Arcobacter sp.
ATCCTGGCGGGCGCGCGCCGGTTCCCTATCTGCCGAGCCCCGCGGAACAGCGGAACCAGACTTGCCGGGCCCCAAACGGGGCGCACCGCCGCAAGCGTGGGGGAAGAGGGGAGGCCGGAAAACACCTCATGATGAGCGCAGTTCCGCAGCATCCCCCTGCATTCAGTAAATCGCTCTGTAATTCTGCGTTTCTTTCCAGAGATAGTCGAGTCATTCCGGCTTCTCACCGCGCACCCCATCAAGAGCGTGGCATGCGCCGGGATGCACCCGAATCAACGGATTCTCCAAAAATCCGCAAAGGCGTGATCGGTCTGCGAACCAGTCACCACAAGACATCTGGAAACATCATCTGTATAAATGTCTTAAAAGAAGACCATATTATGGGTACAATGCTGCGAACAACATGGAACATTTCAGCGGCAGCACTCTGAGTGCCGATGGCTGAGAGGGGCCAAGTTTCCCGAGGGCGCGTGCGCGAGGCAGATGCCGGCACGGCGACCCGCGAAGGACGTGCTCCTGAATGGATCCATGGCGCCGGCAAACGCGCTCGGGGAGCCGGAGTAGCAACGCCAAAGAGGCGGCGGCGGGGCGTCAAGGGCAGGAAACGTCAGCGCCTCCAGGCGCGTCCCGCGTACTGCCGGGCTTCTTCAGGGGACTTTGCTGCAATGGGAATGAAGCTTGGCGCGCAGCAGCGTGGCGGCAGGCAGATGCGCCGCGGGCAGCCGCTCGGGGCAATGGGGTGCAGTATCTCTGGAGACGCAGCCGGACGCGCGCGGCGCAAAAGCGGACGGCGCTGCCGTGCTTCACGCCGGCGTCTGGCGGACGGTGATGGGGCTCGATGGCGAGCATGCGTTGCCTCAGTTTTTTTCCTGCCCCGCAAATGCCTTTTCATGACATGACGCCAAAATGCCCTGCATTATTTGCTGCACGGCATTGTCGGGCAGGCGGAAACTTGTAGCGCTTCCGTCCGCACGCCGGCCGTCTTTCATAATGGCATCACCTCCATTGTTCTGGCGGAAAGGCGCCGCATTATTCCCTATTGTGACGAAACATCAGCCCGCCTGCAGAGAGCCCTAACAGGCCGCTGAAATATGCTCGATTCATCATATCGCCCCACGTAGGATCAGAGAGTTACGGGTTCATATTTGCGACCAAGCGAGGAATTTCAGCATCCTGCTAAAGGAATTGCCTGCTTTGGGGCGGGCCGCTTCGAATCGACAAAGGCTGCCGGGGCGGCTACGATGAAAAAGGTTGTCTGTCATGACCTCACGGCTGCTGATCCGGGGCGCACGCCAGCTCCTCACTCTCCGAGGCGGCGCCGGGCCACGTCGCGGAAGGGAGATGAGCGATCTGGCGATCATCGAGAACGGCGCCATGGTGGTGGAGGACGGCAGGATCGCCGCCGTTGGGCCGGCCAGCCGTGTGGAGAACCTGTCGCTGGCGAAGGGCGCCCGCGAGCTTAACGTTCAGGGGCGCGTGGTGATGCCCGGCTTCGTCGATTGCCATACGCACCTGCTATACGGGGCGCCGAGGCTGGAAGACTTCTCAATGCGTCTGGCAGGAAAGGACTACGAGCAGATCGCCCGGTCAGGCGGCGGCATCCTGTCGACAATGCACCGTGTGCGCACGATGACGCTGGCGCGCCTGAAGGCGCAGGCGCAGCGGGAACTGCGCCGGATGGCAGAGTGCGGGACGACCACGGTGGAGGCGAAATCGGGATACGCGCTGGAGGCTCGGGGCGAATTGCGGTGCCTGCGGATCCTGAAATCGCTGGACGGAGATCCCATCGGCGTATGTCCGACGTTCCTGGGGGCTCACGCCGTGCCGCCGGAGTGCGAAGGACGCCCCGATGCGTGGATCGATCACCTGATCGAGAATGTCCTGCCCGCGGTGGCGGCGAAAAAGCTGGCTTGGTTCGTTGACGTTTACTGCGACCGCAATGCGTTCAGCCTGCCTCAGGCGAGGCGCTACCTGGGAGCGGCGCAAAGGTTTGGATTCGGCCTACGGATCCATGCGGCGCAATTTGAGGACCTGGGCGCCGCCGCCCTGGCGGTGGAGATGGGCGCGCGGAGCGCGGACCATCTGGAACACCTGAACCGCGCGTCAATTCCCATGCTGGGGCGTTCGCAGACGACCGCTGTGCTTCTGCCTGGGTCGGTGTTCTTTCTGGGCGGCTTGAAATACGCGCCGGCGAGGGCGCTCATCGAAGCTGGAGCGGCGGTGGCGCTGGCGAGCGACTATAATCCGGGGACAAGTCCCGTCTGGAACATGCAGATGATCCTGTCGCTGGCCTGCACGCAGATGCGGATGACGTCGGCCGAGGCTGTCACGGCCGCCACGGTGAACGGGGCGCATGTTCTGGGAATTGCAAATCGCGCGGGGACGCTCGAAGCGGGGAAGCAGGCGGATTTTCTGGTGCTGGATGCTTCGGATTACCGGGAAATCTGTTACTATTTCGGCGCCAACCTGGTGGCGTTGACCGTGAAATCCGGAAAAATCCTGCGGCGGGCAGCGGAAGGAGAGAGCCATGGCAAGACGTCTGGTTGAATGCGTGCCGAATTTCAGCGAAGGCCGTGATGCGGCGAAGGTGCGGACCATCGCGGAAGCCATCTCGGCCGTGCCGGGGGCGGTGATCCTCGACACGGAGATGGACCACGACCACCACCGGAGTGTCATCACGTTTGTTGCATCCCCCGAGATCGCGGTCGAGGCGGCGCTTGCCGGGGCTGTAAAAGCCGTAGAATTGATCGACCTGAACCAGCACCGCGGAGCGCACCCGAGGATCGGCGCGCTGGACGTCCTGCCCTTCGTGCCGCTGCCGGGAGTCACTCTGGAAGAATGCGTCCGGCTGGCGGAGAAGGCGGCTGCCGAGCTCTGGAAGCGGCTGCGGATTCCCTGCTACCTCTACGAGGCGGCGGCAAGGCGTCCCGAGCGCGCGCAGCTCGAAAACATCCGGCGCGGGCAGTTTGAGGCTCTGCGCGGGGAGATCGGAGCCGATCCGGACCGGGCGCCCGACATTGGCGATCCGGTGATCCATCCGACAGCGGGCGCAACAGCCGTGGGAGCGCGGAAATTCCTCATCGCTTACAACATCAACCTGCGCACGCCGGATGTGGAGATTGCCAGGCGGATTGCGAAATCCGTGCGGTTTTCGTCGGGCGGATTCCGGCATGTCAAGGCGATGGGCGTCGACCTAGCTTCGCGCGGGATGGCCCAAGTTTCGATGAACCTGACCGACTTCGAAGCCACGCCGGCTCACCGGGTGTTCGAGACGGTGAAGCGTGAGGCGGAGCGCTATGGTGTCCCGGTGGCGGGCAGCGAAATTGTCGGTTTAATTCCCCGGACAGCAGTGGAAATGACGGCGGAGTATTATCTCCAAGTTGAGAATTTCGATGCGTCCATGGTGCTGGAAAACCGCCTGGAGCAGGCGATGGAAGGGCGGGGCGGGCTGAAGGAATTCCTTGACGCGCTGGCGGCGCCGACGGCGGCGCCGGGCGGAGGAAGCGCCGCCGCGGCGTCTGCAGCGATGGCGGCTGCGCTGGGAGCGATGGTGGCGCGGCTGGCGAAGCTGGAAGCGGCTGCATTCGAGGACTTTCGGTCGTTCTTCACGGAGGCGGTGGAGCGCGACGCGGCGGCATTCCGCGAGGTGATGGGAGCCTACCGGCGTCCCAAAGCGGAGCGCGCGCCCTACGTGGAGCGCGCTTTGGAAGAGGCTACGCGCGTGCCTTTCGAAGT
The DNA here is from genome assembly GCA_020723085.1 of Arcobacter sp. Lineage (GTDB taxonomy): Bacteria > Acidobacteriota > Terriglobia > Bryobacterales > Bryobacteraceae > JANWVO01. The sequence continues at coordinate 36,002 of DYJN01000028.1, forward strand.
TCTCACGAGAGCCGGCGAACTGGAAGCGCGGCTCGAAGAGCTGCGCGCGTCGGCGCCGGCAAAGTTCTCCTCCGACGTGGCTACAGCGCAGGCGCTGGCGCGGGCTGCGCGGCAGGGGGCGCGGGCGAACGTGGAAATCAATCTCGAGTCCCTGCCTGAAGGGGAGTTCCGCGCGAAAGTCCGGGCGGCGCTTTCCGAGGCGCAAGGCGGCGGCCCGTTATCATAAGAGCAGAGTGCTGATTTCCCTTGATGCGAAACCGCGGCGCCCGGCGTGGCTGAAGGCGCCCGCGCCCGTGGGCGACAATTACATGGAGCTGAAGCGGCTGGTGCGGGGGCTGCGCCTGCACACGGTGTGCGAGTCGGCGGCGTGCCCGAACATCGGCGAGTGCTGGAACCACCGCACGGCGACGTTCATGATCCTCGGCAACTCCTGCACCCGCCGCTGCGGCTTCTGCGCCGTGCAAAAGGGCGCGCCGCTCGAAGTCGATCCGGACGAGCCGCGGCGCGTCGCTGAGGCGTGCCAGCACCTGGGGCTGCGCCATGCCGTGATCACCAGCGTGAACCGCGACGATCTGAAAGACGGCGGCGCGGGCCATTTTGCGGCGGTGATCCGCGCCATCCGGGAGAGAATTCCGGAATGCCGCGTGGAGGTGCTGGTGCCGGACTTTCAGGGTTCGCGCGAGGCGATGCGCACGGTGATGGGCGCGGCGCCGGACGTGCTCAACCACAACATCGAAACCGTGCCGAGGCTGTATCGCGAAGTGCGGTTCGGGGCGCGATACGAACGGTCGCTCGAAATGCTCGCCTATGCGGCGGAACTGCGCCCGGACGTGCCCACGAAATCCGGACTGATGGTCGGATTGGGAGAAACCGGCGAAGAGGTCATCGAGGTGTTGCACGACCTGCGGCGGCACGGAGTGAAGATCGTCACCATCGGGCAGTACCTGCGGCCGACGCTTCAGCATCTGCCGGTGCTGCGCTACGTAACGCCGCAGGAGTTTGCCGAATACAAGAGAGCGGGGCTCGAATTGGGTTTCCAGCATGTGGAGTCCGGACCTTTCGTCCGCTCCTCGTACCACGCTGCCGACGCGGTGGCAGCCGCGTCAGAGGCCGCTGCGGAGCATCGCTGAAGGGAGACTGAGCCAGGCGGCGAAGCTGTTCTCCATCTCCGCGCGGAGCAGGCCCGTATCGCTTTGCACCGCCTCCAGCCGCAACCGGAGAAACGAGCGCGGTTGGAGTTCGATCCGCAGGGGAAGGGATGGCCGTGCCTGCGGATCATGCCAGAGGGAGAAGCGGGAGCGGCTCTTCTTGGACTCATCGACGGTTTCCGCATCGAAGCGCATGACGGTCCTGCCGGGTTCGATGAGCCTGCGCGCAGCGAAATCGAGGCCCGCCTTTGGGTCAGACGAGCGGCGCCAGACGAGGCGCCGCGGATTGCGCCCGTAGAGAAAGGCAGTCTCGCCCTTCGGCTCCGTGCGTTCCAGAAGTCGGCTGAGCGTGAGGAGGAACGTCTCCGCGCCTGGACTGCGGGACGGGGTGGCAGCGGCAGGCGCGGACCGCTCAAATGCGCGGGCAGAGACGCCCAGGCACTCAAGCCAGTCCGACCAGCGGGCGCCGGATTGCAATTCCACGTGGGCCAAGCGGGCGAAATGGCCGCCGCCATGCAGTTCGCCACTGATGGCGACTACGGGCACGCCGCCTCCACGGGCATGAACGGCGCGTTCGGCTTCTTTGAGATTCTTCTCGTCAGCCCGCGTCATGAAGCCGAAGTATTGCGCCTCCGGCGAGGTGCCTGCGGCTGCGCGGATCGATTCACTGAAGTAGCCGAAGCGGTTCAAGCCGCGCGCCCGCTCAGGTTTCGAGCCGGCGGCGAAGGCGAAACGCAGCCGCCGTTCCGTCCCTGCGTCCTCCTCGCAGCAATACAGGCCGCCTTCGCCGACGTCCTTGCGGGTGAAGATCGGCCGTGAGAACAGCACAATGACCGCATCGACGCGGTAGGCCACGAAACGCGCGGTGAGCGATGGCTGGCCTTTCGCAGGCGCCACCGGGATAGCGAGCAGAGCGAGGAAGCTTCTTCTTGTCAGGGGTCAGATCTCCATTCCCAGCCGATTGCCGAGTGTCGAAACGAAAGCGGGGGGCGCGGCGGGAGCCCAATCGCGTTTCCGCACGGACTCCGCCAATTCGCGATACAGCTCGAAGAAGCCCGCGGCCACGCGGGGCCAGTCGCGCTCTTCAGCGCTTTTTCGGGCCGCGGCGATCCTGGCCTCGCGCCTCACGCCTGAATCCGAGGCGGCGCGCACGGCGTCCGCCATGGCGCCGGCGTTCGGAGGCGCCAGCCAGGCATTCCCATCGTTGGCGTAAGAGAGGATGCCGCCGGCGGCGGGCGCAACCAGAGCCAGCCCGGAAGCCATGGCCTCCAGTGGAGCGATGCCGAAAGGCTCGGCCGGATTCGGATGAAGGAACACATCGCAGCTGGCGTAAATGGCGGCCAGCCGGTCGCGGTCGGCAACGTGTCCCAGAAAGGTGACGAGCCCCGGAAGACGGCGGCGGGCTTCCGCCATCAACCAGGATGAGAGAATGCCGTCTCCCACGATGAGGAGCCGGTACTCCCGATCGGGGTGCTTCGCCAGCTCCTCCATCGTGTCCAGCAGCAGCGGGAGATTCTTCTCTGGCACGAGGCGCCCGGCATAGAGGATCAGCACCGCATGTTCCGGCGCCGCCGCCAGGCACAACAACTGGCGGCGCATGATGCCGGACCGCTTGCCGGGGCGGAAAAAGCCGGCATCCACGCCCATGCCCCGGATCCAGACCCCGCGGCGGCACTTGTGGCCGCGCCCCGCCGCGCGCAACTCCTCGGCCGTGTATTCGGAAACCGTGATGTGGTGGTCGAACATCGGGAAATACAGCCATTTCATGTAGTGCCGCGCAAAGGATTTCGCCTGGCGCCTGCGGCTCAGATAGGCTGTCACGTTCGCATCCATGCGCTCGCAGCTGAGACCCACCGTCGCCGGGCGGAAGGGCATTGCCGGCAGACGGCGCGTCCTCAGCAGACCAGCCAGGTAGGGGAGGCTGTATTTGTCGCAGACCTCCAGGAGCGCGGGCTGCTCCCGGAGCAGGATGCGGCGGATTTCCCCGCCCGGCAGCAAATACGAAGAAGGCGGGATCATCCGGTACGCCGGGTTGAACGGCGCCCGCGGGGAGCGGACATGGTAGATCCGCGTCCAGCGGTCCGGTTCCTCGATGCGGCTCTCGCCGCCGGGAACCACCAGCCGGAGCAGCCAGCCGGCGTCCCGCGCGGAAGAAAGCAGCGCCCGGTAAAAAGTGCCCACCCCGCCGGAGGATTCGTGGAGGGCATTGGTAAGATGCAGTGTCTTCAGCATAGCCGATGCAGGCGCAGCATGCACCGCCTGCAGAAAGGCTAGCCGCGGCGCGTTTGCTTGAAGTAACAAATTCAAGAAGATTCGTTTTATTGCCGCCCTGCGGCGGCGAGGCGGCGCGGCGCGATTGCGGGAACCCGGGCGCCGGGCGGATCGTATCTCTCAGCGAGGAGGTGGCCCGATGGCCGGGTTCCTGCTGTTCTGCATTCTGGCGGTGCTGTGCTGGCCGCTGGCGCTTCTGGCGCTGATCCTGTTTCCGATCGTGTGGCTGTTGCTGCTGCCGCTGAAGCTGCTCGGAATGGCGATCACGGGGGTGTTCGAACTGATTGGCGCGCTGTTCCTGCTGCCGGCGAAAATCGTCAAAGCAATCCTGTAAAAAGCGGTTTAGAACGTGATCGAGAACAGGATCTCGTACTGATCGCGGCGGGACTGCGCCGCCCGGTTGTTGAAGATGCCGCCGAACCAGCGCGTGTAACGGAATTCCGGGATCAGCTTGATGCCGAAGTCGTCCTTGACGACGAGGCCGAGGCCGGCGGCGGCGCCGAAGATGTTTTTGTGCGCGGGCGTGGCAGGCGTCTCGTCGCAGCAGGTTTTCGTTCCCCCGAACTCCTTCTCCGTGGAGCTGCGGATGCCGGTGACCCGCCGCATGACGGGACCGGCTTCGTAAAACCATTTCCAGCGGTCTTCGTAGCGGCTTTCGTTATACCGCCGGAGGAGCACCGGCAGGTCCCAATACCGGGCGCGGGTGTCTTCGGTGTAGAAGGTGGCTGTGCGGTCGTCGCCCGCCGTGTTGGGGTTGTCGATTCCCTCGTAATACGTCGTGGAGAGCTTGTAGCGGGTGCGGCGGAGCTGCAGGTCCGCGTTGACGGCGAAACGCTCGGTGAGGAAGAACTGCACGGAGACGCCGCCGCCGAACGCGGTGCCCTTGTTTTCGTTCTTCGTGTCGATCTGCAGCGGCGGCGACGTGATCGACTCCGACTGGTCTCCGCTCTTCATCAAGCCGGGCACGAGGATGCTGGCGTTGCCGCCAATGGTAAAGCGGCGGATGTAGGGCTCGTCCTGGAAGAACGGCGCAGCCTCCTGCGCGTCCGGCTTCGGTTTGGCCGGCGCGGGGGGCTGGGCAGGCTGAGGTCCGGGCTGCTGGGCTGGAGCGGCAAGGCTCGCCGCCAGAAGGAGAGGGATCACAACGAAGCGCATTTCTTTGGTTCTTCCGATCATTCAGGATAGCTGCACGTGTGCCGTTCAGAACTGCAGCCGGATGGCGAGCTGCACGGACCGTGGCCCTCCCGGGGCGAAGTACGACGTCGGGTTGGGCGCGAACGACGCATTGAGGGAGCGCACCGGGAAGCCGAAAACGGGGCTGCCAAGATAGCCGCTCTCATTGCGGTTGGGGTTGGCGAAGGCGGGAGTGTTGGTCAGATTGAACGCCTGAACAGCCACATGGAAGCGCACCGACTCGGCGACCGGGATTTCGCGGCGCAGCGCGAGATCGATTTGCGCGGCGGGGCGGCCATACAGGATGTTGCGGCCGAGGCTGCCGGCCTTGCCGGCGTCCGGCGCGGTGAAGGCAGCCGGATTCAGGCGGCGTCCGCCGGCTACGTTCGGATCCGAGATCCAGAGATCGGCGCCGTTGTAGTCGGGCCGCACGAAGCCGTAGAGGCCGCGGACCAGCGGCGTCTGCACGGCGCCGGCGTCGGCTGACGGGGTGGAGTTCAGCATCACGACATCGAACGGGAGCCCGGAGCGGGCGGAAACGATCCATTCCAGATGCCAGTCGCGGAGCGCGGCGTGAAGGCCGCTCGTGCCGGGCGCGGGAACCAGATAGGAGCCGGAGATGTTCAGCAGGTGCCGGACGTCGTGATCGGAGTTGCCTTTTTCGTTGCCGAAGATGGTGGCGAAGCCGATACCGCTGTAATTGGCGTCGTCATCGGTGGCGTGGCCCCAGGTGTAAGTGGCCTGCATCTGGAAGCGGCGCGAGAGGCGGCGGCGGTATTCGGCTTGGAGGGCGTGCCACGAGGAGTCGACCACGCTGATCACCTTGTGGAGGTCGATGTAATCGGCCGTTGTGCTCCGCTCCGTGGTGGTGCGAAGGAGCCTGCGGCCGGTGGTGCTGAGATAGGCGACCGAGACGAGCTGATCCGCGCCGAAATGCTTCTCCAGAGAGAGGTTGAACTGCCGGACGAGCGGCGATTGCAGCGCGCTGCGGTCGGCTGCGATGACGAGTCCGTAGGGCTTCGACGGCGGCATGGCGGGCGCGGCGAGATCGGCGCCGACCAGCGGGAATGGCGGCAGAGACATCGCGCGGACATTCGAGTAAGGCGCGCCGTCGAAGAAGCTCAGCACGTTGCTCGCGCCGAAGGCATGGAAGCCGCCGGCTCCGAGCCGGGCGATCAGTTCGCGCCCAGGCTTGGCGGAGAGGATCTGCGTATAGCTGAATCGGGGCGCAACATCGGACCAGCTCCTGTCAAACAGCGCTTCATTCTGCACGATGCGGTTGGCGAAGGCGGAAGCCAGCGCCGCGGGGCGGGGTCCTCTGCGCACGCCCGGAGGGGAGTTGATGTCCCAGCGCACGCCGAAGGCGAGGATCACACGGGAGCCGATCTTTGCCGTGTCCTGCAGGAAGAATGAAAGGTTCTGGAAGGCGGGATAAATCGCGTCCGAATTCGAAGCCACCACTGAAGAAACGGACCGCGAGGAGAGGAACGTGCCGGGCGCCTGCGTGCCGTCGGACTGGAGTTCCGAAAGCGAGCGGAAGTAGGAGACGCTGGAATACGCCGGCTTGCGGATGGTGGGCGCGATGTAGCGGAAGTCGAAGCCCGCGACGTAGGAATGCGCGCCGGCGACCATGGTGACCGTGTCCGTGGCATTGATCTGCCACTGCCGGTTGGACGACTGCGGGCCGAAGGAATAGCCGGAAAGCCCGAAGACGTGGAAGCCGTATTCCGAAGCCGCCGGATCCGCAGTGGACGGGAAAATGCGGGCGAAATCGGGCAGCGTCTCGTGCATGAGATCCGAAAATCGGTTCTCCATATCCAGCGAAACGTTGGTGTAATTCACGCGGAAATCATTCGTCGTTCCGGGATTCAGCGTGGAGACAAGGCCCAGTGTGGCCGACTTGTAGTCGTCCTTGTAAGACCGGACCACGTTCGGAGTCAGGAAGAGCGAGCCGCGGCTGCCGGCGTCGGTCCTGGAATAGTTCAGGCGGGCGAAGAGGGAGTGCGAAGAGCCGATCTTCTGGTCGAGGCGGAAGGATGCTGCGTCGCGGTCGTAAGGGTACGTGAAGACCTGAGTAAAAGGAGCGGCATTGTCTGCCAGGTTGGGCCGGTTCGGCTGGGGATACGCGCTGACAAACGGCCGGAGGGAAGCCGGCGCAGCCTGGCGGAAGTCCAGGGATGGCACAACCGTGTAGACGGTCTGCGGGGCTTGCAGCCGGAGCCCCTCGTAGGAGGCGAAGAAGTGCGTCGCACCGGACACGAGCGGGCCGCCCGCGGAAGCTCCGAACTGGTTCTGGCGCAGACGTCCGCGAGAGTGGCCCAGCGCGTTGGCGAACCAGTCGTTGGCGGCAAGGCGGTCCGAGCGGAAATAGTTGTACAGCGAACCGTGGAAAGCCCGCGTTCCACGGCGGGAAGCGAGCACGGTCTGCGCGCCCGGCGTGCGGCCGAGCTGAGGGACGAAGTTCTGCGTCTGGATGCGGACTTCCTTGAGAGAATCCAGGCTGAGCAGGATGGCGGGCGCGGCTTCGGAGAGCGTGAGCGCCTGGCGGGAAAGAGGCTCGCGCGCATTGTCTGCGGAGTGGCTCAGGCGGGAGAGGGGTTCATAGACGTTCAGGCCATCCAGGGCCAGGTAATTGAGCTGGTGGGGAACGGAGAGCGCGATGGGCTGCGCCTGCGGCGCAGCGCCGGTGACCGTGGCGGGGGCGGCGGGCGCCAGCGCAAGAGCATGGCGGCCGTTGATCGGCAGGTGGTGCAATTCGCCCGTATTGGCCGAGGCAGCCAGGTGCAGATCGCCTTCAATGCCTTCCACGGGCTCCTTCATGTCAATAATCTTCGAAGTGTCGCCCGCTGTCATGGTCAGCAGGAGGCTGCGGCGCTCGCGCGCGCGCAGGACGATGCGCCCGATGCGCAATGTTTGGAAGGCCTCCTTGGAGAGCGTGAGCTCGTACTCGCCGGGTTCCAGGAGATCGAAGGCAAACTCGCCGCCCTGGTTGGCCGCCTTCTCCAGGCGGAAGTCTGTGGCGAGCGAGGCGAGGCGCAGACGGACCACTGGAACGGGGGCTCCGGCGGAATCCAGGATCGTGCCGGACAGCAGAGCGGTGTCCTGAGCCCAGGCTGCGGGCACGCAAAGAGCGAGCAACAGAAAGAGACGCATAAGCAACTTTGTAGTGGACGACTGCGAGATGGGGCCGGTGTACGGCCGAATTCTCATTCTAGCCTGTTGCAGCGCTCCGGCGGCTTGACAAGGCTTTACACGACTTTGCCGCCACTTAACCACCCTCAGCGCGAATTCTCCGTCCTGAAAAGCGTGAGACGAGCAAGAGCCATTGTGAGCGTGCTGCTGATGGCGGCGGGAGTCCTGGCTGCCCAGAGCGGTGCGCGGTCGGCGCGCGGCACGGTGGCGGAGCTGAAACCGGAACAGGCGGCGTTCGACCTGCGGCTGGACTCAAGCGGCGTGGAGACTGTGACGCTCAGCGCCAACACGGTATTACAGCGCGTGGCGCCGGGCGAGAAGGACCTGCGCAATGCCCGGCCCATGCAGGCCGCCGAACTGGCTGTGGGTGACCGCGTGCTGGTGACGTGGGTGGAAGGGATGGAAGAGGCGCGGCGTGTGGTGGTGATGGGAGCCGACGAGATCGCGCGCAAGCGCGAGCAGGAAAGGCTTGACTGGCTGAAGCGCGGCGTGGCGGGCGTGGTGGACGCCGTGCGCCCGGACATGATCGTGCTGAAGGTCCCTTCGCTCGGCGGAGGGAAAACTTATACCGTTCACGTGCGGCCGGAGACCCTGTTCCGCCGCTACAAGCCGGATTCGATCAAATTTGCCGACGCGCTGACGAGCCGGTTCAGCGAGGTGAAGAAGGGCGATCAGTTGCGGGCGCGCGGGGTGAAGAGCGCGGACGGGCTGACGGTGGAAGCCGAAGAGATCGTGTTCGGGACGTTCGTGACGCGGGCGGGGACGGTAACGGCGGTAGACCCGGCGCGGGGAGAGGTGAGGCTGAAGGACATCGACACCGGCAAGCCTCTGCTGGTGCGCATCGGCGCGGACACGCAGACGAAGCGGATGCCCGAGTTCGGAGCCGGGCCGGGCGGCATGCCCGGGGCGGGCGCGATGGGCGGCCTGCGCGCGGGTGGGCCGGCGGGCAACACTGCTGGCGGTCCCGCGGCGGGCGCCCCGGACCTGAGCCAGATGATCGACCGAATGCCGGCGGCTCGGATCGAGGATCTGAGGCCCGGCGAGACGGTGGTGGTTTCAAGCACGCGTGGAACGGCGCGGGACGAACTGACGGCGATTCTGCTTCTGGCGAACGCGGCGCGGCTGGTGGAGATGACCGCGGCGCAACAGCAGCGGCAGGCGGGGGCGATGGGGATGATGGGCGGCGGGTTGGGCGCGGGAATGAGAGGAGAGGCGCTGGGCGGGTTCGAGCTGCCCGGAATGCTGCCCTGAGCGGGCGAGAAAGGACGGAAACATATGTCTCGCTTTCTGATTTTGCTGGCTTGCTCCCTGCTGGCGGCCGCCGCGGCGGCGCAGCCCACGGCGAGCCTGCGCGGCACGGTGACCGACCCGTCAGGCGCCGTGGTGCCGGGCGCGCTGGTGCAGCTCCGCGGCGCGGGCGGCGAGCGGCGCGCCTACACGAACGAGCTGGGCGAGTACGAGTTCGCCCGGCTCGCGCCTGGCAAGTACCGGGTGCGCGTGATCGCGAGGGGCTTCACCGTCTCCGACACCCTGGACTATGAAGTGTCCGGCGCGGCGCGGCTGGACGTGGCGCTCACGATCCAAGCCGAGGCACAGGTGGTCAACGTGGAGGCCGAGGCGGCCCGGGTTTCGACTGAACCGGACTCCGGCACAAGCGCCGTAGTGCTGGGAGAAAAGGAGCTGGCCGCGCTGTCGGACGATCCCGACGAACTGGCCCAGCAATTGCAGGCGCTGGCAGGGCCCGCCGCCGGGCCGAACGGGGGGCAGATCTACATCGACGGATTCTCAGGCGGGAATCTGCCCCCGAAATCCTCGATCCGCGAGGTGCGGATCAATTCCAATCCCTACTCGACGGAATATGACCGGCCGGGGTTCGGGCGAATCGAGATCTTCACCAAACCGGGCGCGGGCGCACTGCGCGGACAGGCGTTCTTCATGTACAACAACGAGCGCTTCAACTCGCGCAGTCCATTGTACGAGCAGAGCGAGTTGCCGCCCTTCATGGCGCGGTTTTTCGGCTTCAGCCTCACCGGCCCGGTAAAGAAGAACAAGGCAAGCTTCGGGCTGGATTTCGAGCGGAGGAGAATCGACGAGAATGCGTTCATCTACGCGACCACGCTCGACGCCAACTTTCACCCGGTGAATGTGAACACCGCTCTTGTGACACCGCAGACGCGAACCAACTTCAGCCCGCGGCTGGACCTTTCATCGGGCCCCAATCACAGCCTGGTGGCCCGCTACCAGCAGGGGAGCACGAGGAATGAAAACGAGGGCGTGGGCGGATTCAGCCTGGCCGAACGCGCGTATCACGCCTCCAGCACAGACCGCTCCGTGCAAGTGACGGAAACAGCCGTGCTGGGTGCGCGGGCGGTGAGCGAATCCCGTTTCCAGTGGATGCGGACGGAGCGGTGGAACGAGTCTCTGAGCGATGATCCGGCTCTGATCGTGCAAGGCGCGTTCGAGGGCGGCGGCGCGCAAGTGGGCAACTCCGGAACCGTGTCGACCCGGCTCGAGTGGAGCAACACAACGACGATGACGCAGGGGACGCACACCTGGAAGTTCGGGGCGCGGCTGCGCTGGTCGCGGATCGAAGACACGAGCGTGAACAATTTTGGCGGGACGTATACGTTCTTCGGCGGGACGGGACCGGTGCTCGACCAGAACTTGCAACCGTCGGACGGCGCGCTTGTCCAGCTGACTGCTCTTGAACGGTACCGGCGCACTCTGATGCTCGCGCAGCTCGGCTACAGCGCGGCGATGATCCGCGCCCTGGGCGGGGGCGCTTCGCAGTTCAGCCTGGCGGCGGGCACGCCTCTGACGGCGGTCTCGCAGACCGATGCAGGTCTGTTCTTCAACGACGACTGGCGCCTGCGGCGCAACCTGACGCTGAGCTACGGGCTGCGCTACGAGACGCAGTCCAATATCAGCGACTACAGCAACTGGGCGCCGAGGTTCGGGCTCGCGTGGGGGCTTGGGCGCGGGAACAACATCAAGACGGTAGTGCGGCTGGGCGCGGGCGTGTTCTACGACCGCATTGGGGAAACACTGACGCTGCAGGCACTGCGGTTCAACGGCGCGGCGCAGCAGTCGTATCTGTTAATGAATCCGGACACGTTCCCGTTGATCCCCGATGCCGCCTCTTTGGCGGCATATCAACAGCCGCAGCGGCTCCATCTGATGGACACCGGCATCCGGGCGCCGCGCACTTATCAGGCGAGCCTCGGCGTCGAGCGCCAGATCAACCAGTACATGCGGCTGAGCGTGCAGTACATCGCGAGCCGCGGCGTGCATCTGTTGCGGAGCCGCAACATCAACTCGCCGCTGAATGGCGTGTATCCGTTCGGCGACGCGCAGGTGCGGCTCCTCAGCGAGAGCACGGGCAGCAGCCGGAATCATTCTCTCGTTATCAGCCCGAACGTGAATTACAAGAAACTGGTCATTTTCGGTTTTTATTCGCTCGGATATGGGAAGACAGACGCTGAGGGAACACCGGCCGATCCATACAATTTGCGCGCCGAATGGGGGCCCTCCTCGTGGGGCGATGTCCGGCACCGGGCGATGATCGGGGCCAGTCTGCCGCTGCCCGGAAAGGTGACGCTGAATCCTTTCCTGATGGCGACGAGCGGCTTGCCGTACAACATCACGACGGGCCGCGACACCAACGGAGATACGTTCACGGCGGAGCGTCCGGCGCTGCTGCCAGGTTTGAGCGCGGCGGCGTGCCAGGGGCCGGACCTGATCTTTACGGCGCAGTTCGGGTGCTTCAACCTGAACCCGGCGCCTGGCACGGAAATCGGCCGGAATTTCGCCCGCGGCCCCGCGAACGTGACGTTGAATCTGAGGCTGGCGCGTACTTGGGGATTCGGCGGCAAAGGCGAATCTTTGACGGAAGAACCGCGCCCGCCGGCAGGCGGGCCACCCCCGGGTGGCGGACCGGGTGCGGGCGGCCCGCCTCCGGGCGGTGGGTCCCCGACGGGCGGCGGCAGAGGACCGGGCGGAATGTTCGGTGGGGGTTCAACCGGCAAGCGGTTCAACGTGACTCTGAGTGCGATGGTGCGAAACCTGTTGAATTCTTCGAATTTCGCGCCGCCAAGCGGAGATTTGTCCTCGCCATTCTTCGGGGAATACCGAAGTTTGGCCGGATTCGGACCAATGGGCGGGACGTCGACATACAATCGCCGGGTGGATTTGCAGCTCCGGCTGACGTTCTAAACTGAGCG
>DYJN01000092.1 GCA_020723085.1 Arcobacter sp.
TCCGGCTGCTGGAGGCGCTGGAGCATCCTGTGGCGCCGGCAGAGGCGGCGGACGCACCGTGCCGTGGGGGATGAAGGATGAGTTCCGGCGGGCGGCGTTTGACGATGTAGACCCGAGCCGGTACCTGCCGCAGAGGTAAAGCAGGGGAAATGAGCGTGAAAAAGGCGTGGGATATACTGGGAATGCGCGGACCGGGCATCCGGCCGCGCGCGCAGATCATCCCATTTCAGGAGGACGATGAGCAAGGAAGATTGCATTGAAGTGACCGGCACGGTGGTGGAGAAGTTCCCCAGCGGGCTGTTCAGCGTGCAGCTTGACCAGGATCAGGAACGGCTGGTGTTGGCCCATCTGGCGGGGAAGCTGAGAAGGAACCGCATTCGGGTGCTGGCGGGCGACCGGGTGACGCTGGAGATGTCTCCCTACGACCTGACGAAAGGCCGCATTACCTACCGCCACAAGTAAGCGCCCCTCCGTGTCCTGCGATGCCGCACGCCGGCGCGCGCGGCTGAGAGCATGAAGCGTCACAAGGTTCTATTCGTCTTCGGAACCCGCCCGGAAGCCGTGAAGCTGTGCCCGCTGATTCTGGAGGCGCGGGCGCGGGCGGAGTTCGAGCCGCGGGTGTGCGTGACGGCGCAGCACCGGGAGATGCTGGACTCGATGCTCAAGCGGTTCGACGTCGGGGCGGATCACGACCTGAACGTGATGGCGGCAAATCAGCCGCTGAGCCTGCTGGCGGGGCGGATTCTCGAGCGCCTGGATCCCGTGCTGGTGGAAGAGAGGCCGGATTTCGTGCTGGTGCAGGGGGACACGACGACGACGTTCGCCGGAGCGCTGGCGGGGTTCAACCGGCGGATTCCGGTGGGGCATGTGGAGGCCGGCTTGCGGACCGGCGATGTCACGCAGCCGTTTCCGGAAGAGATGAACCGCGTGCTGACGGGCAGGCTGGCGGCGTTGCACTTCGCGCCGACGCCGAGGGCGGCGGACAACCTGCGGAGGGAAGGCGTGGCGGAGGAGCGGATCTTCGTGACGGGCAACACGGGCATCGACGCGCTGCTGTTGGTGCGGGAGCGGCTGGAGCGAGGCGAGTGGGCGGGGTTCGATAGCGAAGCGCCGGCGGCGGGAAAGAAGCTGATCCTGATGACCGCGCACCGGAGGGAGAGCTTCGGGGAGGGCTTCGCGCGCATCTGTGAAGCGGTGCGGAGGCTTGCGGGGCGCGGCGACGTGGAGATTGTGTATCCGGTGCATCCGAATCCGAACGTGCGGGGCGTGGTGGAGCGGATGCTGGGAGGGGTGGCTGGGGTGCGGCTGATCGAGCCTCTGGACTATGTGCCGTTTGTGGATCTGATGAGGAGGGCGGACATCCTGCTGACTGACTCGGGCGGGGTGCAGGAGGAAGGTCCGACGTTCGGGAAGCCGATTCTGGTGATGCGGGACAAGACAGAGCGGCAGGAGGCGCTCGAGGCGGGGGCGGCGATTCTGGTGGGGACGGACCCGGAGAGGATAGTGGCGAGCGCCGGGCGGCTGCTGGATTCAGCCGAGGCGCGGGCGGTGTTCACGCGAGTTCGCAATCCATTTGGGGATGGCCGGGCGAGCGGCCGGATACTGGACGCAATCCATTCATTTCCGGCCACTTGATTGGACAGGCGGGCGGTCTGGCAAAGGGCGCTGGAGGAGGGCAGAGGGCTGGCGGGCTTGGAGGCGGCGTGTAGAATGCGCGCGGAGGTGAAAGGCGCGCATGAGAGCCCCGGTGGTTCCGCTGAGGAGAGAGGGTCCTGGGCTGGAGCCGGCGCAGTTAACGCACCGCCTGCTGCGGCGGATCATCGGCCAGGAGGAGGCGATCCGGACCATCGTGCCGTACGTGGAGCTGTACGAGGCAGGGCTGGCGCCGGCGGGCCGGCCGGTGGGAGTGTTCCTGCTGCTTGGACCGACCGGGACGGGGAAGACGCGGACGGTGGAGGCGCTGGCGGAGGCCTTGCATGGCAGCGACCGGCACGTGCTGCGGATCGACTGCGGCGAGTTTCAGCTGGAGCATGAGACGGCGCGGCTGATCGGCGCGCCGCCGGGCTACATCGGTCACCGCGAGACGCAGCCGATGCTGACGCAGGCGAAGCTCAACGCGGCGGCGAGCGAGAGGTCGAGCCTGTCGATCGTGCTGTTCGATGAGATCGAGAAGGCCGCGGCGTCGCTGGGGCGGCTGCTGCTGGGCGTGCTGGACAAGGCCACGCTGAAGCTGGGCGACAACACGACGGTGAACTTCGAGCGCAGCCTGATATTCCTGACGTCGAACCTGGGGGCGCGGGAGATGGCGCGGCGGACGCGGCAACGGTTCGGGCTGGCTGCCGCAGCGCCGGCGCCGGAGGCGGGCAGGACGCTGGAGCGGGTGGCGCTGGGGGCGGTGAAGAAGCGATTCTCGCCGGAGTTCGTCAACCGCATCGATCAGATCCTGACGTACCGCCCGCTGGACAGGGAGGCGTTTGAAAGGATCCTGGATCTGCAACTGGAGGAGCTGCACCAGCATCTGGCCGGGCGGCTGGGGGAGGCGGCATTCCGGGTGATGCTGACGGAGGAGGCGCGGCGGTTCCTGCTGGAGCAGGGGACGAGCGCCGAATATGGCGCGCGGGAGCTGAAGCGGACGTTGCATCGGCATCTGATCCAGCCGCTGGCGCGGGTGGTGCTGGAGCGGCTGGCGCGCCCGGGAGAAGTCGTGCGGGTGGAGCCGGCGGGGGGCGGAGGCAGGTTGTGTTTCCGCGCGGGAGCGGGCAGTTACACGGCGGCGTGAAGCGAGGTTAGCGGCGGAACAGGACGCTCTTCAGGCGGAGCGCATGAGCGGCGCTGATGTAGAGGTTCAGCACGCCGAGGCCGCTGACAGCGCCGCGGAAGTAGTTGCTCATGAAAAGCGGGTGCCACTGCGGGGAGAGGTGGAAGAGGAAGTTCTGGGACCAGATGGGGTGCATCCACGGATAGATGAGCAGGAACAGGCCGATCTCGAGCGTAACGACGACGAAGATCAGATAGGAAAACCTGTCGAACCAGGAGAGGCCGTTGCGGGCGCGGGGAGGGGCCTGCGGCGGAGGCTGGGGACTCATAACACGCCCTGCAAGGCCTCGAGAACGGGAGCGAAACTGCGGCGATGGAGGGGCGTGGGGCCGAGGCGCCGCAGGGCCTCGAGGTGTTCGGCCGTACCGTAGCCTTTATGGCGGGCGAGGCCGTAACCCGGATAGGCGGCGTCAAGCCGGCTGATCAGCGCGTCGCGGGCTGTCTTGGCCAGAATGGAAGCGGCGGCGATGGAGGCCACGCTTGCGTCACCCCGGATCAGGGACTGCTGCGGAGCGGGCCACTCAATGTGCAGGGCGTCCACAAGAAGATAATCGCACGGCGGACGCAAGGATTCGACGGCGCGCCGCATGGCGAGGCGGGATGCCTCGCGGATGTTGATGCGGTCGATCTCTTCGGCGGAGGCGGAGGCGACAGCCCACGCGAGGGAGCGCCGGCGGATGAGTTCGGCCAGTTCGAGGCGCCGGGCAGGAGCGAGCACCTTGCTGTCGGCGAGACCGGGCACGGGGCGGCAGGGATCCAGGATGACGGCGGCGGCGAAGACGGGGCCGAAGAGACACCCCCGGCCCGCTTCATCGACGCCGGCGATGCGGGAGAAGCCTTCCCGCCGCAACCGGTCTTCCAGCTGCGAGGTGCAGCGCACGGCGGCGCGCCCCGGCCTACTGCTCGCGCTCGCGAAGGCGGGCGGCCTTGCCGCGGAGGTTGCGGAGATAGTAGAGCTTGGCGCGGCGGACGCGGCCGCTGCGGACGACGTCGATGTGGTCGATGACGGGCGCGTTGAGGGGGAAGATGCGCTCGACGCCTTGGCCGAAGCTGATCTTGCGGACCGTGATGGTTTCGCCGAGGCCGCTGTTTTTACGGGCGATCACCGTGCCTTCAAAGGCCTGGAGGCGCTCTTTGTCGCCTTCCTTGATCTTGACGTGGACGCGCACGGTGTCGCCGATGCGGATCTCGGGCAGGTCGGTCCGCTTGTTCTTGTTGAAGACTTTGCTCAGGTACGGGCTGATCATGGGACGGATTCCTTAATTTTCGCTTCTTTTTTCTATGTTGTCACATTCGGCGGGATTCCCGCCCGGGCCGCTGGCGGAAGCGGGGGAGGAACGGGCTTCCAGCAGGTCCGGGCGCATCCGCCGGGTCTTCTCGAGCGCGGCTTGATAGCGCCACTTGCGGATCTCGGCGTGGTTGCCGCCGAGCAGCACCTCGGGCACGCGCCAGCCGCGGAACTCGGCCGGGCGGGTGTAATGGGGGCAATCGAGGATGCCGAGGGCAGGATCCCCGCCGTCGGGCGGAGAGAAGGACTCGAACTCGGGCGACTCCTCGTTGCCAAGTACGCCCGGCACGAGCCGGGCGGCAGCGTCCACGACGACCGCGGCGGCAAGTTCGCCGCCGCTGAGGACGTAGTTGCCGATCGAAAGCTCCTCGTCGGCCAAGTGCTCGCTGACACGCTCATCGACGCCCTCGTAGCGGCCGCAGATGAGCAGAACTTCCTCATAGCCGGCCAGGCGGCGCGCATCGGGCTGCGCGAACAGCCGGCCCTGCGCCGACAGCAGCACGACGCGGCGGCGCGCGGGATCGCGGGCCGGAAAGATCGTCTCCACGGCGTCGAACAGCGGTTCCGGCTTCAGCACCATGCCGGCGCCGCCGCCGAAGGGCCGGTCGTCGACCGTGCGGTGGAAATCGTGCGTCCAATCCCGCAGATTATGGATGCGGATCTCGACGAGGCCGGCCATGAGGGCCCGGGCGACGACGCCGTGCTCGAACGGGCCGCGGAAGAACTCCGGGAAGATGGTCAGCACGTGAAAAATCATCGTCGGGCCTCGCCCCGGCGCCGCCGGGCTGATTCAGATCCAGCAACCCTTGCGGGGGATCGATGACCAAGCGGCCCTGCCCGGGCAGGATCTCCACGCAGATGGATCGCGTGAACGGGATCCATACCGGGCTGCCGCCGGCCTCCCCTTCGGGTTCCAACTCCAACAAAGCCGCTCCGCCGAAATCCTGCCAGCCGGTCACCGTGCCCACGCGGGCGCCGGTGCGGCGGTCGAAGACCCCGCAGCCGGTCAGGTCGGACAGATAAAATTCGCCCTCCGGCAACGGCGGCAGTTCCCCGCGGGGAACTGCCGCTTCGCAGCCCGTGAGGGACTGTGCCGCTGCGGCGGAATCGACGCCGGAGAGGCGCAGAATCAGCCTGCCGCGGAACGGGCGGGCCTCAATCACTTCGACAGGCTCGCCCTGAAACAGAAACTCGCCCTGCCGGTTCCGGATCCAGAGCCGCTTCAGCCAGCCATAGCTTTCCGGCGGGTTCCAGACCCCGCCGAAGATTTCGCCGCGCAGGCCACGCGCGCGTCCGAAACGGACGACGGAGACCCAGTCAGCGGCCCCGGCGCGGGTTTCGCGCATTTATTCGAGAATTTCCAGCGTAAAACGCCGGTTCAATTTCATCCCGGCGGCTCCCAGAAGGGTGCGGATCGAACGCGCGGTACGACCCTGCTTGCCGATCACTTTGCCGAGATCACCGGGCGCCACCCGCAATTCGAGCACCGTCACCTGCTCGCCCTGCACCTCGCGAACGCGCACCTCTTCAGGGCTGTCCACCAGAGCTTTCGCAATTTCCTCGACCAGTTCCTTGATGCCAGCCATCGCGAGGACCTCTTTCAGCCTCGATCCTAGCACGAAAGGCTTTCCGCGGACAGCCGAACGCGGGTCGAGGCGCGGGTTCAGGCGACGGGCTGTTCCGCAGCCGGAGCGGGATGCTGTTTGAGCAACCGGGCGACGGTATCGGAAAGCTGGGCGCCGGAGCGGACCCAATGCTCGATTCGGTCGTGGTTGAGTTCGACCACCGCCGGATCGGCAACGGGGTTGTAGTGGCCGACGACTTCGATGGACTTCGAGTCGCGGGCGCGCTGTTTCTCGATCACGACCACGCGGTAAGTGGGCTTCTTTTTGGCGCCGAATCGGGCCAGCCGGATCATCAACATCGTGTTTTCGTCTCCTGAAAATCTTCGCGCCGCCGCCCACCGTTACATGCCGAACGGGTTTGGGAACGGCAACTTGAACTTACCCGGTTTTTTTCCGAGCAGGCTGCCGGACATGGACTTCATCATTTTCCGGGCCTGCGAATACTGTTTCAACAGATTGTTCACATCCTGCACGGAGGTGCCGCTGCCACGGGCGATGCGGCGGCGGCGGCTGCCGTTGATCAGCATGTGGTTGGCCCGCTCCCCGGGCGTCATCGAATCGATGATGGCCACGATGCGGGTGAACTCTTTCTCGTCGACTTTGGCGTTTTTCAATTCCTTAAGCGGTCCGATCTGAGGCATCATGCCGAGGATGGATTCGAGCGAGCCAAGCCGCCGAAGCTGTTTGAGCTGATCGCGGAAATCCTCTAGCGTGAAGTCATCCTCGAGCAGTTTGCGCTGCATCTTTTCGGCCTGCTTCTGGTCGACAGCCTGCTCGACTTTTTCGATGAAGCTGAGCACGTCGCCCATGCCGAGGATGCGGTTGGCGATGCGGTCCGGGTGGAACGGCTCGAGGGCGTCGGGCTTCTCGCCGGTGCCGACAAACTTGAGCGGCTGGCCGGTGATGTGGCGGATGGAGAGGGCCGCGCCGCCGCGGGCGTCGCCGTCCATCTTGGTGAGGATGACGCCAGTGATGCCGAGCCGCCTGTGGAACTCCTCGGCGCTGCGCACGGCGTCCTGACCGGTCATGGCGTCGGCGACGAAGAGGATCTCGGCGGGATGGAGAGCGTTCTTCAGCTCCTCCAGCTCCGCCATGAGTTCGTCGTCGATGTGGAGCCGTCCGGCGGTATCGACGAGGACGATATCGCGGCCGGAGATTTCCGCTTCGCGCCTGGCGCCGTGGGCCAGATCGAGGGGCTTCTCGCCGGGGTTGCCTTCATGGACGGGGATCGACAGGTTGCGCGCCAGCACGGCGAGCTGTTCGCGGGCGGCGGGGCGGTAGACGTCGACGGAAACCATCAACGGGCGGTGGCCGTTCCTGCCGAGATGGCGGGCGAGCTTGGCCGTGGTGGTGGTCTTGCCGGAACCCTGCAAGCCGACAATCATCAGCACGGTGGGCGGCTGGTTGGCGGTGCGGATGCGGGAGGCGTGCGTGCCGAGGATGTGCACCAGCTCGTCGTGGACGATCTTCACAACCTGCTGCGCCGGGCTGAGCGCGGTGAGCACTTCCTGGCCCATCGCCTTGGAGCGGACGGCCTCAATGAAAGCCTTGACGACCTTGAAATGAACGTCGGCCTCGAGGAGAGCCACACGGATCTCCTTGAGGGCCGCGTCCATATTTTCGGCCGTCAGCCTGCCTTCGCCCCGCAGGTTCTTGAAGACCCGCTGGAGCTTGTCGCTCAGGGTATCGAACATCGGTTCAACCGCCGCACAACCGCGCCTGCGCTCTCTGGCGCCCCGTGGAAACCTTCTCACTCTGGGAGCAGAGACGCGCGGCGAAATCCGCGCGCAGACGCAGGAACTGGCACACGTCCGCCCACAGGACGGACTTCCTCATTATAGCAGCGGTTCCGGGCCGCCGGCCAGGAGGCGGGCGATGTGGGCGCGCAGTTCGGGGCCGGTGTCCGAGCGCCGCAAGGCGAACTCGACGAAGCACTTGGCGTACTCCAGCCGGTTGCCGATATCGAAGCGGCGGGCCTGCCAGGCGAGGGCGAAGACGGGCTCGTCCACGGCGAGCTGGTTCATGGCGTCGGTGAGCTGGATCTCGCCGCCGACGCCGCGGGGAGTGCAATCGAGCGCGTCGAAGATCTCCGGGGTGAAGACGTAGCGGCCGGCGATGGCCAAGTCGCTGGGCGCCTCCGGAGGACTGGGCTTTTCGACGAGGCGGCGCAGGCGCAGGAGGTTGGGATCGAAGGGGTCGGGATCGCCTTCCACAATGCCGTAACGGGCGACCCATTCGCGCGGCACGCGGTGGACGGCGACGATGCTGGCGCGGATCTGCTCGAAGAGGTCGAGGAGCTGGCGGAGGCCGGGTTTTTGGCCCGGGGGCGGGTCGATGATCGTGTCGCCGAGCAGGACGGCGAAGGGCTCCTGGCCGACGTGCTGGCGGGCGAGGCGGATGGCGTCGCCGAGGCCGAGCTGCTCCTTCTGGCGGATGTAATGGATGCGGACGGTTTCGCCGATGTCGCGGACGCGCTCGGCGAGTTCCGCCTTGCCGGAGTTGCGCAGGAAGTACTCGAGGTCCGGGTTGTAGTCGAAGTGATTTTCGATGGCCTGCTTGCCGCGGCCGGTGACGATGAGCACATCTTCGATGCCGCTCTCGGCCGCCTCTTCCAGCACGAACTGGAGCACGGGCTTGTCGACAATCGGCAGCATCTCCTTCGGCATGCTCTTGGTGGCCGGAAGGAATCGCGTGCCCATGCCGGCGGCGGGGATGACGGCTTTCCGCACTTGCATCGGGATCACCTCATGCGGTCAGGGAAGAATGCGCGGGACGATGAGCTGCGCGCCCATCTGCGCGTAAGAGGCGCGCAGACGCTCGAGCCTCTCCGGGCCGCCGTCATAGACGCCGATGACGGCGCCGCCGGAGCCGCAGAACTGGGTGAAGGCGCCGAGCTGGCGGCCGCGCTGGACCAGCTCCATGTTGCCGGGACTGATGCGGACCAGTTGCGCTCGGAGGTCGAAGGCCTGGTCGAGCAGCGGGCCGATTTCGGCGCCGCGCCCGGCGAGGAGCAGGGCGCGCGCCTCCTGAGCCCAGGCGGCCCACTGGCGGATGGCGTCCATGACGGCGGGTTCGCCGCGCTGGTAGCGGCTTCGGAGATCGTTGTGCGTCAGCTCCGTGCCTTCGGCGAGGTTGTCGTGATAGGCGACGAAGAGTGGAGGGAGGCTGGCGGGATCGAGCGGCTCGTAAAGGCCGTGGCCGTCGCGTTCCATCCGGTTCCGGTCGAAGTCCATATAGACGACGCCTTCATAGACCTGAATGACGCGGTCCTGGAGCCCCGCGCCGATGCTCAGCTCCTCGAGTTCGACCGAGAGGATCAGGCTCGGCAGGATTGGCTTGGGGATGTCGACGCCGAAGAACTCCATCAAGGCGCGGATGGTGGCGGTAACGATGGCGCTGGATCCGGCAAGGCCGACGCGGACCGGGATGTCGGTGTCGTATTCGATGGTGAAGTTGCGGTTGAGGGAGACGCCCGAGCGGCGGCACCAGTCGCTGAATTTCTTGATGGCGGCTTTGATCAGGCGTACGCCGCCGTAGTAGCCGTTCTGGCGGACATCTTCGAGAAAATCGTCGACGCCGAGGAACTCGAGGCGGTCGCGGTGGCCGCCGGCGATGCGGAGGCGGGGGGATTCGTAAAGCGTGACCTCCGCGCGGAAATTCCGCACGATGAGGGAGATCGTCTTCCCGTAATAGCCGTCGCTCGGGTTGCCGATCAGGCCGGCGCGGGCGTAGGCGCGCGTGCGGATCATGGCTAATCCGACAGTATAGCGGTTTGCGGGGAGTGAGGCTGCGGGCGTGGCGGATTATGCTGGAAAAGGGATCCCATGAGCGACACGCTGTCCCTGTTTTCCCACGGCGCCGGCGGCGGTTCCGCGCCTGTCCCCTCAGGGGTGGCGCAGCGCGTGGAAGCGCTGCTTGCGTCCTCGCCCGGACCCTGGACGGCGGCACAGATCCGGAAGCTATGGACTGAGCGCCCTGCGCCGAAGCCGGCCGTGGTCGAAGCGGCGCTCGAAGAACTTGAGCTGCGAGGAGCGGCCCACCGCCTGCCGGGCGCGCGCGGGGCTGCGCTCTGGAGTGCGGCGCCGTTGGAACGCTGGCTCGGGGAAGCCGAACGGCGGCTGATGGAGGCGGTGCGTGCCGCCGGTTCTCCAACGCCGGAGAAGAAACTGCTGAGCGGGGTTTGGGCGAAGAAGCTCGATCCGCAGCCGCTGCGGGAGAGGCTGGCGCGGCTGGAACGCGAAGGCAGGCTGCGGCGATGGCCCGGACGTACGGCGGCGTGGTGGCATCTGGGGCAGGAAGAGGCGACGCAGGAGGCGCTGCTCGGCGCGCTGGGAGAGCGGGCGATGGAGCGCGCGCGGTGGCTGCGCGAGGCGAGGGCGCGATTGCGCGGTCCGTCGGCGGCGCAGTGGCAGCAGGCGGTGTCGGATCTGATCGCCTCCGGGCGCGTCGTGGCACACGCCGCACGGATCGAAGGCAAGAAAGTGGAGGCGTGCGTCCGCGCCGAGCATCGCGGCGCGCTGCTCGCCATTTACCGTCCGGTGCTCGAGCGGCTGGCGGCGGAGTGGCGGCGGCTGGGCATCCGGGAGGAGGAGATCCGGCGGTTCCTGACCCTGGAGCCGCCCGCGGCGGCGCGGACGGAAGAGCTGCTGGCGGAGCTTGTACGGCTGGAGAGGGAGA
>DYJN01000166.1 GCA_020723085.1 Arcobacter sp.
CTGGACGCCGAAGCCAAGTTCCAGTTCTTCCGCGCCCGCCTCGGTGCGCGCGGCGTCCTCTCGCCCATCTCCGAGAAGATCAACTATTTCTTCCTGGTCGAAGGCGGGCGTAACGCGCTGACCTCCGAACACGACCTGATGGTCACGGACGCCTCGCTGACCTTCAACTTCATTCCCGGGGCACGTCTCCGCGCCGGCCTGTTCAAGGTGCCCACCGGCGAGGAAGCGCTGGTCGCCGTGCACACCAGCTACCCCTACGTCTATTTCACCGGCATGAGCGAGAACCTGCTGGTGGAGCGCCAGCTCGCCCCGAGCACGGCGGCCGGCACCGCCCCCGCCGGCCTGGCCAAGGCGGACGTCATCAGCGGCGGTTCCGGCTTCCGCGATGTCGGCATCCAGCTCTACGACTGGTTCAACAAGGGACCATGGGAGCTGTCCTACGCCGCCATGCTCTCCAACGGCGAGAGCATCGACAGGCTGGGCGACCGCGACGGCAACAAGGACCTGACCCTGCGCCTGCAGGCCTCGTACATCTTCGGCGGCAAGGGACCCAACCGCAACGACCTGAGCCTCTACGTCTGGCGCCAGGACGGCGAGCGCCGGTTCGGGACGGAGGACTACAACCGGCTGCGCGAGGGCGCGGGATTCATGTTCCGCAAGGCCAGCTACCGCCTGTCCGGCGAATACATGCACGGCAAGGGCATGATCCTGGGTGGCCCCAACCCGCCGTTCGTCGGCGCGCCCTTCCATGTGGTCGGCCTGGAGGAGGAGGCCTGCGGCTGGTACCTGGAGGGCGGCTGGCGCTTCCATCCCAAGTGGGAGCTGGACCTGCGCCACGAGCGCTTCGACCGGATGACCGAAACCGCGGCCAATGAGCGGGAATTCACGACGACGACCCTCGGTCTGCAATACTTCATCAACCAGGACACCCGGGTTACGGTGAACTACGAGCTCCGCGACGCGGAAGTGAGCCACCCGCAGGCGATTCCGGCAGGTCCCAACCGCGACAATGCGCTCAAGATTGCCGACAATCTCGGCGACCGCCTGAGCGTCCAGCTGACCTGGAAGTTCTGACACGAACAGGCCCCGGACCGGTCCCTGGCGACCGGCCCCGGCCCCTTTTTCCACGAGGGCCGACTATTGAGTTTCCTCGCCCTTTTCACCACCCCCCGCGAGTTGCGTGAACGCCTGCGCCAGCAAAGGACCCGCCTCTACCGCGTGGCCTTCTCCTGGTGCCACGACGCGGCCCTTGCCGAGGACCTGGTGCAGGACACCCTGACCCGCGCGCTGGAGCGCGCGACCCAGCTGCGCGAGGCGGAACGGCTGGAGCCCTGGCTGTTCGCCATCCTGGCCAACCGCTGGCGCGACCATTTGCGCAGCCTGCGTCCGTACGAGGACATCGACACGCTGGAGGAGCTGCTGCCGGACGGCGGCGACTCGCCCGAGCGCGCCGACGAGCGCGGCGAGATCGTCGACCAGGTGCGCGCGGCCATCGCCCGCCTCTCGCTCGGTCAGCGCCAGGTCCTGACCCT
>DYJN01000029.1:0-18834 GCA_020723085.1 Arcobacter sp.
GTTGAAAGAAAGACGGTACAAGGTCAAGGCGATCTTCATCACCCATGCCCACATCGACCACATCGGAGGCGCCGCCCGGCTCAAGCATCTCACCGGCGCGCCTGTCTTCATGCACGCCGACGACCAGGATCAGTACGACCACATCGGCTTGCAGGCGCAATGGCTCGGGATGCCCGCTCCTCCCCGCACCGAAGTCGACGCCAACCCGAAGGAGGGCGACACGCTGACCCTCGGCGGCGTTGTCATGCACGTTCTTCACACGCCAGGACATACCCAGGGCAGCGTCGCGCTGTACATTCCCGCGGAGAAGATGCTGGTGGGAGGCGACACGCTCTTCCGCGATTCCATCGGCCGCACCGACCTGCCCGGCGGGGATGCAAAACAGATCCTGAAATCCATTCACACCAAGCTGCTCGTGCTGCCGGAAGAGACCCGCGTCATCTGCGGCCACGGCGCCGAAACGACCATCGGGCGGGAAAAGGACCTGAACCCGTTTTTGCAGAAATAGCGGACAATCAGCGTCAGCGGTTTGCGTAATTTCTCTCGTAATACCGCTGGTATTCTCCCGATTTCACCCGCGCCACCCAGCCCGTGTTCTCCCTGTACCAGCGGATCGTGCGCTCCAGCCCCTCTTCAAACGGCACCAGCGCGCGCCAGCCCGAGGCCTGCTCCAGCCGGGCCGTCGTGATGGCGTAGCGGCGGTCGTGCCCGGGACGGTCCGCCACCTGCGTCATCAGGCTGCGGGGCTTGCCCAGCGCATCCAGAATCATCTCCACCACGCGCCGGTTGGGCAGCGCGCGCGAGCCGCCGATGTTGTAAATCCCCCCGGGGGCCCCCTTCTCGAGCGCCGCCCGCACCGCCCGGCAATGATCCTCGACGAAAAGCCAGTCCCGCACCTGCATTCCGTCTCCATAAATCGGCAGCGGCCTGTCCTCAAGTGCGTTGGAAATCATCAGTGGAATCAGCTTCTCCGGAAACTGATAAGGTCCGTAATTGTTCGAGGCCCGGGTTACAATGACCGGCAGCCGGAACGTGATCCAGTACGAAAGCGCAAGCAGGTCTGACCCCGCCTTCGAAGCCGAATACGGGCTCGAAGGCCGCAGAGGCCAGCTCTCGTCCGCCTCGTCCGGCTCGGGTATCGAGCCGTAGACCTCGTCCGTGGACACGTGCAGGAACCGTTCCACACCCGCCTCGCGCGCCGCCTCCAGCAGCGAAAACGTGCCGCCGACATTCGTCTCGATAAACGCCTCAGGCCCCAGAATCGAGCGGTCGACATGCGACTCGGCGGCGAAGTGCACGATCGCTGCCGGACGCTCCTCTTTCAGCAGGGCCAGTACGCGCTCCCGGTCGCAGATGTCCCCGTGGACAAACCGGTGCCTCGGGTCTCCCTCCAACTCCGCCAGGTTCTCCAGGTTGCCCGCGTACGTCAGCTTGTCCAGATTCACGATGCGGTCCGTCCAGCCCTCGCGCAGGGCGAGGCGGACGAAGGCTGAGCCGATGAATCCGGCGCCTCCGGTGACGAGCCATGTCATTTGTGCTGCAACTCCCAGTCGTAGGCGATGCCCGGATCGTTGTAGGCGATCCGCCCCTCGTCGCCCGGATCATAAAACCGGTCCGTCAGGTAGACCAGCAGCGCAGGCTCCGCCCCGATCACTTTGTATCCGTGCCCCACCCCCGGCGGAATCAGAATCTGCCACGGGCGCAGCACGCCTGCGTACAACGTGTTCTTCCGCCCGAACGTCGGCGAGTCCGGGCGCAGGTCGACGAGCGCCACCTGAAACATCCCCTTCACCACCGTCCAGAAGTCCGTCTGGCGCCGGTGGAAATGAAACGCCTTGATCGCGCCGGGATAGGACAGCGCCGCGCTCACCTGAGTCGACTCCGGCGGAAACTCCGCGGCGGCTCCCCGTCCCATCCGGGCGACCTCCAGAAAGTAGCCCCGGTCGTCCGCCCACAAAGAAACCGCCGAGACGCGGACGCCTTCGATCAGGTCCGGCGAATCATGCCTGGCGATCACCTTCCCGATGCCCGCCTCGCACTGCGGGACGCGGATTTCCACTCCGTCAGCGCTCATTCCTGCGCTCCTTCCTGTTTCCGCTGTTGCGCCACCAGATTCCCCGCGCGCAGCAGCGAGTCGAACGTGCCGGCATCGGTCCACCACCCGTCGAGAAACGAGAACGAAAGCGAGGCTTCGCGGATATATGCGTTGTTCACGTCGGTGATCTCCAGCTCGCCCCGGGCGCTCGGCTCAAGCGCGCGGATCTTGTCGAACACCGTGGAATCGTACATGTAAATCCCCGTGACCGCGTAGTTTGTCTTCGGCGCTTTCGGCTTCTCCTCAATGTTGACCACGTGCCCTTTATGCACCTCGGCCACGCCGAAACGCTCTGGATCCGGCACTTCCTTCAGGAGAATTTTGGCTCCTTTTTTCTGGCGGCGGAACTCGTCCACCGCCTCCCGGATGCCCCTCTCAATGATGTTGTCGCCCAGGATCACGCAGAGCTTGCCGTTGTCGGCAAAGTGCTCTGCCAGCGAAAGCGCGTCCGCAATGCCCCCCTCGCCCTCCTGGTAGGTGTAGTTCAGGCTTGTCAGTCCGAACTGCCTGCCGTTGCCGAGAAGCTGCAGGAAATCGCCCGCGTAATTGCCGCCCGTCACGATGAGAATGTCCCGGATGCCCGCGTCCACCAGCGTCTGGATCGGATAATAAATCATCGGCTGGTCGTACACGGGCAACAGGTGTTTGTTCGTGATTTTCGTCAGAGGATAAAGCCGGGTGCCTTTGCCTCCGGCGAGAATGACGCCTTTCATGATTGCCTCCCCGGGCGGCGCCGCACGTGGGCGCAACATCCCATATGATACACTGGCCGGCGTTGTGAAGCCCTTCGATTGGAACGAGATCCCGTCCGAACCCCTCAATGAGAAGATGCGCCGCCAGGCAGTGCACACTCAGCGGCTGACTCTGGCGCGGCTGGAGATGAAAGCCGGTTGCGCGGTCCCCGTCCACTCCCACGAAAACGAGCAAGTCTCCATGGTGCTCAGCGGACGCCTGCGCTTCCTGTTGGGCAACGGCCCGGAAGAAGTGGGTCCGGGTCAGGTGATCCGCCTGGCGCCCAACGAACCTCACGGCGTCGAAGTCCTGGAAGACAGCATCGTGCTCGACCTCTTCAGCCCGCCGCGCGAGGACTGGATCCGCGGCGACGACGCATATCTACGCCGGGGCTGAACCGCGAGCCCGCAGCAGCGCTTGCCCCAGGGCGCTTCTCGCAACGGTGGTCTGCTCCGCCTTCGCCATGTCCTTCAGCGCCACCTCGCCGCGGGCGATCTCATCATCGCCCACGATCACCGCGAACCGCGCCCCCGCCTTGTTGGCCAGCTCCATCGCACGCTTCACTTTCTGGTCCGCCGCCAGTTCCACCGAAAAGCCGGCTCCGCGCAGCTCCCGCGCCAGCCGCGCGCACTCCGTCAGCGCCGCCTGCCCGATCGGGATGAGAAACACGTCCAGCCGCGCCAGTTCCTCAGCCGAAATCTGATCCTCGACCGCCAGCACGAGCCTGTCCTCGCCGATCGAAAAGCCGATGCCGGGCGCGGGCACGCGCGAACCCAGCGCCTCCGCCAGACCGTCGTAGCGCCCGCCGCCGAGAATCGAATTCTGCGCTCCCAGCGCGCCGTGCGTCACCTCAAATGTCGTCCGCGTGTAGTAATCCAGCCCCCGCACCAGGCGCGAGCGGATCTCGTACCCGATCCCCCGCGCCGCCAGCAGGTCCTGCACCGTCTCGAAGTGCTTCCGGCAGGCTTCGCACAGGTGATCGAGAATCGACGGCAGCGAGTCGATCGTGTTCTGATCCTCCGGCACTTTGCAGTCCAGCACGCGCAGCGGATTGGTCTCCGAGCGCCGCTGGCAGTCCGGGCAAAGCCGGCCGCGCACCGCTGCCAGCCGCTCGCGGAGCCGCTCGACAAACCCCGGGCGGCACGCCGGACACCCCACGCTGTTCAGCAGCAGGTGCGCATGGCGCACCCCGCAGCGGCTCAGCACGTCAAGCGCCAGCTCGATGATCTCGGCGTCCACCGCCGGCGACTCCGAACCGATGCACTCGGCCCCGATCTGCGCAAACTGCCGGTAGCGCCCCTTCTGCGGGCGCTCGCGGCGGAACATCGGGCCGATGTAGTACAGCTTCTTGAGCCCCGGGATCTGATCCAGCCGGTGTTCGATCCAGGCGCGGATCACGCTCGCCGTGTTCTCCGGGCGCAGCGTCAGCGACGTGCCGTCGCGGTCCGTCCACGTGTACATCTCTTTCGAGACGATGTCGGTGTCCTCGCCCACGCCGCGCGCGAACAACGCCGTCTCCTCAAAGACCGGCGTGCGGATCTCCTGGTAGTGATAGGTGCGGAAGACCTCTCGAGCCTGCGACTCGATGTAGTTCCACAGCGCCGATTGCGGCGGCAGGATGTCGCGCGTGCCGCGGATGGCCCGGATCATCTCAGTGCGCCGCCTCGCCGCGGTAGTCCTCCCGGTAGCGGATGTAGCGCTGCGCGTTCTCGCGGAAGCGCAGCTTCTCCTCTTCCGTCACCTGCCGCCTGACTTTCGCCGGCACGCCCATCACCATCGACTCCGGCGGAATCTCCATCCCTTCCGGAACCAGCGATCCGGCGGCGATCACCGAGCCGCGCCCCACGCGCGCTCCGTTCAGCACGATCGCCCCGATGCCGACCAGCACGTCATCCTCGACGACGCAGCCATGCAGGCACGCCATGTGCCCCACGGTCACGCGCGCGCCCAGAATCACCGGATACTTGTCCAGCTCGCCGTGCAGCACGGAGCCGTCCTGAATGTTGGTCTCCTCTCCGATCTCGATGCGGTTGACGTCGCCGCGCAACACGGCGCCCGGCCAGACGCTCGCCCGCTCGCCGAGCATGACGTCGCCGATCACCGTGGCAGCCTGATCCACGTATGCCGAAGCAGCGATTTTCGGGTAGATTCCGCGGTAAGGACGAATCATAGATCAGCGCGAAACTACCATCGTATCATTGGGGTATGTTGTCCCGGACCGTCCTTGCCCTGTCGCTGGCGGCTTTCACCGCAGCCGCGCAGAAAGCGCCCTTCACCGCGGAAGCCATGATGAAGCTGAAACGGATCGGCGATCCGTCCGTGGCGCCGGACGGCTCCGCGGTCGCCTACACCGTCGGCGAGCCGGATCTGGTGAAAAACGCCGTGGACCGCCAGATCTGGATCAGCCCGCTCGCCGGGGGTCCGGCGCGCAGGGTCACGTCCGACGGACGCAACTGGGGCGCCCGCTTCAGCCCGGATTCGAAACACATCGCCTTCATCTCCACCCGCAGCGGCTCGGCTCAGGTCTGGGTGATGGACGCGCTCGGCGAGAAGCCCCGCCAGGTGACCAGCCTTTCCACCGAAGCTGACGGCGTCATCTGGAGCGGAGATGGCAGGACGCTCGTCTTCACCAGCCAAGTGTATCCGCAGTGCGACGCCGACGACGCCTGCAACAAGAAGCTCCTCGACGAAGAGGCGAAACAGCCGGTCAAGGCGCGGGTCTATGACCGCCTCCTCTACCGCCACTGGAACCAGTGGAAGGGCAGGCGCGTGCGGCACCTGATGGCCGTGCCCGTGGAAGGCGGCAAGGTGCGGGACCTCACGCCGGGCGCCCGCTACGATGTGCCCCCGTTCTCTCTCGGCGGCGGCGGCGACTACGCGGTCTCGCCGGACGGCAAGGAGGTCTGTTACGCCGCCAACCTCGACGAAGACCAAGCCACGAGCACCAACTGGGAGCTCTTCGTCGTCCCGATCGAAGGTCCTGGCGAAGGCCGCGAGGCGGTCAAGATTTCCACGAGCCCCGGCGCCGACTCAAGCCCGCAATACTCGCCCGACGGCAAGTGGCTCGCTTGGCGCATGCAGGTCCGCCCCGGCTATGAGAGCGACCGCTGGCGCCTGGTGGTGCTGGAGCGCGGATCCGGGCGCCTCACGGTGCTCACCGAGAACCTCGACCGTCACGTCACCGGCTTCGCCTGGCACCCGGACTCGAAGCGCCTGGCCTTCACGGTAGAAGACCGCGGACGCCAGCAGGCGCACATGATCCCCGTCACCGGCGGGGGCACGCGCGTCATCACGCAGGGTGCGGCTCATGTCGGCGACCTGCAGTTCACCGCCGATGGCCGCATGCTCGTCTACAGCGAAATGAGCGGCTCGCGCCCGCCCGAGCTGTATCGCGCCGGCAGCGGCGGCGGCGCCCCCGCGCCCATCACGCGGCTCAACGACGCCGTGCTCGCCGCGCACGATCTGCGGCCGCTCGAGGACTTCACCGTGACCGGCGCCGAAGGCGCGGCCGTGCACAGCTTCCTGCTGAAACCGCCCGGATTTGATTCAAACAAAAAGTATCCGGTCCTGTTCCTGATCCACGGCGGCCCCCAGGGCGCCTGGGGCGAATCGTTCAGCTTCCGCTGGAACCCGCAGGTCTTCGCCTCCGCGGGCTTCCTCGTCGTCATGCCCAATCCCCGCGGCTCCACCGGCTACGGCACGAAATTCACCGACGAGATCAACGGCGACTGGGGCGGACGCGCCTACGAGGACATCCTCGCCGTCGTGCAGCACGTCGAGAAGCTCCCTTACGCCGACTCCCAGCGCATGGCTGCCGCCGGAGGCAGCTACGGCGGCTACATGATCAACTGGATCCTCGGCCATACGGACAAGTTCCGCGCGCTCGTGTCCCACGCGGGCGTCTACGACCTCTACAGCATGGGTGGCGAGACCGAGGAGCTGTGGTTCACCACCTGGGAATTCAAAGGCCATCCGTGGCAGAACCCGGAGATGTACGACCGCTGGTCGCCCTCGCGCTTTGCGGCGAACTTCAAGACCCCGACGCTCGTCATCCACGGCGAGCTCGATTACCGCGTCCCTTACGGACAGGGCTTGCAGCTCTTCACGGCGCTCCAGGCGAAGAAGGCGCCCTCGAAGCTCGTCCTCTTCCCCGACGAAGGGCACTGGGTCCTCAAGCCGCAGAACTCGCTCTTCTGGCACCGCATGTTTCTCGATTGGGTCACGGAGTGGACCAGCAAGCCCTGAGACGCTCCGTCATGGATCCAGACGCTTCAGAACTTCGATCAGCACGCGCCCCACGGCTTCAAACGAATCCGGGCTGAGCTTGTCCAGCGTGTCCTCTTTTGTGTGCCACCACGAGTGGTCCGGCCCGTAATCGAAATCGATCAGGTTCGCCGCCCGCACGCCCAGGCGCAGGAAAGGCACGTGGTCGTCCTCGATGGCCAGCGCCGGTCCGCTGAAGTGCCGGGAAAGGCCAAGCTGGCGCGCAACGCTCCAGATCAGGCCCATCAGCGTGTCCGACGAGTATTGCTCGCGGACGATGCGCAGGTCGCGGTCGCCGATCATGTCGACGTTGACAAGCGCCGTCAGCGCGGCCAGTGTCCGGTCCCGGCGCCACTGCGCCGCCAGCCGCCGCGACCCGTACAGGCTGTCCTCGGCCGTCCACTCGCGCACCGCCTCCTCGCCATCGAAAAACACCAAGTACACGGAATTCTTCAGCGGCGCGTTTTTCAGCGCCCGCGCCATCTCCAGCAGGAACCCGGCCGAAGCGCCGCCGTCGTTGGCGCCCACAAAACGGAAAGGAAAGATCTTGGTGTCGTAATGGCCTGTGAGCGCCACAGCCTTGCCGGACGAACCCGCCCGGAACGCGATGATGTTCTTCATCGCCATCGGCCCCGCGGGCGTGCGGGCCGTGAAATCGTCCTCGCGCACCTGCCAGCCCTGCGCCTTCAGATGCTTCACGATGTAGGCCTGCGCCTTCTGCATGCCCGGCGAACCCGGCGGGCGCGGGCCGAACGACACAAGCGCCCGTGTGTGCTCCAGAGCGTTGCGGCCGCTGAACTGCGCCTGGGCGGGCGCGAGCGCGGCAAAGGCTAGGAAGGCGGTCAGTTTCGTCGGGCGAGGCATCTATAGCCCAGTGTAAAGTCCTTGCGGCTGTCGAGCGGATCGAGCAGCGCCGTCACGAGCGCCAGCGGCGCGAACAGCGGCAGCAGCCACGGCAGCATCTGGCAGGCGTTCAGCAGCCGCCGCGAAATCACCAGGAACAGCCCGCCCGCCGGACGGATCTCCTCGATGCGGAAGCCCGCCTGCCCCAGCAGGTGCTCCAGCCCGAAGCGCGTGTAGCGGTAGTAGTCGTGAGGCGCCTGATGCACCTCCCACTCCTGCGGCGCCACCAGCAGCAGCGCCGCGCCCGGCCTCATCACGCGCGCCAGCTCCTGCAGCGCCGCAGCCGGGCGCGCCAGGTGCTCCAGCGTGACGATATGCAGCGCGGCGTCGAAGGAGGCGTCCGCAAACGGCAGCCGTTCGAGATCGGCGATCGCGTGCAGCCGCCGGTAGTCCCATGCCGGGTCGCCGATGGCGAGGTCGACCCCGGTGTAGCGGACATGCGGGAACAGATGCGCGTACTGCGCTTCGCCTGCGCCTGCGTCGAGCAGCCGCGCCCCTTCGGGCAGCTCCCGCGCGAAGCGGGAAACGGATTCCTCGATGAATGTTTCAAACGTAAAGACGCGCCTGCGGAGCCACGCGGGCAGGCGGCGGCGGGCCTCGGCGTAGGTCATGGTTTCCGGCGCGCCTCGATCATGACGGTGGAGCCGGCGCGGCAGGCGGCCTCCAGCAGCGTGAATGGGATGGCGGCCAGCACCAGCAGGAAGTACGCCGCGTCTTTCAGCAGGCGCGCCCGCGGCGAGGCGTCCGCCCGCCGTACGCGGCGCCCCATCGGATCGAGCCCCGGCGCCACCGTCGACGCCAGCCCGGCGGGATTGTCGCGCAGCGAGAAACGCTTGCGCCGCACGATCTCAAAGCCCGCCGCGTCCAGCAGCACTTCGAGATCCGGCTCGCGGAAGTCGATCAGGTGCCGCGGCACATCCAGCCCGTTCCACGCCGCGCCGAACAGCAGAAACTGCCAGCAGC
Organism: Arcobacter sp.; assembly: GCA_020723085.1. Lineage (GTDB taxonomy): Bacteria > Acidobacteriota > Terriglobia > Bryobacterales > Bryobacteraceae > JANWVO01. The sequence continues at coordinate 8,957 of DYJN01000029.1, forward strand.
CCGCGTTGGGCACCTGGATCACCAGCCGCCCTTCGGGAATCAGCAGCTCGCGCGCCGCGTCCAGATACGCCGTCGGTTCATAGAGATGCTCCAGCACGTGGAACATCGTGATCAGGCCGAACGATGCCGGGCGGAACGGCGCCCGCGTCAGCGCTCCGCAGGCTGCGGGCACGCCGTTGGCCGACCACGCCACCGACGCCGCGTCCAGCGAGAAGTCCAGCCCGAACGCCCGGTGCTCGGGCAGGTGCAGTTCGCGCAGAAACAGTCCGCCGCCGCAGCCCACATCCAGCACCAGCGAGTCCGGCGGCACATCGCGCAGCGCCCGCCGGACAAACCGCACGTGATCCTGGATCGCCAGCCGCCGCCAGGCCTGCGCCAGCGAATCGGCGGCAGCCGCCGCCGGGTCGAACCAGTAGCCGGGCGGGTAGTACTGACGCAGCTTCTGCGGGTCGGGCCACGGCAGCAGCCGGATCAGGCGGCACTGCCGGCACTCAACGATGAGAAACTCCTCATCCGTCGTCGTAAAAAGCCGGTCGGAGGCGCTGAACAGCGTCCGGAAGTTCACGTCGCCGCACGCCGGGCAGGCGTCGCGCGCCGGAGCGCCGGCGGGACGCGGCGGCATGGCTGGACTTTCAGAACCTGAGGCGGCTGACACGGGGTTGCCGGGGGACGTTTCCAATCGCAAGTCTCAGCACTCAGTGTAGCTGCCGTGGCGAGCCTTCTGCGGAGGCAGGCGCGCAGGCTACACTGGAGGTTCCCCATGCAAACAGAGGCCCTCCCTGTGCCGCGCTGGCAAATCCACCGCCGGATGTACGACTGGATGCTGCACTGGGCGCACAGCCCGCACAGCCAGGCGGCGCTGTTTCTCCTCGCCTTCGTCGAGTCCAGCGTCTTCCCCATCCCGCCCGACGCGCTGCTGATCGCTCTCGTGCTCGGCGCCCCGCGGCGCTGGCTCCGGCTGGCGGGCGTCTGCACGGTCGGCAGCACGCTGGGCGGTGTGGCCGGTTACGGCATCGGCCTCTTCCTCATGGATACGGTCGGCATGCGCGTGATCAATTTCTACCACGCGCAGCAGTATTACCAGCAGGTGATGCAGTGGTACCGTCAGTACGACTACTGGATCGTCTTTACCGCGGCCTTCACGCCCATCCCCTACAAGGTCTTCACCATCGCCTCCGGCGCGTTTCACATGAACCTCTGGGGCTTCCTGGCGGTCTCCGTCGTGGGCCGCGGCGCGCGCTTCTTCCTTGTGGCGGGCCTGCTCCGGCTGTTCGGCGAACCGGTCCGCCGCTTCATCGACAAATACTTTGACTGGCTGGCGCTGGCCTTCGTCGTGCTGCTGGCGGGCGGCTTCGCGCTGCTGCGTTACGCGCGCTGATCCGCGCCGCGCGGGAATGCCGCCTGTTCGCTCAGCTCGCGCAGGCGGATGCGGTGTTCGAGCAGCAGCCGCCTCACCTCCGCGTTCGACAGCCGCCGCAGCGGCCGCAGGGCGCGCCGCTTGCGCCACGTGCGCGGCAGCATCAAAAGCGCCTCCGCGTCTCCCCGCAGCACCGAAAAGAACGCGTTCAGCTTGCCCGCCGCGCCCGGAATGCGCCCGGCCTCTCCGCGCCCGCGCAGCGCCGCCCAGACGCCCGCCGCCGCGCGCAGCGCGAAGAAGAACGGGTTCAGCAAAAGCAGATCCGGCGGAAAATGTTTTACCGCCAGCAGCACACGGTTGCGTTCGATCAGCGCGATCCGCCGCGGGTTCGCTACCCCCAGCGTCGCGCCCCTGTGGTGCCGCGCCACCGCCTGAGGCACGTACAGGCAGCGCCAGCCCGCGATGCGCGCCCGCAGCCCCAGCTCCGCGTCGTCGCCATAGGCGAACAGGTCCTCGTCGAACAGCCCGATCTCGTCCAGCATCGCCCGCCGGTACATGCAGGCGCAGCCGTCCGGCCAAAGCACCTCTTCCGTCCTGTCGTATTGTCCGCGGTCCAGTTCTCCCGTCCCCCGCCCCCGGTTCTGCCCGTCCAGCCAGATCAGGTGCCCCGCCTTGTCGATGACCCGGGGATCGTCATAGACGAGGATCTTCGACGCCGCCATCCCCACGCGCGGATCTTCAAACGCCGAGAGGAGGTGCGCCAGCCAGCGCGGCTCGGCTTCCGCATCGTTGTTCAGCAGGGCGGTAAACGGCGCTTGGGACGCACGGATGCCCTGATTGTTGGCGGCGCAAAAGCCGAGGTTCCTCTCATTCCGCAGCAGCCGGACGGGGAATGGCGCCCCGGCGGCGAAGGACTCGACCACCGCCACAGACCCGTCCGTGGAGCCGTTGTCGACCACCACGGCTTCGAAGGCGGCGCCTTGCGGCTTCAGCAGCGAGCGCAGGCATGCCTCGAGCAGGGCGGCGCGGTTGTAGTTGACGATGATCACCGAGACAGGCGGCTCCGGCATGGCCCTCCCGTATAGTACCGGGACGGCTCACCGCGCCGCAGCGCCCGGCGGCGGGAAGCGCCGCTGCGCCTCGTCCAGCACCAGCACCCAGTCGCTGCCGAAACCCTCCGACGGGCACCGGAACTCGAGCGGCTGCGACGAATCGTGTTCTCCCGCCTCAAGGACCGATCCGGAGCGCGGATTGAACCACCACGCTCGGGCGCGCGGAAACGGCAGCGGGCGGAGATGGATCGCGCGCCCCTGCGCGCTGTAAACAAACACGTATCCGTCCCCTCGCGCCGCGGCGATGTAGTCCGCGCCGCTCCACGTTTCGCGCAGCAGCGTCTGGTCCGGCACGCGCGAAAGAAATGGGCGCGATTCCGCCAGCGCGCGCAGATGCCGCATCTGCCCCGCGCCGGGGCGTTCGACCGCCTGCCGCCACTCCATCAGAGGTCCGTTCACAGGCTTGCGCCCCGCCGCGTACATCTGCCAGACGGCATGGTTGCCGTAGGTGTGGCCGAAGGCGCCCGAAAAGACGTCCCAGTAGGCGTACTGCCGCACGTGCGCGTCGAAGGAATAGCCGAGTTCTTTCGCGCGGAAAGCCAGCGGGTGGTCTTCATACAGCGGCTCGCCGTCGAGCACCGGTTTTACAGGAGTTCTGGCATAATCCTGCGCGATATGGAGAAATGGCTGGCGGATTCCCGGCACTCCGTGGCCGTTCTGCTGCATATTGAACGAAAGCCAGGGGTCGTTATGGAACCATGTGGAGGACTTCGCTCCTCCCCTCGGGTGATACGTCATCAGCACGGCGGAGTAATCCTCGCGCCCCACCGCGCCCAGGACGATGCCCCGTGCCATGGCCCGCCAGACAGGCTCGAACCCCTCGCCCGTGCGGTCGCCCCCCAGCACCCAGATGACTCCCTTTGTTTTATACCTTTCTCCGAGCCATTTCCCGTAAATTTCCGCCTTTTCCGGAGTGAAAAGTGGCGTGTCTTTTACCCACCTGCCCCATGTGGGCAGCATTGCCACATAAATGCCGCGCGCGTTGGCGGCATCCACAATGAAGTCCACATGGTCCCAGTAATCGTAGGCCCCCTTCCTGCGCGGATCGGCGCCGGGCGTGACCGCCGGGCGCTCGGGGTCGCGGTCCGTCAGCGGGAGCTGCCCGTAAGGGTTCGGATCCGTGATCCCGTCCAGCTCAGCCAGCGCCACCGCCTGCACCACGTTGAACCCCTGCCGCGCGCGCGTCTCCAGATAGTGGACCGCTTCTTCGCGCTTCAGCCGGTGGAAAAGCTCCCACGCGGTGTCGCCCAGCCAGAAGAACGGCTTGCCGTCCGCGGTCACCAGAAACCGGCGATTGCCGCTCACCTTCAAACGGGGCAGCGGGCGCGGCGCCGCCGCCAGCAGCGGGACGGCGCAGAACAGGAAGAGCAGGCGGCGGAGCGGCGGCATACGGCTTACAGCTTATCCCGGAGAACGCCCCGCGGCCATGCGGGCCGCGGCGCCGAAGGCAGCCGGCTCAGGATAGATTCCAGGCGGGCAAGGCTCAGCCGCGTATGCCACAGGTGCGCGCGGCAGCCGCAGTCCGAGGAGCCGAAACCGGGCGCAGGGCAGGAGAAATCTCGATGCGCGGCCAGCGCCGCCGCCCACTCGCACTCGAGCCGGCGCGGGTCGAGACGCGCCCATACGCTTTCAACGCGCCCGCCGCGCAGGAAGTAGTCGATGTGCCAGTGCAGCCTGCCCGCGCCCTTCACATGACGGCGCACGCGGGCGCGCACGCCGCCCGGACCCAATGCGCTGCCGCAATAGACGTAGGCGCCGGCCGGAAACCCGATCACGCCGAGAGCGCCGATGGCCAGCAGCGCAGGCGCTTCCAGCCGCAGCACCAGCAGATACGATCCGTATGGCGCGCCGCTGCCCTGCCTCCGCACGCGCACTATCATGACAGCATGCGGCGCGCATTGGCACTGCTGGCGGTCGTCCCCGCTCTTGCAGCGGGGGGCACGCGCGGCGCCGTGCGCGACGCCATCGGCGGAGAGCGCCTGGAGCGGGTCAGGGTGACGCTCGAGTGCGGCGGCAGCACGGAGACCGTGGTGACGGGGATCGACGGGCGGTTTGAGTTCAGCCACCCGGCTCAGCCGGGCTGCACCGTGCTCGCCCAATTGGTCGGCTATCGGCCGGTCCGCGCCGAACTGAGCGGAGACAGCGAGATCGAGATCGCGATGACGCCGGACACGCTGCGCCGCCGGGACAGCGTGGAGGTGCGCGAGGACGCCTTCGCTGTCCAGTCCGAGTCCAGCCCCAGCGAGCGCGTCATCAGCGGGCTGGAGATGAAGACCCTGGCCGGCGTGCTCGTCGACGATCCCCTGCGCGCCGTGCAGGCTTTGCCCGGAGTGGCGTCCTCGAAAGACTACATCGCGCAGTTCAGCCTCCGCGGCGCCGCCTTCGAGCGCACCGGCGTGTGGCTGGATGGCGTGCTGCTGCGCAGCCCGTTCCATACGGTGCAGAGCCAGGAGAAGACCGGCTCGATGTCGGTGATCAACGCGGATTTGGTGGAAGAAGCCGTCCTGCACGCGGGCGCCCCGCCGGTCGACTATTACGACCGCACGGCAGGCGCCGTCGACATGCGCTTGCGCGACGGCAGCCGCAGCGGACCCGCCATCCGGCTGAATTCCGGCGTCGCGAGCACCGGCCTGATTGTGGAGGGGCCCGCCGGAAAGCAGCAGCGGGGGTCCTGGCTGGCGGCGGCGCGCAAAAGCTACCTGCAATATCTCTTGCGCCGGAGCACTGCCGACGACTGGCTGGCGTTCGGCTTCGTGGACGCCGAAGGGCGCTTCACTTACAGCCTCTCGCCCTCGCAGCAGATCACATTATCGGTGCTCGACGGAAGATCCGACCTCGACCGCACGCACGTGCGCGACCGATTGGGCCTGAACGCGATCATGAACGGCGAATACCACGTCACCGTGACGGGCGCGGCCTGGCGCTGGGCGCCCTCCTCCCGGGCGCTGGCCACGCAGCGGCTGTCCTGGATGCGCGAGCGGGCATACAACGTCAACAACCTCGAACTCGAACTGACCCGCATGGGCTACGCCGAGTGGGCGTGGAACGGCTCGTTCGCGTGGAACTGGAGCCCGCGCGCTCCCCTGCAGGCGGGCGGCGTGCTGCGGCGCCTGCACGACGATGGCTTCACCGCGCGCTACCAGTTCAACCCGCTGGCGCTGCGGCGCAAGGACGGCTGGCGCGGTACGGCCTTGCGCGGAGGCGGCTACCTGCACCAGGGATGGAGCGCGGGGCCCTTTACGCTGGGCGTGGGCGCCCGCTTCGACGCCGACAGCGAAGCCGGCCCTTCCGCCGTTTCCCCCCACGCCTCGGCGGCGGCCCGCGTGGGGCAGCGCATGCGCCTGCAGGCCGCCTGGAGCCAGGCTGTGCAGTACCCCTCGCTCATGGCGCGCTTCGTCGAGAACATGGGCAACCGGAGCCTGGCCCCGGAGCGCGCCAATCACGCCGTGGCTGGCGTCGAATATCTTCTCGACGACCGCACCCGCCTCCGCGTGGAGACGTTTTACCGCGCCGAGCGCGACCTGATCGCGCAGCCGCTGCTGGAGCCCCGGCTGCTCGCCTCCGGCGCGGTCTTCATTCCCCCGGAGGCGCCGCTGTATCTGAATTCCGTGCGCGGCACGGCGCGCGGAGCGGAGATCTTCCTCCAGCGCAGGTCCGCCAACCGCCTTTCCGGCTGGGTTTCGTACGGCTGGGTGAAGACGCGGATGCGGGACGCGGTCACCGGCGCCGTCTACCCTGCCGACAGCGAGCAGCGCCATACGGTGACGCTGTTCGGCAGCCTGCGGTTGACGCCGTCCATCCATGCCAGCGCGCGCTACGGGTATGGAAGCAATTTCCCGATTCCCGGCTTTTTCCGCTGGGAAAACGGCCGGTATTTTCTCAGCGATCATAGAAATTCTCTGCGGCTTCCGGACTATCACCGGCTGGATTTCCGCATCAACAAATCGTTCCATGTGGAGGCCGGCAGGGGCTGGACCTGGCGCGGCGTCCTCTACGCCGAGGTCATGAACGCAACCAACCGCCACAACACCGCGTTCGACGCCTTCAACGGCTTCAACGCGCGCACCGGAGAGGCGCGCATCGGGTTCCTCAAGCTCTTCCCCATTGTGCCCGCGGCCGGAGTCATGCTCGAATGGGAGCGCGGATCACGCCTCCGGTGAAGCGCTCAGCGCCTTGCGCACCGCCGCAGCCAGCGCTTCGGCCGAGAACGGCTTGGCCAGAACCGGAAGGCCCTGCACATCCACCGGATGGCGGTTCAGCTCTTCCGAATAGCCGGTGAACAGCAGCGCGCGAAGGGAAGGATCCACGCGGCGCAACTGCCGCACGAGTTCCACGCCGTCCATCTCCGGCATGGACACGTCGCTGACGACAAGGCGGAAAGGGCGAGGCGCCGACGCGTACATCTCCAGCGCCCGCGCCGCCGAAGGCGCGTCGGCGACCTCGTACCCATAGTGCTCCAGCAATTGCCGCGTCAACAGTCGAACGGCGTCGTCATCTTCCACCAAGAGAATGCGCGCCGGACCCGAATCGCCGGTCCACGTCCCGGCGGCGGGAACAGCGCCTTCCGCCGACGGCAGGTCGATCTCGAACGTCGCGCCTGCCCCCGGAGCGGACTCCACGCGGATCGCGCCCCCGCAGGACTTCACGATCCCGTACACCGATGTCAGCCCCAGCCCGGTGCCCCGCCCCGGCGCCTTGGTGGTGAAGAACGGCTCGAACAGGCGCGCGCGTGTCTCCTCGTCCATGCCGTGGCCTTCGTCCCGCACGGCAAGCCGGACATACGTTCCGGGCGCCAGTCCCAGCCGCTCCGCCTCCGCGCCTTCAGCCACCGTCACCGCCTTCGTCGAGATGTCGATCCTGCCCCCCTCCGGCATCGCGTCCCGCGCGTTGACAATCAGGTTCAGCAAGATCTGCTCGGCCTGCGACCGGTCGGCGAGCACCAGCGGCAGGGCCGGATCGAGGTTCCGCACGACCTTGATCGGCGCGCCCAGCAGCTTCTCCACCAGCGATACCAGCGATTCAATCACCGCGTTCAGATCGAAGGGGAACGGGCGCGAGCTCTGCCGGCGGCTGAACATCATCAGCTGCGACACCAGCCGCGAGGCGCGCTCCGAGGCCCTCTGGATCTCTTCCGCGGCCCGCGCCAGCTCGCCCGCGCCGGAATCGGGCCGCGAGAGGACGCCCGAATATCCGGCGATCACGGTGAGCAGGTTGTTGAAATCATGGGCCACGCCCGACGCCAGCAGGCCGATGGCCTCCATCCGTGCCGCCTGCCGCAGGTGCTCCTCCAGCCGCCGCTGCTCGGTGATGTCCACGGCGAAGGCGCCCACCAGCAGCTCGTCGCCCGCCGGCACCGGAAAGCGGCGGACAAGGAAGGTGCGGTTCTTGCCTTGCAGGGAGACCGTAACCACGCGCTCGGCCACCGGCTCGCCCGCAAGGATGCGGGCGTGATCCTCGTCGGCGAGCCGGACCACGCCCGGATCGAAAAACGCCTGCGGCGTCTTGCCGAGCCACTCATACCCCCGGCCCAGGTTCTCCACCCAGTAGCGGTTCGCGTAGACATACCGCCCGTGGCGGTCCCGCAGAAACGCCGCCACCGGCAGGTTGTCCATGAACGTGGCGAACCGGCGTTCGCTCGCCTCCACCGCGCGCCGCGAAGCCTCCATCGCCTCCAGCCGCCGGCGCAGCACGGCGTACAGCAGCAGCGTCGTCACAAGGACGAAGCCGAGCCCTTTGTACTGGCTCACCCGCGCCAGCGTCGCGGCATCGGGAAACAGGCGCGCCGCCGCCGTGTCCGAGAGGATGATCCACAACCCCGCCAGAACAAAGTAGACGGCGGCGATCTGAAAGGCGCTGGAACCGGCCAGTTGGACGATGCGCCGCCGCATATGGAAAGGATCCGCCGCCTGACCTAGAGCTGCTGCGGCAGGGCCACAATCACAGCCGCCAAAATTAACGACGCGGCAGGCAGCAGCAGCAGGGCTTTCTTCAGCCGCTTCGGATCGTCGCCCGCAATGCCGCCGATGATCGGCGAGCTGACCACAAGCCCCAGCCAGCCGCAGGTGGAAGCGATGCCGGTCGCCGTGGCGTCGAGTCCCGCCGGCTTGAACGCCGTGCCCACCAGCCCGAGCGCCGTCGGAAAGACCGGAGCCATCGCAATTCCCGCCAGAAACACCAGCACCCACGCCGTGGAAGCGTTCGCCGTCTGCAGCATGATGTACGTAGTGACGGCCATCAGCAGCGCCGCACCCACCAGCACCATCTTCGGCGTCACGCTTCCGAGCACCGGCACCACCGCCACGCGCCCCAGCAGAAGCCCGAGCGCGAAGCCGAGCGAGAGAATCGTCAGCGCCTTCGAATCGGGCACGCCCTGCGCGATCAGGTGCCGCGCCAGCCAGTTCCACACGCCCACTTCGCAGGCCACATACAGGAACAGCGCGAACGACAGCAGCAGCAGCACCGGGCTCGTGACGAGCGACGAAACCTGCTCCGCCTGGAAAGAGACCTTCCCGCTCGGCGGCGCCATCTCCGTCACCGCGTTGAACACCAGCGCCACAAACGCCACTGTCATTGCAAACAGCAGCAGCTTCGGCACGTCGTTGCGGAACAGCCGCGCCGCAATCAAGGGGGTCACCAGCCCGCCCAGCCCGAAGAACAGGTTGACGGCGTTGAACACCGCCGCACCCTGCAGCCACGACACCTGTATGTCATTGGCCACGGCGAACGCCGACGTCACCAACGCTCCGCCGCCCGTGCCCAGCACGAACATGGCGCTCGCGATCGGCACATATCCCTTCGCCGACCGCAGCCCTGCCAGCGCCAGCCCGATCAGGGCCAGCGACAGCAGCATGCCCACCTTTTTCCCTTGCAGGTCCAGCAGCGGACCGGCGAAAAATCCGCCGAACATCAGGCCGATGGCCTGCATCATGCCGATCTTGCCGTTCTGGCTCGGCGTCAACTGGAAGCGCCGCGATAGCTCAGGCAGAATCGTGCCCAGCATGGCGGCGATCATGCCGTAGGTGAAGATCCCGAGAATGTCCGCGATCAGAAGCATAGCGGAGTCATGCTATCAGATCGCCCGCCGCAGCGGAGCGCAGCCGCCCCGTCATTCGATCACGGCGCCGCTGCCCTGGATCTGATAGATCGTCACCGGTCCGGTGATCGACGGCGGATCGAACGGCTTCTTGTTCTCTTCCGCTTCATGCCTGGCCCGCTCGATGGCCTGCTCGCGCGTCAGCTCGATCTTGACGAACCTGCCTTCCGCCACGGCCATCTTGCCCACCGCATCCTTCGGGAAGACGATCTCGCCGTCCTTCACCTCGATCCGCACGCGGGCGTTGCTCGCAGGATCGACAAGATTCATCCAGCAGCCCATCTTTTCGCAGGCCTCGGCTACTCTGCCGCGCGCC
>DYJN01000029.1:18934-27165 GCA_020723085.1 Arcobacter sp.
GCCGCGCGCCGGCGCCTCATCCATCTCCAGCGAATTCCGCTTGCTCCAGCAGCCGCGCCGCCAGCGCGAGCGCCGCCGCCGCGGGCGCGAAGAAGCCCGGCAGCGCCTCAAGGGTCAGCCCCGGCCTCAGTTCCACTTCGGTCAGGCGCGGCGCGAATTCGTCGCGGCTCAGACGCGCCAGAGGCCGGCGGCGCAACACGAGCGCCGTGCAGATCTCGGGCCGGAGGTTCAGCGCAGCAACGGCCACGCCCGTCAGCCGCAGCCCGAGCGGATCGAGATCCAGGCCCAGCTCCTCTTTCAGCTCGCGGCGCACGTTTTCGGTGACGGAATAGGGCGGCGCGAACATTCCGGAGGGAACCACATGCAACAGGCCCGCGCGGTGCGGCATCGTCCGCGCCCGCATCGGCGCCGCCAGCGCCTTCCAGACGCCGTCCTCGTACCACGCCACCACAGTCGAAATTCCGATGGCTGCCGTCCTGCCCGCGCCGTCCAGGCCAGTCCTGGCCGGCGGCGGACATCGAAGATAGCGCCCCTCCAGCTCCAGCCGCTCGCAGGTGTTCAACGATTCGAAATACCAGCCCTCGCGGCAGTCGATGCGGAGCCGGGGCGCCGGATGCAGGCGGCGCATCGCATACACCGGTCCGTTGAAGGCGCCGGACGCTTCGAAGCGCGGATCGAGATTGCCCGGCGCCGGCCGGCCGGCGCTCAGAGATCCCAGCACCGATTCCGGCGCGCGCCACTGCGCCTGAGGAGCGGGGAACAGCCATAACGCCTGCCCGGGCGGCTGCCTTCGGAACGGCCAGGATCCCGGCATCCCTTCCAGCTTCGCGCACCCGGCGGAGCGCCGGCGCGCTCGCAGCCTGATTGCCCTCAACTTTTGGCCTCTTTCGGCCGATGGAAAGAGCGGAAGGCTATGTGGAACGCCGCTTTGTTCTGGATCGCATGCGGGACGATCCTTTCCTGGGACGCCGCCCCCGCGCGCGAGCGGGTCTGGGTGCGCGCCGCCAGCGGGCAGGTGGAGGTGCTCACTACGGCCGGCGCACCGGCAGCGCAATGGGCGCTCGGGGAAGTGGAGGCGTTGCGCGAGGCCGTCCGGCGGACGGCGCCGTGGCTGGCCGCTGCTTCCACTCCGCTGCGCATTGTCGCGTTTTCCAGTGAGGAAGAGTTCGCCGAATACCGCATCAACGCCCACTCACCGGGCTACTTCGCCGGAGGCCCCGGCTGGTCGGTGATCGTGTTGGCGCGGCTCGATCAGAACTCGGCCGCTTCCCTCCGCCACGAGTTCATCCATTATTTGCTGCGCTCGAGCGGCCGCAAGCTGCCGCTCTGGCTGGAAGAAGGTCTCGCCGACGCCCTCTCACCGCTGCCGAAGAGCGAAGCCAGCCGCCGCGTGCGGCTGCTCCGGGCCGGCCATGCGTTGGACTGGAGCGGGCTGTTCGCCGCCAAGCCGGCAGCCGCCCTCTATCAGGACTGGGAACAGGCGCGCCTCTTTTATGCGCAAAGCTGGGCTCTGACCGAAGCCCTCATCCACGGAGCGGAAGGCAGGTTGAGTCCGGAAAGGCTGGACGAATGGGCCGCCCTTGGCCCGGACCAAGCGGAGACGGCGCAGGCTCTCCTGAGGAAGTTCCTCAAACGCCCGCGCCCTGTGGGGCGCGGGTGGAAGCTGGAATCGAAGCCTATTGCCGGCGAAGCGGGCCCCGCGCCGGCGGGTCTCGTCTGGACCGTATTGGGCAGGCTCTCGATCCAACTGGGGCGGCTGGACGCCGCGGAGCGGCATCTTCGCAAGGCCGCCCTGCTCGTGCCTGAATCGCTCGCCTGGCTCGGAGATCTCGAGTACCGCCGCGGCCGCCTGGAACAGGCCCGGCAGGCTTATCGCCTCGCCATGGCGCGCGACGCGGCCGACGTGCGCACGCTGCTCCGCCTGGCCGTGCTCGAACAGGACTTGCCGGGCGGAGAGATGACTCCCGTGCTCGAGAAGATCCTGGCCAGGGACCCCGCGCAGGAGGAAGCGCGGCTGGCGCTTGCCTCGCAGTATATCCGGCGCGGCCGGTGGGCCGAAGCCCGGCAGTGCCTCCATGACGTGCGCAGCGCTCCGCCCCGCTGGGCCGGCTTCTATCAGCAGGCGCTCGCGCTCGTCCACTCGAGAACCGGCGACCCCGAAGCCCTCGGCACCAACTGAAGAAAGCGGACGGGAGCACGGTTCCCGTTCATGGAACCCGCCCGCTCGCGCGAGCGCTGCGCATTGCCCCCGTGTTTCCGCTGGCCCTCGGGTCAACTCGTTTTCTCCCGCGCTGGCGCGAGAGCTGCATCCCGCCCCCGCCGCCCCCACTCGCGCCGGCATCTCGGGCGCAAAAAGGCATTCGCCCGCAAGGCGCGGCAGGAGCGGCCTGAGGACCGCCTGCGCGCCGCGGCGCGCTATCGCCGCCGCAGCCTCCGTCATTCCATCGAGCGCCTGTCCCGCGCAGGGCAGCCCGGCCGGGGAATGGTATGGTTGAAGCAGAGATCGTACTGCGCCGATGGGCTACTCTTACCCGAACCGGTTGCCGGGGCCGCCCTCGATGTTCCGCGTGACGCCCGGCGTTCGCTGGCTTCTCATCGCCAACTCGGCCTGTTTTGTGCTCTACTTCCTGGCCGCGCGCACGGAGTTTGCCGGCTTTTTCTCGCACCTGGCCCTCTCGCCGCGCGCGGTGCTCGCCCGGCTGGAGCTGTGGCAGTTGGTCACGTACATGTTTCTCCACAGCCCGCTGGGCTTCGGCCACATCCTGACGAACATGCTGGCGCTGTGGATGTTCGGCGGACCGCTGGAAGACACCTGGGGCACGCAGCGGTTCCTGCGTTTCTACTTCTTCTGCGGCGTCGGCGCAGGCATCTGCGTCGTCTTGATGAACACTCTGGCGGGCAGCATGGATTCGCGCACCATCGGCGCTTCCGGCGCCGTCTACGGCGTGCTGATCGCCTTCGGCATCTTGTTCCCGCGGGCCATCATCTATGTGTTTCTGATGTTCCCCATCGAAGCGCGATGGTTCGTGCTGATCCTCGGCGCTATCGTATTCCTCAGCGCCGTCGGCGACGCGGGCGGCGGCGTCAGCCATTTCGCGCATCTCGGCGGGCTGCTGTTCGGCTATCTCTGGCTGAGAATTTATGGGAAGGCGCGTCCCGCGCGGGCGCCGCGCGGTCCGGGTTTGGTAGCCTCACTGGAAGCCCGGTATCGCGACTGGAAAATCCGGCGCGCGAAGAAGAGATTTCAGGTGTATTTGAAAAAGCACGGCGCCGCGCGCGGCGAAGACTGGGACCAGCGCCTGCACTGACGCAGGCAACCCGGCGCGCGCTCCCAGCCGTCTTGGTTTTAAGGGAGGGATGGAAGCAATGAGGTTTCTCCGGCTGCTCCTGCCGCTGGCTGCGATTCTGATGATCGCGGCGCCAGCCGTCCTGCTGCCGCAGGCCGGCCCGAAGAAAGAAACGGGCGATACCGTCGCCAGGCCCAAGAAGAAGGCCCCCGCCGAGGCGGAGCCTGAGCAGGAAGGTGGGAAGATCCCCTCCAAGCTCCGCAAGAAAGCCGGGGAAGCACCAGCGGAAGGCCCCACCTTCCGCAGCGACGTCTGGACGGTGAACGTCGACGTCGCCGTGCTCGACAACCGCGGCCGCTTCATTCCCAACATTCCGCAGCAGGCCTTCCGCGTGCTCGAAGACGGCGTCCCGCAGCGCGTCATCAGCTTCGGCACCGGCGAGCAGCCCATCACGCTTGCCATGGTGATCGAATTCAGCGGACTGTTCCAGCAGTATTGGTCCTACGGCTGGGAGGAGACCCTCACCGCCACCTACGGCTTCGTGCAGACGCTGAAGCCCGAGGACATGATCGCCGTCGTCGCCTTCGACATGCGCCCCGAAATCCTCAGCGACTTCAGCAACAACCGGCAGGAAACCTACGATGCCCTGGCCCGGCTCCGCGTGCCCGGATTCTCCGAGTCCAACCTCTACGATGCACTCACCGAAGTGGCCGACCGCATGAGCGAGATCGAAGGCCGCAAAGCCATCCTCTACATCGGCAGCGGCATGGACACGTTCTCGAAAATCACCTTCGACCAGTGCCGCCGCAAGCTCCAGACCGCCGGCGTGCCCATCTACGCCCTCGGCACGCTCCAGGCGCTGCGCGAATGGTACGATTCCCGCGGCTACCTCGGCCCCATGGCGCGCCTGGACTTCCTGCAGGCGGACAACCAGCTCCGCACGTTCGCCCGCGAAACCGGCGGCTACGCCTGGTTCCCCCGCTTCTTCGGCGAGTACGGCGGCATCTTCCGTCAGATCAATGAAGCGCTGCGCAACACCTACTCGCTCGCCTACCAGCCCACCAATGTCGCCCGCGACGGCAAGCAGCGCAAGATCAAGGTGCAACTGGTCGGCGGAAACGGCGAGCCGTTGCGCGTGGTCGACGAGCGCAACAAACCGATCAAGTACCAGATCATCCACAAGACCGGCTACACCGCGCCCCGCGAAGTCGAATAGGGCTGCCATAGCCGCCCGCGGAAGTCAAGCAGAAAATCCGGCGCAGTCACAATATGTTAGCGGAGCATTGACACCCGCTTTTCGACTCTGTTACTTTCAGCATGGTTTTCGCGCATGACCTTGCGGAAAAGTTCTCCTCCTCCTGCTCCCGCGCGCATTCTTCTGGTTGATGACAACCGCTCGGGCTTGGCCGCGCGCAAGGCGATCCTCGCCGAGCTCGGCTACACCGTCGATTGCGCCGAAGACGGCGCCAGCGGACTCAAGCTGTTTGACAGGCACAGCCACGATCTCGTCGTCACGGACTTCCGCATGCCGGACATGGACGGCTCGAGCTTCATCTCCGAGCTCCGCAAGCGGAAGCCCGGCGCTCTGATCGTTCTGCTGTCGGGATTTGTCGAGGCGCTCGGCCTCAACGAGCACAACACGGGCGCCGACTCGGTGATCATGAAAAACTCGCGCGAGGTGCAGCACCTCACCAGCGCCGTGAACCGCCTGCTGAGGAACTCGCGCAAGCCCCCGGCCAGTGAATCCGCGCGCTCTCTCAAATCGAAGAAGGCCCACAGGGCCTGACCCCGCCCGGCGCAGCGGCCTGCGTTAGCCTGAGGTTGTGCTCCGATCGACCGCTCTTCTGACGCTGATGCTGGCGGCAGCTCATGCCGCGCAGCCCCCTGCCCGGCGCCCGGCCCGGTCTGCCGCCCTCGCCTGGTTCCATTCGCTCTCCCCCGCGCGGCGCGTGGCGCAGCTCGTCATGGTTCCTTTCTACGGCGATGCGCCCAACCCCCGCAGCAGCGCCTGGCGCGAGTATGAGTCCCTGGTCCGCGAGACGGGCATCGGCGGGCTCATCGTGCTGAACCGCGTCCGCGACGGCGTCGTCGAGCGCGCCGACCCCTACCAGATGGCGGCGTTCCTGAACCGCATGCAAAGCCTGGCGCGCGTGCCCCTGATCGTCGCCGGCGACTTCGAGCGCGGCGCCAGCATGCGCATGACATCCACCGTGCTCTTCCCGCACGCCATGGCCTACGCCGCCGCCGGGGATCTGGACGGCGTCCGCCGCCTCGGCTTGGCCACCGCACGCGAAGCCCGCGCCATGGGCGTGCACTGGATCTTCGCGCCCGATGCCGACGTCAATAACAACCCCGACAACCCCATCATCAACATCCGTTCCTTCGGCGAAGACCCCCGGCAGGTGGCAGCCTTCGTGCGCTCCTTCATCGAGGGCGCGCACTCCGACCCGGCCAACCGGGTACTCGTCACCGTCAAGCACTTCCCCGGACACGGCGACACCGCCGTCGACAGCCACATCGGTCTGGGCGTCATCGAAGCCTCCCGCGAGCGGCTCGAACAGGTCGAGCTCTTGCCTTTCCGCGCCGCCGTGGAAGCCGGCGCCGATGCCGTCATGACCGCGCATCTGGCCGTGCCCGCCCTCGAGCCGGAACGCATCCCCGCCACCGTCTCCCGGCGGATTGTCACGGATCTGCTCCGCACCGGGCTGCGTTTCCGCGGCATCGTCGCCACCGATGCGATGGACATGCAGGGACTGACGCAGATGTTCCCGCCGGGCGAAGCCGCCGTGCGCGCCCTCGAAGCCGGCAATGACCTTCTCCTGATCCCCCAGGATCCGCGAGCCGCCGTGCGCGCCGTGCTCGAGGCGCTCCGCAGCGGACGCCTCGACCGGAGGCGGATTGACCGGTCCGTCATGCGGATTCTGGAGGCCAAGGTTCGCGTGGGTCTGCACCTCAGGCGTCAAGTGCGGATCGAACGCATCCCGAATGCTCTTCTGGATCCGGACGATCTTGAAGCCGCGCGCTCGGCGGCGCAGCGGGCCATCACCCTTGTCAAGAACCAAAATGGCATAATTCCCCTGAAAAACCGGAATAATTCCTGCTGGTGGATTCTCTCCGGCAGCCGCTTTTCGACACAGGGGCGGGGATTGTTGGAGGAATTGCGCGCCCGCAGCATCCCGAACGCCACACTCCTCGATCCTCTGCTGCCAGAGGCGGTGTTCGCCGCGGAGGCGGAAAAGGCGGCGGCCTGTGAAACCGTCGTCCTGGCCGCCTACGTCACCGCCTCGGCCTATCGCGGGAATGTGGATCTGGCCGGCCATTACCCGGCATTTGTCAAGAAACTCCTGGCCGGCGGCCCGCCTGTCGTTTTCCTGGCTCTGGGCAATCCCTACCTGCTGCGGACCTACCCCGGCGTGGCCGCCTATCTGGCTGCCTTCAGCACGGCGCGGCTCAGCGAGGAAGCCGCCGTCAGGGCGGTTCTCGGGGAAGCTCCCATCACCGGGCGGCTGCCGGTCTCCATCCCGGGCTTGGCAACCGCGGGTTTCGGGATCAAGATAGAGAAGCCGGAGTAATTCGCCGAAGGAGGTTCTTATGGCTTTCCGGATTCGCTCGCTCGCCTTCGACGAAGGCGGTTGGATCCCCGCTCGTCACACTGGAGAGGGAGAAGATCTCAGTCCCGCGTTGGAGTGGCAGGACGTTCCGTCAGGCACGCGCAGTCTGGCCATCGTCATGGACGATCCCGACGCTCCGGGCGGCGTCTGGACCCACTGGATTCTGTGGGACATCCCGGCCGCCGAGACCGGGCTCGCAGAGGGCTTCAAGCCGGGACGGCTGGGGTTGAGCGGAGTCAACGATTTCGGCAAAGAGGGCTACAACGGCCCCATGCCGCCGCGCGGCCATGGCCCGCACCGCTACTTCTTCCGGCTCTACGCCCTCGACACCCGCCACCTGATGGTGTCGAGCGGCGTGAAACGGCACGAGTTCGACAAGGCGCTGCGCGGTCACATCATTGACGAAACCGCCGCCATGGGACGCTACGAGCGCAAGTAACCGCCAGGCGCCGGCCTGCGTAAAATAAGGGGCATGACCGGCATCACCTGGCTCGGACACGGCACGTTCGAACTCGTACTGGACGGCGGACAGACGGTCGTCCTCGACCCATGGGTCAACGGCAATCCTTCCTTCCCTCAGGGCTGGGAATTTTCGCGTATTGATACGCTGCTCATCACCCACGGCCACTTCGACCACATCAACGACGCCATCACGCTGGCTCAGCGGCTCAAACCGCAGGTGATCTCGAATTTCGAGATCTGCTCCTGGCTCGAGTCCAAGGGCGTCGAAAACACCTCGGCCATGAACAAGGGCGGCACGCAGCAGGCGGGCGCGATGAAAGTCACCATGACCGACGCCAGGCACTCCTCCGGCATCCTCGATGACGGCAAGTTCGTTTACGGCGGCGAGCCTGCCGGCTATGTGCTGCACCTGCCCGGCGGCCGCCGCGCCTATTTCGCCGGCGACACGGCGGTGTTCGGCGACATGGCCCTGATCGCCGAACTCTACCAGCCCGAGCTCGCGTTTCTCCCCATCGGCGACCACTTCACCATGGGTCCGCAGCAGGCGGCGCTGGCCAGCCGGCTCCTCAAGGTGCGGACCGTGATCCCCATGCACTACGGCACGTTCCCGGTGCTCGCCGGACGCCCCGCCGAGTTGGCCAGCCTCCTCCAGGGCTCCGGCATCCGCGTATGGGAGCTCGAGATCGGCAAGCGCGCCGAATGGTGAGCAAAGAAGCCGCAGCGCCCCTGTGGCCAGGCTCCGCCCCCGAGCATGAACACGGCGCGGGCGCTTCCCGCCGCCCGGGCGCGGCGGCTGCATTCGAACGCGCGCTTTTTCAGAGCCAGAGAAGAATGCGGTTCCCCTCAGGCGCGCCTGCACAGGGAGTTCTCC
>DYJN01000029.1:27265-47223 GCA_020723085.1 Arcobacter sp.
CCTCAGGCGCGCCTGCACAGGGAGTTCTCCCCGGTGTCCACGATGGCGGCCCGGGTCTCTACAGTTCCGACCGCGGTTGTTTTGTCCTTCCGCCGCCGCATAGGCGCCACGCCCTCAGTCGGTCGCTTCCACGGAGAAATACGCGCAGTCGGGATGGTGGAACACCAGCGCGCTCACGCTGGCCTCCGGCTCCATCATCATCCCTTCAGTCAGCCGAACGCCGATATCCTCAGGGCGCAGCAGTCTCCAGATGCCCTGCTGATCGTCCAGGTTCGGGCACGCAGGATAGCCGAAACTGTAACGCTTGCCGCGGTAGCGCGACGTGAAGCGCTGCTGCATGGTCATGCCCGGAGGATCGGGGAAGCCCCACTCCTCGCGGAGTCTGCGGTGAAGCCACTCCGCCGCCGCCTCCGCCGTCTCGATCGCCAGCGCCTGCAGGCAGTGCGCCTCGAAAAACCGCCCCCCCTGTTTGGCTTCCTCCGCCGCCCCGCGCACGCCCTCCCCCGCCGTGACCACGAACAGGGCGATGTGATCGCGCCGTCCTGCCGGATCGGGATCGAGCACGTAATCGCTCAGGCACAGCCCCTCCTTCTTGCGCTGCCGCTCGAACGTGAAGATGTGCAGCGGCGATGCGCCTCCCGGCTCGTACAGCGCAATGGAATTGCCATGCCGCTCCGTCTCGAAGAATTGCCACACCGCCCGCACCCGCAGGAACCGCGCCGCCTTCTGTTTCACTTCCTCCACGTCGTGATGCAGGGCGAGCGCCTTCTCGTCGCGATCCTTGAGCGCCTGCTCGAAGCTGCCTTTGAAACCCAGATGCCGCCCATAGAGCATGTGCGGGTTGATGTAGCTCCAGATCTCCGCCAGATTCGCCAGCGTGCGCACGCGCCGATCAAGATACGGCGCGGGCGGGATCGGCACGTCCGTGCGGACCTTCGGCGAGCGCTCCGTGCCCGCGTCCACGGCTGCTCTTTCCTGCGCCGGCGCCGGCTGCGCTTCGCCGGCGGGTGCCATGAGAGCGCGGGCGGTCAGCTCCTCCCGGGACGAGGGATCCGTCAGCGCGTTCATGATCTGAAGCCCCGTCATCGCGTCCTTGGCGTAAAACGTCGGCGATTGATAGGCGGGCGCGATCCTCGTCACCGTGAACTTTTCGCTCAGCGCGGCTCCTCCCACCAGCAGCGGCACGCGGATTCCCGCCTCGCGCAGGTCCTCGCCGGTCGCCACCATCTGCTGCGCCGACTTCACCAGCAGCCCGCTCAGTCCGATGGCGTCCGGCTTGTGTTCGTGAAACGCGCGGATCAGCTCCTCCGGCGGCACCTTGATGCCGAGGTTGATCACTTCATAGCCGTTGTTCGAAAAGATGATCTCGACCAGGTTCTTGCCGATGTCGTGAACGTCGCCCTTCACCGTGGCCAGCAGGAACCGCGCCCGCGCGTGCGTGTCGCTCTTCTCCATGAACTGCTGCAGGTGCGCCACCGCCGCCTTCATCGCCTCGGCCGATTGCAGCACTTCCGCCACGATCAGTTCGTTGTTGTTGAACAGCCGGCCCACTTCGTCCATCCCCCGCATCAGCGGGCCGTTGATGATCTCCAGCGGAGCGGCGCCCTCGGCGAGTTTCCGGTTCAGATCCTCGATCAGCCCGTCTTTCGTGCCTTCGATGATGTACCGAGCCAGCCGTTCGTCGAGCGGCAACTGCGCCGCGGACTTCTTCTCCTTCGCTCCAGCCCTCCGGAAAAACTCGGTGATGGCCGCGATATTGTGCTGGTTGACGGCGATCCGCTCCTCGCGCGTCTGCTCGCGCCAGTCTTCGCTCACGCCGGGAAACCTCTCCGGATCCGGCCAGTTGAACAGCAGCCGCTCGGCGAGGATCCGCTCCTCCTCCGGAATCGAGGCGAACCGCTCCAGCTTCTCCGCGTTGACGATCGCCAGGTCCAGCCCCGCCTTCGTCGTGTAGTACAGAAAAACGCTGTTCACAACTTCCCGCGCCGCAGGCGGCAGGCCGAAACTGACATTGGAGACGCCGAGGATCGTGCGGACATGCGGGATGTTCGCTTTCACCAGCCGCACGCCTTCGATCGTTTCCACCGCGCCGCCGATATAGTTCTCATCGCCGGTGGCGACAGGGAACACCAGCGGATCGATGATCAGATCCTCGGGCCGCATCCCGTACTTGTTTACGAGCAGTTCAACGCTGCGCTGCGCCACCGCCAGCTTGCGCTCCCGCGTGAACGCCTGCGCCTGCACCGGGTCTTCGTCGATGGTTCCCACCACCAGAGCAGCCCCGTAAGCGCGCGCCAGCGGCGCCACCCGCTCGAACTTCTCCTCGCCGTCTTCGAGATTGACAGAGTTGATGATGCTGCGCCCCTGGCAGTAAGTGAGCGCCAGCTCCACCGCGCGCGGATCGGTCGTGTCGATCATCAGGGACGCTTTGATCTTGCGGATCAGCAGCTCGTAGAACGGCGGGATATCGGCCAGTTCGTCGCGGTCGGAGGATTGCAGGCAGACGTCGATGATATGGGCGCCGGCGCGCACCTGCCGGCGCGCGATCTCGGTCGCCTCCTCCCATTTCTCCTCAGCGATCAGTTGCCGGAACAGACGCGAGCCGATCACGTTGGTCCGCTCGCCCACCAGCAGCGGCCGGGTCGAGTCGTCCGCCTCCACCGTTTCAATGCCGGAGAAAAAGACGCGGTGCGCCGCCGGCCTCATCGCGCGCGGCCGCTTGCCTTCCGCCATCTGCGCGATCGCGCGGATGTGCGCGGGCGTGGTGCCGCAGCAGCCGCCCACGATGTTCAGCCAGCCGTGATCGGCGAATCTCTCCAGTTGTGCCGCCAGCGAATCCGGCGTCTCCAGATACCGGCCCTCTTCGTCTGGCAGCCCTGCATTGGGATAGCAGGAGACGCGCGTGGGCGCCAGCTCATGGATCGTCCGGATGTGGTCGGTCATGAACTCCGGCCCCGTGGCGCAGTTCAGCCCCATGGCCAGCAGATCGGCGTGCTGGAGCGAGACGACGAAGGCGTCGGCGGTCTGCCCTGCCAGCATCGTGCCCATCGGCTCGATGGTCCCCGAGACGATCACCGGGATGCGGCGCCCCATCTCACCGGTCAGGCGGCGGATGGCCAGCAGTGCGGCCTTGATGTTGCGCGTGTCCTGGCAGGTTTCCACAAGCAGCAGATCCGCGCCACCATCGATCAGCCCGCGCGCCTGCTCGTAGTAGCCGTCGCGAAGCTGCGCGAACGTGACGCCGCCGGTCACCGTGATCGCCTTCGTCGTCGGGCCCATCGAGCCGGCCACAAAACGCGGCCGGCCGTTTCTCTCATACTCCGCCGCCGCCTCGCGGGCCAGTTCCGCGGCCTTCCGGTTGATCTCGTAGCAGCGCTCCTGAAGGCCGAATTCCGCCAGCGTCACCGTCGACCCGCCGAAAGAGTTCGTCTCCACCATGTCAGCGCCCGCCTCAAAATAGGCGCGGTGGATGTCGCGGATCCAGTCGGGCCTCGTGAAAAGCAGGTGCTCGGTGCAGTTCTCATACTGCGGCCCGCCCCAGTCCTCGATCGACGGGTTGCGCTGCTGCAGCATGGTGCCCATGGCGCCGTCGAGCACGAGAATGCGCTCTTCCAGCACTGCAAGCAGTTCCTGTTCCCGGGATTTCCAGTTCATATCGGGCGAGACGGGCTTTCTTCCATCGTAGCGAAGCCGCCTCAGCGGTACAGCCCCTCGGCGCGGATGTAGGCGAGCACCTCCGGATGGAGCCCTTCCGCCGTCCCCTCCGTCTCCAGCTGCCTGCGGATCTCCGAGGAGGAAAGCGGCAGGGCGAGCGTTTCCAGCCGGTGGACGCGGGCGCCCTCCGGAATCTTCAGCTCGTAGCCCGGACGCGACACCACGATGAAATCCACCGCGCGCAGCACATCGGCGCTCCGGTGCCAGGAGCCGATTTCGGCGAAAGCGTCGGCGCCGATCAGGAAATAAATCTCATCTCCGGGCGCGAGCCTCGCGCGGAGCCTCTCGATGGTCAGGATCGTGTAGCTGCGCTCGCTGCCCTCTTCGAGCCGCGATGGCTCGAAGCGCGCATCTTCGCGGCAGGCGATCTCCACCATGCGGTAGCGGTGCTCGAACGGTGTGGTCTGCCCGTCGGATTTGTGGGGCGGATGCGCGGCAGGGACAAACAGCACTTTGTCGAGCGCGAACCTGTCGGCTGCCTCGCGGGCGGCGCGGGTGTGCGCCGTGTGGATGGGATCGAAAGTGCCGCCAAAGATCGCGAGCCGCAAAACGCTATCGTAACGGACCCGTTGCGCGCATGTCATCCGCCGGCGAGGCGCTGCCTCTCAGCCGCGGCGCGCGCCAGTTCGTCGCAGCGGTTGTTGTCCTCGTGCTCTGCGTGGCCTTTGGTCCACGCCCAGCGGACACGGTGCCGCCCGAGTTCCTCGTCCAGAGCCTGCCAGAGGTCCTGATTCAGCACCGGCTTCTTCTCCGCCGTCTTCCAGCCGTTCCGCTTCCAGCGCGCCATCCAGCTTTCGACGCCGTTCTTCAGATACTGCGAATCGGTGATGAACTCGACCTCGCAGGGCTCCTTCAGCGCCTGCAGCGCGCGCAGCGCCGCGGTGAGCTCCATGCGGTTGTTCGTAGTGTGCGGCTCGCCGCCCGACTGTTCCTTCGTGCGCCCGCCGTAACGGAGAATGAACGCCCAGCCCCCGGGACCGGGATTGCCCAGGCAGCTGCCGTCGCTGATCGCCAGAACCTTTTTCATCGGCGCCTCAGGCGGCGGGCGCTTCCGACGTGGAGGCGGGTCCGCCCTGTTGCAGCTCGCCCGCGAAAAACCGGTCGGCGAGCGACAGGATCTCGCGCGCTTCCCGGGCATGGTAAATCGCCGTGCGGAGCCTCGCCCCGTTGCGCACGCCATGCGTGAAGTAGGTGGCGAACTGCTTCATCTTTCCCACGGCGTCCAGCGATTCTTGCTCGATCAGCATCGCGTAGTACGTGTGCATGATGCGCCAGCGGTCTTCTTCCGTGGGCTGGAAATACGAGCCGGTGGCGAAATGCTCCGAGATCTGGCGGAAGATCCACGGATTGGACGCCGCCGCGCGCCCGATCATCACCGCGTCGCAGCCCGTCTCGCGCACCATGCGCACGGCGTCTTCCGGCGCGACGATGTCGCCGTTGCCGATGACGGGGATCTTCACGGCGGCTTTCACCTCGGCGATCCGCGACCAGTCGGCGCATCCGCCGTAGCCCTGCTCGCGCGTGCGAGGATGCAGCGCGATCGCATCGGCGCCGCAGTCTTCGGCAAGCCGGGCGATTTGCACGTGCACCAGCTCGCGGTCATTCCATCCCGCGCGCGTCTTCAGCGTCAGCGGAATGCGGATCGCCGCGCGCACGGTCTTCAGGATCGTCTCGATCAGCGGCAGGTTGCGCAGCAGCCCGCTGCCGCCGTTGCACCGGACCACTTTCTTCACCGGGCAGCCGAAATTGATGTCCACGGCATCGAAGCCGGAATCCTCGCAGATCCGCGCCGCTTCCGCCAGCACCGCCGGGTCGGATCCGAACAGCTGCGCCGAGATCGGATGCTCGTCCGGCTCGAAACACAGATAGTGGAAGCTCTGGAGCCGCTTCCGGTTCGGGTGCTTCCGCGTGGCCACCACGCCGTGCGAACTCGTGAACTCCGTCATCAGCAGCCCGCAGCCGCCCTGGGCGCGGATCAGGCGCCGGAACACGGTGTCGGTCACCCCGGCCATCGGCGCCAGCACCGTCGCCGGCCGGACCTGCACCGCTCCGATGCGCAACTCTGCGGGAAACGGAACCATTCTTTTTCATTTTACCGGCCGGCGCTCTCTGATATCCGAAACACGCCGGCTTGCTCCTGCGTCCACTTTGAGTGAGGATCAGGGAGATGTGGCAGAAACTTGGACTGGCGTTCCTCGCCGGCGGCATCGCCGTGGGAACCGTTGTGTACCTGGGATTGAAGAAGGACCACGCGGCGAATGCGCCTGCGGAGCCCGCGCCCCTGGTGCAGGCTTCGGCGCCCGCCCCGGCGCCGCCGCCCGCCGTGGAAGCCCGCGAAGTGGCGCCGGCTGCGTCTGCGGAACCGGCTGAAACACCCGCCGCGCCCAAGCCCAAAGCCGAATCCCCGCGCCGTTCCAGTCCCCGCCCGGCAGTAGCTCGTACGCCTCGGCCAACGGCGCCCGCCCGGCAGGAATCGAAGCCGATGGAAATGGCTCAGGCCAAGGCCGCGCCTCCCGCCGAGCAGCCCCGCGTGCAGCCGCCCGCTCCGCAGGATGTGCGGGTGCTCCCGCCTGCCGCGCCCGCGCCGCGGCAGCAGCACACGGAAACGGCCCAGCCCGCCGCCGAAAAGCCCGCACCTCCGAAACGCGAGCCGCGGACCGTCACGGTGCCCGCCGGCACGCTCATCACTGTGCGCCTGCGCGATTCCCTCAGCACGGCGCGGCAATCGACTCATGACGCCTTCTTCGCCACCCTGGACGCGCCGCTGATCGTCGAGGGGCTCGTCATCGCCGAGCGCGGCGCCATGGTGCGCGGCCGCGTCGTCGAAGCTGTCACCCCGGGGCGTGTGAAAGGCCGCGCCGCACTTGTGCTTCAGCTTGACGAGCTGACCACCTCCGATGGCCAGAAGGTCGCAATCCGCACGGACGACTTCCGCCATGAGGCCGAAAGCGGCGTCAAGGGCGATGTCGCCAAAACGGGCGTCGCCGCAGGCATCGGCGCCGCCATCGGGGCGATTGCCGGCGGAGGGAAAGGCGCCGCGATCGGCGCCGTCATTGGCGGCGCCGCCGGCGCCGGCGGGGCCATGGCCACCCGCGGCAAGCCCGCCGAACTGCCCAGCGAAACCCGGCTCACCTTCCGCCTCAGCGAACCGCTCTCCCTCACCGAAAAACTCTAGGCCGGTCGCGGCAGCCTGAATCTGGCACCCCGCCCTCCGGCAAGGATGTCGCTCCCCAGGACGCCGGTTGGCGCGTTCAGTGCCGCCAGCTCTTCAGGTCCGCTCCAGGCGGGTGGTTCTTCTCAATCCGCTCGAGGATCCGGGGCAGGTACATGGTGTGGTAGCGCAGCCGGCTGATCGCGTTGGACACGCCGGGATCGCCGTTCCAGCAGTGCTCGAAACGGTCCCCGTAAGCCACCGTGGCTTCCGCCGGAGGGTCCGTCAGCTTCTTCAGCGTCTCCTCCATCAGGTACACGGCGTCGTTCAGATAGTAGCTGTCCATGTCGCCCACGTAGATATGGATCTTGCCGCGCAGCTTCGGACCAAGCTTGGCCCAGTCCCGCTCCAGAATGTGCCGCAGATCGTAATTCTCGCGCCAGTATTCCGCCACTTTCCGGTCAATCACACCGGTGATTTTGTCAAAAATCCGCGCCGGATAGCCGTCCGGCCCGACGGGTGAGTAGACCGCTTCCCAGATGTCGAACTGCTGCCCGCTGCGTGATTTCGTCCCCAGCGCCAGCTCCATCCGGTTCATCTGTTCCAGCGTGATCGGCGCCTGCCCCAGCCAGTTCCGCTTGCCCGGGCGGGGCGTCCTCAGGTGCGGCCCTTCCATGAAATAGGCGTTCCTGTCCTCGTACAGGTTCGCCAGCGTATACGCCCGGAAGTCGATCGGATCGGGGCAGGCGGCGAACGCGCCGTTGAAATCGTCGGGATAGAAGATCTGCGCTGCCAGCGCCTCCCACCCGCCCGTCGAGCCGCCGTACGTGAAACGCGCCCATCCCTGCCCGATGCCCCGGAAACGGCGCTCGATTTCCGGAATCAGCTCCCGCATGATGGCGTCGCCATACGGTCCGAGATTCGCGGAATTTACCGCATAAGAGTCGTCATAATACGGATTGGCATGCTGGATTTCCACCACCAGAAAGCGCGGAAAATCCGGCGAGGTCCATTTCTTGTAAAAGTCGTACGCCTCCTGCTGCTGGATCCGGTTGTAGCCGTGCAGCCGGAACCGCTCGCTGTAGTCCGGCTTCAGGTCCGGATCTGGAGGCTCCGTGCGGAAGCCGGCGAAGTCAGGCGGGAAGTGACCGTGGAACACCATCAGCGGATAGCGGGCTTCCGGATGTTCCTCAAAGCCGTGCGGCAGCAGCACGTGCGCCCCCAGAAACACTGGGCGCCCCCAGAACTCGCTCAGCAGACGGCTCTGGATGCGGATGTGGCGGATGTATTTTGTGTCCTTCGGCGGTGCGATCGGCGGCATCGTTTCGTCCAGCCTGAGCGCGATCTTCGCCGCCTTGGACACCGCTGCCTCGCGCGGTTTTGAATATAGGTTGCCGGGCGCTCGGTTCCACTGCCGCCCCTCGCCGCGATCCACGGGCAGCTTCAGCACCCGCCCGTCCTTCAACCGGTAGGTGTCGTAGATGTCGAGCACCGCCTGCACGAAGTAGTTGCCCGACTTCAGATCAGCCAGCCGTTCATAGGGATATCCCGGCGTGTCGGGACGGAACGTCAGGGTGGCGCCAGGACGCCAGCCTTCCACGTCCATGCCGAACACGATCTGGGTCTTCGGTCCGTCCGTGATCTGGAAACGCGGCTCTGCCGATGCGTCCGTGGACAGCAGCAGCAGGAGCCGCCCGTCGAGAGGCTTCTCCGCCCGCGCGGCGGGCAGGGTGACCGTGAAGGTCTGCCCCGCCGCCGCCAGCGCAAATAGAAAGAAAATTACCAGAGTTTGCATTGCTTCTCCGGCGGGCGCACCATCGGGTCGCCCGGCTTGCACCCGAACGCCTTGTGGAATTCGGGCATGTTCTGCAAAGTGCCGATCGCGCGGAATCGCGGCAGCGGGTGCGGATCCGTGTTCAGCCGCAGCCGCATGGCTTCCGGACGGTCGACCGTCGCCCACGTGCGGGCGAAGGACAGGAAGAACCGTTGGTCCGCCGTGAAGCCGTCCAGCACCGGTCCCTCCTTGCCTTTCAGCGAACGCTTGTAGGCGCGGTACGCCAGCGTCAATCCGCCCAGATCGCCCAACGCTTCGCCCACCACCAGCTTGCCGTTATGCCGCAGATCTTCGCCCACATCGAGGTTATTATACTGCTCGATCACGCACGCCGTGCGCTCTTCGAATTTCTTCCGGTCCGCGGGCGTCCACCATTCGCGCAGGTTGCCCTCGGCGTCGTATTTCGACCCCTGATCGTCGAATCCATGGCCCATTTCATGGCCGATCACCGCGCCAATGGCGCCGTAATTCACGGCATCCTCCGCCTCCATGTCGAACAGCGGAGGCTGCAGGATGCCCGCCGGGAAGGCGATCTCGTTCATGGTCGGGTTGTAATACGCATTGACCGTCGGAGGCGTCATGCCCCAGTCGTTCCGGTCGATCGGCTTGCCGATCTTCGAGATCTGGTACTTGCGGTTGAATTCCACAGCCGAGCGGACGCTTTCGAAAAACCGGTCCCTCCGCACGGTCACGCCGGAATAATCGCGCCACCGGTCCGGATATCCGATCTTGGCGTAAAAGGCGTTCAGTTTTGCCACGGCATTTTTCTTTGTTTCCGGCGCCAGCCAGTCGGCTTTCTCCAGCTCTTCGCGCAACGCGGCGCGGAGATTCTCCACCATTTCCTGCATGCGCTTCTTCGCCTGCGGCGGGAAATACCGCTTCACGAACTCCTGTCCGAGCGCATCGCCCAGCGTCCGGTCCACCGTGTCCGCGCACTCCTGCCAGCGCGGCAGCGGCTCCTTCACACCCGTCAGAACGGTGCTCGAAAAGTGGAAATCCTCGTCCCGGAACGGCTTGGACAGCCGGCTGGCGGCGCTTTTCGCCACCCGCCAGCGCAGCCAGGTCTTCCACTCCTCCAGCGGCGCCGACGCCAGTTGCGCATTCAGCTTCCTGAGAAATTCCGGCTCGCTCACGTTCACCGGAGTCGACTCCGGCAGCTGGAACAGCCGGTACACGGCTCGCCAGTCGAAATCCGGCGTCAGGGCGTTGACGCCTGCCAGGTTCATCTTGTGGTAGCGGGCGTAAGGATCGCGCCGCTGCACGTTGGTCAGCATCGCCCCGGCGAGTTCCCTCTCAAACGCCATCACCTTTTTCGCCGCGGCAGCCGCCCTGTCCTGCGGCTCTCCCAGCAGCACAAACATCCGCTCGACGTGGCTGACAAACTCTTCGCGGATCTTCCGCGAGCGCGGATCCTCCCGGAAGTAGTAATCGCGGTCAGGCAGCGAGATGCCGCCCGCTCCGATGTTGGCGATCATCTCCTTGCTGTTCTTGAGATCCGGCAGCGCGAACAGCATCGCCGGCGAAATCCCTGTCATCTGGAATTCGACCAGCGCGGCGCGCAATCCATCCCTGTCGGAAATGCCGTTGATCTTCTCGAGAAGCGGCTGGATGGGCTCCGTGCCGCGCGCGTCCATCGCCGCAGTGTCCATGCAGGCGGCGTACAGGTCTCCGATCTGCTTCACATGCGCCGGTGCGCCGGCGGCTGCCGCCTCTTCCAAAATCGTCTTCAGCCGTTCGCGGTTGCGTTCCTGAATCACCGCCAGCGTGCCCCACCGCGCCTGGCGCGCGGGCATCGGATTGCGGTCCATCCACCCGCCCGCGGCGTAACGCCAGAAGTCCTGGCAGGGCTTGCAGCTTGGATCGAGATCTTTTTTGTGAATTCCGCTCTTCTGAGCTGGCAGGGTTGCCGCCAGCGCCATCGAGAGCCAGAGAATGCTGGTGAGCTTGCGCATGCCTCCAGTTTAGTGGGAGGCGATGCCGAACAGCCGCTCGGCGTACTCGCGGCTCCGCCGCAGGCTCTCCTCCAGCGGGCGCGTGACCTTCGTCTCCTTGTCCCAGGCGAGCTCCACGGAAAGATACCCCGTAAAGCCCGCCCCGCGCAGATGCTGCGCCACGGCGCGGTAATCGATGTCTCCCTCGCCGAACTCTTCCGTCCACACGCCGCCCCGGGAGTTGCGCACATGCAGCCCGTACAGCCTCGGTCCGCATTCCTCGAGCAGCGTCATGACGTCGAGCCCGGCGCGGTACACCCAGTGCGTGTCCAGGCACACGCGCATGTACCGCCGGTCCGTGTTGGCCAGCATGAAGCGCCACTCGCGCCCGTTATTTGCCAGCTCCGGCGCATGCTGGTGCAACATCAGCCGCACGCCCGAGTTCCACAACGCCCAGCCCAGCGTCTCCAGCGCTTCCGCCTGCACTTTGAGCTCTTCATCCGTCTTGGCGCGCCCCACGGGATCCGGGTTGAACACGACCGCGTCCAGCGGGCGGCTCCGCAGGATGCGTTGCGCCAGCCCGACAGTGGCGGCAATCGTGAGCCGCGCCGCGTCCCGCGTATGCATCGGACCGCCGTTGTACACCGTCGAGCACTTCAGCCCGTTCGATTCCAGCGCCCGCAGCGTGATCCGGTCCAGCCCCGGCTCGAAGAACAGGCTCATCAATTCCACATCGCGGTAGCCCGCGCGCGCGAACGACGCGCAGATTTCAGGGATGTGATCCTGCGCCCGCTGCTTCTGCCGCGAGTAATGCTGCGTCCAGACGTAAACGCCCGCCTGAAGCACGGGATCATATTCAGGGGCTGCCTGCGCGCCCAGCGCGGCGCTGCCGGCGGCAAGGAATGTGCGGCGGTTCATCCGGAGTCCCTCCGCCGCAAACTATATCCGATCCGCGCCCGCCGCGCCAGCTCTCACGAACCAGGCGGGCGGGGAATGAACCGGAGCGAGGCGGAGTTCATGCAGTAGCGCATCCCCGTCGGCGGCGGACCATCGGGAAACACGTGCCCCAGGTGGGCGTCGCAGCGGGCGCACAGCACCTCCACGCGCACCATGCCATACGAGGAGTCCTTTTCCAGACACAGGTTCGCCACGTCCAGCGGCTGGAAAAAACTCGGCCAGCCGGTGCCGGACTCGAACTTCGCCTTCGAGTCGAACAGCGCCGTCCCGCAGCAGGCGCAGCGGTAGATGCCGTCCGCGTGGTTGTCCCACCATGCGCCCGTGAAAGGCGGCTCGGTGCCTTTTTCGCGTGTGACAAAGCAGACGGCGGGCCCCAGCTCCTTCCGCCATTCGGCATCTTTTTTCTTAACCGGCTCGACGTCCACATAGCCGAGGAACCGCCCGCCATCATCGAAATCCGCAATCTTCATCCGTCTTTTCTCCTGAAATTGCGGCTTCATTTCCCGCCCCTCCGGACAAGACGGGGGCAGGCTTTTTTCAGCTTCTCCACTTTGGGCGCGGCGTTGAAGGCTATGTAGGGATTGCCGGGATTGCTCGCCGCATAGTCCTGGTGGTAGTCTTCAGCCGGATAAAACGCCTTGAAGGGCGTCACTTCGGTGACGATTTTCGAGCGGAAGACTTTTGCCGCCTCGAGCGCCCGGATATAAGCCTCGGCGATGCGCTTCTGCTCCTCGTTCAGATAGAAGACCGCCGAGCGGTACTGCGGTCCCACGTCCGGGCCCTGCCGGTTTAGCTGCGTCGGGTCATGGGCCGCCTCGAAAAAGACCCGCAGGAGCTGCCCGTACGTGACAACCGCCGGATCATAGGTGATCTCCACCGCCTCCGCGTGTCCCGTGTCGCCCATCGACACCCGCCTGTAAT
This sequence comes from Arcobacter sp., assembly GCA_020723085.1. Classification (GTDB taxonomy): domain Bacteria; phylum Acidobacteriota; class Terriglobia; order Bryobacterales; family Bryobacteraceae; genus JANWVO01. The sequence continues at coordinate 39,774 of DYJN01000029.1, forward strand.
TGGCCGTCTCCGCCGTCCCGCCGGAGTAACCGGACACGACGCCCTTCACGCCCTCAATCAGCTCGAAAACCGCCTCTGTGCACCAGAAGCAGCCGCCGGCGAAAACGGCTTTGCGCAGCCCCTGCGCGGGCTTCTCATCGATGGGAGGCTCGGGAAACTGTCCGGCAGACGCGTGGAATGTCATGGCAAGCACCAGAGTGGTCAGACACGACCGCTTCATGAGCAGTTGGATGCCGCCCGGCCGTGCCGGGGTGCAGGATCGATGCCGCTGTCAGGCGTAGCGCGGCGGGGCACGGCGCAGTTGCACCCGGTCCTCCAGCGCCGCCCCAATCCGCAGCAGCAGCGGCTCATCCCACGGGCGCCCGACGAGCTGACACCCGATCGGCAGTCCCTCCGAGGAGAATCCCGCGGGCAAGGACAGCACCGGCAGCCCCAGCAGGTTGAACCCGCGCAGCAGCCGCGTGGCGGCGATCCGCGTGTCCTCCATCTCCCCGCCGATCTCCACCTGCTTCTGCCCGATCCGCGGCGCTGTCATCGGCGTGGCGGGAACCAGCAGCGCGTCCACCCGCTTCAGGATGTCGAGATACACGCCGAGGATCCGCTTCCGCAGCCGTTGCGCCTGAATGTAGTCCACCGCCGGAATCACGCGCCCCATGTCGAGCAGCGTCCGCACGTCGCTGCCATACGTCTTGCGCCGTTTGCGAAGATACGGCTCGTGCACCGCAGCCGCTTCCGCCAGCAGCGTGAGGTGGGCCAGCGCATTCAGCTGTTCCCCGTCAGGCGCCTGCACGCGCTGCACCTCCGCGCCCAGGTCCTCCGCCGTGTACGCCATGAAGTAAACGGCGGCGTCCACCTGCTTGTCGATCCGGTCGAAATAGAAATTGCGCGGCAGGCCGATCTTCACGCCCCGCAGGCTGAGTTCGCCCTCCTCCGGCAGGCAGCGGGGCACGGGCCGGTCCACTGAGCTCGGATCCCGCGGATCGTATCCCGCCATCGCTTCAAACAGCAGAGCCGTGTCGCGCACCGTCTGCGCCATCGGTCCCGGATGGTCCAGCGTGTAGCCGAGCGGCAGCACTCCGTATTTCGACACCCGCCCGAAGGTCGGCTTCAGCCCCGTCGTGCCGCACCACGACGACGGCACGCGGATGCTGCCGCCCGTATCGGTGCCGGTCGCGGCAATCGCCATGCCTGTGGCCACCGCCACCGCGCTCCCGCCCGACGATCCGCCCGGACTGCGGTCCAAGTCCCACGGGTTGCGCACAATCCCGTAGTGCGGATTCTCTGACGTGATCCCGTAAGCGTGCTCGTGCAGGTTCGTCTTGCCCACCATCACCGCGCCCGCATTCGCCAGCCTCTCCACCACCGTGGCGTCAAAATCCGGCACGTATTCCGCAAACGTCTTCGATCCGCCCGTCGTGCGGATGCCCTTCGTGCAGTACAGGTCCTTGTGCGCGATGGGAATGCCGTGCAGCGGCCCGCGGTCCATGCCGGATGCCAGTTCCGCATCCGCTTTTCGCGCCTGCCCCACCGCGGCGTCCGCCGTCACCGTTAGAAAGGCGTTCAGCTCCGGATTCCATCTCTCGATCCGCGCCAGGCACTCCAGCGTCAGCTCCACCGAGCTGACCGCTCGCCTGCGCAGCGCGGCTGCCGCTTCCACCAGCGTCATGACCGCGGCTCCCGCTGCGCCGGATCCACGCGGAAGATCTCAGCCGGCTCCTCGCCCCAGTCGAGCATCCCGCGCAACCCCAGCATCGCGCGCGACAGGGCCTCCAGCCGTTGCAGCGAGACTTCCGGCAGCTCCACCTTCTGGGCTTCCGCAATCAACTTCCAGTCGGGGAGAAACGATGACGGCATGGTTTAATGATGGCATGCCAAATCGCGAATCGGCCATCGCAGGCGCGCCCCAGCCCCTGCTCGTTTGGAGCGGCGAGGACGAGATGTTCCGCTCCTCCGTCGCCGCATTCGCCCGCAAGGAGATCGCGCCTCGCGCGCGGGCCATGGACGAAGCCGCCAGGCTCGACCCCGCCCTCCTGCGCCAGTTGTTCGAACTCGGCCTGATGGGCATCGAAATTCCGGAAGAACACGGCGGACAGGGCGGCACGTTCACCCAGGCGCTGCTCGCCATCGAGGAGATCGCCAAAGCCGATCCCGCCGTCGCCGTCGTGGTCGACGTGCAGAATACGCTCGTCAATTACGCCTTGCAGCGTTGGGGCACAGACGAACAAAAACGCCGCTGGCTTGCCCGCCTCGCTGCGGACACCCTCGGCGCCTTCGCCCTCAGCGAAGCCGGCGCCGGCTCCGACGCCTTCGCCCTCGCCGCCCGCGCCTTTCCCGCGGACGGCGGCTTCCGCATCACCGGCCGCAAACTGTGGATCACGAACGCCGCCGAGGCCGGCCTTTTCCTCGTCTTTGCCAACTTGAACCCCGAAGCCGGCCACCGCGGCATCACCTGCTTCCTCGTCGAACGTGGCGCTCCAGGCCTGCAAATCGGCCGCAAAGAAGACAAGCTCGGCATCCGCGCCTCTTCCACCTGCGAACTGATCCTGGATGACGTGCCCGTCCCCGCTCAAGGCGTCCTTGGCCAGCCGGGCCAAGGCTACAAGGTCGCCATCGAAACGCTGAATGTCGGCCGCATCGGCATCGCCGCTCAGATGACCGGGCTCGCCGCCGCCGCCCTGCAGCACGCGCTCGAGTACTCGAAGCAGCGGAAGCAGTTCGGCCGCCCCATCGCCGAGTTCCAGGCGGTGCGCATGGATCTGGCCCGCCTCGCCACTGATCTGGAAACCGCGCGGCTGCTCGTCTACAATGCCGCCCGCCGCCGCGAAGCCGGCCTTGATTTTGTGAAAGAGGCCGCCATGGCCAAGTACTGGGCCTCTGAAATTGCCGAATCAGCCGCTTCGCGCGCCATCGAGATCTTCGGCGGCGCGGGCTTCACCCGCGACTACCCGGTCGAGAAGCTGTTCCGGGATTCGAAGATCGGGCGCATCTATGAAGGCACCACTAATATGCAGCTCCTCACCATCGCCCGGCAGCTGCTCGGCTGAGGCGCAACGCGCCGTCCCCGGGCGGCATCTACAATGCAGACAGGATACGAGATGAAACCGCTGCTGTCTGCCCTCCTGATCGCCGCTCTGCCGGGCTTCGCTCAGACGCCGCCCGACCCCAGCCCCGAAGAGGTCGAGCGGATCATTCAGAAGTTCGCGGAGAAGGAGACCGAATTCACCCGCGCGCGCGAGAACTACACCTACCGCCAGCGTTACCGCTTCGAGGAACTCGGCCCGGACCGCCGCCCGGCGGGCAAGCTCGAGATCGAAGCCGACATTCTGTTCGACAAGAACGGCAAGCGCATCGAGCGCGTCACCTATGCGCCCATGAACACCCTGCGCAACATCATCTTCACGCCGGAAGACGAGCAGGACATGCGCAACGTGCAGCCCTTCGTCTTCACCGTGAAGGAACTCCCCAACTACCGCGTCCGCTACCTCGGACGCGAAACCATCGACGAAATCGGCTGCTATGTCTTCGCCGTCAAGCCGAAGACCATGGTGGAGGGCCAGCGCTACTTTTCCGGCATCGTCTGGGTGGACGACCGCGATCTCCAGATCGTCAAGACCTACGGGCGCGGCGTCGGCACGGGAAAGCGCGTCGCCGGCCAGCGCTTCCCGAAGTTTGAAACCTGGCGCGAGCAGATCGACGGCAAATTCTGGTTCCCCACCTACACCGTCTCCAACGACGTGTTGAACTTCGAGTCCGGCCGGATCCCCATCAAGCTCGTCATCACCTACCGCGACTACAAGCAGTTCAAGGCGGAGACCACCATCACTTACGAGGGTGTCGACCAGCCGTCTCCCGGCCAGCCCAAGCCTCCGGCGAAGAAACAGTAGCCGGCCGTTCAACGCCGTTTTTTCGCCGTTCGGCCCCGCTCATTCGCCTTTGAACCCTGAATCTTCCGCGCCGGGGGCGTCGTCAGGGATAATGGCAGAGAGTTCATGCCGGACCACGGTTTCCGTGCCCGCCGCGACTGGGCAGCACTGAAGAGAAGACTGCGCGAACTGAAGATGATCGCCTGGGGTGCGGTTCACGTCGAGCACCCCGTCATGGCGCACATCGTCCCCATTCGCCGCTGCAACCTTTCGTGCGCTTACTGCAATGAGTACGACGACGTCTCCCGTCCCGTCGACACCGACGTGATGTTCGGGCGCATTGACACGCTCGGGCGCCTCGGCACTTCCATCATCACGATCAGCGGCGGCGAACCCCTGCTGCACCCTGATCTCGATCAGATCATCACGCGCATCCGCCGCAACGGCGCCATCGCCGGCCTCATCACCAACGGTTACCTGCTCACCGGCGAGCGCATCGAGCGGCTGAACCGCGCCGGGCTCGACCACATGCAGATCTCCATCGACAACGTCATGCCCGACGACGTGTCGAAGAAGAGCCTCAAGGTGCTGGACAAGAAGCTCCAACTGCTGGCCAGGCACGCGCTCTTCCACGTCAACATCAACTCCGTCGTCGGCGGCGGCGTGCGCCATCCCGAGGACGCGCTCGTCATCGCCCGCCGCACCATCGCGCTCGGCTTCAGTTCCACCATCGGCATCATTCACGACCACGCCGGGCAGCTCAAGCCGTTAAGCGGCCGCGAACGCGAAATCTACATTCAGGTGAAGGCGCTCGAAAAGCGCAACTACTCGCAGTTGAGCTTCTTCCAGGAAAACATCGCCAGGGGGCTGCCCAACCGCTGGCGTTGCCGCGCCGGCGCGCGCTACCTCTACATCTGCGAGGACGGGCTCGTCCACTACTGCTCGCAGCAGCGCGGCTATCCGGCCAAGCCCTTGGCCGAGTACACTCTGGCCGACTTCCGCCGCGAGTATCTCACCGGGAAGGACTGCGCCCCGCACTGCACCATCAGTTGCGTGCACTACACGTCGTATTTCGATTTCTGGCGCGCTCCCCAGACACTGCCGGATCCGCGCCGGACTCTGGAAACGCACTCACAGCCTCCGCTCGTTCAGATCACCGGCGCCGGTCGCTGACCGGCGCCTCTCCGCGCGGCAGCGGCGAGCATTGCATCTGCGAGGACCCGCTCGTCCCCTGCTGCTCGCAGCAGCGCGGCTATCCGGCCAAGCCCTTGGCCGAGTACACTCTGGCCGACTTCCGCCGCGAGTATCTCACCGGGAAGGACTGCGCCCCGCACTGCACCATCAGTTGCGTGCACTACACGTCGTATTTCGATTTCTGGCGCGCTCCCCAGACACTGCCGGATCCGCGCCGGACTCTGGAAACGCACTCACAGCCTCCGCTCGTTCAGATCACCGGCACGGGTCGTTGACCGGGCTGCCCTCCTCGCCCGCGCCGCAGATATCAATGCGGTGGTTCCCGATGCTTCTCTCCAGCCGGCAGAACCGCTGGTCTCCAGCCCGCGGGCGGGGATTCAGCCCCAAGGTCGTCCTGCCCGCGCCCCTGTGTGAAGACGGCATAGCGCGCCTCGCCGCTGGCCAGCGCGCCCAGGATTGCGTCCGTGTGCTCCGGCACGCCCTGAATGGGCGAGTAGGTGGAATAGTAGCGGCGCCCTGCCAGGTGTCCGACGTCCTTCATGCACACGAGCTTCTCCCCGGCCGCCGGGTGCATCCGCAGGAAGCGGGCTGTTTCGGCCATCCCTTCTTGGCCATAGTTGTAGGTCGTCGAGTACTGCGCCTTGGCCTGCGCCGCCGCCACGCCCAGAGAGACCCCGCCCCAGGCGTGCCCCGCTGGATGCGTCCGTGGCGGCAGGGAATGCCGCCCGGTGAACGCCCGGCCCGGCAGCGCCAGGACAACCATCGGAAAAGGCGGACAGCCCAACACGGTTTTTACGGAAATGCGTCCGGAGATCAGACCTAAACTACGATATTTCTCACAGAAATTTACGGTAATACTCTTGCTAAATGTGCAAAGATCACTGCAATCATTCCCGCAATTCAGCCGCACGATGGCCCGTCCCCCATCCGCCTCGTCTTCGTTCGCTGCGGATCCCGGTCAACGGCCGTCCTCGCCGGAAGCAGACTCTGCACGCATTGCTTCTTGCCCGGCAGAGCGCGTGTAATCCAGCACTCCAGCCCTCCGCCGGCCGCAATCCATACTCCGGATCCAGGAGTGGAAATCGTTCTCTTCACGCCGGCGGAGCGAAGCTGCCGCCGTAGCGGCAGGCCGAAAATTGGAGTCGCTATTCCGCTACAACAGCCAGACCCTCCGCATCCCCAAGCCGCGGGCGCGCCGTCAGCGTCCGCTCAGGAAATGCGCCTCGATGGCTTGCAGGCACCGCTCCGCCGCCTGTCCGTCCCAGAGATCCGGCGTTCGCGCGCCCGGGCGGCGGAGCCCGTGTTTCCGCCACGCCGCCAGGATGGAATCCCTAGTTGTTCCCGCCAGCACGTTCGTGCCCTGCTCGACCGTGATCGGCCGCTCCGTATTGTCCCGCAGCGTGAAGCAGGGAATGCCGAGCACCGTGGTCTCTTCCTGAATTCCGCCCGAGTCGGTGAACACGGCGGCGGCATCCGACATCAGGCTCAGGAACTCGATGTAGGAGAGCGGATCCAGCAGCCGCAGCCGGGCGCCGTCCAGCGTACTGACCGGAGGCAGTTTGGCGCGCGTCCTCGGATGCACCGGAAACACCAGCGGGACATCAGCGGCAATTTCCCGCAGCGCTTCGAGGATGCCCTGCAGCGCCTCTGGTTTGTCCACGTTCGCCGGACGGTGCAGCGTCACCACTCCATACGATCCAGGCGCCAAACCGTGCCGCTCCGCCATGCGCCGCTGCCGGGCTTGATCCACGTGCTTCCGCAGCGAGTCGATCATCAGGTTGCCCACCAACCGCACTTTTGCGCCGTCGATGCCTTCGCGTTCCAGGTTGACGAGTCCGCTCGGCTCGGTCACCAGAAGCAGGTCTGAAATGGCATCGGTCAGCACCCGGTTGATCTCCTCCGGCATCGTGCGGTCAAAGCTTCGCAGCCCCGCCTCCGCATGGATCACCGGCACGCACAGCTTCGCCGCCACCAGCGCGCAGCCGAGCGTGGAATTGACGTCGCCCACCACCAGCACTGCGTCCGGCTTGGCGTCGAGCATCACCGGCTCGAAGCTTTTCAGGATCTCCGCCGTCTGCTGCGCATGCGAACCCGATCCGACTCCGAGATAGAAGTCCGGGTCCGGAAGCCCAAGGTCGCTGAAGAAAGCCCCGGACATCTGATGATCGTAGTGCTGGCCCGTGTGCACCAGCAGCGCATGGAAGCGGCTGTCGGCGCGCAGCGCCCGCAGCAGCGGCGCCAGCTTCATGAAATTCGGTCTTGCACCGCCCACGCAGAGCAGGCGGAGTTCTTGTTGCCTGTGCGTCATCCCGTGTCTTCCCAGTGTGCCACGCATAACGGGCGCGAAGCGCCCAGTGTGCCGCGCATGCAGGGCGCGAAGCGCCCAGTGTGCC
>DYJN01000030.1 GCA_020723085.1 Arcobacter sp.
TTCTTCGAGGGCGTCCTGGAGGCTGCTCCAGAAATCCTGGAACGGGAGCGGATTTTCCAGGAGGAGGGCGGAGAGGGAAGCGGCGGCGTCCGTGATGGCGCGGAAGACGGAGGAGCGGAGGCGGAAATCCTGGAGCTGCGCCTCCGAGAGCACGCCGCCCGCCGGGGGCGGGTCAAGCAGCGCAGCGACTGAGGCAAGACGGTGCGCCCATTCGGCGGGGGTGCAGAGATCTTCAGGCCAGGATCCGAAGGGCGCGAGAACATCCGCGGCGCCGCCGGTGTTCCGCGACAGCGCCTGCAAGCCCTTGAAGGGGAGGTTTTCGAGAGCTTCCAGCCACGTCTTTCCCTGCACGCCGGCGGCGGCGCGGCAGAGGGGATGGCGGAGCAGCGCGAGGGTAGTTTCGCCGTCCCAGGAACTGATGACGGCAGCGGCGAAGCGCTGGAAGAACACGCCCGCGGGCTCCCGGAGCACGAAGCGGCCGAAATAGGCGCGGGAAGGAATGCCGAGGCGGCCGAAGGCGCGCTCGAGCAGGGCGAGATAGTTCTCCTCGCTGCGGATGATGACGGCCATTTCGCGCCAGGGGCGGCCGTGCTGGCGCTCGTCGAGGATCTGGAGCGCGATCTCTTCGGCCTCGCGCTCGCGCGAGACGGCCTGGATGCGGGCGATATCCGGCTGGGAGCGGCGCACGGGCAGGCGTTCGATGCGGGCGCCGGAGCGCTCGAGTTCGCCGGCGATGGCAGCGGCGCCGGGCCACTCCGGCAGCGTCAGAGTGAGCTGGGCCTGCCGGCGGAGGGCGCCGAGGAGAGCGAGTTCGGTCTTCGAGAAGAGGGTGAAGCCGTCGAACCAGATGCGGGAGACGCCGGCTCCGTGATCGCGCGCCCGCTCGGCTGCCCGCTGGAGCAGGTCGGCGCGGAGATGCAAGCCGGCGCGGGCGAGAGCCTGCGCGACCGCTTCGAAGAGCGAGCCGAACTGGCGGTCGAAGCGGTGATCGAGGCTCGAAAGAGAACTCCACTGCAGGGCGCCGCAGCCGGAGTTGGCGAGTTCCTCAATGGCGGAGGCGATGGCGGCGGGCAGTCCGGGGGCGCCGCGCAGGAGCGGATACAGGTCCGGGCGCTGCTCGAGTTCTTCCGCAACGAGGAGGGCGAGGGCGGAGGAATCCGCGATCTTGGCGCCGGGGACGAGGGAAGACGCGAAGCGCGACAGCGTGGTGATCCACGAGGGCGGAACGGGCTCGCCGCGGCGGGCGAGCTCGTGCTGGAGGTGCTCCGCCATGGTGGCGGTGGGCACGACGAAGCGCGCCTCGCCGGAGCGCGCGGCGGCGCAGAACTCCTGAAGCGCCTGGGTGGTCTTGCCGGAGCCGGGGGAGCCGAGCAGCAGCCTCATGCCGACAGGGTACAACGGCGGAGGGACGTCAACGGGAGGCGAGCTTCCGCATGAGCTGCTGGCTCTGGGAGTTGAGGGTGTTGAGCTGGCGGAGGTCTTCTTCGGCTGCAAGGACGGCGGTCTGGATGCGGGAGAGGTCGCCGATGGCGGCGGCGGGGTTGTCGCGCTGGGTGTCGAGGCGGACGGAGAGGGCGCGGAGCTGATCGGTGATATCGCGGTAGCGGCGCTGGAGCGAGGTGAGGGTGTTTTCGCGGCGGCGGTTCAGTTCAATGAGGTCGGCGACGACGGGGGCGAAGGCGCCGGTTCTGAGGCTGAGAGCCCGGAGTTCCTCGCGGGTCTTGCGGAGGGAGGCGTCGAGCTGGGCGATGCGGTCGTTCTTGACCTTGATCTCGGTTTCCATCGCCTGGATGATGCGGCGCTGGTGGTCGAGGTCGTCGCCGGCGGCTGATTCAGCGGCGGCGAGGCGCTTGTTCTCCGCGGTGACGCGCTCGAGGGAGGCTTCGAGTTCGGCGATGCGGTTGCGGGATTCGGTGAGAGCGGACTGGGCTTCGGCGAGGCGGGTCTGAGCGGCTGCGAGCTCGCGGATGGCGGCGAGGCGGCGGGCGTCCTCGGCGGCGCGGGAGGGGGCGGCGGAAGGGGGCGCGGCGATGCCGCGCTCGGCGAGCTGGCGGCGGAGGGAGTCGTTTTCGAGCAGCAGGGCGTCGGCGCGCTCGCGTTCTTTGGCGGCTTCGGCTCTGGCGCGGCCGATCTCCTGCTGCAACTGTGCGCGGACCTGCATGCGGGTGCGGAGGAGCCACGCGCCGGCGGCAAGCGAAAGCCCCAGCAGGACGGACAACGTCACCAAAGCGGGGTTCCGCATACGCTCAATCGTAACCGAACGGAAGGGCGGCGGGGGCAGCGCGGGAGGGGATCAGTCATGGCTCCATGCTTTCGCCGTGAAGCGGGTGCGGTATTGCCAATCGGCGCCGGGGGCGGAGAGCTGGAGGGTGGCGTTTTTCGGGAGCCTTTCGGGCAGACGGAGACAGATGGAGTACATGGAGCGGATGCGCTCAAAGGCGGCGGCGACTGCGCCGGGGATTTCGGTGAGATTCCGGCAGAACCAGGCCTGGCCGCCGGTGGCCTCGACGATCTGCTGGAGCCCGGTCTGATAAGCCTCGTTGAGGCGGTCGCGGAGGAAGGCCAGATGGACGGCGAAGACGGGGGCGTCGCTGGGGGAGAGGGCGGCGGCGAGGCGGGCGGACTTTTCGCGGATGAGGGCATCGGGGAAGCGGCGGGAGAGGTCGCGGGTGTCGCTGTAATTGATGACGGGGTTGGTGAAGTCTTCGCGGTAGTTGCCGACTTCGGAGTCGGTGAGGTAGAGGACGGCGGAGCGGACAGGGGCCTTGCGGGCGAGCGCGGAGGCGAGGCGGGCGGCGGGATCGACGGTTTCGAGGAAGCCCGCCCGGCCCGTGGTGGGGGCGTTCTGAATGGCCGCGATGGCGGCGGCCCGATCCGGGGAGGGATCGGCGAGCACGTTCAAGCCGTCCTGGGCGCTGAGCACGCCGGCCCATACATTGGAGGGGAGGGGCTCGATGGCGGCGGCGGCGGCATCGCGGGCGGCGCCGATGCGGGTGATGTCTTCGACCATGTCGAGGACGAGAAGCAGGATGAGGCCGTCCTCGGGAGAGAGGATTCTTTCGATGGCGGCCTGCCGGCCTTCCACGGTGGCTTCGAGGCCGCCGGCGGACCCGCTGGCGAGCCACGCAGCGATGCGCCTCCGGCGGCCGCGCGGCGGCGCGGAGGGCCTGGCCGGGGCGGCAGTCACGGCGGAGGCGAGCAGGAGCAGGTGAAGGCGGCGCGTCATCAGAAGCTGAACCTCAGGCCGAGCTGAACGACGCGGCCGCCGCGCGAGCCGATGATGCGGCCGGCGTTGACGTTGGGCGCGGAAGCCGGGCCGATGACGACGTCGGGATCGGTCCAGTTGGCGTGGTTGAGCCAGTTGAAGCCGGAAGCCGTGAATTCGACCGACCGCTCCTGATCGATGGGGAAGCGCTTGGAGACGGAGAGGTCGTGGTTCTGCGAGGTGGGGCCGCGGAGGAAGGGGTGAGTGCGCGGACCCGAGCCCATTTCGAAGTCGGGCGGGTGGGAGAAGGCGGCGGGGTTGAACCAGAGTTCGGGGGAGGGGTTGGGGACGCGAGGGGCAGCGCCGGGGACGGGGTTGACGCGGACGGTCTGAAGGACGCCGCCGGTGTTGTTGAACTGGGCGCGCAGTGCGAGAGGTTCGCCGGAGGCGACGGTGGAGATGGCGGAGATGGACCAGTTGCCGGCGAGATAGCCGCGCCAATCGGAGTAGTTCAGCAGCGGCTTGCCGGCGCCGAGGGGGAGTTCGTACATGCAGGAGAAGGAGAGCCGGTGGGGGTTGTTCCAGGCGGTGAGGGCCCATTCGTTTTTGCGGTTGAACTGATCCTGGCGGCCGTATGGACCGGAGTGGTCGTCGAACTGGCGCGAGTATTCGTAGGAGGCGCTTAGAGAGAGGCCCTGGCCGGTGCGCTTTTCGGCGCGCAGGGAGACTGCATCGCGGCGGTAGCGGCCGCCGGGCCACTGGGAGAAGACATCGATTTCGAAGAACTGGGGGTAAGGCCGAAGGGCGCGGTTGAGGGCGAGGTCGTTGAGCTGCTCGCGCAACGAGAGGTAATCAGGGTGGACGGCGTTGAGGCGGACGGCGCTGTTGCCGATGAAGAGATCGCGGCCCCAGGAGACGCCGAGGGCGCCGGTGAGGACGATGCCTCCAGAGACCTGGCGTTCGTAGCTGATGCCGGCGGACTGGTAGCGGGGGAGGCGGCCGGAGGAGTCGAGGACGTTGGCATCGGTATCGTTGGCGGCGTCGGCGGAGAGATCGGGGACGGGGCGGGGCGGGGGCGGCATTCCGCCGCTGAGGCGGAAGGCAGGTTCGAGGAAGGGATTGGGGGAGGAAAAATACGGATGGCCGGTGAAGCCGCGCGTGCCCCACTGGCCGTTGTAGATGGGGTAGCCCTGGTAGCTCATGCCGTAGGAGAGCCGCAGCACGGACTGGCGGTTGCCGCGGGGGTTCCAGGCGAGGGAGAAGTATGGCTGCGGCTTGACGGCGGAGGGCTGGAAGGCGCGGCCAAAGCCGCCGCGGTTGGCGAAGACGAGCGCGCCGGGGCGTCCGTTGGAGGGGTTGGGGACGCGCAGGTCGACGATGCTCTGGCGGTCGTAGCGCTCGACGCGGGGCGTGGCGGCGAGCAGGCTGAGTCCGAAGGAGAGCGTGAGGTCCGGCTTCAGCTCCCAGACGTCCTGGACGGCGTTGGTCCAGGTCCAGTTGCGGAAGTAGGAGGGGGAGGGGACCAGAGCGAGGTCGGCCTGTTCGGGACCGCCGAGGAGGAAGGAGGCGAAGGCGAGTCCGGTGTTGACGATGCCGGGGAGGCTCGAGTAGCGCCAGTGGAAGAAGTAGGCGCCGGAGGGGGCGTAGGGGAGGAAGGTGTTGACCTGGGTGCGGGAGAACTGGCTCGAGAAGCGCAGACTGTGCCGTCCGCGCTTGTGGGAGAGGGCCTCGGTGAAGGTGAAGACATTGCGCGCGGTGCGGCCGGATGGAGTGAGGCGGCCCATGTCGAGGTAGTTGGCTATGTCGAAGCGGGGGAAGCTCGAGTCCTCGACGCCGCGGAGGCCGAGCCGGGAGGGCCAGCCGGACTGGCCGGAAACATTTTCCGAGATACTTGTTTGGGCCTCGACGGAGGCGGTGTTGACGGTCTGCGGGGAGAGGGTGAGGATGTGCTCGACGGCTCCGCGGCGGTTGGTGAATTCGCGGTCGGCGGGGGCGGAGTCGGCGGGTCCGTCGATGAGCCGGGCGGAACCGCTGAGGCCGTTGGTGAAGGAGTACGAGACCGAGAGACGGTGTTTCTCGAGGAAGGTGTGATCGAGGCGGGCGATCATGCCATCGGCGGTGTTGGTCTCCGGGGAGACGATGAAGTAGTTGTTGCGGAAGAAGGGGCCGGCGCTGGCGTTCGGCAGGGGGTAGTACTGGAGGGCGCCGAGGGCGACCGGGTCGATGCGGGAATCGGGGATGCGGTTGGAGGGGAAGGGATCCTTGATGAACTCGAGGTTGTCCTGCGAGACTGGCTGCGAGGGGTTGTACAGCGGGTTGGGGCGGACGGTGGAGGGGTCGAAGATGGGGAGGGGAGCGCCGGAGCCATCGACGGTGAGGCTGAAGTCGCCGCGGCGTTCGGGCTCGATGGGGACGGTGCGGAGATAGCTGCGGGAGATGCGCTCGCGGACTCCTTCGTAGTTGAGGGAGAAGAAGGTGCGGCGTCCGCCGTCGTAGAGTTTCGGGATGCGGACGGGGCCGCTGACGCTGAAGCCGAACTGGTTGCGGCGGAGGAGGTTCTTCTGGCCGCCCCGCTGGCGGATTTCATGAGGGACGGCGTCGAGGATGTCGTTGCGGAGGTTGTGATAGAGGCGGCCGTGGTACGCGCCGCGTCCGGCGCCGGGCGCGCGGGCGGCGCGGCGGGGGCTGCCGGGGCGCAGGCCCATTTCGCGGGTCAGCCGCCGGAATTCCTCGGCTGCCTGCTCGAGCGGCGGGAGCTTCGGGGCCTGTCCGCGCGCGAGGGCGGAGGCCAGAATCAGGGCGATGAGGGATCTCCGCATCCGCGTTTCTTCCAGTGTAGCGTTCAGCCGCGGCGGAGCGACGCGGCGGCGGGGGAGTGCGCTATGCTGGCCGCAAATGCGGCTGAAAGAACTGGCAGAGCGGCTTGGCTGCGAGCTGCGCGAGACGCGCGCCGGCGACGGCGAGAAAGAGATCACGGGCGTAGCCGGGATGGAGCATGCGGGACCGGGCGAGATCACCTTCCTGGCCAATCCGAAGTACGCGCACAAGGTGAAGGGCACGCGAGCGGGGGCGATCATTGTGCCGGAGGCGGCGGCGGGCGGGCTGCACATCCCGGCGCTGGCGAGCGAGAACCCGTATCTGGACTTCGCGCGGGCGCTGGAGCTGTTTTATCAGCCGCCGGCGCCGAAGCCGGGCATCCATCCGGCGGCGGCAGTGGCGGAGACGGCGGAGATCGGGGAGGGCGTGTCGATCGGCGCGTATGCGGTGATCGGGGAGCGGGTGAAGATCGGGCGGGGGACGGTGATCCATCCGCTGGTGGTGGTGTACGAGGGGGCGGAGATCGGCGAGGACTGCGTGCTGCACGCGCACAGCGCGGTGCGCGAGTACTGCCGGCTGGGCAACCGGGTGATTCTGCAGAACGGGGTGGTGATCGGGGGCGACGGGTTCGGTTTCGCGAAGAAGAAGGACGGGACGCACTACAAGATTGTGCAATCGGGTCCGGCGGTGCTGGAGGACGACGTGGAGGTGCAGACGCTGAGCTCGGTGGACCGGGCGACGGTGGGCGAGACGCGGGTGAAGCGGGGGGCGAAGATCGATTCGCTGGTGCAGGTAGGGCACGCGTGCGTGGTGGGGGAGGACAACATCATTTGCGCGCAGACAGGCCTGGCGGGATCGAGCGTGCTGGGCAGGAACGTGCTGCTCGCGGGACAGGCGGGCGTGTCGGGGCATCTGACGATCCATGACGACGTGATTGTTTACGCGCAGAGCGGAATCGGCGGCGACGTGGCAGCGGGGAGCGTGGTGTCGGGCTCCCCGGCGTTCGACGCGGCGCAGTGGCGGCGGGCTGTGACGGCGTTCCCGCGGCTGCCGGAGCTGCTGAAAACGGTGAGAGAATTGGAAAAGCGCATTGCGGCGCTGGAAAGCCGGCCTGGAAAGGACGCGGAATGAAGAAAAGCCGTCACATGAACCGCGCGCCTCTGGCGTATAAGAACGAGGCGTTTCTGGATAGCTGGAATGGCCGGGCGATCCGGATTCTGGCGGAATACCTGGAGCCGCTGGACCGGTTCAGCCGGGAGAAGATCCGGGACACGGTGGTGTTTTTCGGCTCGGCGCGGATCACGGAAGAGGGTCCGATGGAGCGGTATTATCAGGAGGCGAGGGAGTTTGCGCGGCTGATCACGCAGTGGTCGAACGCGCTGGAGCCGCCGACGCGGCGGTTTGTGGTGTGCACGGGGGGCGGACCGGGGATCATGGAAGCGGCCAACCGGGGGGCGCGGGACGCGGGCGGCAAGTCGATCGGGCTGAACATCGCGCTGCCGCACGAGCAGTATCCGAATCCGTACATTTCGCCGGAATTGAATTTTGAATTCAACTACTTTTTCATGCGGAAATTCTGGTTCGCATATCTGGCGAAGGCGCTGATCGTATTTCCGGGCGGGTTCGGGACGCTGGACGAGCTGACGGAGCTGCTGACGCTGGCGCAGACGCAGAAGCTCGAGAAGAAGATCATGATCATGCTGTACGGGGAGGACTACTGGAGGGAGATCATCAACTTCGACGCTCTGGCGCGGCACGGGATGATCAGCCCGGAGGACGTGGGGCTGATGGACTTTGTCGACGACGTGCACACGGCGCTCGATCATCTGAAAACGTTCCTGACGGAGAATTACCTGCAGCCGGAGCAGATCCGGGCGGCGGAAGAGATGCCGGACATAGCCAAGTCGCGGCTGTAGATCGGCGGCGGCAGTGGCGGCGGCTGCGGGCAAGCAGGTACGCTGAATCGAAATGCCCTCCCCTGGCTGGCTGAAGACGCTGCGCTCCACGGGCAGGCTGGAAGTGCTGTTCGCGGCAGCCGTGCCGGCGAGCCTGGCGGCGCAGTGGCTGATGCCGGGGCGCGCGGCGACTGTGCTGCTGCAACTGGCGGCGTTCACGCTGGGCTTTCTGCTCGTGTGGAGGCACGGGCTGCGTGCGGTGCGGCGTCTGATCTGGCGGCTGCGGAACCGTCTGATCGTGGCTTACGTGTTCATCGCGGCGGTGCCGATGCTGATGCTGGCGGTGCTGACGCTGGCGGGGGCGTGGGTGGTGTCCGGGCAGATTGCGGCGTACCTGCTGAGCGTGGAGATGGGGCGGCGGGTGAACTCGCTGGCGATGACGGCGCAGTCGCTGGAGCGGGCGGCGCCGCAGGTTCGGGTGGAGGCGGTGAAGAGGGCGGGGTTTTTCATCCGCGACCGGTTTCCGGGCGCAGAGATCCTGCTGAAGGACGAGCAGGGGCGGGAGGTGCGGTATCCGGAGGACGCGCGGCTGCCGCATCCGCCGGAGGGGCATGAGCGGCGGGCGGGGCTGCTGATCCACGAGGGGCGGTTCCACCTGTGGGCGCATGCGGGCGGGGCTGGATCGGAGGTGGTGATCCGGGCGCCGGTGACGCAGGCGTTCCTGCAAGGGCTGGTTCCGGGGCTGGGCGTGATTCAGTTGACGCCGTTTTCCCTTGGTCCGGGGGGCGTGAAGGCGATGGAGGTCACGCTGCACCCGCCGCTCGAAGAGGAAGCGCCGGCGCCGGGCGGGATTGCCAAGCCGGCGAACCTGCTCGACCTGCCGCTGAAGTGGGGCGTCTCGATTCCGGCGGCGGTTTGGGAGGCGCCGGGGAGGGAAGCGACGGTCTTTCTGGGAGCGGCGACGCGGATCAGCGGTCCGCTGCGGATCATGTTCAGCGTGGACACGAGCAGCAGCGGACCGACGATGCTGGTGCTGTTTTCCACGGCGCTGATCGTGTTCTTCATCGTGGAGATCAGCTCGATCTGGATCGGGGTGTCGCTGTCGCGGACGATCACGTCGGCGGTGAACGATCTGTACGAAGCCACGGTGCGCATCCGCGGGGGGGACCTGAGCCACCGGATCCTGGTGACGGGCAACGACCAGCTGGCGGAGCTGGGCACGTCGTTCAACATCATGGCGGGGAACCTGGAGCGGCTGCTGCAGGCGGAGAAGGAGAGGCAGCGGCTGCAGGCGGAGCTGGAAATTGCGCGCGAGGTGCAGGCGCAACTGCTGCCGAAGCCGATCACGAGGTTCGGCTCGCTGCGGCTGGCGTGCGTGTGCAACGCGGCGCGGATGGTTTCAGGAGACTACTTCGACTACCAGCCGGTGAGCGACGGGCGGCTGGCGGTGGCGCTGGGCGACGTGGCGGGCAAGGGCATCTCGGCGGCGCTGCTGATGGCGACGCTGCAATCGGCGATGCGGAGCCAGTTGCGGCAGTGCATGGAGGCGGCGGAAGCCGCGGCGGCGGGGACGGGCGGGGGCTACGGACCGCCGGCGGTATCCACGGCGCGCCTGGTGTCGAACCTGAACCAGCAGCTCTATGCGTCGACGGCGCCGGAGAAGTACGCGACGTTCTTCTTCAGCGTTTACGAGGAGGCGGCGTCGGAGCTGGCGTACACGAACGCGGGGCATCTGCCGCCGCTGCTGGTGCGGGACGGGAAGGTGACGCGGCTGGACACGAACGGCATGGTGGTGGGCTGCTTCGCCGGAGCGCGCTATGGCGAGAGCCGTGTGAAGCTGGAGCCGGGCGATCTGCTGGCGTGCTACACGGACGGCGTGACGGAGCCGGAGAACGCGTATGGCGAGATGTTCGGCGAGGCGCGGCTATGCGCGCTGCTGGCTGAGCACGCGGCGATGGACATCGAGGATCTCGGGCTGCTCATTCAGGACGAAGTGGCCCGGTGGACGGAGTCGACCGAATTGCAGGACGACTTCACGCTGCTGCTGGCGCGCAAGACGGAGTGAAACAAGATGCCGCGCGGGCGGAGAGCGCTGATCCTGATCACAGCGGTGCTTGCCACCCTGAGCCTGGGGACGCTGGGATTCGTCCTGATCGCGGATTTTGCGTTCGTGGACGCGCTGTACATGGCGATCATGACGATGACGACAGTGGGCTACGGGGAGATCCATCCGCTGAGCCGCGAGGCGCGGATCTTCAACTCCGCGTACATGGTGGTGAGCGTGAGCACGATGCTGCTGGTGATCGGCGTGATGACGCAGACGATCCTGGAGGCGCAGTTCGGCGACGTTTTCGGCAGGAGAAGGGTGAGAAAAATGATTGAATCGCTGCGGGGGCACTATATCGTATGCGGGTTTGGGAGAGTGGGGCGTGGCGCGGCGGCGGAGCTGAAGAAGAACGGCGAGGGCGTGGTGGTGGTGGACCGGGACGAGAAACGGCTGGAGGAGGCGCGGAAACAGGGGTGCCTGGCGCTGCAGGGAGACGCGACATCGGACGATTCGCTGCGGGAGGCAGGCATTGAGAGGGCGGCTGGGCTGGTGGCGGCGCTGAGCACGGACGCGGACAACCTGTTCGTGGTGATGTCGGCCAAGGCGTTGAACGGGGGGCTGCGGGTGGCGGCGCGCGCCTCCGACGAACAGACCGAGCAGAAGCTGGTGCGCGCGGGCGCCGACACGGTGCTGGCGCCGTACAAGACGGCGGGCGCGCAACTGGCGCTGTCGCTGCTGAAGCCGCACGTGCGGCAGTTTCTGGATTTCGCGCTGGCGACGCCGGAATGGGACGTGCGCATCGAGCAGGTGGAAGTGGATGCGGCCAGCGATCTGGTGGGAAAATCGCTGGCGGAGGCGCGCATCCGCGGCGAGATGCAGGTGGTCGTTCTGGCGATCCGCCGCTCCGGCGGGAGGATGGAATTCAACCCGCCGGCGGCGGCGGAGATTGAAGCCGGAGACTGCCTGGTGGTGATGGGCGAAGCCGGGCCGCTGCGGCTGTTCGAGGCGCGCGCGGCCGGAGGGCGCGAGCGATGAAGATCCTGACAGCGGAACAGATGCGGGAGGTCGACCGGCGCACGGTGGAAGCGGGCGTGCCGTCGATCGTGCTGATGGAGAACGCGGCGTGCCGGTTTGTGGAGTTTCTGGAGCGGGAGTACGCGCCGCTCGAGCGGCAGCGGATCGCCGTGATCTGCGGCAAGGGCAACAACGGCGGCGACGGCATGGCGATCGCGCGGCAGCTCCATCTGCGGTTCCGTCCCGCGGCGCTGGACGTGGTGCTGGCCTGGCCGCCGGAGGAGCTGCGGGGCGACGCGGAGATCAACTACCGGATGCTGAAAGCGCTGGGGGTGCGGGTGCGAGGCGAGATCACGCCCTCCATGCGGGCGGCGACGCTGGTGATCGACGCGCTGCTGGGCACGGGGCTGAGCGGACCTGCGCGCGGCGTGGCGCTCGACTACATTCACGAGATCAACCGGGGTTTCCCCGCCGCGGAGGCGGTGAGCGTGGATATGCCGTCGGGGCTGTGCGAAGACGGCGAGAGCGTGCTGCCCGCGCACACGGTGACGTTCACCGCGCCGAAGGCGGAGCAGGCGCTGCCGCCGCTGTGCGACCGGGTGGGGCGGCTGCACGTCGTGCCGATCGGGACGCCGCAGGAGATGCTGGAGCGGGATGCGTCGCTATGGCTGGAGCTGATCGAGCCGCGCGATTTCCGGCGGCTCTTCGAGCCGCGCCCGCGCGGAGCGCACAAGGGGGACTTCGGGCACGTGCTGGTGATCGGCGGGGGGGAGGGCAAAGGCGGCGCCGCGGCGATGGCGGGCTGGGCGGCGTTGAAGGCGGGCGCAGGGCTAGTGACGGTGGCGTGCGCGGAGGCGGAGCGGAGGACGGTGACGTCGCTGGCGCCGGAGCTGATGACGCAGCGGCTGAGCGAGGATCCGGGAGACAAGGACGTGATCGCGCTGGGACCGGGGCTGGGGCGCGATCCGGAGATGGTGACGATGGCGCAGCGGCTGTTCGTGCAATCGGCGCTGCCGATGGTGGTGGACGCCGACGGGCTGAACGCGCTGGCGAAGACGTCGTTCCGCGGGCCGGGGCCATGGCGCGTGCTGACGCCTCATCCGGGCGAGATGGCGCGGCTGGCGGGCTGCACGGGCACCGACATTCAGGCGGACCGGGTGGGGGTGGCGCGGCGGTTCGCAGCCGAACGCCATGTGGTGGTGGTGCTGAAAGGGCAGCGGACGCTGATCGCATTTCCTGACGGGCGCGTGTTCGTGAACCCCACGGGCACGCCGGCGATGGCGACCGCCGGTTCCGGCGACATCCTCACCGGATTAATTGCCGGGCTGCTGGCGCAGTGGCCGGACCACCGGGAGGAAGCGCTGCTGGCGGCGGTGTGGCTGCACGGGCGCGCCGGGGAGCTGGCGGCGGAGGCTGCCACCGAGTGGTGCGTCACGGCGACCGACCTGATCCGGTTTCTGAGCGATGCGATCCGGGAAGCGGCGGGATGAGGACGCGCACATTCACGACGCGGAGCGAGGAGGAGACGATCGCGCTGGCGGCGGAGCTGGCGCGGGAGTGGGCGCCCGAGCGGTGCGTGCTGCTGATCGGCAATCTGGGCGCGGGCAAGACGACGTTCGCCAAGGGAGTTGCGGAAGGGCTGGGCGCGGCGGCGGCGGAGGAGATCTCCAGCCCGACGTTTGCGCTGATTCACGAGCACGGCGAAGGGCAGCTGTATCACGTGGACCTGTACCGGCTGGAGACGGAGGCGGAAGCGGCATCGCTGGGGCTGGACGAGATTCTGGCGCGGCGGGCGGTGGTGCTGCTGGAGTGGGGGGAGCGGTTTCCGCGGTTGTGGCCCGAGGAGCGGGTGGAGGTGCGGATCGAGCAGCGGGAGGATGATTCGCGCTGGATCGAGGTGAGGGAGCTGCCGTGAGCCGGGAGGAGCGGAGCCGCACCGGGTTGTACGCGCTGAGCGTGCTGGCGCTGGCGAGCGCCGTGCTGACGGGGATGATGCTGTGGCCGTTTGTGAAGCCGGTGACCTTCGCCCTGGTGCTGGCGGTGGCGTTCGAGCCGCTTTACGAGAGGCTGTTGCGGTGGCTGCGGTCCACGGCGGCGGCAGCGCTGGCGGCGACGCTGGTGATCGTGCTGCTGGTGCTGGCGCCGCTCGTGCTGGTAGTCGTCCACATCATGCAGGAGGCGGGCGGGTTGTATCAGGAGCTGGCGCAGCACACGCCGCAGCAGGGCGGCTGGGCGGCGTGGCTCGCCTCGCTGGTGGAGCAGCCGGTGCAATGGATGGCGCAGCGGACGGGGCTGCCGGCGCCGGACGTGAGGGCGGCGATGCTCGATCAGGCGCAGAACGTGGTGAAGCTGCTGGGGAGCTGGGGCGCGGCGTTGCTGACCAACGTGACGGCGACGATCGGCAATGCGCTGCTGTCGCTGTTCATTCTGTTTTTCCTGTTCCTGGAGGGGCCGAAGATCCGGGACGGAATCTATGCGTGGTCGCCGCTGGAGCGGGACAAGACGGCGGCTCTGCTGGGCGCGATCCGGGAGTCGATCGTGGCGAATTTTCACGGGATGGCGGCGGTGGCGGTTACGCAAGGCGCGCTGACATCGCTGGGATTCCTGCTGGCAGGGGTGCCGGGACCGGTGTTCTGGGGCGCGGTGGCGGCGGTGTGCTCGCTGATTCCGGTGATCGGGACGGCGGCCGTGTGGCTGCCGGCGGCGGCGATCCTGCTGTTTCAGGGTGCGTGGGGCAAGGCGCTGTTTCTCGTGCTGTGGGGCGCGGTGGCGGTGGGAATGTCGGACAATTTCGTGCGGCCGTGGGTGCTGAGCGGGCGCACGGGGATGAGCGGGCTGGTGATCTTCTTTGCGCTGATGGGCGGGCTGCAGGTGTTCGGAGCGATCGGGCTGTTCGCGGGGCCGGTGATCGTCTCCGCGGCGGCGGCGGTGTTCCGGATGCTGCGGGAACAGTACGCAGAGGCGGCTATTTCTTCGCCGGCGGCGGAGGCTGGGCGATCCGGCCCGGCTTCTCCCCCGGCTTGAGGAGCGTGGGTTTCTTCTTGCCGGGGGCGACGCCCTGCTTCTCGGATTCGATCCGCTTGCGCTCTTTTTCGAGCTCTTCCCTGCGTCCCGGGGACAGCAATTCCTCGCGCTCCTGGCGCAGCGCCTTTTCCTTGTCCTGCACGGACAGGGTGCGCTCCTTGAGGTCCTGCTCGTTCATCTCGATGCTGTCGCGCAGGGTCTCGACAGCCTGTTCGAGAGCGAACTGGTAGCGGGCGCGGTCGGGCTCCTCTTTCGCGGCCATCGATTCGAGCTTGGCGAGCAGCTCCTTCTGCGCGGCGACGACGCCGTCGAGTTTCTCGATGGGTTTCTGGCGGCGGATGGCGTCGTCGATGTTCATGTCGATGGCTTCCATGATCTGCGTGACCTGCTCGAGGGTGTCATGGATGAGCCCGCTGCGTCCGATCCGGCGCCTGGCGAAGAGATGCTCGAGCATGTCGACGCGCTGGCGCGCGAATTTCAGATAGAGCTGGAGGCGCGGCTCGGGCTCCTGCACGAGCCGGAGCTGCTCGACCTCATCGGGGGTGAGGAAGTCGCGCTGCGCCACGGCGGGCAGGCAGGCAAGGACGAGCAAAAAGAGCGACCGCATCGCGAGCCTCCATCATCTGCCGGTCATGACGCCGTTGAGGAACTGTTCGTGGATGGCGGCGAGGCGGCGGCGCGCCTGCTCGATCCGCTCGCGTTCCTCGAAGGCGACGGCGAGGGCGAGTTCCTTCAGGCCCTTTTCGAATTCGCGGGTGCGCAGTTCGCCGCGCTTGTACTGGCGGCTGAGCTTGCCCGGGCGGCGTCCGGTGGCGCGGAGAGATTGCAGGGCGAGTTCGGAGGCGCCGGTGACGTCGGCGACAGCCGCTTCGAGTTCCGCGCGGACGCCGCCCTCGCGCACGAGCTTCCAGGCGTCTTTCAAGCGCGCTTCGGCGAGCCGCAGGGCGCGGTCGAAGCGTCTGAGAGGATTGGTCTCGGCGCGCACGGCTTCCATCGTGAGAGGCGGCGGAGGCGCCGCGATCATCAGGGAGGAAACGAGGAGACAGAGCAGGAGCCTCACCGCCGCACCGCCTTTTCGAGGACTTTCACGCGCTGGCGCGCCTTGAACTCTTCGTCGGGATGCTCGCCGCTGCTCGAGGCGAGGAAGCGGCGGTAGCTGTCGAGTGCGGCCTTGTGCTGGTTCATGGCGTCGAGCAGGGTGGCGCGGAAGTAGTCGTAGGCGGGGCTGGGTCCGTTGAGTTCGCGGGCGCGGCCGAGCGCCGCCAAGGCGGGTTCGTATTGCTTGAGGAGCATGAGCACGGCGGCGAATTCGTTCCAGGCTTCGCCGGAGCCCGGGGCGAGACGCACGGCCTGCTGGAATTGCGGGGCGGCCTCGGCGTATTTTTTCTGGTCGCGGAGCAGGCGGCCGTAGAAGAGGCGGAGCTCCGCGTTGTCCGGCTCCTGCTGGACGAGCGAGGCGGCGAGGGCGGCGCTCTGTTCGGGCTGCCTGCGGCGAAGATAGGCGGTGGCGAGGGCGTAGAGGACGGCGGGCGTGGGGCTCTTGAGACGGACCGATTCCAGGTGGCGGATGGAGCTGTCGAGATCGCCTGCTTCGAGTTCGAGCACGCCGAGGCGCTCGAGCGCGGCGGGCTCATTCGGGAAGCGCGCGTAGACGGCGGCGGCCTTCGTTTTTTCGCCGGCGCGCTCCCAAGCCTGGGCCAACGCCAAGGCGGTATCGAGATCGTCCGGCTGCTTCCGCGCAGCCTTCTCGAAAGCCTCCGCGGCTGCGGGCCACCGGCCCGTGGCGGAGAGAGCGCGTCCGAGGAGGAACGCGGCCTTGGCGTCCTCGGGCTGCTCTTTGAGGCAGGCATCGAGAAGAGGGAGGGCTTCGGCGGGCTGGCCGGCGCGGATGAGGAGGTGGGCGAGGTTCAGCCGGGCGGGGCGGAGAGCGGGATCGATTTCGAGCACGCGGCGGAAGGCGGCGATGGCGCGCTGGTCCTGACCGGTTTCAGAGAGCGCCAAGCCGAGATGGAAGTGGATGGCGGCGGAGTCCGGGGCCTTCTCCGCAGCCTGTTCGAGAAGGGGAATGGCCTCGCGGGCGCGCCCTTCTTCGATCAGGCGCAGCGCATCAGCGGGGGGCGCGGCCGGCGCCTGAAGCAGGAGCCATGCCAGCAGTGGGAGGGCCCAGCTCACGCTTCCATTGTACCGGCTGAAGGGCGGAATGCCCGTGCGGCGCGCGGCTACACTGGAAGATGATGCTCACCGAACAGGAGTTTTCCCAGGCGGCGGGAGACGCCATCGAGAGCCTGTACCGGAAACTCGCCGCAGCCAGCGACGAGTACGAATTCGATGTGGACATGAACGCCGGAGCGTTGTCGGTCGAGTTCGAGGATCCGCACGAGCGGTTCGTCATCAGCCCGAATGCGCCGGTGCGGCAGATCTGGGTGTCGGCGCACGTGAAGAGCTACAAGCTGGGCTGGAACGGCGAGGCGTTCGTGCTCGACGACGGGCGCACGCTCGAGGAGCTGATCGTGGACGCGATCCGCGTCCGGATGCCCGATTTTTCGCTGTAAGTGGCGGGCGCATACATTTCCTGGCCGTTTTGTTTGCAGAAGTGCACTTACTGCAACTTCGCTTCCGGCGTGTTTCCGCGGGAGATGCAGCAGCGGTATCTGGAGCGGCTGCTGGAAGAGCTGCGCGGGCACGTCTGGCAGTGGAAGCCGGAGACGGTGTATCTGGGCGGCGGGACGCCGGGGTCGATGGCGGGGGAGGCGCTCGAGCGGATTCTGGCGCATGTGCCGGGCAGACCGTGGGCGGAGGCGACGCTGGAGGCGGCGCCGGGGGCGATTCCGGCGGAGGCGGCGGGGGCTTGGATCGAGTGCGGCATCAACCGTGTGAGCCTGGGCGTGCAGAGCTTTGTCGAGGATGAGCTGAGGCGCACGGGGCGCAGGCACACGGCGGAAGGGGTGGCGCGGGACGTGGCGATGCTGCGCGAGGCGGGGATCGGCAACATCAACCTCGATCTGATCGCGGGGCTGCCGGGGCAGACGGAGGAGGGGTGGCGGACGTCGCTCGAGTGGATCGAGCGGCTCGAGCCGCCGCATGTCTCGGTGTACATGCTGGAGGTGGATGAAGACTCGCGGCTGGGGCGGGAACTGCTCGCAGGGGGCGGGCGGTTTGGTGCGGGGGCGGCGCCCGGGGAGGACAGGATCGCCGATTTTTACGAGCAGGCGGCGGAGTTTCTGGAGCGGCGCGGGTGGCGGAGGTACGAGATCTCGAATTTCGCGCGCCCGGGCTTCGAGTCCAGGCACAACCTGAAGTACTGGCGGATGGAGCCGTACGCGGGATTCGGCGCGGATGCGCACTCGTTTGACGGGGAGTGGCGGACGGCGAACACGGACGATGTGCGCGGCTACATCGAACTCGGACCGCAGCCGCAGCGGGCGCGCGCGGACGTTCCATCGGAGCGGTATCTGACGGGGCTGCGGCTGATGGAGGGCGTGGATCTGCGGCGTGAGGACGAGAGCCGCTTCGGGGAGGCGGCGGCGCGGTTCGAACGCGAGGGGCTGCTGGAGCGGGAGGGCGCCCGGGTGCGGCTGACGCGGCGGGGCGTGATGTTGTCCAATGAAGTGTTCGAGGCATTCCTGTGATGATCGACCTGCGTTCGGACACGGTGACGAAGCCCACGGCGGCGATGCGGCGGGCGATGGCGGAGGCGGAAGTCGGCGACGACGTCTACGGCGAAGATCCGACGGTGAACCGCCTGGAGGAGCGGGCGGCGGAGATCACGGGCAAGGAGGCGGCGCTGCTGGTGCCTTCGGGCACGATGGGGAACACGATCGCCATCAAGTGCCTGACGCGGCACGGGCAGGAGGTGATCTGCGAATCGCGCGGGCACCTGCTGAATTACGAGCTTTCGATGACGGCGTGGTTCTCGGGGTGCCTGATCCGCTCGGTCGACACCCCGGACGGGATTCTCACATGGGACCGGATTCAACCCGTGATCCGTCCGGCGGGTCCGCATGCGGCGGACACGGGCTGCATCGAACTGGAGAACACGCACAACATGGCGGGCGGGACGGTGTACCCGCCGGAGGTGCTGCGGGAGGTGTGCGCGCGGGCGCACGCGCTGGGGCTGCGGGTGCACCTAGACGGGGCGCGGATCTTCAACGCCGCCGAGGCGTGCGGGGCGAGCGTGCGCGACCTGTGCGAGCCGGCGGACACGGTGATGTTCTGCCTGTCCAAGGCGCTGGGGGCGCCGGTGGGGTCGATGCTGGCTGGTCCGCGGGACGTGATCGCGCAGGGAAGGCTGTACCGCAAGCGGCTCGGCGGCGGGATGCGGCAGGCGGGCGTGCTGGCGGCGGCGGGGCTGGTGGCGCTGGAAGAGACTCCCCCAAAACTGGCCGAAGATCACGCCAACGCGAAGATGCTGGCCGAGGGGCTGGCCAACATGCGCGGGGTGCGCGTGGAGCCTGCCGTGCCGGCGACCAACATCGTGATCTTCGACGTTGGCGCGACGGGGCTGGCGGCGGCGGAGCTGAGCGCGCGGCTGCGCGGGCGGGGCGTGCTGATCAATCCGATCGGGCCTACCACGCTGCGCGCCGTGACGCATTATGATGTGAGCCGGGCCGATTGCCGGCGCGCGCTGGAAGAGATTGCCGCCGCCCTGCCAGGGCGCTGAGAAGTTTGCCAGGATACGAAGACCGCGATGAGCCAGCCAACCGCACACCGCATCGAAAGCCGGCGGGAAGGCGACGTGACCGTGGTCCGGTGCGAAGGCCGCATTACGCTGGGGCTGGCGACCAACACGCTTCGCAATCTGATGCGGGAGGCGCTGGAAAGCGGCGCGAAGAAGCTGCTGATCGACTTTGGGGGCGCGACGCAACTGGATTCGACGGGGATTGGGGAGCTGGTGGGAGCGCTATCGCTGGCGAATGAGAAGGGCGCGGCGCTGAAGCTGGCGCAGATGCCGCCGAAGATCCGCGAGCTGCTGCGGATCACGCGCCTCGACACGGTGTTCGACGTGCGGGAAGATTTTCAGGAAGCGCTCGAGAGCTTCCGTTGAGCGCGGGCGCGTTCGGCCTCGCGGCGCAGCGCGCCGAGCATGCCGCGGAAGACGATGGCGTGGAACGGGGTGACGGCGAACCAGTAGAGCAGGCCGAGAAGGCCGCGGGGGTGGAATCGCGCGGTCTGGACGAGGCGGCAGGCATCCGGGCCCTGGGGTTCGATGCGGAATTCCAGCAGCGCTTGGCCGGGCAGCTTCATTTCGGCCCGGAGCCGGAGAAGGCGCGGCGGCTCGAGGCCGGCCACGCGCCAGAAGTCGAGCGCCTCGCCGAGGGCGATGGAGTCGGGGTGGCGGCGGCCGCGGCGGAGGCCAGGCCCGCCGGCGAGACGGTCGAGGAATCCGCGGATCTCCCAAAGCCAGTTGGCATACCAGCCGTGGCGGCCGCCGATGCGGCACACCGTGCGGTAGACTTCCTCAGCAGGCGCGCGAACGGTGGTGCTGCGGGAGTCGGTGAAGACCTTGCCGCCGGCCCAGCCGGGATCGCCGGGCAGAGGGCCGGCCATAGTCCAGGTGGTTTCCGCCTGGCCGCTGTCGGCCTTCTGCAGTGCGGCGCGAATCGCCTCGCGCACCGTGAGCAGCGGCTGCGGGATCAGCTCGCGGATGCGCGTGCCGCGGCAGACGACGGGATTGCGGAGCCCCTCGGCGAGCGGGCGGGCGATGGAGTGGTGGAGCGGCGTGACGAGGTGGATCCAGTAGGAGCTGAGGCGGGGCGTGAGCACGGGGACGGGAAGAATCAGGCGGCGGCCGACCCCGAGCTCTTCGCCCATGATGTCCATGATTTCGCGGTAGGTGAGAACCTCCGGTCCGCCGATGTCGAAGGTCTGGCCGGCGGTCTGCGGCACCTGCAGCGCAGCCACGAGATAGTGGATGACGTTCCGCACGGCGATGGGCTGGCAGGGGGTGCTGACCCAGCGTGGCGTCACCATCACGGGGAGGCGTTCGACCAGATAACGGAGGATCTCGAACGACGCCGAGCCGCTGCCGATGATGATGGCGGCGCGGAAGACGGTGACCGGCACTCCCGCCGACTGGAGCGCCGCTTCGACCGCGCGGCGGGATGCAAGATGCTCGCTCAGCCCGTGGCCTGTCTCACCGAGTCCGCCGAGATAGAGGATGCGGCGGACGCCCGCGTCCCTGGCGGCGGCAGCGAAGGCGCGAGCCAGCATCAGATCGTGCGCGGCGTAGTCTTTGCCCGCGCTGATCATGGAATGGACGAGGTAATAGGCGGCGCCGCAGTTTTTGAGGGAGGATCGCGTCGAGCCGGCATCGGCCAAATCCACGGCCACGACCTCCAAATGCGGATGCGCGGCCCAAGGCCGGTCGCGCAGTTTCATGGGTGAACGCACGAGGCAGCGAACACGATAGCCGGATTCCAGAAGGCGTGGGACGAGGCGTCCGCCGATATAGCCGGTCGCCCCGGTGACGGCGATGATTTGCACTCGCTTCCATTGGATGCTGCCCGGCGCCGGCGGAATTCACGCATCGTCGCAGGGGCAGCCGCTGCGATAGACTGAGCCGCGTATGCGGACCCTGACATCTCTTGCCAGTCTCCTCGCCTGCTGCCTGCTCGCCGCGCAGGAGGCGCCGAAGCCGGCGCCGGCGAAATCCGACCCGAACGATCCGTGGCAGGAGGCGACGTTCCGCGCATTCCGGCTGCGGTCGATCGGACCGGCGCTGCTTTCGGGCCGCGTGAACATCATTCTGGTGCATCCCACGCATCCGGCGACGTGGATTGCGGGCGTGGCTTCGGGCGGCGTCTGGAAGACGACGAACGCGGGCACGACGTGGACGCCGATTTTCCAGAACGAAGGCAGCTACTCGATCGGCGACGTGGCGATGGATCCGCGCGACCCCAGCATTCTCTGGGTGGGCACGGGCGAGCACAACGCGCAGCGCAGCGTGGGTTACGGCGACGGCGTGTACCGTTCGGCGGACGGCGGGCGCACGTGGAAGAACATGGGCCTGAAGCAGTCCGGCAATATCGGGCGCATCGTGATCGATCCGCGCGATTCGAATGTGGTCTACGTGGCGGCGCAGGGACCGCTGTGGTCGCCGGGCGGCGAACGGGGGCTTTACAAGACCACCGACGGCGGGCGGACGTGGACGCAGGCGCTGAAGATCAGCGAGAACACGGGCGTCACCGATGTGGCGATGGATCCTTTCCGCCCGGACGTGCTGCTGGCGGCGGCGCATCAACGGCGCAGGCATGTATGGACGCTGATCCACGGGGGACCGGAATCGGCGCTGTACAAGTCGAACGACGGCGGCAAGACGTGGCGCAAGATCACGACGGGATTGCCGGGAGGAGAGCTGGGGAGGATCGGGCTGGAGTTTTCGCGGGCGCAGCGCGGGCTGGTGTACGCGGTAGTGGAGGCGACGCGCGAGGGCACGGGGACGTACCGGTCTCTTGACTCGGGCGAGAGCTGGGAGCGGCGGTCGAATGCGGCCGGGCAGGCGATGTACTACGGCCATGTGTTCGCCGATCCGCAACTTCCCGGGCGGCTGTACATGATGGAGGTGGCGGTGCGGGTCTCCGACGACGGCGGGGCGACATGGCGCGCGGTGGGCGAGCGCGCCAAGCACGTGGACACTCACGCCTGGTGGATTGACCCGAAGGACAGCAACCATATTCTGGCCGGCTGCGATGGAGGGATCTACGAGACGTGGGACGGCGGGCGGCTATGGCGGCACATGGCGAACCTGCCGGTGATGCAGTTCTACAACGTGGCGGTGGACAATTCGTCGCCGGTTTACTCCATTTACGGCGGCACGCAGGACAACAACACGGTGGGCGGACCCTCGGCGACGCGCGGAGTGGACGGAGCGACGAACAACGACTGGTTTGTGGTGACGGGCGGCGACGGATTTGTAGCGCGTGTGGACCCGAAGGACCCCGACATTGTGTATGCCGAGTCGCAGTACGGGGGGCTGGTGCGGCTGAACCGGCGCACGGGCGAGCGCGTGCCGATCCGCCCGGTGGAAGGCAAGGGCGAGCCGCCGCTGCGGTTCAACTGGGAGTCGCCCTACATCATCAGCCCGCACAATCCGGCGCGGCTGTATTTCGGGGCGAACCGGCTGTTCCGCTCCGACGACAGGGGCAATTCGTGGACGCCGGTGAGCGGCGATCTGACGCGGCAAGCGGACCGCAACAAGCTGCCGGTGATGGGAAAGATCTGGCCGCCGGAGGCGATCGCGAAGCACCAGTCGACTTCCACGTTCGGCAACCTGACGGCGTTGAGCGAGTCGCCGAAGAAGGAAGGGCTGATCTATGCGGGCAGCGACGACGGGCTGATCAGCGTCACCGAGGACGGCGGGAAGACGTGGCGGAGGATCGAGAAGATTCCGGGGCTGCCGGACCTGTCATCCATTGGGCCGATCGGCGTGTACGTGCAGCGGCTGGCAGCGTCGCGGCACGACGTGAACACGGTGTATGCGCTGTTTGACAACCACAAGAACGGCGACTTCAAGCCCTATGTGATGAAGTCGACCGACAGGGGCGCGACGTGGACGCCGATCACGGGCAATCTGCCGGAGAACGGTCCGGCGCTGTCGCTGGCGGAGGACCCGGTGAATCCGCAGCTGCTGTTCTGCGGTACGGAGTTCGGGCTGTACTTCACGGCGGACGGGGGGAAGAAGTGGATCCGGCTGCGCAACAACCTGCCGACGATTCCGGTGCGCGACCTGGCCATTCAGGAGCGGGAAGGCGACCTGGTGCTGGCCACGTTCGGGCGCGGATTTTATGTTCTCGACGATTACACGCCGCTGCGGCAGGCAAGCGGAGCGGTGTTCGAGAAGGCGGCGCATGTGTTTCCAGTGAAGAAAGCCACGGTGTTCGTGCAGGACACGGGCAAGAGCCGCGGATCGCAGGGCGAACAGCTCTGGATGGCGGAGAACCCGCCGTACGGAGCGACGATCACCTACTGGCTGAAGGAGACGGTGCGCACGAAGCGGCAGCAGCGGCAGGAGCGGGCGAAGAAGGATCCGGCGCTGTATCCTTCGCAGGCGGAGCTGACGGCGGAGGACGATGAAGAGCCGCCACAGATCCTGCTGACGATCACCGACGGGAAGGGGCGGGTGGTGCGGCACCTGACGGGACCGGCTACGAGGGGGCTTCACCGGGTAACGTGGAACCTGCGGGGACCGGCAGTGAGCGCGGCTCAGCCGCGGGCGCAGGCGGGCGGCGAAGGAGACGGGCGGCGGCGGCAGCCCGCAGGCGGCGCTCTGGCGGCGCCGGGCGTGTACAAGGTGTCCCTGTCGCGCAAAGCCGGAGGGACGGTGACGCCGCTGCACGCGGAGGAAACCATCACGGTGGAGGCGGACGGGGCGGCGAGACTGACAGAAGCGGACCGCCGCGCGCGCGACGAGTACATCGAACGGGCGCTGCGGGTGCAGCGGCAGGCGCTGGGGGCGCTGGACGCGGCGAACCAGGCGAAGGCGAGGCTGAGGGCGATCCGGCGTGCGCTGCTGGACGGTCCGGCGCAGCCGGCGATGATCGAGACGGCGTCGAATCTGGATGCGCGCGTGACGGCGATTCTGCGCAGGCTGCGCGGCGATGAAACGCTGAGAGGGCTCGAATCGGGCGCGCCGACGTCCATTCAGGCGCGGGCGGCGAGCGCGGCGGCGGCGGCGCGCGGCATGGCGAGTCCGCCGACGGGCACGATGCAGATGAATCTGCGGATCGCGAGCGAGGAGCTTGCGGAGGAATCGGCGAAGCTGAAGGCGCTTGCCGAAGAGCTGAAGAGGTTCGAGCAGGCGCTGGATGCCGCGGGCGTGCCGTACACGCAGGGACGCTACCAGTAAATCGGGCCGGAAGCCGGGAGGCGGGCTTGCGGCACGCGGCACGCGGGCGCGAAGATGGAAGAGCGCGGTTTTCTATCACAAGAGTTTCAGACCGGAAAAACTGCAATGAAGCCTGGAAGCGGAAAAGCATTGAAAAAAGCCCAGAACATCTTTGGCGAGAAGGAACACCCGCTGGATCCCTTCTTCAAGCCGGCCAACGTGGCGGTGATCGGCGCCACAGAGAATCCCGGTTCCGTGGGACGCACGACGTTGTGGAATCTGATCAGCTCGCCGTTCGGCGGAGCGGTGTTTCCCGTCAACCCGAACCGGGCAAGCGTGCTGGGGATCAAGGCGTACAAGAACGTGAGAGAGATCCCGGCGGAGGTGGACCTGGCGGTGGTGGTGACGCCGTCGCGGCTGATTCCCGGGATCATCAAGGAGTGCGGCGAGGCGGGGATCAAGGCGGCGGTGGTCATTTCCGCGGGGTTCAAGGAAGTAGGCCCCGAGGGGGCGGAGCTGGAGCGGCAGCTGGTGGAGAACGCGCGGGCGGCGGGCATGCGCGTGATCGGGCCGAACTGCCTGGGGATCATGATTCCGCCGACGGGCGTGAATGCGACGTTCGCGGCGGCGATGGCGCGCACGGGCAACATCGCCTTTCTGAGCCAGAGCGGGGCGCTGTGCACGGCGGTTCTGGACTGGAGCCTGAAGGAGAACGTAGGGTTCAGCGCGTTCATGTCGATCGGGGCGATGGCGGACGTGGGATGGGGCGACCTGATCTACTATCTGGGCGACGATCCGAAGACGCGGGCGATTCTGATCTACATGGAGAGCGTGGGGGACGCGCGGAGCTTCCTCTCGGCGGCGCGCGAGGTGGCCTACACGAAGCCGATCATCGTGATCAAGGCGGGGCGCACGGCGGCTGGCTCGGCGGCGGCGGCGTCGCATACGGGGGCGATGACGGGATCGGATGATGTGCTGGATTCGGCGTTCCGGCGCAGCGGCGTGCTGCGAGTGACGACGATCGCCGAGCTGTTCTACATGGCCGAGGTGCTGTCGAAGCAGCCGCGGCCGAAGGGGCCTAGGCTGACGATCCTGACCAATGCGGGCGGACCCGGAGTGCTGGCGGCGGACGCGCTGCTGCTGGGGGGCGGAGAGCTGGCTGAGATTTCGCAGAAGACCATCGAAGAGCTGAATCAGTTTCTGCCGGCGACGTGGAGCCACCGAAACCCGGTGGACATCATCGGCGACGCGGGACCGGACCGTTATGCGAAGGCGCTGGAGGTGGTGGCGAAGGACGAGAACACCGATGGGATGCTCGTGGTCCTGACGCCGCAGGCGATGACGGACGCCACGCAGACGGCGCAACTGCTGCGCCCGCTGGCGAAGATGGGCGACCGTCCGGTGCTGGCGTCGTGGATGGGCGGCGTGGAGGTGGCCGCAGGCGAGCACATTTTGAACCAGGCGGGGATTCCGACATTCCCATACCCGGACACGGCGGCGCACATGTTCAACTACATGTGGCGCTACACATACAACCTGCGCGGGCTGTATGAGACGCCGAGTTATGCGGGCGACGAAGAGAGTGCGGCGGGCAAGGCGCGCGAGATTCTGGACCGGGTGCGCGGCGCAGGGCGCACGATTCTGACGGAAGACGAATCGAAGCAGGTGCTGGCTGCGTATGGGATTCCGGTGCTGCCCTCGATCATCGCCGCGACGGAGGACGAAGCGGCTGCGGCTGCGGCGCAGATCGGGTACCCGGTGGTGCTGAAGCTGCACTCGCTCACCATCACGCACAAGACGGACGTTGGCGGGGTGCAGTTGAACCTGCGCGACGAAGAGGCGGTGCGGCGGGCGTTCCGGGCGATCCGGTCAAGCGTGGAGGAGAAAGCGGGCGCGGAGCATTTCCAGGGCGTGAACGTGCAGCCGTTCGCCAAGCTGGATGGATATGAGGTGATCCTGGGCTCGACGATCGATCCGCAATTCGGTCCTGTGATCCTGTTCGGCATGGGCGGGCAGCTGGTGGAGGTGTTCCGGGACCGCGCGCTGGCGCTGCCTCCGCTGAACACGACGCTGGCGCGGCGCATGATGGAACGGACGCGGATTTTCAAGGCGCTGCAAGGCGTGCGGGGACGGAAGGCTGTGGACATCGCGGCGCTGGAGCAGCTCCTGGTGCGGTTTTCGCGGCTAGTGGTGGAGCAGCCCTGGATCAAGGAGCTGGACATCAACCCGCTGCTGGCTTCGCCGGACCGCCTGCTGGCGCTGGACGCGCGCGTGGTGCTGCACGATCCGTCGATGCGGGAGCGGGATCTGCCGCGCCCGGCGATCCGCCCCTATCCGGTGGAATACGCGGGCGAGTGGACGATGCGGAACGGAGAGACGGTGTCGATCCGTCCGATCCGCCCCGAGGATGAGCCGGCGATGGTGCGGTTCCACGAGTCGCTTTCCGACCGCACCGTGTACCACCGGTATCTTCAGGTGCTGAACCTGAGTCAGCGGGTGGCGCACGAGCGGCTGATCCGGATCTGCTTCATCGATTATGCGAACCAGATGGCGCTGGTGGCCGAGCGCACCGATCCGGCGACGGGCGACAAGCAGATCATCGCCGTGGGAAGGCTTCAGGGGCTCGGGCAGCCGGAGGCGGAGTTTTCGATGGTCGTGACGGACGACTACCAGAATCAGGGGCTCGGCACGGAGCTGCTGAAGCGGCTGATCGAAATCGGGCGCAAGGAGGGCGTCAAGGCGATTGTCGCCGACATTCTGGCCGAGAACAGCGCAATGCAGAGCGTGGCGGAGAAACTCGGCTTCAGGATCGGGCGCGACATCGAAGACCAGGTGGTATCGGCGCGGCTGGAGCTGTGCTGAAGCGCGTCAGCCGCGCTCTTGGCGGCGGCGGGCGCGGATCAGGTCCATGACGCTCGAGACGAGCTCCTTGGCCTGGAGGATGTTCTGCGAGATGATCTGGACGTCCATGGCGGGCTTGCCGGGCTGGCGCGCGCTCTGGCAATAGACGCCGTGCTGTCCGACGAGAATGAGTGCGTCGGTGAGGATGTCGAGCGTGACGGCGAGGCGGCCGGCTTCGGCGCCCATCTGGAATTCGCAGCGCTCGAGCTCGTCCCTGTAGCCGGTGAATGCGGATGGCGGGTTCATGGGCCTGTATGATAGATGCTGCCATGCAGTGGACGGCAGGCTTATTGGTTGTGATGCTGGCCGCGCCGGCGGCGATGCCGGAAACAGCGCGGAGCAAGCGGCTGCAGGGAGATGTGGTCCTGAACACGGATCCGGACTCGGGGCTGTGGTCCGGCGCGCCGGCGGTGATCGCGACACACAGCGCGCGAGGGGAGCTGACGCCACGGCACCGCACGGAGATCCGTTCGCGGTGGACGGACACGCACCTGTATTTCCTGTTCATCTGCCCGTATGAAGAGCTCTATGTGAACGCGAATCCGGTGACGGAGCGGGAGACGAACCGGCTGTGGGAACGCGATGTGGCGGAGATCTTCATCGGCGCGGATTTCGAGAAGATCTGGCAGTACCGCGAGTATCAGGTGTCGCCGCAGGGCGAGTGGGTGGACCTTGACATCGACCGGAAAGAACCGAAGCCCGAAGGCGGATGGCGGTGGAACTCGGGCTACCAGACGGCGGCGCGGATCGATGCGGCGCGGAAGGTATGGTATGGGGCGTTCAAGATTCCGATCCGTTCGATTACGGACAAGCGCGCAGGGGCGGGGTTCGAGTTCCGCGTGAACTACTACCGGCTGCAGGGCCCCCCGCCGCGGAAGAGCATCGCGTGGCGGGCGACGGGGCCTACGGGCAACCATCACATCCCGGAGGCGTTCGGGATTCTGCGGCTGGAGGAGTGATGGCGCGGCCGGGATCCACGCTGCGGATCTCGCCCGCCGGGCTGCGCGGCATCGTGGGGCACGGGCTGACGGCGGCGCATGTGGTGGACTTCGGCGCGGCGTTCGCGACGTTTCTGGAAGAGCCGGGGCAGGTGGTGATCGGGCGGGACCCGCGCGTTTCGAGCGTGATGATGCGCGAGGGCGTGGCGAGCGCGCTGCTGGCGGCGGGGCATGAGGTGATCGACCTCGGGATTGTGCCGACGCCGGTGATTCAGCATGCGATCCGGCGGACGGATGCGGCGGGGGGCGTGTCGATCGGAGCAAGCCACAACCCGGCGGAGTGGAACGCGCTGAAGTTTTTCACGCGGGGCGGGAGTTACCTGTCGAGCGCGCAGAGCGAGGAGCTGCTGGACATTTATCATCTGCGGAAGTTCCGCTTCGCGGGGCACGACGGCACGGGAAGAAGGGTGGAAGACGCGGGGGCGATCGACGCGTATCTGGACGAGCTGGCGAAAGAGTTCCCCCTGGAGAAGCTCCGGCGGTTCCGCGTGCTGGTGGACTGCACAAACGGGACGTCGGCGCTGATCCTGCGGCGGATGATCGAGCGTTTCGGGCTGGACCTGATCCTGATCAACGAGGCGCTGGAGGGGCGGGCTTTCGTGCACGAGCCTTCGACGACGAAGAAGATGGCGGAGCTGCAACTGGCGCCGCTGGTGAGGACCGTGGGTGCGGGTGCGGGATTCCTGTTCGACATCGACAGCGACCGCGTGGCATTCGCGACGGAGCAGGGAGAGGCGGCGAGCGAAGAGCTGGTGCAGGTGGTGATCGCCGATGAGATGCTGGAGCGCGGCAGCGGGCGGATGGTGCTGACGAACGTGTGCTCGACGGCGCTGCTGGAAGAGGTGGCTGGACGACATGGCGGAAAGGTGGTGCGGCTGCCGGTGGGGCGGCAGGCAGTGATCGACGCGCTGGCGGGGTATCCGATGGAGGAGGTGGCGATGGCGGGCGAGGGCACGGGGGCGGTGATGATGCCGCAGTTTCCGTATATCTACGACGGCATCGCGGCGATGCTGCGGATGCTCGAGCGGATGGAGCGGAGGGGGGAGCCGCTGTCGGAGCTGATCGCCGGCTATCCGGAGCACACGATTCTCAAGGGCAAGATTCCGGTGCGGACGAGGTTCATCCCTGAGCTGTTCGACGAGCTGGAGCGGCGGTGGCCGGAGGCGCGGGCGAACCGCCGCGACGGGCTGCGGCTGGACTGGGAGGACCGGTGGGCGCATGTGCGCGTGTCGCAGACCGAGCCGGTGATCCGCGTGATCTGCGAGCAGCGGGGCGGCGCGCCGCGGCGGCTGTTCGATGAAGTGATGGACCTGGTGAGGAGCTATTCGGGATGAGCCGCGCGCACCAACTGAAGATCAGCGTGGCGGGCGTGCGGGGCGTGGTGGGCGAGTTTCTGACGCCGAACCTGGCATGCGCGTTCGCGCAGGCGTTCGGGACGTATGTGGGGCCGGGACCGGTGGTGGTGGCGCGGGACACGCGCGCCTCGGGCGAGATGCTGTCGCATGCGGTGAGCTGCGGGCTGCTGGCATCGGGCTGCGAAGTGATCCGCATCGGGATCGCGCCGACGCCGACGGCGCAGATCTACGTGGCGGATATCCGGGCGGCGGGGGGGATCGCGGTGACGGCATCGCACAATCCGTCCGAGTACAACGCGCTGAAGCTGTTCAACGGCGAGGGGCTGTTCTTCAACCGGTACGAACGGGCGGAACTGCTGGACGTGTATCACCAGAGCGAGTTCCGCCACGCGCTGAACGAGGAGATGCGGCGGGTGGTGATCGACGCCGAGACCGCGCCGGAGCGGCACTTCGCGCGGATTCTGCGGCATGTGGACGCCGAGAGGATCCGGCGGCGGCGGCTCCGGGTGGCGCTCGATGGGGTGAACGGCGCCGGCTCCCGGATGAGCGTGCGGTTTCTGCGGGACATTCTGGGGTGCGAGCTGCACGCGATCCACGTGGATCCCGAGAAGCCGTTCCCGCGCGATCCAGAGCCGCGGGCGGAGGTGCTGACGGAACTGAGCGGGCTGGTGGCGCGGGTGCGCGCGGACGTGGGATTCGCGCAGGATCCCGATGGCGACCGGCTGGCGGTGGCGGGCGAGACGGGGCGCGTGCTCGACAACGACGATGTGCTGGCGCTGGCTGTGGATTGCGCGCTTCGGAAGAAGCAGGGACCGGTGGTGGTCAACCTGACGACGTCTTCCGTGATCGAGGACATCGCCGCCCGCCATGGATGCCCGGTGCACCGGACGCCTGTGGGAGAAGCGCACGTGGTGGAGCGCATGCGGCGGGTCCAGGCGGTGATCGGAGGCGAGGGCGCCAATGGAGGAATCATTTTTCCGGCGGTGCACTACTGCCGCGATTCCTATCTGGGGATGGCGCTGCTGCTGGAGCGGCTGGCGGAGACGGGCGAGACGCTGAACGCGCTCGCCGCCGGGCTGCCGCGCTACTGGCGGCGCTCGGGCAAGCTGCCGTTTGAACACGGGCGCGTGGGGCAGATGATGCAGGCGCTGGAGGCGGCGCTGCCGGGCGCGCGCGCTGACCGCACAGACGGGCTGAAGCTGATGCTCGACGAGGGCTGGGTGCACGTGCGGGCGTCGAACACGGAACCGCTGGTGCGGGTGAGCGTGGAGGCGAAGTCGAAGGCGGAAGCGGACCGGCTCTATGAGCTGGCTGTTGCGCTGCGCTGACGGTGGCGCCAGAGAAAGGCCAGGCCGGCTGCGCAGAGCGCGGCGGCGATCCATTGGGTCCAGGTGAGGGGGATGGCGGCGATGGGGAAGGGCTGGTCGTGGTGGCGGAAGAATTCGATCAGGAAACGGGCGCCGGAGTACGAAGCGAGGTACCAGGCGAGGATCTCGCCCCCCGCATGAGGGCGGCGGATGCGGAGATAGAGCCAGCCGGCGACGAGAAAGGTGGCGGCGGCCTCATAAAGCTGCGCGGGATGGAGCGGGATGCCGAGGGGGACGCCGGTCAGCTCATGGGCGTCAGGATTGGTGAAAACGACAGCCCAGGGACGTTCGCACCGGCTGCCCCAGCAGCAGCCCGCGGCGAAGCAGCCCAGGCGTCCGATGGCGTGGCCGAGAGCGATGCCGGGCGCAAAGACATCGGCGGTTTCCCACCAGGGGAGACGGTGGCGCCGGATGTAGAACCAGGCGAAGGCGAGCGCGCCGAGGAAGCCGCCGTAATAGACACCGGCGGAAAGCAGAGTGTCGAAATTGAAGATGCGGCCGGGATTTTCCGAGTAATACGGAAAATCCATGACGAACATCAGGAGCTTGGCGCCCGCCAAGCCGGACAGCGCACAGTAGACGGCGAGGTTGCCGACGGTTTCGACGGGCAGACCGGCGCGCCGCGCCAGCCGCAAGGTGAGTCCCATGCCGGCGAGGAAGCCGGCGGCGACCAGCAGCCCATAGGTGGGGAGGAAGAAGCCGCCGAAGGAGATCAGTTTGGGGAACATATCGTGCGAATGGGCCGACGGCAGCGGAAGCAGGCTCGGCGGCGACCCGCGGGACTGCGATGGATGCCGCCGTCCGCCCCCGCCGGGATCCAGCAAACGGCTGGCCGCTTACGGGCAGGCCTGCCCCCATTGTCACAGATGGTAAAGCATCCAGTAAACGATGACGCCGGTCACACTGACATAGAGCCACAGGGGCAGCGTGACGCGGGCGAGCCGGCGGTGGCGATCGAATCGTCCTTTCCAGGCGCGCCAGACGATGACGAGCGCCATGGGAGCGACGCAGGCGGCGAGAACCGTGTGCGAGATCAGGATGGCGAAGTAAACGGGGCGGATCCAGCCGGTCTTCAGGAACTTCACGCTGCCGGCCTGCGCGTGGTAGATGAGATAGCTCGTCAGGAACAGGGCGCTGACGATGAGAGCGGCGGTCATCGCTCTGCGGTGGGCTTCACGCCTGCCCCGGCGGATGAGGCGGTAGCCGGCGACGAGCAGGACGGCGGACGTGGTGTTCAACAGCGCGTTGAGCGCAGGCAGGTCTCGCGCGTCCATCAGAGGAGTTCCCTTCTGAGTTTGCGGATGCCGGAGACGACCTGATCGACGCAGGTTGCGTCCGTCGTCTCGTAATAAGCGCGGAGGCGCATTTTGCGGTCCACAAGGGCGAAGCGCGTGCCGTGCTCGGGTCCCATGCCGCCCAGGAAGAACACTTCCGCGCCGAGCCTGCGGAGGGTTTCGGGATCGCCGGTGAGGAGCGACCAGCGGGCGGGGTTCTGGCGGAAGCGGCGTCCGTAGGCGCGGAGCACTTCGGGCGAGTCGGTTTTCGGATCGACGGTGAAACTGACGAGGCGGACGCCGTCGAAACCAGCCACCGCGTCCTGTACGCGGCGCATGAGGGCGGACATGCGCGGGCAAGGACCGTTGCAGGTGGTGAAGAAGAAGTCGGCGACCCAGATCCGGTCTTTCAGCCTTTCGGCGCTGCGGAAGGGGCGCCCGTTCTGGTCGATCAGCTCAAAGTCCGGAACCTGATTGATGACGGGCAGACCGGAGCGGAGGCAGCCGGCGAGAAGAGCGGCGCTCGAGGCGGCGATCCAGGCGCGGCGGTGCATGGCGCTTCTCAGAACAGCCCGCGACGGCTGTCGAGCAGGAGGGCGATGTAGAGCAGCGGGAGATAGAGGACGCTTGCCCTGAGGACGCCGCGGGCGTTGACAGCGGAGCGCTCGCGGTGCAGGCGAAGGGCGGCGCGCAGGAAGATGGCGCCGAGAAGGAGCGCTGCGGCGAGATACCAGTGTCCAGCCATGGAGAGAAAGCCGGGCAGGAGGCTGGCGGGGATCAGAACGAGGGCGAAGGCGAGCGCGTGGCGCGCGGTGGAGCGTCCGTCGGGCTCGAGGACGGGCAGCATGCGGATGCCGGCGCGCGAGTAGTCTTCGCGGTACATCCAGGCGATGGAATAGAAATGCGGGAACTGCCAGAGGAAGAGGATGGCGAAC
The DNA here is from genome assembly GCA_020723085.1 of Arcobacter sp. Classification (GTDB taxonomy): domain Bacteria; phylum Acidobacteriota; class Terriglobia; order Bryobacterales; family Bryobacteraceae; genus JANWVO01. Next base: position 32,656 of record DYJN01000030.1, read on the forward strand.
AAGGTCCAGGACTCGAGGGTGAGTCCGCCGCGGGCGGCGGCGAAGCCGATGAGCGGCGGCATGGCGCCGGGAAAGGCGCCGACAGTAGTGGACCACCAGGTTTTCTGCTTGAGGGGCGTGTAGAGGAGCAGATACGAGGCGACGGTGAACAGCCCGAGCCAGGCGGTGAGCGGGTTGACGCCGAGGGCGAGCTCCGTTTCGCCGAGGAGGAGCAGGGCAATGCCGAACCAGAGGGCGTTGCGGGGGGCGATGCGCCCCGAGGGCAGAGGACGCGCGGCAGTGCGGCGCATGCGCGCGTCGGCGCTGCGCTCATACCATTGGTTGAGCGTGGCGGTGCCGCTGGCGATGAGGGCGGTGCCGAGGAGGCAGTGCAGCAGATGGCTCCAGCCGAGCGTGCCGGAGTGACCGAAGAAGTAGCCGATGCCCGTGCTCATCAGGATGAGCCAGGTGATGCGAGGCTTGGTGAGCTCGAGATAGGCCCTCATGGGTTTGTTCCGTTCGATGCGAGCGGTTCAGTGCGGGACGCCGGTTCGATGCAGCGGAAGACGAAGGCGGCAAGGACGACAGCGAGTCCGAGCACGCCGGCGCCTGCGGCCATATGGGCATGGGAAGCCCATTCCATCCAGCCGCCGCCGACGCGCGCCACGCGGTAGAGCAGCGCCATGACGCCCAGCACGACCTGCAATCCGGTGATGGCGATCATGGCTGCGGCGGCGCGCTTGAGCGCCAAGCCCGCGCCTGCTTGCGTCAAGACGAAGGATCCGAACATGAGCAGCAGGATGGCTGCGGCGAAAGCCCAGGTGACGTGCGGGATGACGCCGGTGAGTCCGTAGCGGCAGGCAGCGCCCAGCGCGATCTGGGCCAGGGCGGCGAGTGGAGCGAACCATGCCATCGCTCGCAGCGAGGGCCAGCCGCTGTCGCGGAACCGCGCCTGCTCGCGGCGCCAGAACGGGGCGGTGACCAGCCAGACGAGCGAAAGCGCGGCGAACTGGAGATGGAGCGCAAGCGCCGCGCCGGTTTCCAGCCCCGGCGAGCCGAGGCTGCCCGCGGCGGGCAACCCCGCGCCCGCGGCGGCAAGCGTCGCCAGGGCGAGGACGGCGGCAAGCAGATGGATGCTCGTCGAGATCATGGTGCGGCGGCTGGTCCCAGTCTGAAAGTCCCAGATCGTGAACGCCCGTCAACGGGGGTTCAATGGTTTCATTCTACCCTGACAAGAATTCCTGCGCGTTCTTCTGGATGCGGCTGAGCGAGGCGGGGAGGCAGGAGAAAAAGCGCTGCCGGGGCAGCGAGGCTGGAGGGTGTCATGACTTTCCCGGGATGAGCGCGGGTGCGACGAAAACCGGCGATTTGCGCTGCGCGCTCTGCCGGAGAGGCGTCAGATCGCGCTGCCTCGAGCGCCTTCCATTCGGGCGCCCCGCAGGGTGGGCGCGAAGCGGCTCCGGGGAGAGGCGGGCTGCCGCGCGGCGGCTCTGCTACTTGATCTCGGGGCTTTGGGCGGTGGCGGGTTCGGGGCCCCAATTTTCGCGGATGACGAGAGTCTGGTCGGAGTAGAAGGTGCGGCGCCCGGTGCTGTTGAAGACCTTGGGCACGGCGGTGACGAAGTAGCCGTCCTTGGTGGCGGAGAGGTTGAAGACGTAGCCGGTTTTCTCGCCGAGGGCGAGGTCGCCGGGGATCAGGTCGGCGGCGGCGGGGCCGGGCGAGCCGGAGGCGGGCGGGCCGAGCTGCTGGAGGCTCTCGGCGAACTTCTGGAACTGGCTCATGTACATCGTCTGCGCGGTATGGATGGTGTTGATCTGGCGGATGGCGGCCATCTCCTGAGACTGCATGCGGGCGCTGTTGAGCTTGGGCACGGCGATGGCGGCGATGACGAGGATGATGGCGACGACGATGAGCAGCTCGATCAGGGAGAAGCCCCGGCGGGCGCGGCGGCGGATGGAAGGCATGGCGGCTCCTTCTCCTCGGGCGGAGATTCCTAATCCCTATGTTAGACGCTTGGCGGGCCGGGTTCGTGCAAGGCGGCGCGAATCCGGCGCAGGCGGGCGGCGAGGGGCGCGACGAGATCGAGGCGCAGGGCGTTGGGCCCGTCGGAGAGGGCGCGTTCGGGCGCTTCATGGACTTCGAAGAAGACCCCATCGGCGCCGGCGGCGACGGCAGCCGAGGCGAGGGGCTCGATAAACTCGGGCGCGCCGCCGCTGGCCGCGCCGGCAGCCGAAGGCAGCTGAACGGAATGGGTGGCGTCAAACAGCACAGGCACGCCGAGGGAGCGCATCTGCGGGATGGCGCGCATGTCCACGACCAGATTGTTGTAGCCGAAGCAGGAGCCGCGCTCGGTGAGGAAGACGCGCGAGTTGCCAGTGGAGAGCACCTTCTCGATCGCGTGGCGCATGTCGAGCGGGGCGGCGAACTGGCCTTTCTTGATATTGACGGCGCGGCCCGTGCGGCCGGCTTCCACCAGCAGATCGGTCTGCCGGCAGAGGAAGGCGGGGATCTGGAGGACGTCGGCGGTTTCCGCGGCGGGGGCCGCCTGATCGGGCGTGTGAATATCGGTGAGCACGGGCAAGCCGGTGCGGCGCTTGACTTCGGCGAGGATGCGCAGCCCCTGGCGGAGACCGGGGCCGCGGTAAGAGCGGATGCTGGTACGGTTCGCCTTGTCGAAGGAGGCCTTGAAGACGAAGGGGCCGCCGAGCGCCTCCCGCAGGGCGGCGGCCAGCATCAGGCAGTGTTCTTCGCTTTCGATGACGCACGGACCGGAGATGAAGGCGAGGGGGTCCGCGCCGATGGAGAGCGAGGGAGCGAGGTCAACGGGTTTCATCGGCGAAGAGCGGGTTGGTTTCGTCGAGCAGCCGTTTCTGGCGGTATTCGTAAGAGGCGCCGATGAAGGCCTTGAAGAGGGGGTGCGGCTCGAGCGGCTTGGACTTGAACTCCGGATGGAACTGGCAGCCGAGGAACCAGGGATGGTCCGGGAGCTCGACGATCTCGACGAACTTCGAGTCGCGCGAGCGGCCGGTGACGCGCAGACCGGCGGCCGTGAGGCGGTCCTCGAAGGCGCGGTTGAATTCGTAGCGGTGGCGGTGGCGTTCGCTGATGACGGCCTGATTGTAGGCGGCGCGGGCGGAGGAGCCTTCTTCGAGGAGGCATTCATAGGCGCCGAGGCGCATGGTGCCGCCGAGCTCTTCGACGCCGAGCAGATCGCGGAGCTTGTAGATGACCGGGTAGGGGGTGGCGGGCTCGAACTCGGTGGAATCGGCGCCTTCAAGACCGCAGGCGTTGCGGGCGAACTCGATGACGGCGGTCTGCATGCCGAGGCAGATGCCGAAGTAAGGAACGCGGTGCTCGCGCGCGTAACGGATGGCGGCGAGCATGCCCTCGACGCCGCGCTTGCCGAAGCCGCCGGGGACGAGAATGCCGTCGAAGCGGCTCAACTCGGCGGCGCACTGCGGATAGACGAGAGGCTCGGATTCAATCCAGCTCATGCGGACCCTGAGCCGGTGGTGGATGCCGGCGTGGAGGAGCGCCTCCTTGAGGGACTTGTAGGAGTCCTCGTACTCGACGTACTTGCCGACGAGGGCGATCTCGACTTCATCGGAAGGCGAGCGCATGCGGTCGAGCATGGCCTGCCATTCGGAGAGGTCGCGGGCGCCGGCGGAGTCCAGCTGAAGAGCCTGAACCACGAGTTCATCAACGCCCTGCTCGGCGAACATGATGGGGACCTGATACACGGTATCGACGTCGTAAGCGCTGATGACGGCGTTGCGGTCGACGTCGCAGAAGAGAGCGATCTTGTCGCGCTGGTCCGGGGGCAGGGGGCGTTCGGAGCGGCAGACGAGGATGTCGGGCTGGATGCCCATGGAGCGCAGCTCCTTGACGGAGTGCTGAGTGGGCTTGGTTTTGAGCTCCTGGGCGGCGGCGATCCAGGGGACGTAGGAGACGTGGACGAAGAGGGTGTTGCGGCGGCCGAATTCGTGGCGCATCTGGCGGATGGCCTCGGTGAAGGGCTGGCTCTCGATGTCGCCGACGGTGCCGCCGATTTCGCAGATGACGACGTCGACGCCGTCGCTGACCTTGCAAGCGGCGGCTTTGATTTCATTGGTGACGTGGGGGATGACCTGGACGGTCTTGCCGAGGTAATCGCCGCGGCGCTCGCGGGTGATGATGCGCTCGTAGATGCGGCCGGAGGTGAGGTTGTTGTTCTGGGTGAGGCGGGCGTGGGTGAAGCGCTCGTAGTGGCCGAGGTCGAGGTCGGTTTCGGCGCCGTCGTCGGTGACGAAGACCTCCCCGTGCTGGAAGGGGCTCATGGTGCCGGGGTCGACGTTGAGGTAAGGGTCGAACTTCTGGAGGGTGATCTTCAGACCCCGGGATTCCAGCAGGCAGGCGATGGAGGCGGCGGCGATGCCCTTGCCGAGGGAAGAAACCACGCCACCGGTGACGAAGATGAACTTAGCCATGATTCTCGGTCGGGTCGGTCCGCGATCTCCATAATTTCAGCACAGCTTCCAGGTCTTCGGGCGTATCGACGCCGATGGTATCGTAGCTGGTCTCGGCGACACGGATGCCGATGCGGTTTTCGAGAGCGCGGAGCTGTTCCAGTTTCTCAGCCTCTTCGAGGGGGCCGCGCGGCAGGGCGGAATAAGAGAGCAGCAGATCGCGGCGGTAGACATAGAGGCCGATGTGTTTCCAGTAGCCCGCACTTCCGCCGCGGCTGGCGGGGATGGGAGAGCGGGAAAAGTAGAGCGCCCAGCCGTCGAGGCTGGAGACGACTTTCACGACATTGGGGTTGGGGATGTCGTCAGGATCACTGATGCGGCGTTTCAGTGTCGCCATCCGGCAGGCGGGGTCGCCTAACAGGGTAGAAATGGCGAGACCGATGGCTGCTGGGTCGATGAGGGGTTCGTCGCCCTGGATGTTGACGATAATTTCTGCATCGGTGGCGGCTGCCGCCTCAGCCGCGCGGTCGGTGCCGGAGGCGTGGTCCGGACTGGTCATGACAGCTTCGGCGCCGAAGCCCCGCGCGGCGTCCGCAATCCGCGCGTCGTCGGTAGCAATGACGACGCGGGACAGCAGAGGGCACTGGCAGGCTCGCTCCCAGACGTGCTGGATCATGGGCTTGCCAAAAATGGGAGCGAGAGGCTTGCCGGGAAAACGGGTGGAGGCAAAACGGGCAGGAATGACACCCAATATCTTGGGAGGCACAATCGAGCATAGCACAACAATGCTGCTATATACTCAAAGTGCGGGCAAAGGAGACGGGCCATGAAGGGGTGGAGCCTGGCATGCTTGGTATGGCTCGCCTTCGGGGCGGCGGTGGAGCTCCGGGCGCAGGAGGCGCGGCCGTCGATCACGCCGCGGGTGAAGCCTCGGGCGGAAGCGCCGGAGAGCGAGCGGATCACTCCGAACCTGCGGGTGGACACGAACCTGGTGCTGGTGCCGATCACGGTGACGACGCCGCTGAACCAGATCGTGACGGGCATGGAGAAGGAGAACTTCCGGCTGTTCGAGGACAAGATCGAGCAGGACATCACCTATTTCGCCAGCTTTGACGCGCCGGTTTCCATGGGGCTGGTGTTCGACGCCAGCGGCTCCATGGGCAGCAAGCTGGCGAAATCCCGGCAGGCGGCGGCGGCGTTCTTCAAGACGGCGAATCCGGAAGACGAGTTCTTTCTGATTCAGTTCAACGACCGCCCGCAGATCGTGGCGCCGTTCACGCGGGAGGTGGAGGAGATCCAGAACCGGCTGACGTTCACGCAGGCGAAAGGGCGGACGGCGCTGCTGGACGCGATGTACCTGGCGATGCAGACGCTGAAGAAGGGACACAACCCGCGGCGGGCGCTGCTGGTGATCAGCGACGGGGGCGACAATTCGAGCCGCTACACGGAGACCGAGATCCGCAACCTGCTGAAGGAAGCCGACGCGCAGGTGTACGCCATCGGCATCTTCGAGCCGATCGGGGCGCGGGGGCGGACGGCGGAAGAACTGGCTGGACCTGGGCTGCTGAGCGACCTGGCGGAGATGACCGGAGGACGGCACTTCCCGGTGGACAATCTGAACGACCTGCCGGATATCGCGGCCAAGATTGGGCTGGAGCTGCGCAACCAGTATGTTCTCGGCTACATCTCGAAGAACCCCAACCGCGACGGGAAGTACCGGAAGATCACGGTAAAATTGAATCAGCCGCGCGGCCTCCCGCCACTCCGGGCGCTGCACCGGCAAGGGTATTATGCGCCAACTCAGTAAAGCCGCGGCGTTGCTGCTGCTGGCGGGACTTGCGGGCAGCAGCCAGCCGCCGCTGACGCCCGACGACCAGGCGGTGATCCGGGTGGACACGCGGCTGGTGGTTCTGCATTGCGCGGTAGTGGACAAGAAGGGCGGGCTGATCACGAACCTGCCGCAAAAAGCGTTCCGGGTTTACGAGAACAAAGTGGAACAGCCGATCCGGCTGTTCAAGCGCGAGGACGTGCCGGTGAGCATTGGCATCGTGATCGACAACAGCGGCAGCATGCGGGAGAAGCGGGCGCGGGTGGAGGCAGCCGCCATCCGGCTGGTGAAGGCGTCCAACCGGCAGGACGAAGTGTTCGTGGTGAACTTTAACGACGAAGCGTATCTGGACGTGCCGTTCACCAACGACATGACGAAGCTGGAAGAGGGGCTGGCGCGGATCGACAGCCGCGGAGGGACGGCATTGCGGGATGCCGTGTCGATGTCGATCGATTACGTGAAGCAGGAGGGCAAGAAAGACAAGAAGGTCCTTCTGGTGATCACCGACGGCAATGACACGGCGTCAAGCGGCATTACGCTCGAGAAGCTGGTGGAGAAGATCCACCGCAGCGAAGTGCTGATTTACGGGATCGGCATTTTGGGCAAAGACGACGCGCGGGACCGCAAGCGGGCGATCCGGGCGATCCAGGCGATGACGCGCGCCTCCGGCGGTGCTGCTTACTTTCCGGGCGAAGCGGCGGAGGTGGAGCAGATCGCCGATCAGGTGGCGCACGACATCCGCAACCAATACGTGATCGCCTATTCGCCGCTGAACCAGAACCTGGACGGCACGTTCCGTTCGATCCGCGTGGTGGCAGCCAACGGGCGTTACAGCGTGCGCACGCGGAGCGGCTACTACGCCACGCCGGAGCCGAAAAAGCGGGCAAGCCGGTAGCGGTATGTTGTGGCGTGCGGCGCGGTTTCTCTGGACGGCGAGCCGGGGCTACCGCCTGTCGCCGTGGCGCAGCCCGTATCTGAAGTGGCGGATCGAGACCTACTGGGGGCTGGAAGCGGGCAGTATCGGGGCGCGGGAGTTCTGGCGCTTCTGCCTGCAACACCGGCGGGAGCTGTGGCGGTTCCTGAGGTGGGCGGCGGAGCTCCGCGCCTAGGGGCTCAGGGACGGGCGAGCCACTTGCGGAAAAAGCGCAAGGCTTCTTCGCCGTCGACCCGGTGAGGGCCGTTGAAGAAGGCGATGCTGGCGCGGCCGCCAATGCCCATTTCGTCGTAGAAGCGTCCGACGCGGGCGAATTCGGCGAGCACCCACTCGTCGATGCCGACGCCGTCACGGCGCCCGCGCTCGACGAGAAACGGGCGCGGGGCGATGAGCATGGCGAGTTCGGCGTGGCTGGCGATGTGGGCGAGGTTCCACTCGAGCATGTCGTATTCGCCGGTGAACATGTAGCTCCAGGGCTCTTCGATGGAGACCATCTTGCCGACCCACTCATTGAAATCTCCGGCGCAGACGACGGCGCGGAAGCGGGAATCGAAGGGGGTCACGCGGAGCGCCGTCTTGCCGCCGTAGGAGATGCCGTAAAAGCCGATGCGGCCGGCGTCGATGAAGGGAAGCGAGACGAGCCATTCGAGCGCGGCGCGGTACTGTTCGCGGATGAAGGAGTACTGCGTCAGCCCGAGGGGATGGGCCATGCGGATCAGATGCCGGAAATCGCCCGTGTAGAGGTTCTGGGGCAGATAGACGGCCCAGCCTCCGCGGACGAGCGTTTCGGCCCAATTCCGGTAGACGGCAAAGGCGCGGGAGTCCGGCTTCTGTCCGAACAGATCCTGGGGACGGCCCTCGAGCCCATGCTGGACGACAATGAGCGGGACGCGGCTCTCCGTCATGCGCGCGGGCAGGAGGAGCACGCCGTAGGCGAAGAACTCGGGGCGGACATCGAGCATGACCTCCCAGCCACGGCAGTCCTGAGCCGGAGGGAGCGGGCGCGAGCGGGGATGGGGCGGCGTGGATTCCGGAGGGAGTTCGCCGAGCATCTCCTCGCGGATGCGGCGTTCGAGGGGCGCGGCGGCGCGGCGCCATTGCTCGGGGGTCGAGCCGCGGATGTTCGACCACAGCTCATCGCGCACGCGGCGGGAGCGCCGGGCGAGGCGCTGGAGGAAGTCTTCCATCCGGCGGAGGTTGCGGAGGCGCCGCGGCTCGGGATCGCGGCGGGCGAGCTTCAACGGAGAAGGCATGGCGCGGGGGGCGTTGCCGAGGCGCCCGCGCAGGAGCGCGCGGATGTCCATTTCGCCAAAAAAACGCGCAAAGCCGAAAATGTTCCGGTAGAGGGGCTGCGTGCGGTAGGCGGCGGGCTCGACGCCGAGATGGCCCGTTTCGACCAGCGCGATGCGGGGATCGAGGATGGCGGCGAATGCGGCGATCCAGGCGCCGTCGCCCGCGCCGGCGGTCTCGACCTCTCGGCCGGGATAGCGCTGCTTCCACCAGTCGGTGAAGGCGAGAACTTTCTGCACTTCGAGGCCAAGCGGGTGGCGTCCCAGGGGGAAGGCCATTCGCAGGATCCACTCGCGCTCGGTCTGATCCTTGGCCCAACCCCCGGGGGCGGGCGGAGGCGGCTGGGAACTGCTCAACAGGAGCGGGACGAGGACATCGGCGCCGGCGGCGGCGAAGTCGAAGATCTCCAGGCACTCCTCGGGGAGGCGGTCCGTTTCAGGAAGAAAGATGACGAGGTGGCGGGGCGCGGCGCGCAGGCGCAGATAGAGCCCCTCGGCGTCCATGCCGTCGAGCACGGACCAGCGGACGGCGAGGACCTCAAACGTGTCGCCGGAGGCGAGCACGGCGGGCTCGTCCATGGTGGAGACGAGTTCCAGCCGCACGGGATCGGCGCGGCGGTCGATGGCGCCGATCAGACGGCGCAGTTCGTGAGGGTCGGGATTGCGGCGGGCGGCGAACCAGGGGCGGATGCGTTCAAGGTAGCGTCCGATGCCCTGGATCATCGCGGCGGCGGGATCGCCGCGGAATTCGAGCGGCGCCGTATCGGGCAGAGGCTGAGCGGAGGAGCGGAGAGCGAGAAGCAGAAGGAGAGCGGCGTGGCTTGCGCGCATGGGAGGCGGTCCTGCTCGCCTCAATTCTACGCATGGCGGAAGCCCCGGGGGTGCCGGCGGAGAACGCAAGATGGAAGCCAACCATGACAATGAAGCGGCTTTTGGCGTTTGGCGCGGCGGCGATGCCGGCGGCGTGAGTGCGGCGAAGAATCCCGTGTTTGCCAAAGCGCGACCGAAACTGTTGCGGGCGGATCCGTCCCTGACCGCAGGAATGTCCGGCGCACGAGGCATCGCGCTAAGCCGGAGACTGCTCTCGAAGGGCAGCGCCAGTTGCCCGGGATGCCCGTTGCAGGAGAGGGGGCAACCTGCAGGCGCTGAGCTTGAAAGCGGCTTGCACGACGCTGGGAACTTCGTCTGAAGCGGAGTTGACTGCTTTCAGCGCTCCAATGCGTCCGATCCCGTGCCGAGCCCGGACGGCGATGAGGCGCCCCTGAGCTGCCGAAGGAACTGCCCGGCTCGCTGGAGAAAGTTCCGCCGAGACAGGGTTTGGCAGAGGTGAAATTGACTCAAGGCTTGGGTCATCTATAGCGTTTATAGCAGATAAAGCATATAATACGGATGGGAGAAGAGCCATGATCGGCAAGGAAGAAGCCCGGCCACCACTGGCGATTTCGGAGACCGACCAGAAGCAGGTGCTGGAACTCTATCAAAAGATTCAGAGAAGCCGCGCCGAGCTGGTGGGTCCGGACGGCAGGACGCAGAAGCTTCCCGTCTCGCTTTACGAGTTTCTGGTGAAACTGATCGCGGACTTGTGCGAGGGGAAATCCGTCGCGATCGTGCAGAACGACGCGCAACTGACGACGGTGGAGGGGGCGCGGATGCTGGGCGTCTCGCGGCAGTTTCTGATCAAGCTGCTGGAGCGGGGCGAGATTCCGCATCACATGGTAGGAACGCACCGCCGGATTTATGTCCGCGACCTGCTGGCTTACAAAGCAAAGCGGGATTCCAACCGGCGCAAGATCCTCGATCAGCTGACCCGAAGCGAGGCTGAGGACGGTCTCTACGAGTTGGAGCCGCCGGATGATCGCGCAGAGTAATCCCTATATCGCGGTTCTCGACACCTGCGTACTGGCGCCGATGCCTCTGTGCGACACGTTGCTGCGCCTCGCTGAAGATCCGGCGTTCTACATACCGAAATGGTCTCCGGGCATTCTCCGTGAGCTTCGATCCACTCTGCAGCGGATGGGCTACACGCCGGCGCAGGCGGAGCGGAGGATCGGCGCCATGGAGTCCGCGTTCGAGGATGCCAGCGTCACCGGTTACGAGCGCCTGGTGGAGGCGATGACAAACGACCCGAAGGACCGCCACGTCCTCGCGGCAGCAGTGTGTTGTGGCGCGCATGCCATCATCACGCAGAACGTGAAGCATTTCCAGCCGGAAGGAGACTGGCCGCGCGACTTGGACATTCTGACGCCGGGTGAGACAGAACCGCTCCCGCCCGTGCCGGCTTCCGCTGCCCTGGCGCATCGCGGGAATCATGGTTTTCGCGCGGCGAGCGGCGGAACCGCAGGATGGGGTAACCGTCACTTGACTAGGAAACGCGCTTCGCGGGTCAGCGACCGGCTCGCAATCTGGTCAGTAAGCGTGTAGATCTCCCGATACTCCCCTTTCGGAACCCCGGAAGGCAGTGAGACGTGGGCATTCACAGTGACGCGAAACGATGGCGGGTGGTAAGCGTAGGACTCGCGAAGGACCAGGAAGTCGTCCTTGTCCAGGACCGTACTGCCCGAGGGATCGATTACGCGGAGCGCCATTTTCATGTCGATTTCATCGCCGCGGAACTGGAGTCCATGCACATAGCACCTCATGTAGATGGCGCCGGAGCCCTCCAGCACGGGCGGGTCGGCGGGTGGTCCGTCCTTCGAGAGCGAGAGGTGAAAATCGCGCACCTCGAGTTCCGAAGCAGGCGCGACCGGCGGCGCTTCGACCACGAACGGCGCCGTCAGTTCCGCCTCCTCGTTGGCGATCCGGTCGCGAACCTTGATCGTGAGGCGGCAGACTCCGCCCGGGACGTAATCCGGCAGGTTCACCTTGAAGCTGCCATCCACGGGAGAACCCGGCTTCAGGAGGCCCGAAAATCCGCCTTCCCATGGCGGATGCAACGCCAACCCCCCGGGATCGTGTGCAGTCACTTCAAAGACCAGATCCGGGCGCCCGTCATCGCCGGTGGAGTAACCGACGGTATCGTAACTCATAAAAACGGTGCCGGCAGGCTTGTAAGGACCAGGGGGACGCACCGGTCCATCCTCGCTTTCGCGGAACCGGAAGCGGACGAGGCTGAGCTTGCCGGTGGTGCGCAGGCTGAGCCCGGGCGGCTCCTCGCCCGATGCGCCCACGGCGGTTTCCGCTGGAGAGGTGGGAAAATCCCGGCGCAGCCGGTATGCACTCCAGGAGCCTCCGACAATCAGCGCAACCCACAGCACCGCCAGCACCGTGCGCGCCGCGGCGCCCGTGCTGGTCCCCACGACCACGGTGTCCGCCGCCATGTCGCCCAGACGCTGCCTCGACTTCGATATCAAGGCGGCGGTCAGGCCGACAAGGTAAAAGCCGATGCCGTCGACGAGCCTCAGCAGGTTCCTCACCAGGGAAGCTCTGAAACCGCACGTGCCGCCTCCGGCGCGAATCACGCGGACCCTCATCAGCGCTTTCCCGATGGTGGCGCCAAACAGGGCCTCGGCCAGCCACATGTACAGAAACGCCCCAGCGAGCGTCACCGCCATCACCGCCAACGCCGGCGCGCCGTGGAGCGAAAAGCCCATTTCCGTGATGCCGCCCGCCTTGCGCGCAGTCCACATCCCCGCCACCAAGAACAGGGCGATGACGAGCGCCGTGTCCAGGACCGCCGCTATGCCGCGATGCCAAAGGCTGGCCAAAGCGGGAGCCGAACCCGGCGCAGAGCGCTCACCGGCGGCGGGCGCCGGTGATGGCGGGGGCGGTGGCGAACTCTGATAGGGGGGCGGCTCAAGGCTGGCTCCGCAGCCCGTGCAGAAAGGGGCGCCCGGCGGATTTTGTGTGCCGCAGATTCTGCAAAACATGTCCTCCTCCGTGGTTCTTGATGCGGTTCAGGAATGCGCTGACCGCACTTCCGATGGCTCTCATTTTACGCCCAGGGGCCTTGGTCAGAACGCATTTTTTTCGGGGTCGTTTGTGGGCTATCGGGGGCTCGGCGACGGCTCGGGAGAGAGCCGGAGAGCTTTGCTCCGGAAGCGGACTCAAGCGGCCCCACTTGCTATCCGGCGCCTGCCGCAGCTTCCCGGCGCGCTGCCTGCCCGGGGTTTTCGAGCCGCCATCCGGCGCCTGCCGTTGAGCGGTGACCGGCGCCCGCTCCCGGTGGCGGACAGCACGGTCTACAGGGGGCGGGCGCCCGGACGGGGGCTGTCAGAAGCGAAGCGCGGAACCGCATGCCGGATCTCCGCCGGGGAGTCCACCCCCGCCGGCAGGAGATTTCTGAGGGCTGTGCGGCTGGGCAAAGTACGCGCGCCCTGCCGATGAAAGCCCGGCGGAGGAACCGGTTGCGGCCAGAGCGTCTCCGAGCCTGGAACCGCAGGCGTTCCGCCACTTCAGCGCCACATCCGAGGGGCGTATGATGAGAGCGCATCCATGCGAGGAAGACTGCTGCCGGGTGTCGTGATCCTTTCCGGACTGCTCGCGCACGCGCAGGCGCCGCCTGGCGTGAAGGTGGTGAAAGACCTCGTATACGCGAAGCCCGGCGGCAAGGAGTTGTTGCTGGATCTGTACCTGCCGGAGAGAGGCGCGCGTCCGCTGCCGGTGGTGGCGTGGATTTACGGAGGCGCATGGCGCGCAGGGAGCAAGGACGACGGGCAGGCGCGCGGCGCGCTGTGGCTGACGCGGCACGGTTATGCGGTGGCGGCGTTCAATTACCGGCTGAGCCAGGAGGCGAAGTTCCCGGCGCAGATCCACGACGCGAAGGCGGCAGTGCGGTGGCTGCGGCGGCACGCGGGCGAGTACGGACTGGACGCGGACAGGATGGCGGCATGGGGGGCGTCGGCGGGCGCGCATCTGGCGGCGCTGCTGGGGGTGAGCGCGGGCGTGGCGGAACTGGAAGGGGCGGAGGATGACGCGAAGGTTTCGGCGCGCGTGCAGGCGGTGGTGGATTTCTTCGGACCGACGGATTTCCTGCAAATGGACGCGCACGCGCTGCCGGGCGGGATGAGGCACGATCCCGCCGGGTCGCCGGAATCGCAACTGATCGGCGGACCGATTCAGGAGAACCGGGAGAAGGCGGCGCGGGCCAACCCCGTGACGTATGCCAGCCGGGACGACGCGCCATTCCTGATCCTGCACGGGGAGCGGGACCCGCTGGTTCCGGCGCATCAGAGCGAGCTGCTCTTTGAGGCGTTGCGGAAGGCGGGCGTGCCGGCGGTGTTTCACAAGATCGCCGGCGCGGGGCACGGAGGGCCGGATTTCCAGAGCGCGGTGGTGCGGGCGATGGCGCTGGCGTTTCTCGACGAACGCCTGAAGGCGCAGCCGGGGCGGTGAGGAGCCAGAGAGGAATGCGAGCGGAAGAGATCTGCGACCTGAGAACGGCGCTGGAGTACCTTGGAACAATTCCCGGAGAACTTGTTTCAATGTCCGTGCCGGTGGATCCGGAGGCGGAACTGGCTGGGGTGTACCGGAAGACAGGGGCGGGCGTGCCGGTGATGCCGCCCGCGCCGGCGGGACCGGCGATGCGGTTCGAGCGGGTGAAGGGCTTCGACGCGCCGGTGGTGGCAGGGGTGCTGGGGACGAGGCGGCGCGTGGCGCTGATGCTGGGCGTGGAGCCGGAGCGCGTGGCTTTCCGGCTGCTGGAGGCGCTGGAGCATCCTGTGGCGCCGGCAGAGGCGGCGGACGC
>DYJN01000031.1:0-26573 GCA_020723085.1 Arcobacter sp.
AATGGTGAGCGCGGCAGGAATCGAACCTGCAACCTACTGATTAAGAGTCAGTTGCTCTGCCAGTTGAGCTACGCGCCCACAGAACCGGCTGGCTTTTTCAGTATAGCCAACGGGTCCCGCGTGCTGCAACGGCTCACGGATCCCGCGCGGCGCCAAGGCGCGTTGCGGAGCCGTTACTGTTCGAACCGCCCCCGCCACGCCCAGAGCCCGAGCGCAGGGTTCGAGATGTAGAACACCTCCTCGCCGTCGACCACGTTCCAGCCGTCTTTCAGCCTTGCCGGGTTGTAGCGCTTCATCATCGCGTCCAGATCCGCGTACTTGAAGTTCACCGCGTCGATCTCCTCGCGCGTCAGGTGCCCCGGACAGTAAACGATCTGGAACCGTCCTTCCGAAGACCCATGAATCAGGTGCGCCGCCGCGCTCAGGTTGTCGGCCAAATCCGCGTTTTTTTTCACCGCTTCCAGCACCCGCGGCGTGCCTACGTATCCATACTTGCGGATGAGCTGGTCGATGCCCGGATCCTCGCCGAACTCCTTCACGCCCGGCGCGAGCACGATCAGCTCCGCGTCATCAGCCAGCGCCATGCGCGTGCGGTAAACAGCCTTGTTGCCGAGCCACGTGCTGCGGAACTCGCCGGGATCCAGATACACCACCGCCTTTTGGATCTGCCGCTCCATCATCACGAAGTTCACCTTCAGGCTCAGTTCGGCCGCCCGAAGGAAGCACTGGTCGTCGTCGCCGGCATAAAAGCCCCGGATCGCCAGCCTGCCCGAGGCGTTCTTGCCTACCACCGTGTGCAGATACACGATCGGCAGATGGCGCGCGAACTTCTCCGCCGCGTAGTTCATGACGCGCCGCACGGGATTGTCGGCGCGGCCCATCAGCTTCTCCATCCCGTAGACGGCGCCGAGAAAATGGCTCTTGTTGATCCCCTCGCGGCCGCCCGTGCCCACGAAGACGTTCTTCGTGTAGTTGGCCATCCCGATCACTTCATGCGGCACTACCTGGCCGATCGACAGAATCAGGTCGAAGCCGCCCTCAACGAGGAGCTTGTCGACCTGCGCCGGCCACGCGAAATCCACCAGGCCGCCGGACTGCTGCTTCACGTATTCCGCCGGCACCTCGCCCAGCGTCACGATGCCATTGCGCCAGTCGTGCACATGGAACAGCGAGTGCGGCACGCCCGGAAACATGTGTTCGATCTCCGACGGCGTCATCGGCACGTGCGTTCCGATCGCCGGCAGGACCGCCTTCAGCCGGTCGCCGTAGTAGTCGTAGACGAGGCGCGTGATCTCGCCCGCGCGCGAGTGCACCCGCGTGATGTCGGGCGGCAGCGCCAGCACGCGCCGGCGCGGTCCCAGGGCGTCGAGCGTGCGGAAGACGGCGGCCTTCAGCTCGTCCAGGGTCAGGTCCGTGGCGGGCGATCCGATGGAGAAGTACAGGCTCATCCTTCCTACAGTATAGGCGTGATATGCCAGTGCGGGAGCTTTTGAGGCGCGGATTTGACGGGCTGCGGCGGGCGGAGGACAGGCGGAGCAGCCCAAGGAGGGCGGCATCGCCCGCCATGGCTGCCAACGCACGGGCGCCGGAGAGTTCAAGTTGCGATTTCATCCCTGCGCGGAAGTTCTACATGCAAGGAGGGAATCGCGCTCCTGGTGGCGGCGGCGGCGCGGCGTCCCGCTTCGCTTCAGCACGGAAATTGCGCGATTGCTGGACTCGCTCGAACAGGGGAGCGCGGCGCCTACGCGCGCGCCGGCGCCTCCGCCGGCGCGGCGTCCCGCTGGTACTTGCAACCCTTTTGCGGGCAGGCCACTACATGGCCTTTCTTCAGCTGTTTCTCCACCAGATATGGCGAGCCGCATTCGGGGCACTTCTCGAGCACCGGACGCGCCCACGCCACGAAATCGCATTCCGGATACCGGCTGCAGCCGTAGAAGGTCTTGCCCCGCTTCGAGCGGCGCTGCACGAGCTCGCCTTGGCCGCACTGCGGGCAGGGCACCCCGATGGTCTGCTGCTTGACGTATTTGCACTTCGGATAGTTGGAGCAGGCGGTGAATTCGCCGAAGCGCCCCGACTTGATCACCAGATGGTGCCCGCACTCGGGGCACTTCTCTTCCAGCGGCACATCGGGCTTCTTCTGCGCCTGTCCGAGCTGCTTCGTCGTCTTGCAGTCGGGATAGCCCGAGCAAGCGAGGAACGAGCCGAAGCGTCCCTTCTTCAGCACCATGGCGCGGCCGCAGTTCGGGCAGTACTCGGTCTCGTCCTGCTCGCTCACCTGCACCACCTCGCCTTCGGCGGCGCCGTTGAGCTCGTGCAGTCCTCGCGTCATCTGGCGCGTGTTGGTGCATTCAGGGTAGCCGGAGCAGGACAGGAATGAGCCGTGCTTGCCCCACTTGATGACCATCGGCCGGCCGCACTTGTCGCACGTCTGGTCGGTGGGCATCTCCATGCGCTTGATGTCGCGCATCTCCTGCTCGGCGCGCGCCAGATCGTTCTGGAAGCGCTCGAAGAACTCGCGCATCAGGTCGCGCCAGTTGCGTCTTCCCTCTTCGATCTCGTCAAGCTCCTCCTCCATCGACGCCGTGTATTTCACGTCGAAGATGTCGGAGAAATTCTCCACCAGGAGGTCGGAAACGATCATGCCGAGCTCCGTGGGCACGAACTTGCCGCCCTCTTTCTTCACATACTCGCGGTCCTGAATGGTGGTCAGGATGGACGCGTAGGTCGATGGCCGCCCGACGCCGTCGGCTTCCAGCTCCTTGACGAGCATGGCTTCCGTGTAGCGCGGCGGGGGCTCAGTGAAGTGCTGCTCGGGATGGATGGAGCGCAGCTTCAGCACCTCGCCCTGCTCGACGGCGGGCAGCCGCGTCTGCTCTTCCTCGTCCTCTTCATCCTTCTGGTCCTTGCCCTCCCGGTAGATCGCCTGGAAGCCATCGAACTTCGGCACGCTGCCGGTGGCGCGCATCAGGTAGGCGGCGCCGTCGCTGCCGCGGGCAGTCACTTCGATGGTCGTCTGATCGTAGAGGGCGGGCGTCATCTGGCTGGCGATGAAGCGCTGCCAGACGAGGCGGTAGAGCTTCAGCTCGTCCTCGCTCAGGAACGCCGCCACGGCGTCCGGATCCCGCCACACCGACGTCGGGCGGATCGCCTCATGCGCGTCCTGCGCGCCCTTCTTCGAGCGGTAGAAGTTGGGCGATTCGGGCAGATACCGCCTGTCGAAGCGCGTCTCAATGAAGCCGCGCACCTCGCGCAGCGCCTCGTCGCTCACCCGCGTCGAGTCCGTGCGCATGTAGGTGATGAGGCCCACCGACCCTTCCGGACCGAGATCGACGCCCTCATACAGCCGCTGCGCCAGCATCATCGTCCGCTTCACGCTGAACCGCAGCTTGCGCGCCGCCTCCTGCTGCAGGGTGGAGGTGATGAACGGCGGCACCGGGTTGCGGCGCTTCTCACGCGTCGCCACCGACTGCACGGTGAACTGCGCGTGCTCCAGCGCCCGGGTGACGGCCTCCGCCGCCTCCTGGTCCGGGATGTCGAGGTTGGCCCCGTCCCGCTTGGCGAGCTGTGTCTTCAGCACCGGGGGCCTCTTCGCCGCCAGGTGCACGCCGATGGTCCAGTACTCGCGCCGGACGAAGTCCCGGATCTCTTTTTCACGGTCCGTGATCAGCCGCAGCGCCACGGTCTGCACGCGGCCTGCCGAGAGACCCCGACGCACTTTGTCCCACAGAAGCGGGCTGATCTTGTATCCCACCAGGCGGTCCAGCACGCGCCGCGCCTGCTGCGCGTTCACCAAATTCATGTCCACCGGACGGGGACGCAGGAATGCCGCCTTCACCGCAGGCGCCGTGATCTCGTTGAACGTGACGCGATGGATGGCGCGCCTGCTCCCCTTCCTCGGCCGGAGCTCTTCCTGCAGATGGAAGCAGATGGCCTCGCCTTCCCGGTCCGGGTCGGCCGCCAGATAGACAGCCTCAGCTGAGTGCGCCGCTTTCCGCAGCTCCTCGATCAGCTTCTTCTTGCCCTCAATCACCACGTAGGTGGGCTCGAAGCCGTCGTCCACCTGAACGGCCAACTGGTTCTTGGGGAGATCCTTAATGTGCCCCAGGCTGGCCTTGACCGTGAAGTCCTTGCCCAGGTACTTCCCGATCGTTTTGGCCTTGGCCGGGGACTCGACGATGACCAGAGATTTCGCCATAGCGGTTGAAGCCGGACAGACGGAAACGGCCCAGCGGCAGATCGCTCGAAGAACCAGCCCCGTCCGCGGCGGCTACTCGCTCCATACCTTAACATAACTTTTACCCGGCAGTTGGCGGACCAGGCCCGCTTCCTCCAGCTCAAACAGCACGGCAATCAGTTCCGAGGGCGAGGCATGGGGGAGGGCTTCGATCAGCTCATCGAGATGGACAGGTTTGTCAACGGTAAGAAAACGAACGACTTCTTTGCTGATGTGGGACATCGGCGCGACCGCCTGAACCTGGGTCCCGGCCATTGGCAGGGCCTGTTGCCGGGCCAGGCGGAGCCGCGCCTCCGCTCCCAAGCCATCGAGGATGTCCTGGTGCGACTGGACGAGTTGCGCACCCTGCTTGATGAGGAGGTTCGGGCCGAAGCTGGCGGGGTTCGTGATATTGCCCGGCACGGCGAACACCTCGCGGTTCTGATCCAATGCCAGGCGCGCCGTGATCAGGCTTCCGCTGTACTGCTTGCCTTCCACCACCACGACGCCTTCGCTCATGCCGCTGATCACGCGGTTGCGGACGGGGAAGTTCTGCGCGTGCCCGGGCGTGCCCGGCGGGAACTCGCTCAGCAGCAGCCCCTCCCGCGCAATCCTTTCCGCCAGAGCCCGGTTCTCCGCCGGATAGATCACATCGAGACCGCAGCCGAACACCGCCACCGTTGCTCCTCCAGCCGCCAGCGCGCCCTGGTGCGCCGCCGTATCAATGCCCCGGGCCATCCCGCTCGCCACCGTCACTCCCGCCGCCGCCAGATCCCTTCCGAGCCGCTCCGCGACCGCCTGCCCGTACGCCGTCGGGCTCCGGCTGCCGACGAGCGCGACCATTACTGTGCCCAGCAGTTCCAGCCGCCCCAACGCGAACAGCACTACCGGCGGGTCATAGATCTCCCGCAGCCTGGGCGGGTAGCGGGGATCGCACCACGGGATCACCTCCGCCCCCATGCGTTTCGCCCGCTCGGCTGCCTCTGCCGCCGGCGTGTAGGAGCAGCCTGCCGCCATGCTGCTGGCCACCGCCGGCGCCACCCCCGCCGCTTCCAGTTCCCGGGCATCCAGCCGCAGGATCAGCTCCGGCGAACCATAATGCTCCAGCAGCCTCATCGCCCGCCTAGTTCCCAGCCCGGGGGTCAGGATCAGAGCGAGCCAGTGCAGGATCTGGCTATCGGTGAGCGGCGCCGGCGCCGTCCTGTCGAGTAGCATCAACAGGATTGTGGTTCCAGGGGGACGCCATTCTCAGGGATTTTGCCGTGCCGCCTGGAAATCCGGACGGGCTGCGCGCCCGCTCCTCTTCCAGCGCGCTCAGGCGCATGCGGGCATGCAGAGGGATTCACTGCCTCGAGATCCGTGCGGTGAAGCCGCCCCCCGGCAGCAGGTCGATGGCCCAGCGGGCGCCCTTACGGACAACCAGCGTCTCCACGGACACGGAATCCCCGGCTGCGCCTGCGTCCCTGACAAGCTGCGCCTTCCAGCTCCCTGCGCGGAGAAAGTCCAGGCGGATCTCCACCCGCCGGGCGGTTTCCCCGTTCACCGCGGCGATGAACCATTCGTCTGCTTTTCTGCGGGCGAAGACCGCCGCTTCGCCGATCTCAGACCCGGGCAGGACGCGCGTCTCGTCCCAGACGGCGGGAATCGCCCGAATCACGTCCACCGCAGGATTGGCCAGAATCGCCGCCGGGTGGGCTGCGTAAGTCAGCAGAGGCGACGTGAAGATCACGGCAGTGGCGATCTGATGGGCCCAAGTGGTGTCGTTCCGGCGTTCGCCAAAGTGAACCGGGGTATAGTCAGCGGGACCGGCCAGGAGGCGTGTAAAGGGGATGGTGGCATCGTGGCGGGCTCTGGGCGACTTACGCGATTCCATGCCGCGGACCGCCTCGCGCGTCAGCTCGTTCGGCCATGTCCGCGCCCCCCCCGTTGGCTTGTTGGCGCCGTGGAAGTTCACCAGCAGCCGGCGCGCGGCTGCTTCCCGCAGAAGCGTCTCATACAGCTCCACCACCTCTTTGGCCTCATGATCGAAGAAGTCGATCTTGACCCCCGCGGCGCCCACTCGGCGGCAGAGGCCGAAAAATCGCGAGCGCGATTCCGGATCGCGCAGCTCCCGGCTGTGCTTCCACAACCAGAGCCCGACGCCGTGCCGGCGCGAGTCCGCAATGACATCGCGCAGCTCCTCCTCAGTCCATTTCTGCCAGAATCCTTCCACCACCTGGTATTCAAACCCGAGCCGCCCCGCCAGCCGGGAGAACTCGCGGACGGTGGCTGCGTCATTCCGGCCCCCGTCCAGATACTTCCAGACGGCGCGCCCGGGCTTCGCCCACGGCGTCGCCGCCCCTTGGGGGAAGATCTTGGGGTCAGGCGGCGGCGCGAGCGTCCAGACCAGATCCGCGTTGACCAGGGAGTTGAGGCCGGACCCCGTGAGGATCACGCGCCACGGAGTCGTGATGGTTCCGCTGACAGCGGCTGGCTTCGAGAGCCGCTCAATGTCGTCCTTGTAGCGAAGCCGAAAGGGATAGCCTGGCGGATGCGCGTGGCCGAGCCGCGCGTGCAGGGCGCCATGCCCGTCCGCCTGCAGCGCCATGCCCGCGTAATGAGCCAGTCCCGCCTCGGTAATGGAAGCATAGCCGCCGCCATCAGGAAGGCGGAAGGTGACCGGCGGGGCGAGCCACTCCTCCGGCGGAATCTCCTCGATGCGGCTGCGCTTGTGAAGCGCTTCATAGTGGCCTTCGAGATCGTGATGCCACACCGTGCTGCCTGCCGCCGGGCGGAAGACGGTGGCCTCGTCCGGTACCCGGCTCCCGGCGCCGGGGACGATGGTGCGGAACGCGACGCCGTCGTTGCAGGCGCGGATCTGCACCGTGTAGGGAATACGGCCCGAGACAGGGAGAGAAAATTCGTTGCAGTCGGCAACGGCAACCGCGTGCGCCCCCAGCCACGGGAAGCTTTCCCGGATCCTCCGGCTGGCAGTGCGTCCGGGCTTCGCGCCGGCGGCGATGTCGACGCCGTCCACCGTGATCGACAGCCGCGACGGCTCGATCACCGTGCGCCCGGCGAGCTTGACGGAATAGGTCATGCCGGATGCCAGCTCGAATCTCACCTGCCCGTTCGGACTGGCAGCGGCGATGACAAGTGCGGATGCGAGCAGAAACACGGCTATTCCACTTCCATTTCCATGCCCCGGCCGCACGCGGCAGTCCCGCGTGCCGGATCAAGTTCCGCCGCCTCAGCGGCCGCGCCGTTCCCAGTCTATGGCATTTCGCGCGAGGCAGGACTGCGGCACAGCCTTGCGGACCGGTCGGGGCGCCCGCGCCGGGGGCGCAGGCGGGCGCCGGCGGGAACGGGCAATTGTGTTCCTGTCCTCTTTTTTCCTAGGCTGGGAACGGAAGCGATGCGCCGCGACGAGGCATTTTTCGGCGAGCAGGAGCTGATCCTGCTCTACATCGCCAAACGCCTCCGCGAGGCGAAGGCGCTCGAAGACCTGCTCACCGGCGTAGGCATCGATTATCTGGTGGAAGCCGACCTCTACATGGGCGGCTTCCTCTTCCGCCGCGCACTGCACGGGGCTTTTTTCTACGTCACCGGCGCCGACGATGCCCGCGCCCGCCAGTTGCTCGCCGCGCACGGCTACCGCCCCTACGAACCCGATCGCCTCGACTGAAACACCGGGGAGAGCCGCCCGGCATCCGGCTGGGCTTGTCCGGAGGCGAAGCGCAGGCTCACAGCCGGGCGCAACCTTGCTGTGCGCCGTGCAGGGACGCCTCTCACGGCTTGGGACGCGACGCCTGCCTTTCCTTTTCCTGAAGCTCAAGCACGATCGCGCGGTGGCGCTGCCCGTCTTCGCGGCGCCCGAGCCGGAAATACACCTGCGCCAGTTGCAGATGCGCTTCGGTGAACGACGGGCTCTCCCGGACCAGCGCCTCCAGCAGCGGCAACGCCTCTTGATTGCGGCCCAGGGCTGTCAGCAGCGCGGCTTTTTGGTACCGCGCCGAGAGCGCCGCCGGGCGCAGCCGCAGCGCCTTCTCGATCAAGGGCAGGGAAGCGGCGTGCTCGTTTTCCATCCGGAGAATTGCGCCCAGCCTCAGGTTCGCTTCGAAGTCGTTCGGGTCCTGCTCGAGCGCGAGGCGGAACGCCGCCTTCGCTCCCGCGTTGTCGTCGTTCTCCATGCGCGCCATGCCGAGCAGCGTCTGCAATCCCGGCAGAGCGGGCGCAGCGGCGGCCGCCTTTTCCAGCGTCTTCAGCGCCGCTCCGTAATCGCCGGCGGAGAGCTGCGAGGCTCCGATCAGCAGTTGCACCTCGGGCGAATCGCCGCGCCGCAGAAGGCGGTCGATCACCACCTGCCCTTTATCCAGTTGACCGTCGCGCAGCAGCGCCATGCCGAGCAGGTAGGACACCGCATCGTCATTGGGATGGAACCTCGCGAACGGCTCGAGCATGGCGATCAGCTTCAGATGCTCGCCGAGGCGCAGGTAGGTATCGGCCAGCAGCAGCAGCGCCTGCCGGTTTTCCGGCTCCGCCAGCCTCACCTCGGCGAACTCGGCTGCGGCGGAGGCGAACTCGCCCTTTTTGTAAAGCGCGATGGCCAGGTTCAACCGCACGCCCGTATTGGCGGGATTGCGCGCGAGCGCCATCCGGTAGGCTTCGATCGCCTCGTCAAAGCGCCCGAGCGCGCTGAGGGCGGCGCCCAGATTGGAGCGTGCGACCACCGATTCCGGATGCGCCTCGAGCACCCGCTGATACAGAGCCGCCGCCTCTTCCAGGCGCCCCTGCTGATGCAGGTCCACCGCCTGTTTGTACAACTCCGCCGGAGGCTGAGCCGGCGCTGCCAGGGCCAGCCAGAGGAAAGCCGCAAGCCGCCGCATCGCCTTCAGAATCCCAGAGCGCCGCGGGCGGGCGCAACAGGTCGAACCGGAGCCGTACCTCTTGATATACAATACGAGCACGGAGACCTCATGTACCTGGAAAACGTCAACGAGCGGAACTTCCTGGTGACGTCGGTCGATTACGTCTTCAATTGGGCCAGGAAATCCTCGCTGTGGCCGCTGACTTTCGGCCTCGCCTGCTGCGCCATCGAAATGATCGCGGGTTCGGCTTCCCGATTCGACATCGCGCGTTATGGCGCCGAGGTCTTCCGCCCCAGCCCGCGCCAGTCCGACCTGATGATCGTCGCCGGCACGGTCACGCTGAAAATGGCCCCCGTGCTCAAGCGCATCTACGACCAGATGCCGGAGCCCAAGTGGGTGATCTCCATGGGCGCCTGCTCCAGCGCCGGCGGGCCGTTCAACACATACGCCGTCCTGCAGGGAGTCGACAGGATCGTGCCCGTCGATGTTTACGTCTACGGCTGCCCGCCGCGGCCCGAAAATCTCTTTTACGGGTTGCTGAAGCTGCAGGATAAGATCGACCAGATGAGCCTCGTCCGCCGGCCCACGGAAGTACGGCTCGACGAATCGATGCTGGAAGAGTTCAAGAAGCGGGTCATGATCGCCCAGACGCAGAACCCGGCGGCGTGAGCGTTTTCGCATCCAACGGCTGCTACTTTTCCTCCCTGCTCGCGGAGAGCGGCTGCGCCGATCACTGCTTCGGAACCGCACAGGCCGATCCTCCGCGTCCGTGGCTGGAACTGAAACAGGTGCATTCGGCGCGAGTGATCCCAGCCGAACAGTGGCAGCCCGGCATCGAAGCCGATGGCATTGCCACGAGCGTGGCGGATACCCGGCTTGCCGTGAAAACCGCCGACTGCGTGCCCCTGCTCCTGCTCGATCCCGTGCGCCGCGCCGCCGCCGCCGTTCACGCGGGCTGGCGCGGGGCGGCGAAGGGCATCGCCATGGGAGCTGTGCGCCTATTGGGAGAGCGCTTCGACAGCCGCCCGGAGGACCTGCTGGCTGCCCTCGGTCCCGCCATTGGAGAATGCTGCTACGAAGTGGGTCCCGAAGTGGCCGTACAATTCCGGGACTGGTTCCCGGAAAGGAACGACCTTGACCGCAGAACCCACATCGACTTGCGCCGGGCGCTTGAGCGCCAGTTGGTGGCTGCGGGTCTGGAGGCGGAGCACATCGACTTGGCCGAAGTCTGCACCTGCTGCGGGGGTGCGCAATTCCACTCCTGGAGAAGGGACGGGGCTGCGGCCGGGAGGATGTTTTCCGTGATTGCGCTGCGGAAGGCGGGCTGAAGCCGAGGAGGGAAAACAAATGGGGCGCGGGCATTGCCCGCGCCCCGGTTTTATGGGAGACCGGACGAAGAGGAGGTCAGGCGACCAGCAGTTCTTCGATCGACTCGCCTTCTTCAGCTCGTTTCTTGTCGAGGTATTCCTGGCAGGTGATGCAGTACGGCGTCCACGGCACGGCGTTGAGCCGCTTTGGGCTGATTTCCTCGTCGCACCGCAGGCAGATGCCGTAGCTGCCGTCGGCGATGCGCTGCAAGGCGGCGCGGACATTGCGCAGGAGCTGCGTTTCGCGGTCGAGGTTGCGGATGGCCAGCTCGCGCTCGGCGGCGTGCTGCACCTCGTCAATTGCGTCCGGAGTCTTCTCGATGGCGATTCCTTCCCGCTCGCGAACCGCCTGAGACAGTTCGGCCATCTTGGCTTCCAGGATCTGCTTGTACTTGTTGAGTTCGGTCTTCGTCATGGCCGCATCTCCCTTCTTTTGTTCTTCCTGATCCGCTCTAACCTGCATCTCAGTAGACGACACAGAAGCAACCAGGTTGCAAAATCTCAGTGCCGGCTACTCAAAATTTCTTCTATGAGTAATCCCTAATATAATCTTGGTAGAGACTGATCTGCGCCTGTCGTCATCAACAGACGCAATCTGTCAGAATACCATAGACCAGCAATTCTGGGGCCATCCTCCGCAGCCATCGCAGCGGAGGATGTCAGGCAGGCGCCGACGCCGCCCGCGCCATGGCACCTTGCCGGCAGGATCTCCAAGCATCGCCACCGAGCCGATTCCAGCCCGCCCAGCCAGCTGCTTTCGCCTTTCAAAGATCCCTTACGTCCGTCGTCCCGGCGGATCCTTTCGGATCCCTCAGGGCTTCACAGGATACAGCACCTTATCGGCGGACGCAACCAAAATCGTTAGGGCGTAACCATACAGACGCAAGTTCGACAGATTTGTTTCAGAGATCGCCCGATCCTCTCAAAGAAAGACGAAATTTAATGGGGCCGTTCGTCCCACGCCCCTACTGCCAGTGCATCCGGGACACCACTATGCCCAGTTGCCTGGCATCGCCGGGCGCCTGGAAGGGGCGGTCAATCGCGAGTTCCACCCGCATGGATGGACTGCCGCCGGGCGCGGGCAGGGCAACGGTCAGCGTGAAGGCCGCGTTCTGCCGCGGCAGCAGGAATCGCCGAGCCTGCTTGCCGTCCACCCGCACGCTCAAATGCACGGCTTCGCCCTGCGGCTCGACAGGACGGTATGCCGTGATGAAGAGGAGGCGCCCGGCTCGATCCGGCGCTGCCAGAGTGACTTCTGCGTGCAGGCTGGTCCACCTGCCTCCCGGTTCGGCCTGGTGCCAGCCGGAACCCAGCCAGCGGGCAGCCTCCTGGCCGGCCAAATCGATCTCAGCCGGGGGCAGATCCCGCCATTCCTCCGGCAGACGGTGCACGTACAGCCGCGTCTGTGCGTGCAATCGACCGGAAATCCAGCGGTAGGCAACCAGCCGCCTTTCCCGGGCGGCGGCAACGGTCTCAGGCGGAGTGCAAATTGCGCCGCTGATGTCGCCGAACCCGGCCGGCGCGGACACAGCCGCCGTCTCGCGCGGATCCAGGCAGACGCGTTGCGGCAGCAACTGGCGGGAGTCGAAAAAGCCCGCCCAGAACAGCTCGCCGTCCACGCCCGTCAAGACGATCAGCTTGCCGGGATGCAGCTCTATCGCCCGTTCCAGCGCGAGGTACAGGCGCTTCGAGTTGACGCCGCGCTCGTATCGCCAGTCCGCCATGGACCGGTGCGCCGCCCCTGCGTACAACAAGTGCAGCGCGACCGGGATCAAGGCCGCCGCCAGCGTCAGCGCGCCGCGCCCCCACGCCGCCTGGAGCGCCGTCGCCGCAATCCACGCCACCCCGATCGAAGGGATGGCCAGGTAATAATCCGACACATGGTCCCGCAACGGCAGCACCGGCGCCAGCGCCAGCGTGAACCAGGCGAAGCCGAACACCGCCAGCTTCGCTCCCCGCCTCCACGCGAGCACGAGCCACGCCGCCGCCGCCAGCCCTCCGATCACCGCCACCGCGCGCCGCGGCAGCCAGCTCACCGGCCACTGCGGCGGATCCAGATTGCCTCCCAGCGCCAGAGACCAGTACTGGCCGTAAGTCCGCAGCATGGAAAGATCCCAGTGCCGCGCGTACACGCCCTCGCTCTGCTTCGGGATGAACGCCATATGCGCGGCGGCGAATGCCGCGGCAGCCCCAAGCATCCACCACAGCGGACGCGGCACGCTTCTCCGCGCCAGCCAGCACCATGCGCCGGCGAGCGCCGGATAGACGACCGCCACCTCCAGAGATCCCAGACCGATTACGAAGAACACCCACTGCGCCGCCAGCCATCTGCGCCGCCCCGTCTCCAGCCATTCCAGCAGGCAGGCAAACGCCGCCAGCAGGCAGAACGCCGTCAGCACCTGGTTGTACGCCGACAGCCAAGCCATCGGCGCCGCCAGCCCAACGCCGGCCATCCATACCGCCGGCGCTGCCGCCGCCGCCAGCCGCGAACCCGACAGCCGCAGGGTGATCCATCCGAGCAGCGCCAGATTGGCCGCCTGCGTCGCCAGGACCACCAAGTGGAAAGGCCGGTGGTCCATCCCGAAGGCCCGCTCCAGCAGGAGAAAAAACAGCCGCTCGCTGAACACCCGCACCGTGCCCTGCGCCGCCGGGCGGAACAGCGCCCCGAGCAAGTCCTCGAACGAGCGCGCGCCCGCGCCCAGGCTCAGCCACGCGAAATCATCCTGGTGAAACCAGCTCCGCAACCCGTGCCAGTCTAGACAGACCAGCACAAAGAGCGCCGGCAGCACCAGCCACGCATCGCGCCATCGGAGCCGTTTCATTGCGCCGCCACAAGCCGGAACTTCGACGGAATCACGCCCAGCCGCCGCACCTCGCTTCCCCGCGGCAGAATGAAGCGGTCGAGCGCGAAATCGACAAGGATGCCCTCTTCGTTCAGCAAGGCGCCCGGAACGGCGAACACCGCCGTGTGCGTCCCCGGTCCCGGCGCGCGCCACTGCCCCAGCCTCTGCTCGCCGCTGCTGGCGGTGATCGTCAGTCCAGCCAGATCCGCCGCGCCGGCTTCCGGAATCACGAGTTCGAATTCGATCCGCGCTTCCTTGCCCCGCAGCGGCTCGGGCACGCCCAGCGTGATGGTGAACGCGGGCGCCGACCACCGCCACCCGCCGGGTTCGCGCGCGTAGAAGCCGTCGAGCAACTGCCCTTCATCGGCGGGATTCGCCGCATCGATCGCGGGCTGCAGCGCCTCCGGCTCTTCCACGGTGAGTTCGGGATGCGGATGCCGCGCCTGGCGGCATCCGGCGTTGAGCAGCAGTAGCGCAGCCGCCATCACGAGCCGCACGGCCGCACCTCCACCAAGCAATTGTAAAAGGCCGGCCCGCCGCCGATGTCGGTCAGGCGGTCGGCGATCAGCAGATTCACGTTCGCTCCGCCCGCCGCCACCGGCCAGCGCCCGGACGCCGCCCAGACCACGCCCGGCCTCACCTTGCCGCCCACGCGCGCCGTATAACGCACCGATCCGCGGTCGTTGAACACTTCCACCGCCATGCCGTCGCGGATGCCCCGCGCCGCCGCGTCCTGCGCATGCATTTCGAGCACCGCCGAATCCTCCTGCACGCGCCGCAGCATGCCGAAGGAAGAGTTCAGCCCGGCCAGCCCCTTGGAGCTCACCAGCTCCAACCGGTAGCGTCCGTCATGGGCAACCCCCAGCCGGCTTTCCACCGGCGGCACATACTCGAGCGGTTCTCCGTCCAGATTCGGGAGCGCGTCCGCCATCGGCAGTTCCGGCACGTTCAGCCGCACGAACCGCTCCCGTTCGAGCCGCTCGAGCGTGATCCCTGCCAGATACAGCGAGTCCGTGTCGAGCGCCTGCCGGATGAGGTCGTCGTCGGAATCGCGGAAGCACGGATCGTCGAAGCCCATCCGCTGCGCGAGCAGCCGGAAGATCCCGGTGTTCGGCTTGCACTCGCCGGGCGCGGGCACGGCTGGCCGCGCGAGTTGCATGTAGTAATGGCCGTAGGCGAAGTACAGGTCGCTGTGCTCGAGAAACGTCGTCGCCGGCAGGACGATGTCGGCCCGCTGCGCCGTGTCGTTCAGGAAATGGTCGATCACCACCGTGAACAGATCTTCGCGGTGCAGCCCGGCGCGCACGGCCGCCTGATTCGGCGCGATCGCCGCCGGATTGGAATTGTATACAACGAGCGCCTTGACGGGCGGAGCATCGAGTTCGGTGAGCGCGCGCCCGAGCAGCGTCATGTTCACGGTGCGCGCGGGCGGGCCGAGATCGGGGCGCTCGAGCGCCGCGCGGTTGATCTGAAAGGCGCCGCTGGTGGTGAGCTGGAATCCCCCGCCGCGCTCCTGCCACGCGCCGGTGAGCGCCGGCAGCAGGCTGATGGCGCGCACGGCGCGCCCGCCGCGCTCGCTGCGCTGCACGCCGTAATTGAGCCGGATCACAGCCGGACGGAGCGTGGCGTACTCGCGCGCCAGCCGGCGGATGTCTTCAGCCGCAATGCCCGTCAGCCTCGACACGGTCTCCGGCGGGAATTCCGCCGCGCGGGCGCGCAGGCTCTCGTCCCCGTCGAGCTTCCGCGCCAGCCCCTCTTCATACAGGATGTGCATCATGCCGAGTGCGAGCGCGAGGTCGGAGCCCGGATAGGGCGCCAGATGCCAGTCGGCGAGGCTCGCCGTTTTGGTGCGCACCGGATCGATGACGATCAGGCGCGCGCCGCGGCGCCGCGCCTCTACGATAAACGGCCACAGGTGGACATTGGTCGACAGAATATTGGCGCCCCAGGCGATGATGCAGCGGGCGTGAACGAAGTCCTCCGGCGGCGTGCCCAGCCGGCGCCCGTACGCTTCCATCAGCCCTGCGCCGCCTGCCGCGGCGCAGATCGTGCGGTCCAGGCGCGAAGCGCCCAGACGGTGAAAGAAGCGCCGGTCCATCGAACCGCCCTGCAGGAAGCCGAGCGTGCCTCCGTAGCTGTAAGGCAGCACGGACTCCGCGCCGAATTTCTCCGCCGCGCTGCGCAGCCGGGCGGCGATCTCGCCGAGCGCCTCGTCCCAGGAGATTCTCTCAAACCTCGCTTCGCCTTTGGCCCCGGTGCGCCGCAGCGGATGCAGGAGCCTCTCCGGATGGTATTCGCGCTCCAGGTAGCGCGTCACTTTCGCGCACAGGAAGCCCTGCGTCACCGGATGGGCGGGATCGCCTTTCAGGCGCGTGGCGCGGCCATTGTCTGTTTCGACGACGATCGCGCAGCAGTCGGGGCAATCGAGGGCGCAGACCGAATGGCGGATGTGACCCACAGGCTTCTTCACATCTTATCCGCTTGCGCAAGGCGCCGCGCCTGCAACCCCGAAGGCGGGGGAGGAGCGGGGCGACGCCGGCGGCAGCATGCGGCCCAACGCTGCCCTCCATCGGCTCCAAGCGGGCGGGAGGATGGCTTGCTGCAGACCCTGCGCGCTCCGTGCCGCTCCTGAAGCCCCTCCGCGCCTGTCTGCGCCGCCTTCCAGCCGCATGGATTTTTCGCGAAGCATCCCTGCGGTCTCACCCGCCCCGGCGTCCCGCCAGCCGCACCTGCCCGCGCGCCAACCGGCGGATGAAATCCAGATCGCCGTCCAGAAAGTCGTAGCCCGGCAACGCCTCGGGCCGTTCCCACAGGATCTGCTGAAAAGTCCGCGGCTGCGGCTCGCCTTTGTATGATTCCACTCGGTGGAACAGCAGCACCAGCGCCGGGCGCCCGGCGACGCACTGCTCATAACGCGCGATCTCCGGCCCGATCTCGGCTTCGATGCCGAGCTCCTCGCGCAACTCGCGGCGGAGGGCATCTTTGGGCGTCTCGCCAGGTTCCACCTTGCCGCCCGGGAACTCCCACTTCAGCCCGTGCCGGTCGCGTTTCTGGCGCTGTCCGATCAGGAGGCGGCCCTCCCGTTCCAGCACACCAGCTACCACGATCACAGAGCGCGTCATAGGAGATAGGTCAATGCAGGATCTGCGAGGCTGCCTGCCTCGATTCTAACGCGCCCCCCGTCCTGCCCCGTGCAGCCGCGCGGGCAGCGGCGTTGCCGTGCCTGACAAAGCGCCATAGAATGTGGCCTATGGCGTTTCCCGATCCCTCGCGGCGGCCCGGTTTCTATGGCGCCTGGTATCTCATGATCAGCGCCGGCTTCGCGCTGCTGGCCGTGCGCGGCATGGTGCTCGGGCACCGCCGGCGCCTTACGGTGGGCCGCTGGATCGTGAGCGCCGGATTTCTGCTGTTGGCGGCGGTTTTCCTGCTGCCCTGGTGGCGCGCGCGCCGGGCGCGGATCAGGCAGCGGCGGACTTAGCGCCGCGAGCCTCTATGGCTGCGGCGGATCAGCACCAGCATCTTCATGTTGATCACGGCGAATCGCACCATCTGCCAGGGGATGAAGGTGCGCAGGAAACGGGTCAAGCCGGTGGGCTTGGTGGCGTAAAACCACGGCCGCATGTGCGGCGGCGTGTCGCTGGGATTTGTGTGGCTGCTCATCGCGTCACTCCGGAATCATCCACCAGCCCGGGCGCAGGCGGGCCTTGTACAGGAACATGTGGTGCAGCAGGATCTTGATCCAGTGCCCGGCCAGCCCGATCTCGCCGAACGTGTAGTTCGGGTCGCGGCCGTATTCCGGATAGCGGTCATAGTCGGGCACGATCGGGAACACCGTGATGGAGGCGGCGGTGCCGGTGAACGGGTTGGCGCCTGCGCTGGCGACGCACGCCGCGCCCATCTCGGCCATCGAGGCTGGATGCGTCGGCGCCTTGGCGCCCCGCAGCATGTCCGTAATGCTGGCGGCCACCGCCTTTCCGATCATGGCCGAGGGCATCCCGGTGCGGGGCGGGGCAGGAGAGATCATGAGCCCGTCTTTCGTCGTGCGCAGCCGCGAAATCGGGTGCGGCGGCGCGAAAGCGATGCCGGCCGCGAACAGATTGCCGTAAGCCGGACTCTGGTATGTGCGGGGCCAGTCCCGCGCCTTCCATTGCTCGTAAGGCTTCGGCGTGTAGTCGGCGTCGACTTTCATGAAGCCGTTGGGCGCGAAAAGGCGGTCCGTGATATCGGCGCCGCCGGGGGCATAGGCTTTGATGTCCACGCCGCGGAATGGCGGCAGAAGCATGGCGAAATCGAAGCGCACCTCGCGCTCCCCGGCATCGAGCGTCAGCACATCGGCGCGCCCCGGCTCCACCTGACGCACATGCGCGCGCGTCTGCCAGTCGAGACCGCGCTCGGCGAAAAGCGATTCTTGAAAGATTTTGCTCGGCGTGATGTAGCCCCCGCGGCGGATGTGCACCCCGTCGATGCCGAGGTCGCCGAGCTCGTATTCGTTGGTCAGATACAGGATTTCAGCGCGGTCGCGCACGCCGCGGGCGCGGAGCTCGAACTCCAGATTCACGACGTATTCGAACGCAGCGCCCTCGCAGGTGCAGGCGCCGTGGCCGACTCCGACGACGAATTTGCGCCGTTGGCCCCGTTTCATCCGCTCCACTTCTTCCCGGAACGCCCGCGCCGTCTCCTCGGCGTGGTCCGCCGTGCACACTGAGTAGCTGTTCCTGCCTGGCCCGAGGCCCGGCGTGGCGTCGAAGTTCAGCTTCGGGCCAGTGGCGTTGATCAGGAAGTCGTACCGGATCTTCTCGCGCTGCCCGCGGCGGTCCCCGCGCGTCCACTCAATCTCTACGGCAGGAGTAGCGCTTTCGCTGTCTCCTTCCGGCCACAGAGCGACGGCGCGCGCCTGACGGAAGTCGATCCCGGCCCGCTCATACACTGGAGCGAGCGGAAACACGACCTGCCTTTTCTTCAGCAGCCCGACGCCCACCCAGATGTTGGATGGGATCCAGTTGTACTCCGCCAATGGCGAGACGACCACAACTTCGTCCCGCTTGGGCAGCCATCTGCGGAGAAACGCCGCCGCCGTGTGGCCTGCCACGCCCGCGCCCAGCACCACGATCCGCGCCACTTTTGCCTGCCTCCCTGCACAAGCACGATGCGTGTGCAAAATTTTCGTGACTCGCAGATTCTGTCACCCACCGCCGATGGATGCAGTCTATGAATTATACAGTGAGCGACGCCGTCTTTTACCTGCACGATACGCCGGGAGCGCTGCGCTTCGAAGTGCGTGGCGGTCTCGCAGCGGCCGTGGCGAAGGCGTTGGAGGCATCTATTCAAACCGCGCTGTCCATCCAGGGCGGCCGTCCCCTGGTGATCGATCTGCGGCAGGCTTCGCATGTCGAGCCGGAGGCGGATCCGATCCTCTCCAGGCTGACTGAGACCGGCGCGCGACTGCTGGTGCGCGACGAGCAGTTGCCGCGGCTCGCCCGTGCCTCCACGCGCGTTCCCGAAGTGGCGCAGGAGACCCCGCCGGGAGGATTGCGCCGCTGGCTGTGCCGTGGGCTGGCGCACCTCCGTCCGGGCTACGCCTGCGGGTTCTGCCGTTCCAGGCGCGCCTGGAGCCTGTGAAGCGGCCCGGCGCGGCGGGCGCAGGGGGCTGCTGACGCCGCCCACCGGCATCGTGAGCTGGCAGGCGGCCTCGCGCCGCCGGGCGCGCACGTCCTTCGGCGCCGCCTGCGACAAGGGCTGTCTTCAACTCGGCACGCGGGGCGGCTTAAAATGGAGACGGCCGCTGCCACATGCGGTGGTCTGGAGGCGGGCCGGTTCGTTCCTGCCGGGAAGGTCCGGGCCGCCGCATCGGCTTGCTCGTGTCTATTGCAAATAAATTGCAATTAGACTAGCCCAGTCCAGCAATGCGGCGGAGGCTGGTCAAACCATTTTTGCCTCTCCGCGCGGGGCGTGTCCCGCCAGGGGCCGGGCCGGGCGCCGCCGGGCCGATCTGTTGCAGAAGGTTTGCAGCACGCCTCCCGGTCCGCGCCGCAACCCGGCGCCGGCGGATCCGGGGCTGGGGACGGGTATAATGCAGGGGTGATGGGACTCGTTTCGCTGGGCAGGAACGCAGCCGCCGATGCCGCAGTCTTGCAGGAGAAGCAGGAAAAGCTGTTCCGCATCCTGCGCAATCTGGGCAAGGTGCTGGTGGCGTACTCAGGCGGCACGGATTCGGCGTATCTGGCTTGGGCGGCGCGCGAAGTGCTGGGCGACAACGCCATCGCCGTCACCGCCGATTCGCCGTCCATCCCCGAGTCGCACAAGCGCGACGCCATTGCCTTTGCGCAACGCTTCGGGATCCGCCATGAGATGATCCCCTCGCACGAACTTGAGAATCCCGCTTACGCCGCCAACAATCCGGACCGCTGCTACCACTGCAAGGACGAGCTGTTCCAGCGCATGGAGCAGATCGCTCCCCGCTACGGCGGCGCCGTCATTGTCTATGGAGTGAACACCGACGATCTGGGCGATTACCGCCCCGGGCAGAACGCCGCCCGGCTGCATGGCGTGAAGGCGCCGCTCGTGGAAGCCGGGCTGTCGAAAGCGGAGATCCGCGAGCTGTCCCGCATGGCGGGGCTGCCGACGTGGGACCGTCCGGCGGCAGCCTGCCTGAGTTCCCGCATCCCGTACGGCACGCCGGTCACTCCGGAGGCTCTGCGGCGCATCGAGATGGCCGAGGAGCGCATCCGCGAGCTCGGCTTCCGGCAGTTCCGCGTGCGCTACCACGGCGATCTGGCGCGGCTGGAGATCGAACGCGCGGAGATGCCGCAGGCCTTTTCGCTGGAAATGTTCGACCGTTTATCAGCGATTTTCAAAGAATTGGGTTTCCTGTATTCCGCCATCGACCTGCGCGGCTACAGGCAGGGATCCCTGAATGAGGCCCTGGCGCCGGCCCGTGGAGGATCCCGGGGGGAGAAGGCGCCATCCTGAATCCGGAAATTCCGCCGATTTTCGAAGATCTCTCCGGCTATCTGGGGCTGGAAGCGGAGGAGCTGCCCGAGACCTTCGACGATCAGCTCGTCGACTGCACGATGGAGCTGAACTCCATCTTCGCGGAGGGATCCGACCGGACTCTGGCGCTGTTCGCCTCGGAGCTGTACGGCGCGGCGCTCGATCTGATCGATTCACCGTCGCCCGCGTCTATGGCGTCCGTGCTCTCGTGGTTTCTCCACCTGCTGCACCGCTATCGGGAGAATGTGCGCCAGGAGCCGGGCTGCGTCTTCTGGCGGCTGGCGGCGCAGTACTCCGACGTCGCCGCCAACCTGTCGCAACCTGCGCCTGCGGAGAACCAGAGCTTTGAGCACCTGCCGCAGATGCTGGCTTCGCTGCCATGGGTGACCGACTTCCTGCTGCGGCTGGCGCGCGCCGCGGATCTCGCCCCCGGGCAGCAGCAGGACCAGCTTGCTTCCTTCTCGCCCATGCTCGGGCGCCGGCTGCTGCGCCGCGCCGAGCGGACCCGCGACGGCGCGTTCCTGAACCAGTCGCTCCGCATTCAGCGCGGACTGGAGAACCGGCTCCGGCAGGTCTGGCTGCTCGTGCAGTTCCGGGATGCCGACCCCTCGGCGGTCGACCTCTATGCGTCCGCCCACTGCTCGCTGTTCCCGGCATTCCAGCCCTCGCTGTCCTCCGCCCGTGTGGAACAGGAGATCTATAGGCTGGAATCGTCGGCGCAGGCATTCGAGCTGCCTCAGGTAGCCGAGTGCTTCGAATCGCCGGAGTGGATGGCCCATTACGCCCTGCTGCACTTCATGCCCCCGGATCCGCCCATGTGGGCGCCGCAGGCGACGGAGCAGTACGACCGCCTGCTGCACGGGCGCGTCGCACGCTGGTACACCTACCCGTTCCTG
The DNA here is from genome assembly GCA_020723085.1 of Arcobacter sp. GTDB lineage: Bacteria > Acidobacteriota > Terriglobia > Bryobacterales > Bryobacteraceae > JANWVO01. Next base: position 21,157 of record DYJN01000031.1, read on the forward strand.
TACAAGCTCGCCCCCATGGAATTCGTGGCAACGGTGCTCCGCCTCGGACGTCCCCTGTTTTACGAGCGCGCCGTGGCGCACGCGCTGCTGGAATACGTCCTGCTCCAGCCGGTCGCCTTCGATCCCTCCCGGCTGGGCCACTACCTGGATACCGTCCGCGGTATGGATTTCCAGTTCCAGATGTTCTTCGAAGGCTTCCTGCTGCGGCAGGCGTACTACCCGCGCCTGAAGGAGCCGCGGGGGTGGTGCGAGTATCTGGACGCCCTGCAACGCCTGCACCGCGGCGAAGTGCCGCTGCCGGAGCTGCATCCGTTCCGGCGCGAGTTCCTGCGCGCGCGCGGGCTGTCGGGCATGGAGGAGCTGCTCTGCCGCCTGTCGGGCGCGCAAAGCTCGTTGCAATGAGCTGCGCTCAGGCGTGCATCTCCTGGAGGCGCCACACGCGCAGCGGATCGCGCCGGCGGCTTTCGATCGCTTCCACCGCCGCCCGAGCCCCGGCGATGGTGGTGATGCACGGCACGCGCCAGGTCACCGCAGAGCGCCGGATCGCCCGCTCGTCGCTGAAGGAGTGCGCTCCCGTGGTGGTATAGACGGCCAGCCTCAGCTTTCCGTCCTTGATCAGGTCCACCGCGTTCGGACGCCCCTCGTTCACCTTGAACACCGTCTTCGCCTGAAGCCCTGCGGCGCGGAACGCCGCCGCCGTGCCGCGGGTGGCTGCCAGCTGGAAGCCCAGCATGGAGAGCCGCCGCGCCAACTCCACCGCCTCGCTCTTGTGGCGGTCGTTGACGCTGAAAAAGATCAGCCCGTCCTGCGGCAGCGGCACGCCCGCGCTCAACTGCGCCTTCCCGAACGCTTCCCCGAAGTTCTCGCCCACGCCCATGACCTCTCCCGTGGACCGCATCTCGGGTCCGAGCGCCGGGTCCACGCCCGGGAACCTGGGGAAGGGAAACACAGGAGACTTCACGCACACCTGCTTCACGGGCAGCACGCCGGAGTGCCGCCCGCCGGTCAGATGCTCCAGCTCGCGCAGGGTTCTGCCCAGCATCACGCCCACCGCCACCTTGGGCAGCCGCACGCCCGTAGCCTTCGACACATAGGGAACCGTGCGCGACGCGCGCGGATTCACTTCCAGCACGAAGACCTGGCCGTCTTTCACCGCGTACTGCACGTTCATCAGCCCGCGCACGTGAAGCGCCCGCGCCAGCCGCACGGTGTAATCTTCGATCACCCGCAGCGTGCCGCCGCTCAGCGATTGCGGCGGCAGCACGCAGCTGGAATCGCCGGAATGGATCCCGGCTTCTTCGATGTGCTCCATGATGCCGCCGATCAGCACGTCCCCGCCGTCGGAAACCGCGTCGACGTCCACTTCGATCGCGTCTTCCAGGAACCGGTCGATCAGCACGGGACGGTCCGGCGAGAACAACGCGGCTTCCTGCATGTAGCGGCGCACGGTTTCCTCGTCGTAGGCGATGGTCATCGCCCGCCCGCCGAGCACGTAGCTTGGCCGCACGAGCACCGGGAAGCCGAGCCGCCTTGCCACCGCCAGCGCTTCGTCGACGCTGGTGGCGGTTCCATAAGGCGCTGCCGGGATGCCGAGCTCATCGAGCACACGCCCGAACAGCTTGCGGTCTTCGGCGAGGTCGATGCTTTCCGGATCCGTGCCGATGATGGGGACGCCCGCCCGCTTCAGCGGCAGCGCCAGGTTCAGCGGCGTCTGCCCGCCGAACTGCACGATCACCCCGTCGGGCTTCTCCGTGTCGCTGATGTTGAGCACTTCCTCAAGAGTCAGCGGCTCGAAATAGAGCCGGTCGCTGGTGTCATAGTCTGTCGACACGGTTTCGGGATTGCAGTTCACCATGATCGACTCGATGCCGAAGTCCTGGAGCGCGAACGAGGCGTGGCAGCAGCAGTAGTCGAATTCGATGCCCTGTCCGATCCGGTTGGGGCCGGCGCCGAGGATCATGACCTTTTTCCGCTGCGACGGCGCGGCCTCGCACTCGTCTTCGTAACTCGAATACAGGTACGGGGTGAAGCTCTCGAACTCCGCTGCGCAGGTATCGACGCGGTTGAACACCGCCGTCACGCCCAGCTCCCTGCGCCGCCGCCGCACCGCCTCCGCATCGGTGTTCAGCAGCCGCGCCAGGCGCGCGTCGCTGAGCCCGTCGCGCTTGGCGCGGCGGAGCTCCTCGCGTGGCAGCTCCTCGGGCGCGCGTCCCGCCAGATCTTGCTCGTAGAGGACTCCGTCGCGGATCTGCCGCAGGAACCACGGGTCGATCTTCGTCATCTCGAAGACTTCTTCCACCGTGTAGCCGCGTTCGAAGGCGAAGCGGATGTAGTTCAGCCGCTCCGGATTGGGCGTGATCAGCCTTTGCGTGATCCAGTCCTCCCGCAGCGTGGCGGGCGAACCGGCTTTGCCGGTCTCCAGCGCGCGCATGGCCTTGTTGAGCGCCTGCCGGAACGTGCGCCCGATGGCCATCACCTCGCCGACTGACTTCATCTGCGTCGTCAGCACGGGCTCCGTGCCGGGGAACTTCTCGAATTGCCAGCGCGGGATCTTCACCACGACATAGTCGATGGTGGGCTCGAAGCATGCCGGCGTCACGCGCGTGATGTCGTTGCGGATCTCGTCCAGCCGGTACCCCACAGCGAGTTTGGCGGCGATCTTGGCGATGGGGAAGCCGGTAGCCTTCGACGCCAGCGCCGAACTGCGCGACACGCGCGGGTTCATCTCGACCACCACCATGCGCCCGGTTTCCGGGTTGATGGCGAACTGCACGTTGGATCCGCCCGTATCCACGCCGATTTCGCGCAGCACCGCCAGAGCGCCGTCGCGCATCACCTGGTACTCGCGGTCGGTGAGCGTCTGCGCCGGCGCCACGGTGATCGAATCGCCCGTGTGCACGCCCATCGGATCGAAGTTCTCGATGGAGCAGACGACGATCGCGTTGCCCGCCAGGTCGCGCATCACCTCGAGCTCGAACTCTTTCCAGCCGAGGACGGACTCTTCAGCCAGCACTTCGTGCACCGGCGAAAGATCGAGCCCCCGCTCGAGGATTTCCACCAGATCCTCGCGGTTGTAGGCGATGCCGCCGCCCGTGCCGCCGAGCGTGAAGCTTGGCCGCAGAATCAGCGGATATCCGATCCTGGAGGCGAACTGGAGCCCCTCTTCCACGGATGTCAGCAGGCGCGACTGCGGCGTCTCGAGCCCGATCTTGCGCATCGCGTCCTTGAACAGCAGCCGGTCCTCAGCCTTCTTGATGGCCTCCAGCTTTGCGCCGATCAGTTCGACGCCGTATTTGTCGAGAATGCCGCGCTCGGCCAGTTCGACGCTCAGGTTCAGCCCCGTCTGCCCGCCGACAGTGGACAGCAGCGCGTCGGGACGCTCGCGGCGGATCACCTCTTCGGCGTATTCGGCCGTCAGCGGCTCGATATAGGTGCGGTCCGCCAGATCGGGATCGGTCATGATCGTGGCGGGGTTGGAATTCATCAGCACGACCTCGAACCCGTCGGAGCGCAGCGCCTTGCACGCCTGCGTGCCCGAGTAATCGAACTCGCACGCCTGGCCGATGACGATGGGGCCGGAGCCGATGATCAGGATGCGGTGAATGTCGGTTCTGCGCGGCATTCGGTTAGTGGTGGAACTCCTTCATCAGAGAGGCGAAGTCCTCGAAGAGGTATCGCGAATCGTGCGGACCGGCGGCCGCCTCCGGGTGATACTGCACGCAGAACAGCGGCAGGGAGCGGTGGCGCAGCCCTTCCAGCGTCTGGTCGTTCAGGTTGATGTGCGTCAACTCCACTTCGCCGGCGTTCAGGCTGTCCGGGTCGACGCAGAAGCCGTGGTTCTGTACGGTGATCTCCACGCGCTCTGTCCGGCGGTTGAGCACCGGATGATTGATGCCGTGGTGGCCGAACTTCAGCTTGAACGTGCGCCCTCCCAGGGCGAGTCCCAGCAGTTGATGTCCCAGGCAGATGCCAAAGATGGGCACGCGGCCGATCAACTTCCGGATCTCGCCCACCGGCCCTTGCAGCGGCTCGGGATCTCCGGGGCCATTGGAGAGGAAGACGCCATCCGGCTTCATCGCCAGCACGTCCCCGGCCGGCGTCGAAGCAGGCACGACAGTCACGCGCGCGCCGATCGAGGCGAGGCAGCGCAGGATGTTGCGCTTGATGCCGAAATCGTAGGCGACGACGCGGAACTCGCCCCGCGGCTGGAGGCCGACATGCTCGGAAGGCGAGCACGGTTCGAGCTTCTGCGTCCATTCATAGGGTTCAGCCGTGGAGATGCGCGTGGCCAGGTCGAGGCCCGCCATCGGCGGCGTCTGCCGCGCCATCTTGACCAGCTCTTCAGCGCTATGCCCGGCGGTGGACAGCGCGCCGCGCATCGCTCCCTGCGACCGCAGCTTCCGCACCAGCGCGCGGGCGTCGATGCCGGAGATCACCGGCGTGCCGCTGCGCTCCAGGAACTGCTGCGCAGTCATCTCGGCGCGCCAGTTGGAGGGGACGTCCGTCCATGCGCGCACCACCAGGCCTTCGATGTACGGACGCGGCGCTTCACTGTCGCTCAGGTTGATGCCGTAGTTGCCGATGTGCGGATACGTCAGCACCACGATCTGCCCCGTGTAGGACGGATCAGTGAACACTTCCTGATATCCGGTGATGGCGGTGTTGAAGACCACCTCGCCGGCGCGCACCGCCTCCGCACCGAACGCTTCGCCCCGATAGACCGTGCCGTCTTCCAGGGCGAGGATCGCCACTCTCGACAAACTGTCTCCTTGGTACCCGGATGGCTGGGATGTGGGGGACAAACCCTATTGTTTCATGAGGGCTGCCGCGCTTCAACCGCGCAATCCACCTGCTAGCATAGGAGAATTGGATCGCCTTCAGGCGAACGGGGAGGATGCATGGGAGCGCTTGCCCGCATCGGCGTCGCCATTGACGAGGACCTGCTGAAGAAGTTCGACGCGCTCAACACGCGCCGTGGCTATAGCAACCGCAGCGAGGCGTTCCGCGATCTGATCCGCGACGCGCTCGTGCAAGACAAGGCTGCTGCGCCGGACGCTGTGGTGGTCGGCACGCTCACGCTCGTCTACGACCATCACGTCCGCCTGCTGCAGGAGCGGCTCACGCATATGCAGCATGAGCATTACGGAGAGATCATCTCGACGCTCCACGTCCACCTCAATCACGACCACTGCCTGGAAGTGCTCGTGCTCAGGGGCAGAAGCTCGCGCGTGCGCAAGATCGCCGACCGCCTGATCGCCACCCGCGGCGTTCAGCACGGCAGGCTGACGTTGACTTCCCCCTGATCCGCCCTCTGCGCCGGGCAGGACAGCGGAACGGACAAAAAACGGCCGCCCCGAAGCCGGGAGCGGCCGCTGCAGAAGCACTGGAAGCGGAACTACTTCTTCGCTTCCTTCTTC
>DYJN01000031.1:26673-46561 GCA_020723085.1 Arcobacter sp.
TCTTCTTCTTGGTGTCTTTCTTCTCTTCCTTGTTCGGCTGCTCGGACGGCGCCTGCGCGAAGCTCGGGGTCACGACCATCGTAAACGCAGCCAAGGTCATGGCGGCAAGAATCTTCTTCATGGAAACTCAACTCCTTCGTTGTCGTTCGAGGCGGCTGACAGCCGCCTCCGTCCCTCAGGGCAGGGCAGGGCGCCCTGCGGCCACCATCGCCCCGCCGAGTTACAGACCACCCCGAACCGCAGGGATGCCACAGCAGGCGGGTCTCTGCTATTCTCCGGGAGAAGCCCCTCGGGCCCGCCCATGAAGCTCGTTGACGTCATCTACTTCGACGCCGGGGGCGGGCACCGCGCCGCAGCCAAGGCCCTGGAGCTGGTCTGCTGGCAGCAGCAGCGTCCTTTTCAGATCCGCCTGGTTCACCTGAAGCAGATCCTCGCACCGGCAGACGTGTTCCGGAAGGTCCTCGGGCTCGATCTGGAAGAGATCTACAACCTGATGCTGCGCCGCGGCTGGACGCTGGGTTCGGCGCAGGGGTTGCGCTTCATGCAGGCGGTCATCCGGCGCTACCACGCGAGCGAAGTGCGCCTGCTGCGGGAGTGGTGGGAAGGACGGTCGGCGGCGCGCGCCCCGGACATGGTGGTCAGCGTGGTGCCCAATTTCAACCGGGCGCTGTTCGAAGCCTGGCAGGCGGTCAAACCTGGAGCGCCCTACGTCACGATTCTCACCGATCTTGCCGATTACCCGCCCGCTTTCTGGATCGAACGGCAGCCGCAATTCTTCGTCTGCGGCACGGAGAGAGCCCGGCAACAGGCGCTTGAAATGGGCCATCCGCCGGAGCGTGTTTTCCTCACGTCCGGCATGATCCTCCATCCGCGCTTTTATGAGCCGGCTGAGGTGCAGGTGGAGGCCGAAAGGGAGAAGCTCGGCCTCGACCCGCACCTGCCTACCGGGCTTGTGTTGTTCGGCGGCTACGGCTCGCGTGCCATGGAAACCGTGCTGGACAGCGTCGAGCGCGCCGGCGTGCGGGCGCAGCTCATTCTGATCGCGGGCAAGAACGAATCCCTGAAGCGGCGCCTGGAAGAGCGCAAAACCAGGATCCGGAAACACGTGCTCGGGTTCACGAGCGAAGTCCCCTATTGGATGCGGATCTCGGATTTCTTCATCGGCAAGCCCGGCCCCGGATCCATCTCGGAAGCCCTGCACTGCGGCCTGCCCGTGATCACGGCGCGCAACGCCTGGACCCTGCCGCAAGAGCGATACAACGCCGAGTGGCTGGCGGAGCGGGGCGCCGGCATCGCGCTCGGCCACTACCGCCATACCGGACGGGCGGTTGCCTCGCTGTTGGACGGCGGGCTCCTCGGCCCGATGCGCGAGGCCGCGCGGCGGCTGCGGAACCGCGCTGTCTTCGAGATCCCCGCGATTCTCGAAGAGATCCTCGCTTCCTGACAGGCCGTACTTTCGCTGTTTGTTTGCTTGTCAACAGGGAAGAACAGCCGTATGATGCGCGATGGCTCCTCCAATGAGACAATTGCAACTGAACTGGTGTGGCATGCAGGAATGGGAGCGGACGGTGGCGCGGGTGTTGTCTCTCGCCTGGGGCGTTTTCTGGGCGTGGTTCGGTTTCGCTTCGGGAGTGGCCGAATATGCGGCCATCGGCGATGTGCTCCTGCAAACATTGCCGGGCCTGGCCTTCATCGGCATCTCCCTTTACGCCTGGAAGAGTCCGGCCACAGGCGGAGCCATCCTTCTGGTGGTCGCGCTGGTTGTGTTCTGCGCCTACTGGTCCAGCGTGGCGGGAGGCGCCGCAGTGCGCAGGCTGGGTACGGCCATCCTGCTCTCCATGCCGCCGCTGATGAGCGGGGCGCTGTTCCTGGCGGCCGCTCCGGCGCCGCCGCACAGCCGCCCGTGATCGTCCGCGCCCTGATACACTCGTGGCATGATTGTTGACCGGAGGGCGTTCCTGGGCGCGGCGCTGTTTGCGCCTATGGCGGCGGGGCAGCCGCGCATCACATTGGACCGCATCAGCCTGCTGACCGATGAGATCGCCCGCTCTCCTGAAGACGCCATCGCCTTCTGCAAGCAGTACGGCGTGCGATGGGTGGAACTGCGTTCCGTGCCGGGCGGCGGCGGCGCGTATGCCCAGCTCGAGGAGCCCGTTCTGCTGAAGACCGCCAAGGAATTGAAGGACGCCGGGCTGCGCGTGTCGTTCCTGAACACGCCGATGCTGAAGTTCACAATGCCAGGCACCGAACCGGCGCGCCGCCGGAACGAGACGCCGGAGCGGAAACAGCAGCGGGAGGCGCGCGAACAGGCCCGTTTCGAGCGCCGCCATGATGAACTGGCCAAGGCGCTGCGGGCGGCCGAGATCTTCGAGGCGCCGCTGGTGCGCGTGTTCACCTTCACGCGCGTGGCTGACCCCGCGGCTCTGCTGCCCCGCGTGGCGGAGATCCTGGCGCCGATGGCGGCTGAGGCGCGGCAGCGCGGCATGAAGCTCCTGGTCGAAAATGAGGCCTCCTGCAACGTGGCCACTGCGGCGGAGCTGCGCCGCATTTGCGAGCTGCTGCCCGACGCGGGGCTGGGCATCAATTGGGATCCCGTCAACGCTCTCGGCTTCCAGGAACAGCCCTGGCCGGATGGTTACAGGCAGCTTCCCTTCGAGCGGCTGGGCAACGTGCAGATGAAGGCGCGCGGGCTGGTGGTGGGCCCGGTCATGGTGCCATGGAAGCAGATCTTCCAGGCGCTCGCCAAGGACGGTTATGCAGGCAGGATCGGGCTGGAAACCCACGTTTTCGACGGCACGCTGATCGAGAAGGCGCACATGTGCATGGAGGAGATCCGGAAGCTGGTGGCCGGGGCATAGTCCATGAGCCGGATTCGGATCCCCGCCCTGCTGCAATGGAGCGCTGTAGGGATGGTCATTGTGGCCGCCATTGCGGGCATCGGCTACTGGCTCAGCCTCGGCTCGCAGGCGCGGCTGGAAGTACGGTGGCTGAAGGTGCGCACCGTCGCCACCGGGCCGGAGTCCTCGCTGGCGGTGTTCGATCTTCGCATCCACAATCCTTCCCGCGTGCTGTTCCAGGTGAAGGATGTCGAAGCCGTGTTGATCGACGCCGGCGGGACGAGACAGGAAGGAATGGTTGCGGCGCAGACGGACCTGGACCGGGTGCTTGGCTATTTTCCGCTGGCCGGTCCGCGCCACACTCCGGTCCTGATGTTCCGGGAGCGCATCCGCGCCGGCGGGACCGCGGACCGCACGGTGGCGGCATCCTTTGCCGTGCCGATTCAGGCGCTGGAGTTCCGCCGCCGATTTGAACTGCGCATTCAAGACGCCGACGGCGCGGTGATCGTCTCGCCGGAGGCGCGCCCCCGCTGAAAACTTCAGGCCGTGGCCTCTCGCGCCTTGGGGGGCGCCTCCTTGCCGGCCTGCTTGCGCTGATTCTTCTCGTCGTACATGTGCTTGTCGGCCCTGGCCAGCAATTCTTCGGCGGTGTGTCCATCATGGGGGAAGAACGCCGCGCCGCCGCTGACGGAGACGCACATCGTCCCGCAAAGTTCGATGCCGACGCGTTCCACGTACGAGCGCATCCGCTGCAGCCGGTGCCCGACTGCCTCTTCCGTGACGCCCGGCAGCACCATCACGAACTCGTCGCCGCCCATCCGCGCCACGAAGTCGTATTCCCGGCAGTTTTCCCGCAGCCCCTGCGCCACCAGTTGCAGCAGCCGGTTGCCCGTCAGGTGGCCGTATTGGTCGTTGACGCCTTTGAATCCATCCAGGTCGAAGACGAGCAACCCAAGTTCGGTTCCTGTGCGCGCGCAACGGGCCAGCTCGTTCTGCAGGTGGAGGAACAGCGCCCCCGCATTGGGCAGCCCCGTCAGGAAGTCCACGGATGCGCGCGTCTCCGCCTGCTGGAACTTCGCCGAATTCTCCACCGTCACGGCGAGCTTGGAAGCAATGCTCGTCAGGAGGCTCAGTTGAGCGGAACTGAAGGCAAGGTGCCGCGTGGAATACAGGTTCAGCGTGCCGACAAGTCCGTTGGGGCCATCCAGAGGAATGATCATGGCCGATTTCAGGCTGCTGGCTGCCACGGGATTGCGGTGCGCGATCGGATCCTCTGTGGGCGGCGCGTTGAGCGCCGGGCGGAGCGTCGCCGCCACATGGCCCGTGATGCCGGACGTGAGCTGCAGCGACAAATTGTGGAAGAGCGTGAAATGCTGCCCTTCGACGAACGACGCCTCCAGCCTGTCGCCCTGGCGGAGGAAAAGGACCATCGTTTCGAACTCCAGGCGGCTGTGCAGCCTGCGGGACAGTTCGTTCAGCGTCTCGTCCAGATCCAGCGACGAGCCCAGGATCTGTGTGAACTCCAGCACCATCTGCTCTTCCCGCCTCGCCTCGGCAATGGCGCGGAGGAATGAAGGCAGCTCGTGGGCGGCCGGGATGCCGGCATCGTGTTTCGCCAGCAGCGGAGCAGGAGTGGCATCGACCGGATTGGCCTCCCGGTCCAGGTCGCGGTAAACCTCCCGGAGCCGGTTCACCACCACGGGATCGAGTCCCTTGCCCGCTTCCCGCGCGACGAGTTCCATGGCTTCGTCCAGCGGTATGGCCCTGCGGTAGTGGCGGTCCGTGTTGAGCGCCAGAAGCATGTCCGCCGCAGCGAGGACGCGCGCTTCGACCGGGATCTGCTCGGCTCGCAGCCCGGCGGGATAGCCAGTGCCGTCCCACCGCTCATGGTGCGAGCGCACAATATCGCTTACCAGCCGGGGGAAGCCCGCCTGCTGAATGATCTGCGCCCCGATTTCGGGGTGGATCTTCAGGCGCTGGTACTCATCCGGGGTCAGGCGGCCTGGCTTCATGATGATGTGGTCCGGTACCGCGACCTGTCCAATGTCGTGCAACACAGCCGCGACACGCAGCGCCCGGATCTGCTCGTGGCTCAACCCCATGGCTTCGCCCAGCCCGGAGGCGAAATGCACCATGCGGTGCAGGTCGCTGACGGGCGTGACGTCCTTCGATTCCACCGCCAGGGCCAGCGCCTCCACCATGTGGAGCTGCATTGACGCCAGCTCTTCAGCATGCTGGCGCTCCCTCGCCAACGTCTCCAACTGCAACCGGTAAGCGTAATACACCAGCAGCCCCACCGGCACAAGAACCAGCCCTGACCACTGGGAGAGCTTCGGCAGCGTCGTCAGCAGCCCTGCGATGGCGGCGCCGACCATGTAGTACGGCAGCGACCACAAAAAGCGGTTCTTCCAGATTCTCCGCACAGGCTCGCGTTCCTGCAGAGCCTTCGCCGAGGCGAGAGGAAACGCGGTCACCAGAAACAGCACGATGGCCGCCAACGGCAGGGCGCCGGCAGGCGCAAAGTTGGGCGCCGCTTCCGTGATCCCCCGGTACGCCGCATCCGCCGCGGCGATGCCCAGCACCCACACCGACATCTGAAAAATCACCGCCAGCCAGCCCGAGCGGTGTTCTCTCTCCCGCAGCGCGTGGATTCCCGCGCTCGTGATGCCGATCGCCAGAGTCTCTTTCAGCGGCAGCTCAGGCAGGCTGGCCAGCACAAAAATGAAGCCGATGGGAATATTGCCGGATGCGGAAGGCAAACCGAAGCGTCCAATGGCTGCCGACGCCGTCAGCAAAAGGTATGTGAGATACAGCAGCGTGCCGCTGTCGGCATCCAGAAGGGCGTGGACCGCGAGCCAGAGGATCGCCGTTCCTATCACGACCCATTCAAAGATGCGAGTGTTCGGATGCATCGGCTCGCTCAGCCTCCCGGCTCGGAGGAATCGCTTGCAAATGCTATGCCAGCCCGACATCAGCTTCTCCTCCGCCGCCCCATCCCCGCATTTGCCCCATTCTTGCAGCATCCGTCCTCAGTCTGCAAGCCCCCTCCGCTCCGGCAAAGGACAATTTGTCCCGATGCTGCCCCGCATGGGACAATTTGTCCGTGTCGCAGGAGGCAAGTTCCAGCTTCGCCGGGCAGGAACAGCCCCATCCGGAGTTCGTCGACATCCATTCGCATGTGCTTCCCGGCGTGGATGACGGAGCCGCTTCTCTCGATGAAGCCGTGCGCATGATGGAGACTGCCCGCCGGCACGGAACCCGCGTGCTGGTGGCGAGCCCGCACGCCAATCCCGCATTCCCCTACGACCGTTCGCGCACGGAGCGGCTTCTGGACGAGTTGCGCGCCCGCGCGCCCTCGGGTCTGCAACTGATACGCGGCTGCGATTTTCACCTCACCTTCAATAACGTAGAACAGGCTCTCCGCTGGCCGGCTGATTTCGCAATCAACGGCCGTTGCTGGCTGCTGATGGAACTTTCCGAGCTGACGGTGTTCGCCAACACCGGCGCACTGTGGCGCAGGCTGGAAGACGCCGGACTCCGGATTATCCTCACCCACCCGGAACGCAACGCTTTATTGCGGCAGCGCTTCGAACTGATCGAGCAATGGGTGTCCGAAGGTCGCTACATGCAGTTGACTGCTGGCAGCCTTTTCGGCGGCTTCGGCAGCGCCGCCCAGCGGTTCGCCACCCGGATGCTGGACGCTGGGCTGGCCCATTTCGTCGCATCTGACGCCCACGACCTCCGCTGCCGCCCGCCCCGGCTGGACCTCGCTTTCCAATGGCTCGCCCGGAGGTACGGGGAGGCGTACGCCCGCCGCCTGGTAGTCGACCATCCCCGCTGCGCCGTGGAGGGGCTTGCCCTGAATCTCGAGGGATTCGGGCCGCCGCCGCGGCTGCCCTGGTGGCGAAGGCTGGCCGGCGCAAAGCCCAAAACAAATTGACCCGGGTTTGAATCCCCGCGCCTCCCCCATTCGTCCAATTGAGCAAAGGCCTGTTATACTGTCTGCTGATCAAGTCAGAGACGGGCTGCTGCCTTCCACAGAGAGATTCGTGCAAAACACCAAGACTGCTTCCCCCTACCGCCTCGATAATGTGAACTGGGTGACGGCGATCGCCCTGCTGTTGCTCCACGTCGGCGCCATCGCCGCCTTCTTCTACTTCGATTGGAAGTCTGTGGCCGTTGCCGCGGTGCTGTACTGGACGTGCGTGGGCTGGGGCATCGGCATGGGCTATCACCGCCTGCTCACCCACCGCTCTTACCGCGTGCCCAAGCCGCTCGAGTACTTCCTCGCCATCTGCGGAACGCTGACGCTGGAAGGCGGGCCGATTTTCTGGGTCGCCACGCACCGCCTGCATCATCAGCGGTCCGATCAACCCGGCGATCCGCACAGCCCCAAGGACGGCCCGTGGTGGGCTCACATGGGCTGGATCATCTTCGGCGAGACCAAGCACAACGCCACGGAGATGATGAGCAAGTACGCGCCCGACCTCGGCCGCGATCCCTTCTACCGCTGGTTGAACACGTATCATTACGTGCCGCTCGTCGTCATTGGGCTGATTTTGCTCGGCTTCGGCGGTCTCTCGATGCTGCTGTGGGGCGTTTGCGCGCGTGTCGTTGCGGGTCTCCACGCTACATGGCTGGTCAACTCCGCCACGCATCTGTGGGGCAAGCGCCGCTTCCAGACCCGCGACGACTCCCGCAACAACTGGTGGGTTGCGCTGCTCACCTTCGGCGAGGGCTGGCACAACAATCACCACGCCCACCCCTCCTCCGCGCGGCACGGCCTTACCTGGAAAGAGCTCGACCTCACGTGGCTTCAGATCCAGTTGCTGTCCTGGCTGGGCGTGGCAAAGAAGGTCCAGGTCGCCCGCATCAATCAACAGCCTCCCGCCGGGGAAGAAGCTGCCGCGTAAGCGCCGCGACTGCACCGGGCGCCGGCGTCAAATCCGGCCGAACCTGTCCACAGCTTCCCGGATGCTGCGGAACTTCTCGATGAACGGGTACATCCGGTGCTCGGTGTCGTCGAGTTCCTGCGCCCGCTTCAGGACCTCCGCCGCCTTCTCGTTCGGGACCACCGCCACGCCGTCCTCGTCAGCCGTGATGATGTCGCCCGGCCGCACCTCCACGCCGGCGCACTGCACCGGCACGTTGGCAGCCTTGAACCGGTAGTGGTTGATCGACGTCGACGGCACAATGCCTGTGCTGAAGACCGGGAACTGAATGCGCCGGATCTGCGGCACATCGCGGACGCCGCCGTCGATCACGGCGCCAGCCAGGCTCCGGTACCGCATGGCTGTCGCCATCAACCCTCCAACGCCCGCAATGTCTTCCCCATCCGGAACCACGAGAACGTACACTGAGCCCGGAGGCGCTGCATCGATGGCGTCCAGCATCCCCTGCGCAGCCTTGCTGCCTTCCTGGTGCTCGGCCTTCTCCAGCAGCACCGTCACTGCGGGGCCGGCGAACTTGCAGGGGAACACCGGCCTCATCCGGTGCGACATATGTCCGCGCTTTCCGTACAGCTGCTCCATGGCGTCAGCCACCGAGGCGACCTCCACCAGCCGGTAGCCCTCGATCAATGGATCCGCCGCCGGCCGTTGCGCCAGCAGAATCACAGCCGCTGCCATCGCGGCGCCGCCGCAGGCAAGAATCATGCGTCGCTTCATGCCGATCATCCTAACAGGCGTGCGGCGCCGGGATCCCGGCTCCTGCCCGGCGGCTTCCGCCGCTTCCAGGCAGGCCGGATCCAGCCCGACCTGCCCGAAAGGCTCGCGGCATAGTCAGGCGATTCCGCTTTCGGCAGGCGCGCCCGCGCCCGCTGTGCGCCGCCGTGCCTCAGTTGCTCGTCAGCGACGAGCGGCTCCGGCGGGATGGTCACAGACGTAATATGAAGAACGGCTTTCCAAATCAGGCCCGGTAGAGAAAAACGGGGCAGGTCAGCTGGAACAGCATCTGCTCGCAGTTCTCGATCACCTTTACCGATCCATGACACTCCCGCGGATCGAGGCCGTTAAAGGCCTCCCGCGGCAGCGTGACGGAAACGCTGATGTCGTCCTCGGCCTGAAGCTTGCCGGCCGGATAAAAATCAGGGCGCAGCTTGAAGATGCGCCGCGCGCCGTTCACCTCGTAACCCACGCGGAGGCAGTTGGCTGCCAGCCTTTGGTCGTCGTGCTTCAACGCGTGTCCGAGCTGGCCATTGACGCTGTCTACCGTAAAATGCCCGCGCCACTGTTCGCCCCACTCCGGCCGGTAATAGCGTTTGATCGCAAAGACCAGTTGGCGGAGGGTCTGAGGCAGCGAACGCAGCCTGGCATTGTGCTGGCCGGTATATTCGGACGATGGCGTCAGCAGTTTGATCACGGAACCGAGGCTGCGCTCCACGCTGAGGACGGGCCTCCGGGCGCCTCATCGGCCGGGGGCTCGCCGAGCGCCACCAGCTTCAGGTTGATGTGCCGGATCAGGTCGTTTTCCTGTGCCAGGCGCGGCCTACCAAGCCGATTGGATTCAGACACGGAATGCATGACGGAACTTGATATGGATATGGAACGGTTCAGAACGTTGCCGGAAGCCCGCGCCCCTGCCGCGCTTCCGCCCTTTGCCTGCGAGAGTACAAGCGCTGGGGCGGTCCCCGCTCAGTCGCCCAGGATGCGGCCGTAGGAGCGCAACGAAGGCACGCTGTCGAAGGCGGCCTTGAGCCCGGCCGTAATCGGAATCGCCAGAAACAGGCCTGCCGCGCCCCACAGAAGGTACCACACCATCAGCGCCACCGTCACCACCAGCGGGTTCAAATGCACCCGCGCGCCGACCAGCTTCGGGTAGAGCAGGTTGAGCGCGATCAGGTGGAACACCGCCGTCGTCGAGCCGATGACCAGATAGGCCGGCAGCGCCGTATACACGGGCAGCGCCGCCACAACGGGCGGGATCAGCGCCAGCGGAAGCCCCAGATACGGCACGAGACTGAGAAAACCGCTCAGCGGCCCGACCACCTGCCAGTACGGCAGCTTGACGAACCAGAAGAAACTGGCGCTGGCCACCGACAACAGCACGCCAAGGATGAAGTTGCCCACCAGATATGCGCGCGCCACCGACGCGATGCCGATCACCGCCTGCAGCAGGCTCTCCCGCTCCCGCTCGCCGGGCAACGCGCTCAGGATCGTCCGCAAGATGTGGTCGCTCCAGCTCAGCATGAAGTACACAAGGAAGGGCACGAAAGAGGCCATCAGCAGGGCGTCCGTGTACGCCGACAGGCGCTCATAAATCGCATTCAGGAGCTGCCCCTCCTCCCGGCGGATCCGCACCTCCTGCACGGCGGGCGTCGAAGGGGGCGGTTCCACCGGCGCCCGCTTCCGGGCCTTGGCCGTTTTGGCTGGAGCGGCAGGCTCGGCTGCGGCAGGAGTCTCCCGCAGCCGCTTCGGCACGATGATCTCCCGCGCCTTGGTTTCGATCTGTTCGATCTGCTGCACGGCGGCGTCCACGAGTTGGGACACCCGGCGGCTGTAATTCGGCAGGTCCTCCCACAGCCCCTCCACCTGCATCCAGAGTCCGAGCCCCAGCAGGTACAGCACGGCCAGCATCAGCGCACAGGCCAGAAAGCTGGCCAGCCCTCGCGGAGCGCGCAGCCGCATCAGCCCGCGCACCAGCGGCTCCAGCAGAAACGCCAGCAGCACTGCCGTGAGAAACGTGATAAAGAATACGCGGCCCGCATAGAGCGTGAGCGTAATCAGCAGGAGCGCCGCCAGCAAGCTGGCGATCCGGGCCGGTCGATCCGTTGCCGCCGCCGCCATCTTTCAGCGCCGCACGATCACTTCCTGCAAGTTCTCCCGCGTGAGATAGAACTTGAGAGAATCGAATTGCTGGAACATTTTTTCGATGGATCGCGTGCTGTAGCCCCGGAAGGGCCGCACCGCGCCCACAGGATGAATCTGCAGCTCGTGCGGACCTGTCACCCGGCAGGCGAGCGGCGCCCGCGCGCCCTGATCGGGATAAAAGAGGGCGAACAGCATTCCGCCGGGCGCAAGGATGCGGTGCAGCCGCTCCACCAGCGCCGCCGTGGCCGGCTCGGCGAGAAACTGAAGGCGGTCCCAGCACAGCGCAGCATGCACCGAGCTGCGCGGGAACTCCAGGCAGCCCGGGGGCAGGGTGTCCGTGCTCTGCCCGGCTGCCGGCCCGCCCTGCCAGGCGGCGAGAGTCAGCAGCACGTCCTCCGCATACAGCCGGTGCCCCATGCCGGTGACGTAATCCACGTTGCTCTGGCAGGCGCCGCCGAGATCCACCACCTGGCCGAGTTCAAAACCGCTCAGGTACTCCGTGAACTGCTCGAGCGCGTAAGACCGCCTCGCCGCCGAACCGCCGCCCGCCTTTTCGGCCGGCGCTCTGGGCAGCGGTTTTGCGTTCATCCCTTCCGGCTCTCCTGGCGGCCGCCCGCGCCGCTGCCCGTGCTTGCTGCCGGCGCGCCCGAAGCGGAAGGCTGTCCAGCCGCACCCGACGCCGCCGAAGCCTGCGCCGCCTGCACGCCCGCCGGGGCGGGAGCCGCTGTCTTCGGCGCTTCTGCCCGCACCGTTTCCACGTTGCCCTTGAAGTAGGCTTCGTCCTCGATCACCGGGCGCTGCGCCTTCAGGTCGCCGATCACCTTCGCGTGCTTTTTGATCTCCACTCGCTCGCTGGCCTGCAGGTTCCCCTGCACGGTCCCGTACACCACGATCTCCCGCGCCCGGATCTTGCCGTGAAGCACGCCCGAAGGCCCGATCGTCAGCCGGTGCTGAGGCAAATCCACGTCGCCTTCCAGCTTGCCGTCGATCACGAGGTCCTCGTCCCCGCGGATCTCGCCCGTTATCGTCAGGCTTTTGCCGAGCAGCGCGCCGGAGCGCACCGTGCCGAAGTCCGCCGTGCGGGTGGAGTGTGTCGCCATCGGGAGTGCCTCTTTCAATTCCGCTTCGGGAGCGCCTCCGGTCTGCCTCGCCGGAGCGTTTTCGTCTCGCTTGCTTCGATACCACATTGTGCTTCTGCTCTCCTGACTCCGGATGCGGTCCTTGACCGCGGAGGGCGCAGCCGGTTTGCTCTCTATGGTAGTGGCCGCGCCCTCCGGAATGCAATCTCCGCCCCGCGCCGCGGGCCGCCGCCGGCTGGATGGGATAATGATATCGTGACCCGTGCGAAAGAACTGGAGGAGCGCCTCCACAGGCTCGAGCACCAGCTTGCGGTGTATCAGCGCGTCAGCCGCCTGATGGTGCGCGAACTCAGCCTCGCCGACACGCTGCACGCCATCGTGAAGCTCGTTCAGGAATTCACGGGCTGCGACGCCTGTTTCATCTATCTGACCGATGGCGAGCATCTCGTCCTCTGCTCCAGCCTCCATCCGCATCCCGCCCACATCGGCAAGGTCCGCATGCGCATCGGCGAAGGGCTCAGCGGCTGGGTCGCCCGCGAACGCAAGCTCCTCGCCATCAGCGCGGAGGCGTACAAAGACCCCCGGTTCAAGAGCTTCAGCGACCTGCCGGAAGACTGCTACGAAGCGTTCCTCTCCGCGCCCGTCATCGCCCGGAACCGCGTCGTGGGCGTCATCAACGTCAAGCACCGCATGCCCCATCGCCATTCGGGCGCCGAGATGGAACTGCTCACCACCATCGGAGAACAGGTCGGCTGCCTGCTGCTGGTCGCCCGCATGCCGCCTGATCTCATTGAACAGGCCAATCACGTCGAGCTTGTTTGCGCCCACGGCCACATCGCCCGCCCCGATGAGGCGCTCACCGGGACGTCCGGCGGCTGATCATGCTCCGCCGCCACTTTCTCCCGCTGTGTATCGCCGCGCCGGCCGCGGCCTTTCAGCGGCCGCGCCCCGATCCCATTCCAGCCGCCGCACCCGTCCCCGCGGCGCGTGACACCGGCCCGTTTGCCGGGCGCCGCTGGAAGCTGCAGTTCCTCCATGAGGATGACCAATGGACTGCGTTTCTGGCCGGCTTCTGCGCCCCCTCCGCGGAACGCGCCGTCGCCGGCCTCTGGCTCGAGTCGGACTCGCGCTCCCGTTCGGCCGCGCTCGTCTCGCGGGACTCCGGCGCCTCCTGGAAAGAGGTTCCGCTGCGGGAAAAGCCCGTTTCTTTATTCGCGCTCGATGACAGCCATATCTGGGCCGTAGGCGAAAAATCCCTCTGGATTTCCACGGAGTCCGGCTATTCCTGGAGCAAAGGCCGCCCGCCGAAAACGTCCCGCCGCAACAGACCCAGCCACGTGCATTTTCTCGATCCCTCCCGCGGCTGGGCCTTCGGTCCCGGCAAGGCCTTCTACGCCACGGCCGACGGCGGCGCGGCCTGGAAATCCGTGCCCGAGTCGCAGGCCATTCAGCTCAAGGATCAAAACACCGTATGGACTTCCATGATCTTTCTGGATGCGCGCCACGGCCTTATTGCGGGCTTTTCCGATCCCCGGCTCCGTGAGGCGGAACGGTTCCCCGCCTGGATGGCGCCGGAGCGCGCCTGGCGGCGCAGGCCCGTTCCCATCACGACGGTTGCGGGCGAAACCCGCGACGGCGGGGCCTCGTGGAAGTTCTCCATGACTTCCACCTTCGGGCGCGTCGGGCGCTTGCGCGCTGCCGGGAACCGCGGCCTCGCCATCTATCATTATTCGGAGAATTTCGCCTTTCCCAGCGAGGTTTATTTGCTGGATTTCGGCACGGGGGGCAGCCGCTCTGTCTTCCGCCGCCGCGATCTCTGGGTGCATGACGCGGTCCTGCTGCCTGGAGGCACGGCCGTGCTCGCCGCCATTCAGATCCCGGCCGGGCTGCGCTCCTCGCCCGTGCCGGGAAAGTTGCACGTTCTGTACTCGACGGACCTGCAAAACTGGGCGGAAATGGCCGTGGATTACCGGGCCGAAGGGCATCGCGCATTCCTCGCCGCGCCCGCTCCTGGCGTCCTTTGGGCAGCGACCGACGCCGGCTGCATCCTGCGCCTCGTTTGAGCGCATATCATGGGAGTGCCATGACACTCTCACGCCGCACTCTCCTTGCCGCCGCGCCTCTGTCCGCCGCTGCTTCCGCAACCCTGCAGGTGCAATCGAAGCCCGCGGGCAAGATCCATCTGGCGGTCTCGACATACTCTTACTGGCACTTCCGCGGTCCCCGGTTTCCTATTGAGGATGTCATCGACCACGCCGCCGCGCTCGGCTTTGAAGGCGTGGAGATCCTGCACCGCCAGATGCGGGACGAGTCTCCTTCCTACATTCATGGCCTCAAGCGCCGCGCCTTCCTCCACGGGCTCAGCCTGCCCATGCTCTCCATCCACCAGGATTTTGTCTTTCCCGCCGCCGACGAGCGCCGGCGGCACATCGAACACACCCGCCGCTGTCTCGAACTCGCCGCACGCCTCGGCATCCCCTGCGTCCGCCTTAACTCGGGGCGCTGGAAGACGATCCCTTCCTTCGACGAGTTGATGAAGGTCAAGGGAAAGGAACCGCCCCTGCCCGGTTATACCGACGAGGACGCCATCGGCTGGTGCGTCTCCGCTATCGAACAGTTGATCCCGGTCTGCGAGCGCCTCGGGGTGATGCTCGCGCTGGAAAACCACTGGGGGCTCACCACCAGCGTCGACACGCTTCTGCGCATCCACCGGGCGGTCAACTCGCCCTGGCTCGGCGTGAACCTCGACACGGGCAACTACCCCGGCGATCCTTATGAAGGCATCCGCAGGCTCGCGCCCCACGCCAGCATCGTGCAGGCCAAAACCTACTACGGAGGAGGCGAGTGGTACACCCTCGATCTCGACTACAGGCGCATTGCGGGCATCCTGCGCGAATCGGGCTTTCAGGGCTGGGTCAGCCTCGAGATGGAGGGCAGGGAAGAGCCGCGCACGGCTGTAGAGAAGTCTTTCCGCATGCTGCGCGAGGCCTTTGGCTGAGACGCCGGCGCCGGCTTCTGCCCCGCGGGCGGCTTTGATAGGATCGGCTCGCCATGATCGAAATCGGCTTCCATACCGATGCCTTCAACTCGAGCTACTGGAGCTTTGAAGACTGCCTCTCCTGGGCGCGGCGCAACGGCGTGGCGCGCATCGAATGCGGCGCCATCGACGGCGTGAGCTGGATTCACGGGCTCGGCTACCAGCCGCACGTCGCGCTGTGGGAGGACCCGCTCCTGCTGCGCCGGAAGATGGACCAATACGGCGTCCGATTCTCGCAGATCGACGCGGCTTTCCCGCTCTCGAAGCCGGAAGGCGCCACGCTCGGCGTCGAGTACATCCTGCATACCCTGCGGTGGGCCAAGCTCGCCGGCGTTCCCTGCATCGATACCACCGACGACCGCTACCCGCCCCGCGGCATGACGGAACGCGAAGCGATCGAGCATATGCGCCGCATTTACCGCCAGATACTCCCCGTGGCGGAAGCCTACGGCATCACGATCAACGTCGAGCCGCACGGCTGGTTCACGACAAAGCCCGATTTCATGGCCGAAATCCTCGCTTTCTCGGATTCGCCCTTCTTTGGCATGAACATGGATACGGGCAACACATTTATTGCGGGACAGGACCCCGCCGGCTTTCTGGGGCGTTTCCTGTCCCGCGCGCGCCACGTCCACATCAAGGACGTCAGCCCATCGCTTGCCGCGGCGGCGCGCGGCGAGCTCACCGGCATCGCCGTCAGCCACTGCGCCATCGGCGAAGGCGTCAATGCGGACAACATCCGCCATTGCGCGAAAATGCTGCTGGACGGCGGCTACGACGGCGTGCTGAGCCTCGAATGCGAAGGCGCCGGCGGTCCGATGATCGAAAAAAGCCTCGCCTGGATGAGAGAACTCCTATGCTCCTTGCGACCGTCCTGATCCATGTCCTCATTGTCACCGGGCAGACGGATTTGCCTTATCACGACTGGCGTGAATCCGCGCCTTTTCTCCGTGCGGAGCTGGCCAAGACCGGCCGCTTCGACCTTCGCGTTGTGGAAGAGCCGCGCGCCCTGAATCGCGCCGCGCTCGCCGGCTATGACGTCATCCTCTGGCATTACAACGGTCCCCGCCTGCCCCGCGAGGCCGAACAGGCGGTCGAGGAGTTCGTCGCTTCCGGCCGCGGCTTCGTCTCCTTTCACGGCGTCACCTACGGCGCCGCCCACGGCCAGACCCGGCAGCCCGACATGCGCTGGCGGCAGGACGCCGAGCCCTGGGCCGCTTTCCGCAGGCTGGCCGGGGGTGCGTGGAAAGTGGAGAATATCGGCCACTCGCTGCGGCATCCCTTTCCCGTGAAATTCGTGGAAAGAGACCACCCCATTGCCCGGGGTCTGCCGGAAACATTCCTGGCCAACGACGAGCTGTATCACAAGCTCGATCTCGAGCCGGGCGTCACCGTCATCGCCCGCGCCTGGAGCGATCCCGCACTCCAGGGCACCGGCAGGGAGGAGCCGATGGCGTGGACCGGCGCCTTCGGCAAAGGACGCATCGCCCACACGCCGCTTGGCCACGACCTCTCCGCCATGGCCCAGCCTGGATTCCTCACGCTGCTCGCGCGCATGCTGGAATGGGCCGCTACGGGAGGCGTCTCCGGCGCGGCGCCCGCGGGCCCCGCTCCTGTCCGCACGCTGGTCGTCACTGGCGGGCACTCCTACCCGTCCGCTTTCTTCTCCCTATTCGACGATCCGCGCATCGCCTGGACCCACGCGGGTTCTTCCGAGGAGGCCTTCGGCCGGAAGCTCGCCGGCCAATATGACGTCATCGTGTTCCACGATATGAGGGAAAGCATCGGCGAAAAAGAGCAGAAAAATCTTCAGGAATTTGTCGAAAGCGGCGGCGGAATCGTATCGGTGCATCACGCGATCGTCAACTACACCTCCTGGCCTTGGTGGCATCAGGAGGTCATTGGCGGCAAGTACTATACGCGGGACGAGCCCGGCAGGCCGGCCTCTGTCTACAAGGACGGTGTGGATCTGGTCGTGACCGCCGTGAAAGGCGCCGGGGGCCACCCGGTTCTCCGCGGCGTGCCGCCGCTCGCCTTGCGCGACGAGGCTTACCGCAACATGTGGCACTCGCCCCGAATTCAGGTGCTCATGGAAACCCACCACCCCGATAACGACCGCCCCGTCGTCTACATCGGGCCCCACCCGAAAGCCCGGAGCGTGTACATCCAACTCGGGCACAATGAGGAAACCCTGCGCTATCCGGGATTCCAGACGCTCGTCCGCAACGCCATCCTCTGGACAGCGCGGCGGGTCTCTGATTGAGGAGGGATCAAAGCATGCCGAAGATCATCCGCTACGAATTCATGGGCAGTTGGTTCCGCTTCTGGCTGATGTGCCTCACGGTGGTCGGCATCCCGTTTGCGGTGCTTTACCTGATCGACGGCACGCTGCGGATCGAGCACGAGATCGACGATCCGGAGCGGTTCGTCGAAGAGTTCCGCTCCGGCAGGCTGACGAAAAAGCGCTGACGCCGTACTCAGCCCAGCCGCTTTTGCAGGAGCGCGCGCATCCTGCGGATATACTCCGATCTGGCCCGTTGCGGGGCGTTGGGATCCTCGTCAGGCATCGCGAGGACCTTCCCGATCCATGGTTTCGCCGCCGCGCCGATCGCCTCCACCGCGTTCAGCGCCTCCACCGCCGCATAGGCGCCGCTCTCGACCGGATGGCAGAGCGGGACAAGCGCCTCCATCGCGGCATTCAGCCCCTCCGCGCCTCCAAACCGTCCAAGCGCTTCCGCCGCCGCGATCCGCACCGCCGCGGAGGAGTCCGCCAGCGCCTTCTTCAGACCCGGCGCGTGTGCGGCTACGGCCTTTTCGCCGCGCATGAGCAAGCCCATCGCGGCCCAGTACCGCACGCCGCTGTCCGCGTCGTCCAGCATCTTCCCCAGCCGCGGCGCAGCCTGCGGATCGAGGCTCGAAGCCAGTTGCGCCGCGTCCAGGATCCGCGCCCCGTCGAAGCGCTGCGGGTCTCTTGCCATGTCATAGGGCGAAGCGCCCCGCGACCGCGCATGCATCTCGCTTTCGGCCAGCATTCCCGCATCGCGGACCGACAGCTCATAGCGGCGGTGCTCGGCGCGCATCCGCTCCAGAATCCGGCGGTGCGCGGGCGATCCGGCCAGATTGTTCACCTCATCGGGATCGCTGCGCAGGTCGAACAGCTCTTCGGGGGGCTTCGGCTCCCAGAACTTCCGCTGCGCGCTGTTCAGCCGCCCTTCCCTGTAGAGCCGCTCCCAGACCTGCGTTGTGGGCGTCTCCCACATGTAGGCCAGGTACTGCCCGTAGATCTTGTGAGGCATGTAATTGCGGACGTAGACGTAGCGGTCGTCGCGCACCGAGCGGACGCTGTCCAGCCGCTCGTCCATCCGGCCGCGGAATCCATGCAGGTACCGCTTTGGGGGCCGGGCGAAGGGGCCCAGAAACGCTTCTCCATGGAAATGTTTCAGCGGTTCGATGCCCGCCAGGCTCAGCACCGTCGGAGCGAGATCGAGGAACTCGATCAGCCGTCCGCTCTTCGAGCCTGCCCGGTAGCCGGATGCGGCCAGGTGGCGGAATTTTCCGGGGATCGACGCCACCACGCATACGTTCAAGCCGGAGTTGTATGGCCAGCGCTTGCTGCGCGGCATCCCCGAGCCGTGGTCGCCGAAAAAGAACACGATCGTGTCGTCAAGCAGCCCGCCGCTTTCGAGATCTGCCAGCAGTTTGCCCGCCTGGCCGTCCATCGTCGTGATGTTGTCGTAGTACTGCGCCCAGTCGTGCCGCACCTCGGGCGTGTCGGGATGGTAGGCGGGCAGGCGCACGCGCGCCGGGTCGTGCACCAGCGTGTGCGGGCGGCGGCGAATCTGGCTCTCGTGAGTGATGGTGTGGTTGAAGACGGCGAAGAAGGGCTGCCCCTTGGCGCGATTGCGGTAATGCGCCTTGTTGGAGGACTCGTCCCAGGTGCCGTCCGGCTTAACGAGATTGTAGTCTTCCTTGACGTTGTTCGTGCAGTAGTAGCCCGCCTCGCGCAGGTAGGCGGGAAACATCTGGATGCCCGCGGGCATCGGCACGTGCGAGCGCATGTGGTGGGCGCCCAGCGCGCAGGGATCCATGCCGCTGATGATCGCCGTCCGCGCCGGCGCGCACACGGGCGCGTTGGACCACGCGTTCATATAGATCGTGCCGCGCGCGGCGAGCCGGTCGAGGTTGGGGGTCGCCGCGTACGGATCGCCGCAGGCGCCCAGATGCGGACCCATGTCTTCGGCAGTGATCCAGAGGATGTTTGGCCGTGGCGGCGGCGAGGCGCGGATGAGAGGGAGGAAGGGCGTTGCCGCGAGCGCGCGGCGGCTGAAGCTATGGCTCATGATGTCGGCTCCTGCGGAAGCGGCGATGATGCCGCTCAGCGAGCCAACCTATCAAATTTCTGTCCCGCTAGGAAGCCGGCTCGCCGAAACGCTTGTGCAGGAAACGCACCAGGCGGTCCACCCACGCCGTCGGCAGGCAGGCGGCCAAGACCAGCGCCACCCCGAGCCCCATCACGGCCAGCATCAGCGGCCACGGCAGCAGATCGATGGCTTCTTGCACTTCGGAGCCCCTCTCGGCAGTCAGATGCGCGAACCGCGCCGCAGGTGACCGCAAAATCGCGGCTGTCCGCTCGAATCTCCGCCGGCCTCTGTTACTCTGGAAGCAAGAGCCGGTGTAGCTCAGCTGGCAGAGCACCTGACTTGTAATCAGGGGGTCGCGGGTTCAATTCCCGCCGCCGGCTCCATGGAATTTCAATGACTTATGAGTAGGCGTCGTCTCGCCGAGGGATACCTCGAGGGATACTGCCAGTAAAGGCCGCCACACAGTGATCCGCCTTCCACAACTCTGGGACACGCAGCCTATTCATGAGTGGGTCACACCTGAATACTAGTACTACTGGGTCATAAACATCGGGCCCCACAAAAGGGGCAGCACGGAAGCTGCCGCATCAGCTGTTCGGCCAAGCCTCGCCTCAGGCTCGCAATCGAGTCTGCTTCACACCGCTGCCGGCCCGGTGCTGCTGCCCCGCGGCCGGTAATCGGCCGCCGGCCCGGCTGCCTCCAATTCCAGCCTTCCTGCGCGGGCCGAGGCCGAAATTCGGCTCCTCTCCGCCACCAGGAACCCGTA
>DYJN01000093.1 GCA_020723085.1 Arcobacter sp.
ACCGCGCCGCCGCCGATTCAAACGAACTGCCCAAGGCGCCCGCCGAGAAGGCTGCCTCCCGGACGTGGCGCCCTTCGCGCGAAGAAGGGGGAGAGATGAAGCGGAGAAGCCCGCCAGGGTTGTGATCCAGGGATACGGCCCGCTGGAGCCGGATCGGATCGTATCGGCAGGACAGGTCGCCTTCCGCACGTCGACGGATCCCGTCGGCGCGCCCATCTTCTTCCGCGACGTGCCGCTCATGCCCGCGCAGTTGGCAGGCGCCGCGCAGAAGATAGTCCATGCGATCCGTGGCGAAGCCATCGCCGCCGATGATCTCGAAAAGGACGGATTCCCAGGTCGAGAACTGATCACGGTTTTCTCGGACGCCGATCTACGGCCAGGCGGATCAGTCTGTTTAGCGAACCAACGGATTCCGGACCCGCGCCAGGATCCCGGCGTGCGGGCGGAGAGAATCTGGAGACCCGAAGGTTTCCTGCTGGATCAGCACAGTCTTCTCATTGCAGAAATTTGTCCCACGAAACCGTGCCGCGGGGCGGGCGCGTTGGGCGCCTGCTGCCGGGCGCCGATGATGCGCGGGGCCGCTTCCCGGCGCCGTTCTCCGGCGGGAATGGCCCCTCAACCGCCGGCAGCTTCTGAAACAGACGCCACTGGAAGCTGCCGCAACAGGGCTTCGCGGTGACGCTGAAGGTAGAAATCGATCGTCTCCACCCGCAGGCGGATCGACCCCGCAGGCCGATTCTCGTCGAGGTCCCGGAATCCGAAGTACGGGCGCCCTGCGGCTTCCAGAATTCGGCGAATCAGCATATAGGCGGGGGCATCGTGGCCGCAGCGGAAGTTGGACAGCTCGACGCCGATCAGGTTCGGATGGCGGGCGGCGAACTTGGCCGCCCAGACCTTGTGCGTCGTGCTGGCCGAATAGGAATGCTGCCACACATCGTCGATATCGAGAGGATGATCGCCATGGAAGACGCGTTCCAGAACATCGGCATCGATTGGCAAAAAGGCCTGCGAGAGCACCGGGTAACCGCGGTTTTGAAACTCGGATGGGATGCCATGGTTCAAACCCGGATCATGGTGGTATGGGCGGCCAAGCATCACGATGCCCAGCCGCCCCTCCGTTTCGAGCTTTTCGATGACGTCCCGAGCCGCGTCCCGCATGGCCTGCATCCACCCCTGATGCGCCTTCTCCGCCGCCTGGATCGCCGCCCGGTTCTCCGTCTCGTCCACCCCCAGCACGGGCGCCCAGCATTCCAGCATCTGGCGTTCCAGCAGGGGCTTGTCGCGGAAGTCGACAAGCGGGCGCAGGAAGGCGATGCCGCGGCGGGCAAACTCGTTGACGCCGATCTGGAACGCAGCCTCCGCCGTCAGGGGCGTAGTCGCTACAGCCGGGCAGGCGTTGGCGTGGATGACCTTCTCCAGATGCGTTTCCAGGACGTCGAACATCGGCATGAACAGGGTCTGGAACCGCTGGCCTTGGTCAAACTTCCGCAGCAGATCCTGCACGTGAGCGATGGCGACCTTGGAGGGGAAGCAGGGGTCGATGGCGCCGCGGCCCATGGCGGCGCGATACATCGCATCGGATGTGAAGCCGGACCAGATCAGGTTCTCCTCGGGCACGCCGAGGCTCTGGAGATAAGCCGAGAAAAAATTGGCGTAGATATATTGGTAAGTGACACGGGGAATTGCGATGCGCATTTCGCTGCGCCGTGCGCGCAGCCGGTCCGCGCGGGTGAGCGGCCAGCGGGGCATGGGCCGCGCCGCCAGAGGCACGGGGACGGGCGGACGCCAGCAGCTTCGCGCAGCCAGCTCGACGAGATTCGGATTTTCTCGCCGGTTCTTCTCAGCCAGCGCCAGGTGGCGCCGGACCGCCGCGGTGTCCTGTGCCGCTCCTTTCTCGCAGCCCGCCAGGATCATGAGCCCCGGTTCCCCGTCGATTTCGTAGTGCAGGAATGTGCGCATGCATTCATTCCGGCAGTACCGGCAGCGGGTGTTCTCGCCGCTCTCGGCGTGGAAACGGAGGGTCTCCATCGCCTCAAGCCCCGGAAACTGCGTGCGCTTGCCGGCGAGCCAGAGGTCGCGCGCTTCCAGCGCCGCGCCGATCGCGCCCGCCTCTCCGCGGAACGGATGGACGCGGATGTCGAGTTCGCCGGCACGGTCGCCGGCCTGCTGGCGCAGATAATCGATCTGGGCTTTCAGCGCGGCCAGGTTGTTCTGCGTCCCGCCCTGCAGCAGAAAACGGCGGCCGAACTGCAAGGGATTCGGCGTCTTCGCCACCTTGATCCAGATGTTCTTGGGCAGCACCGCAGCCAGCCCGGCGAGGATCTCCTCCTGGCCCCAGCCCTGCCGCTGGAAATTCACGATGTCAGCCTGGAGAAATACGGCGCATCCGGGCGTGAACTCCGGCATGCGCTCTGCCTGAAAAGCGCGATCGGCATACCGTTCCAAAGGCACGCCGAACGAGCGGGCCACCGCCTGAAGGAAGTAGCCATTGCCCGCCGAGCATTGCGAATTCAGAAGAAAATCGCGCACTTGAGGGCCGCGCAGGGTGATGATCTTGATGTCCTGGCCGCCGACATCCACGACCACCTCGGCTGCCGGGAACGCCTCCAGTGCGGAACGCGCGTGGGCCACTGTTTCGACCACCGCCTCGTCGGTGCGCAGGACGCGCGCCAGAGTGTCCTTGGCATAGCCGGTGACGACCGCTCCCTGCACCTGCAAGCGGGCGCCCTGCCGCTCCGCCGCCAACCGCAACTGGCGGGCGATCCAGCGGCAATCCTCGAGTGGATTCCCTTCCGAAAGGCGGTAGGCGGATGCGCGCACCGATCCCCACTCATCGAGCAGAACCGCCTTGGTCGTGGTGGATCCGGCATCGATTCCGAGGAAGACTCTGCACCGCTCGCCCGGCTGAAAGCCGCTGGCAGCCTGCGCGCCGGCGCCATAGCGGTCGAGGAATTCCTGAAACTCCTGCTCCGTGCCTCGCACCCCGGGCAGACCGGGCTGGCCCATGCTGCGGGAGGACTCCAGTGCGGTTGCCGCCGCTTCCGTGCCTCGCCAGGAGCGCGGAGCGCCCTCCTCGAGAAGAAATTCGACCGCCCCAAGCGCGGCGAAGTACAGGGCGTCCTCGGGGCAGCGGATCAGATCGTCCGGCTTGACTCCGGACGGGAGGCCTACGCCGCGCTCGTGCCAGAGGCGGTTCAGGTGAGCCATCCACGCCTCTCGCAAGCCAGGCAGGAAGTAATTCGGCCCGCCCAGCAGCAGCACTTCCGGCAGCGGCGTCTTGCCGCGGGACAGGACCGACAGATTCTGGAGCACGATGGCTTCAAACAGCGAAGCGATCAGCTCTTCAGCCGGCACGCCTTTCTTCTGAAGGCTGTTGATGTCGCTTTCGGCGAAGACGCCGCATTTGCCGGCGACGGGATGCACTGCCACGCCATCATGGCGGTATCGATGCAGTTCCTGTTCCGGGATGCGGAGCTTGGCGGCAATCCGGTCTATGACCGCGCCCGTGCCGCCCGCGCACACGTCGTTCATGGTCGGCGTCTTGCGGCGGCTTCCGTCAGGGCGCGGCTCGAAAAAGATCATCTTGGCATCCTGCCCTCCCAGCTCGATCACTGTCCCGGTCCGGGGAAACCGTTTCTCCACGGCCAGCGCTACGGCGGCCACCTCGGAAACGAAGCGCGCTCCCGCAGCCGGGGCCAGCGTCGTCGCGCCGGAGCCGGTCATCACCACTTCCAGCCCGCCATCCGGTCCGCCGAAACGGGCCTCGAGTTCCCGCAGCATCTCCAGCGCCGCGCCCACCTGCCGGGCTTCATGCCGGCGGTAGTCCCGCCAGACGGGATCGCCGCCGCCGGCCGCGCACACGACAGCTTTCACCGTAGTCGATCCGATGTCGAGGGCAGCGATCCACTTCAACATTTTTCCCGCTTCATCCTTTCCGCAGCGTGCAAAACGAACTGCGCCGCTGTCCCGGCTGGAGGCGTGGCACGCCGGAAAGCATAAAAAGGACTCTGCATTTCCGGATGTTTCGACACGAATGCGCGGATCTCATCGAGCGTCCTCCCGGTGCGGCGGAGGCACTCTTCGAATTCTCCCCGCGCCCGGCGGCGCGCGTCGGCCAAGACCATCTGAACGCGGTTCAGCGCATTCACCTCCCCCTCTCCCAAGGTGTCCAGAGGAAGGAACAGCAGTTCGGGATGACGGTCCGCGACCAGCGCCATGACGCCATCGGCTTGGGTGGAAGGCATGCAGCCGAACGGCTTGACGTTCACAAAAAGATGGCAATTGCGGGCCTCGATGGATTCCAAAGCGCGCCCGGCAATCAAGTGGCCCTCGCCTCCGCGCGCCAGCAGGTCATAGTGCCTGCTGGCGAGCCTGCCGATGCGCTCCTCGTCTTCCGGTTCTCTGGCCAGCCCCCCCAGCAGGCGCGCCGCGGCGCGGTATCGCCATGTCCAGAACCATGATGAGAAGCCGAGCAGCGCTTCTTTTTTCCAGAATCCAGGCCTCAGCCCGCGCCGGCGGCGGTTATTCAGCCGCGCTTCATAGAGCCAGTACAGGATCAAATTCGTGATCGGATCCACCACGACCTCGGCGCCTTCCCGCTCGAGGTAGCGGAATAAGTTGTAATTGGCCTCTCCTTCCGACAGCGCGGAATAGAATTCGCCGGTCACCTTGACGACAGGCTTCACCCGGAGCCAGTCCATCCGGACTTGAGCGAGGCGCTCGCGCGCCCGCTCCAGAGCCTCCCGCCACTCCTCGCCGCACAGATGGAACCAGATCTTCCACAGGATCTTCACGAACGACTGCAGGCGGGACGGCAGCCGGTGCGGAGGAGGCTCATAAAGAGCCCGGCGCCGGAGAAAGTCCGCCAGGTCCTGCGTGACATCCGCAATCGCTGCATCCGTCGCGCCCGGTTCCGCCTCGAACGGCCGGATGCGGTAAGAAATGTCAAACAGCAGGTCGCCCAAAATCAGCGCGTTGAACATTCCCAGGCCGAAATTCACCGTATATTTCACGCCCGGGTGCGCGGAGCCTTCCCGGATCGCCGTGTTGGCCAGGAAAGTGAGAACGCGGAAGCCGGGGAACCCGGCGTCTTCGAGCGCCTGCCGGTACTCGCTCTCGTACATGCCGAAGCGGCAGGGCCCGCAGCCGCCGATCGTGAAATAGACAAAATCGCGGGAGACTTCCTCGGCGCTCAGCCCCTCCCGAATCAGTTGACGGCAGTAATTGATCAGATTTCCCGCCGTGAAATAGTTAGGATTGCAGAGTCCGTAATTGCAATATTCCACCCCGGTGGCGTAGGCAGCCCGCGTAGGTGTGGGCAGCGCCCGGCAGCGGTAGCCCGAGCCCTGGAAAACGGCCTCAATCAGCGCGTCATGCTTGGGCGTGAGATTCCCGAACAGGATTGTCGTGGTCGGCGTCTCTTCCGGAACGAATGGAAGAGGGAGCCGGCGGCGGTACTGCGGCAACGGGCCGCTGTCGCCCCCGGCGGGGCCGAACCGGCGCGGCGGATTCAAACGGTCGTGCATCAGAGTCTTCACCAGTGAACTCGCATCCCAAGAACCGCAACCTGGACTACGCCGGCTTCTGCGCTGTCCCGACGCGGTTCAGACCACAGCCGCGAGCGGTTTATCTTGTAATCCGCTTTCCAATTGCATTGGCTCCTCTTCCAATAATGGCAGTCCCGCAGATGAGGCGGCCCCGCCTCATGAGCTGACGGTGTTCCTGGCCGGGAACGGCGATGGGAGAGGCTGAGGCGCTCATGGGAACCTTGCATCTGAATCAGCTCGGCTCGCAGGCTCATCGTGCAACCGCCATCGAGGCTACCGAGACGGCGGGCGCGATCCGGATCCGCCGATCGGGCTCGGGGCGCCGGCGCCGCCACGTCACAGGGGCCGTCCGCATGGACATGGGAACCGCCCGCGCCACTGCGGCCGCCATATCCTTGCCGTAGGCGCAAGTGGCATTTGCCCGGCTTTCTGTCGTCCAACACTTCGACCACCTTGCCGGTGAGATCCATCGCCAGGGGCTGCGCCGGCCGGCTTGGCCGCCTCAAGCGCACCCCGTTTTCGCCGCATCCGTTGCCTGCTGCGGAACAGTTCACGGGACCTCTCGCTCGCCGGCCAGGACCGCGCCTTCCGGCCCGCCCGCTGGAACAGTCCCATCGTCCTCGCCTGCGTGCTCAAGCACTTGTGCCGGCGCTCCTGGCGATCCGATGATCCGGAACCGGCCCGCGCCTCCATGCTGAAATGGAGCCGGAAGGCCACGCGCACCCGGCGGACACCCTTCAAGGTCTCTGGACACCTGCTGAAGCGCCATTAGGAAGGCATCTTCGCCCGGGCCAAACTCCGCCTCGATCACGGTTCGCTCGAAGGCATCAGCAATCTGATGGATCCGGTCAGCCACCGCGAATTCCGCCTCCGCGGCACTGCCGGCTTCATCGCCGCCGCCTGCCGCTCTTGCGCCACCCTCCCGCAGCCCGGCGGGAGGCAGTCCGGCTTCCGGAAGAGAGGCCTCCGCTGGAATCTCCGCTGGCGGCAGAGGAGTCCTCCATTTCCGAAGTTTGCGCTCGGCCGGAATCCT
Organism: Arcobacter sp.; assembly: GCA_020723085.1. Lineage (GTDB taxonomy): Bacteria > Acidobacteriota > Terriglobia > Bryobacterales > Bryobacteraceae > JANWVO01. Next base: position 6,580 of record DYJN01000093.1, read on the forward strand.
GTCGGCTTCCGTCATTGACGGTGCGCTCCCGTGACGTTAATCCTCAAAGGTTCCCGTCGTCCCCTGAAATCCATGCAGCGCCTGCTTCAGGGTCCACTTGATCGCCCGGCTCGCCTTGTAGGCGTACGCCAAATTGTGGTTGAGCGTCGAGAAGCAATGCAACTGGCAGGTTTGCTTCATCGAGTCCAGTGCTTTCGGATCGAAGCGGGGCGCGCCAATGACGCCCCAATCGCCCTCGGCTGAATACATCGGGAAGCAGGGCGCCAGCGTGCCGTCTGTCCGTATGATGATCGAATTTTGCCCGGCGCGGCAATCCCAGGGCTCGATTTTGCCCCGCATGAACGCCTTCATGTCCTGGAGGCGCCGCACCGAGTTCACCATCTTGTAGCCTGAGCGCTGCTTCTCGATCAGCCAGTCGATGGTCTCGTCCACTTTGGGCCAGTCCTCCGGCGTGATGAACGTGCTGTTGCCCTCTTTGTGCTTGAAGTGCGGCTGATCGAGCATCGGGGCTTCGTTGATGTGGTAGTCGGTGGCGATGCCGTTGTCGTGCGCGATTTCGGTCAGTCGCTTGACATCATCCAGGTTGATTCTGGTGATGTTGATGTTGAAAAAGACGCTGTAGCCGTAGACGTACTGTTTCTTGATGAGATATTCGAAATACGGACGGATTGGATTCAACGCCTTCGGGAGTTCCTTGCGATCCTCCACGGAATCGACGCCCAGATTCACGGTGGCCACGCCGGCATCCGCCAGGCGGTCTGTCACTTCGGGGCGCATGAGCCGGCCATTGGTCGGAAGATAGACCCAGAAGCCCCTCTTCGCCCCATAGTAAATGACTTTGTGCGCGAAATCCGGGCGGAGCAGCACCTCTCCGCCCATCAGCGCCAGGACGCGGCAACCGGTTTCATGCAGCCAGTCGATCGCGCGTCTCGCCGTCTCCTCGGACATGCCCTTTACACGGTTATCGAAGGCCCAGCAGTAGTGGCAGTCGAGATTGCATTTCCATTCCGTAAACAAATAGGCGATGATCGGGTGGAAGTCCCCCGGCAGGACGCGGGACCTGACGTAGGGGTAAAGCCACCCCTGGAAGGCTCGCAGAATCATCGGGAGGGTCACGCGGCTGCGGTAAGGACTATCCCCGGATGGCAAAAACTTCGGATCGGGCTCAACGTCTCCCAATTTTTCGGGAAATTGCGGAAAAACCGGCGTTGGCAGACCCGCAGGGAAGCCCGTTTGCGGAGCTCGCAGCGCACTCACTGGATTGACGATTCGGCCCGGCATTGGATGCGGGTCTTTCGGAGAATGGGGTTCGACTTTATCTTGCTTTATGGGTGACATTGTCCTTTCCTCAACGTGAAAAGAAATCTGGCGGCGCAGCAAGCTGGCGCCGCTTGGATGAGGATGCGTCGCGCTGTCGCCAGGCGTGCAAAATGATCCGGATCACTCCGCCCTTATCGAATCGCTTCAGAAGGACGCCGTGCCTGTCGGAGCCGGGCATCTCGCTCGAAAGGCGCCCGCCGGCGAAACGCCCGGGAGCTGCCGACGGCGAAGGGTGTCTCTGCGCTGTCAGATGGGAAAGCGGTTGCTTCCGGTTGCCGCCGGACAACGCCGGGCGGGAATCGGTCAGCACCGTGATCCGCTCGCTGCCGGAGGCAGCTCCGCGGGCAAGGCTGTGAACGCAGCTCGGCCGCAAAGCTTCCTCCTGGAGGACTCGCAAGAAAGCCCAGCCGCCCGGATAGGCGCCGATCCCCTGTACGCAGAACCGCGTTTCGCTGCCCGGCTCTTTTCCAAAGTACGCCATGGCACGCCCGCCTGTAGCACAACGGTGAGCTAGGAGTTCTAAGAACTATCCCACAGCTAGATGCATGGATGACATCCAAGGTGACAAGGCGCCTGCGAAGGCTCGATCCTCTTCTTCTGCCATTCGTCGCCGGGGTCCGGCAGTTGAAGGGAGTGCTCGCCCGCAGCGGAGGCTTCGCTGACCGATCTGGCGCCCCGCTGTGCAAGAGCCAGAAGCGTGCGCAACACCGAAGGCGACCACTTGCTCGGGGACTGGCTTTCTTCCCCACGGGGCGCTGTTCGAGGATCTGCCAGCCCTTCGGCGCCCCATTGCCCGTTGTTCCTACTCAGCCTGAATCTCGATTTTGGCTCCCAGTCACCGGGCAGTATACACCCGGTTGCCTCCTGTCGAGCGCTTTCTGGTGCAGTTTGTCTTGCCCGCCGCCACGGTTGACCAAGGAACGGGTGGTTCCGGTCCGTCCCAAGGTCAAAGGCGCTGCTGGGGGGCGAGGCTCTGGATCACGGCATCGGCCCCTTGAGTGATCTCTTGACGGTGGTTCAGGGCTCCTGAGGAGCTTTCAAGATCTGAATGACGGCGTCCGCTCCTTGCGTATCGAGGATCCGTTTCAGCCGGGCGATCGTACCGCGCGCGCCGTGGATGACGCCTCGGATCCAGAGCGATTGTCTGCGGGCGTCGGGTCCCCAGGCTGAGCCGTCGGAGAAAAGCACGTAGTCGACGGTGGCGGGGACGACCGTTTTCGGCGGCTCTGCTGCTTCGGTGAGCCTGAGACGGGGCTCTTCGCGCGTCTCACCCGGACGGAGGCGGTTGGAGGGACTTGGGCCGGTGGCGTAGACTACCCCGTGCGTGAGGTTGCAGCGGCCAGTTTCGTTGGGCACGCACGCGACCCATGCGCTCACGTCTTTATGCGAGACGTTCTTGGCCCTCCAGAACTGCTCTGGGCCTTGGGGGGCCTGGATGGTGACGAGTTCGACCTGGATGGGCGGCTGGTCGGGTGATGCGGGCTGCGCGCTGAGCGCGGTGAATGATAGGGGTAGGACCGCGGTGGCGAAGAGACGAAGCATGTGTCCTTGCATTGGGTCACCTCGGTTCATCGGGGGCAGCAATACGTGTCCACACGGTAGATTCCTTCATAACTGTAGTAACAGGCATGGCTTCCCTCTTTGCACCCGGAGTCCGTGTAACAGACGCCGTCAGCCCAATCCCAACCGTATCCAGCGCAGCAGGAGTAATAGGGCAATCTTCCGCTGTCGCCGCATTGCCACCAGATCCTGCTTCCGGGGATACCGGGCTGGCACATGGTGGTATAGCAGAAATCGGCATTGGAAGGGATTGGGAGCAGCAGGGTGAAAAGGAAGG
>DYJN01000094.1 GCA_020723085.1 Arcobacter sp.
CAGAGAATATGGCATTACTCCTATTATGATTAACTTTTTATGCCAGTTCTTCACGCAATTGCTCATCAATCATCATCTCTTGACAGAGCTCTTGCCTGGTAATCAATTACAGTCATGTGGTCTTGCAAGCCGTTTCTTGTGACACTTCTTGCCGCCGGATTTCCGGTGATCGCAGAAGAGACTTCGATTCGAGCGGCGGACGCCCACTGGCGGGAAGTCGCGGTTGGAGAACATGACCAGGTGTTTTCCCACGTGGTGGACGGAGGGAGCTGGAAGACGACCTTCGTGCTGACGAACCTCACGTCAGAGGCAACCCCATTCGTCATGTTGTTTTTTGCAAACGATGGCACGCCGCTCACTCTGCCTGTTGTTGGGTTGGGCGATACACCGGCGGTGTCAGGCACGATTGCGCCGAACGGCACGCTGATCATGGAGACGGCGGGGGTGTCGGATGAACTGCGGCAGGGATCGGCGGTGTTCTATTGCCTGGACAGACCGGCTTCGGATCCCGCCGCCGAGCCAATCGCCACCCGGTTTGGAGGGGCGGCGATCTTCCGCCAGCGTGTTCCGGGCAGGCCTGATTTCGAGGCGGTTGTTCCAGCAAGCTCATTCGATGATTCCAAGCTTAGCTTCCCGTTTGACAATAGCGGCGGGTTTGTTACGGGCATTGCGTTGATCAATGCAAGCTCAAGCGCGAACTCGCTGCAAATGGTGATCCGGGACGAAGACGGCACAATCCTTGGTCAGGAGGGATTTACGCTGGGGGGCAGGAATAAGTCGGTGTTCGTGGTTCCGGACAAGTACCCCCAGACGGCGGGCAAGCGGGGCAGCATGGAGGTTTCAGCTTCAGCGGGTCTTCTGGGCGGCTTGGGGCTGCGCTTCAATCCGAACGGCTCTTTTACTTCCATGCATCCCACTTCGTTGAGGTCCCCGTCAGTGGTGGTGGCGCCTCCGGGCGACGCCGCCAAGGGGTGCACGCCCGCCATTGAATCCCGAATCAATGGCACTTTCGAAGGGTGGACGGGGCAAACGATATTCAATCTGATCAACGGTCAGATCTGGCAACAGGCGGAATTCAGGTACCTATACCGGTATGCATTCAGTCCAGAAGTCGTCATCTTTCCCACTTTGAGCGGGTGCAAGATGGTGGTGGAAGGCACGGACTTCAGTGACGCGATTCTTGTCAGACGGATTCGGTGAGGACGCTACAGGGGCACGCTGACGGCCAGGCGATCCAGGCTGCCCCGGCTGTATCGCCGGGACATCAGGATCCCGGTTCACGCGACAGAAGTTTCGTGCAAGACGTTTCCCCTGCAACATGCCGGGCCGCTCACGTCACAGCTTGCCGTGAGGGCGTGAGCTTTGTGCGGCGGAGCATGCCGAGCGGCGCCAGCCTCTGAACAACTGCTGCGCCGGCTCGCTCCTGTCCTGCGAGCGGAAAAGCCTGGAACCGGGCGCCGTTCCGCCGGAGCCCGGGCCGCGGATACGCCACGCGGCAGCCGCTGCAAGACCTGGCCCATCTCCGGGGCGGCGTTCCGATCCATCCCTGCCTGGAGGGCGGCCGATCCTGGAGTCGTGCCGGGAGGCCGGACGGCGCACATCTGGCGCGCCGCCCGGCTGAACTCATCGCACCGTGCAACGCCGGTCAGACTTTGTCCGGCACCACAAACGGTTTGCGGTACTGCCGCTTCATCAGCGCGGTGGCCTCGGCATCCCCGATGATGTCCCCGGTGGCAGGGTTGATCTTCAGGCTGCGGCCCACGCGGTAGCTGATATTGGCCAGGTGCATCAGCGTGCAGCTGATGGCGCCTTCTTCGATCTGGCCGTTCAGCATCTCCGGCTTGCCGGCGCGCACGGCTTCGATGAAGTTGGCGTGGTGTGAACCGCCGGCCCGTTTCGACGGTCCCGGTTCGGCCTTCCGGCCCAGGAACACCTTGTACGTGTCATAGCCGTCGATGGCCATGTAGCCCTTCGACCCGTAGAAGATGTTGCCCACCGTATTGCCGCCCCCGCCGCCCGGCCGTTCGCCAATGCCCGCTTCGTGGTTCGTCATCCAGTGGCGCACCTCGAAGCTCATGAACTTCTTCTTGCCGGCCACGTCGAACTCGTAAGTCGCCACCAGGACGTTCGGAGTCTCCTGATCGTCATCGAACATGAAGTGGCCGCCCATGGCGCTGACCTTGACCGGCAGCCGCACGTCCAGCAGCCACCGGCAGATGTCCACTTCATGGATGCCCTGATTGCCGAAGTCGCCGTTGCCGTAATCCCAGAACCAGTGCCAGTTGTAATGGAACCGGTTCCGCGTGAACGGCCGCACGGGCGCCGGCCCGAGCCACAGATCGTAGTGCACGCCTGCCGGCACGGGCTCCTCTTTTGCGCGGCCGATCGTGTCGCGCCACTTGAAGCAGAGGCCGCGCGCCATGTAGACGTCGCCGATGACACCCTCGGCGATCAGCTTCCTGGCCTCCTGCAATCCTTCGGTCGAGTGCGCCTGCACGCCGTGCTGCACGCACTTGCCGTACTTCTTCGCCGCGGCCACGATCTGGCGCGACTCGAACACGTCGTGCGAGCATGGCTTCTCGACGTAAACATGCTTGCCCGCCTGCAGCGACCAGATGGCCTGCAGCGTGTGGTTGTGGTTTGGCGTGGCGATCGACACGCAGTCGATCGACTTGTCCTCGAGCATCTTCCGGATGTCGACGTAGCGGGCCGGCTTTCTGCCGGTGGCCTTCTCCACTTCGCCGAGCCGGCGGTCAAGGACCGACTCATCGATGTCGACCAGAGCGGCGATCTCCACATTCGGGATCCGCTGGTAGGCGCGGAGGTGGCCGTTGCCTTGCCCGCGCAGGCCGACGACGGCCACGCGGACGGTATCATTGGGGCTGCCGAAGACCGGGGCGCTTGCAGCGGCTCCGGCGGCGCTCATGACGAAAGTGCGGCGGTTCATGGCTTGAATGACTCCTTGGACTTCTGCTGACCCATACTCTATCGCATCCCGGCCTCGAGGGGAGAGGGAATTGATATGCCATTTGGCAACGGCGCAGGTTCCGGCGGGGCTGGTTACCTCTGCGGACAGGATAGTCAGGGGATGCAGGCCACGAAACCCTGACCGGTCAGGAGCCGAGGCGAGCGCCCTCGCCCGCCACGCTTCCCTTCCCGGTTACGCCGCGACTGCGGATCTGTCGGGCGGCGAACCCGGCCAGAATCGTGCGGCCGCAATTTCAGCCTTCCCCCCGGCTGTCTCGCATGCCTGCTCTGCCCTGGGGCACGGTCATGCTCTTCCATGCCGCCGGCGTCTTGAGGCCCCGCTTCAGCGGCACGGAGCGGCCCGGCTCGAATCTGAAGGGCAAGCACCCGGCAAGGGCGGCGGTCCGCGCCTCCTCCCGCTGAGCGCTCAAGACGGGCTCGGGCGCTCGAATCCGCGCCGCCGGAACTCGATCGAGGCGGCGGCCCGGCCGCGGCCCGGTTTCGTGCGATCCTATCTCTCGAAAGGAACCGCAATGCCCATCCCTGCAGACCAGGCCCGTCTCATCGCCGGATATCTGCTCGATCAGTTCGAACAGGAGGTCTCGACCACGAAAGCCGTGCTCGCCGCCCTGCCCGCCGGCAAGGAAGATTACTCTCCCGATCCGCGCTCCACGCCCGCGCTGAAGCTCGCCTGGCACATTGCCAGCGCCGACCAGTAGTTCCTGAATTCGATTCTCGCGGGCAGGTTCGAAGCGGGCGACTCGGGCGGCATCCCCCAGACGATCCGCACCGGCGCTGACGCGGCCGCCTGGTATGAAGCCAACGTGGCCGCCGCGATCGCCGCGCTGCGGGCCGCGCCGGCCGAAACATTTTCCCGCGCTCTTGATTTTTTCGGCAAAATGCAGGCGCAGGGCGCCGACTTCCTCGCGCTTGCGCTGAAGCACTCCATTCACCACCGCGGCCAGCTTTCAGCCTACCTGCGCCCCGCAGGAGGCAAGGTGCCGGGCATCTACGGGCCCAGCGGCGACCAGGGCTGAGCTCGCGCCTGCCTCACGGCTGCCGGCGCATGGCGATGCGGTAGTCGCCCACCTTCGGCATGCGGATCACGCGGCACATCTCGAACAGGCGCGACCGGGCCCGCATGCCGATGCGGTCGAGCAGCGTCGTGCGGATGTCGTAGCGCGCCGCCGCGCCTTCCGGCAGCCGCTCGATCACCTTGCCGCCCATGTCGGGGTCGGGCAGGTTCGTCGTCGCGATCAGCGGCCTGCGCTCGTTGCAGCGGTGCGTGATGATCGACGTCACCGTGTCCTCCACCCAGTCGGTGACGCGGTGCGCCCCGAGGTCGTCGAGCAGCAGCACTTCGCTCTCCAGCGCCGTCTCATAGGCTTCGCGCGGGCTCTCTCCGCTGGCCGGATCGTAGCTGGCGCGGATCCGCTCGAGCAGCATCTGGTAATCCATGAACACGCCCGCAAAGCCGCTTTCGATGAGCCGTTTGAGCACCGCCACGGCCAGGTGCGTCTTGCCCGTGCCCGGCTCGCCGATCAGCAGCAGCCCCGGCGGCTCGACGCGGGGAAACTCGTCGCAGTAGCGCAGCAGCATCGTGAGGATCATGCGCAATTCGGGCGAGCCGCGGTCGGAGAAGTTCTCGAAGCGGTCGTCGCGATAGTTGACCGGAATCCGCGCCCGTTCCAGCATCTCCGCCGACCGGTCCCGGTTCTGGCACGAGCAGCGCTCCGCGGCGCTCAAGCCCTCGCGCTCGACGATCTTCCATCCAGTGCCGCCGCACAGGGGGCATTCCGTTTCCGCCATGATGCTCGATGCCGATTGTAGCAGCGCTCGCCGGGCGATGCCGCACCCTTCCGCCCGCCTGGCAAGGGAACGCCCGGCGGCGTTCGCACGGCGCCCGCCACGCCGTCCGGAGCGGACCGGGCGGTCCATGATCCGCGTCTCTGCCCGGAGCTGCCGCCACGGAAGACGGCAATTGTGTTCCCGCCCCCTTTTCGGGATGATGAAAGGGAGAGGAGGCGGGCCGTGTTCTTTTCCATCACTGAACTGGAGCACCACCCGATCCTGTTCGACGTGCTCTACCAGCCGGGTGAGATCTCCCTGCCCGAAGACCTCCGCCAGGTGGGCGAACTCGCCGCCGTAGGCCGCGCCGAGCTGCTCCGGAACACGCTGGGCGAAATCCGCATCCGCGGCCGCCTGAAGGCCGCCGTGGAAGGCGCCTGCGACCGATGCCTGGAACCGGCGCGGGTCGAGATCGATTCCCGCTTCGACCTCTTCTACCGGCCGGTCGTGCGCACCGCCAACCACGCCGAGATCCACCTCGAAGAGGGCGAGATCGATCTGGCCTTCTATGAGGGCGAAGGCGTGGAACTGGCCGAGGCGTTGCGCGAGCAGATCCTGCTCAGCCTGCCCATGCAGCTGTTCTGCCGGCCCGATTGCAAGGGCCTGTGCCCTTACTGCGGCGCCAACCGGAATCTGGCCGACTGCGGCTGCCGCCCGCCATTGCGCGATCCGCGGTGGGCCTCGCTCAAAGACCTGGGATAATCTTCTTCCGCACGGCGTAGAGCACGATCTCGGCCGTGTTGTGCAGATCGAGCTTCTGCATGATGCGCGTGCGGTGCGTCTCCACGGTGTACACGCTCAGGTTGAGCAGCTGCGCCACTTCCTTGTTGGAACGGCCTTCGGCCAGCAACTGCAGGACTTCTTTTTCGCGGTCGGTGAGCAGGCTGTAGCTGTCCTGCTGATTGCGCTGCTGCAGGTTGCGCATGTAGTCCTCGAGCAGCGCCTGAGCGATGGCCGGGCTGAAGAACGGCTTGCCCTGCGCCGCCACGCGCACGGCCCGCACCAGATCCTCTTCCGCCGTGTCTTTCAGCAGAAAGCCGCGCGCCCCGGCCTCCAGCGCGCGGAGCAGATAGGTTTCATCATTGTGCATGGAGAGGATCAGCACCTGGATGCGGGGGTTCTGCTTGACGACCTGCGCCGTGGCGTCGATGCCGTTCAGCTGCGGCATGGCGATGTCCATCACGATCACGTCCGGGGCGAGCTCCCGCGCCAGGCGGACCGCCTCCCGGCCGTCGGCGGCTTCGCCGGCCACCTCGAAGTCCGGCTCCTGTTCGAGGATGAACCGCAATCCCTTCCGAACTACGCCGTGATCGTCGGCCAGAAGCACCCTGGTCATGCCTGCACCTCCTTGGCGGCGAGCGGGATCTCCGCGCGGATCGTGGTGCCCGCGCCCGGCTCGGATTCCACCGCGAAGACGCCGCCCAGCTCCCGGATCCGCTCTTCCATGCCCAGCAGTCCCAGCCCCCGGCGCGCTTTTCCGTTCTGCATGCCGCGCCCGTCGTCGGCGACTGTGAGCTTCAGCCTCGCCCCCGACTCCGCCAGCCGCACCGTCACATGTTGGGCGCGCGCATGCCGCATCACGTTGGTCAGCGACTCCTGCACCACGCGGAACAGCCCGGTCTTCTGCGCATCGGTGAGCCGGCCGAGCGAGCCTTGAATCTCCACATCAGCCGGAATGCCCGACGTGCGGCTGAACTCGCGGCACAGCCACTCCACCGCCGGCCCCAGCCCGAGGTCGTCCAGCATGGATGGCCTCAGGCCCATGGCCAGATCGCGCACCGTCTTCATGGCCCCCTCCGCCACCTGCTTGGCCTGCTGGACGTGTTCGCGGAGCCGGTCGGGATCGTTGGGGCCGATGCGGCCCAAGTTGGAGATCTCCACGCGGATCGCCGTGAGCATCTGGCCCACTTGGTCGTGCAACTCGAGCGACAGCCGTTTGCGTTCCGCCTCCTGCGCCTGCACGAGCTTCTGTGACAGTTCGCGCATTTCGCGCTCGGCGGCGCGGGCGCGCTTCCCCAGGCGGAAGATCCACCAGATGCTCGTGATGGCCACCACCGCGCTCAGCACCAGCACGCTGTAAGTGAGCCGGTTCAGCCGCCGCCGGAACTCCTGCTGCGCCTCCAGCAGCCGTTCCTGCGCCCGCTTCAGGTTCTCGTAGTTCAGCGTCTGCAGCTCCTGGGCGATCAGGCCGATCTCCGCGCGGCGCCCCATCAGCACGCGCCGCACATAGCTGCCTCCCAGAGCCAGTTTCACTTCCGGCTTCCACTCCAGCGGAGGCCTCAGCAACGTAAAGTAGCTCTCCAGCCGCTCGCGCAGGCGGCTGAACGACTCCGTACTGGCTGCCGCCCCCAGCGCCCTCTCCAGATCGTCCAGCGAACGCAGGATCCGCTGCCGCGACTCGATCACCTGCTCCCGCACCTGCGCCGAATCGCCGGCATCCCGGTCGAGCAGGAAATCGCGGATGTCCAGGCTGATCCGGTACAGGTCCGCCCGCAGATCCGAGACCAGCCGCTCGGTCTTCGCGTACCTCTCCTGCGCCTCGATCAACTCCCGTTGCAGCGCCGCCGAGCGCCGGATCTGCGAAAAGCCCAGGAGGCTCGCCAGCAGCATCATCGAGCCGAAGCCGGCCAGCAGCACGAGTTCAAGCCGGGGTTTCATCGCGCGCCGCCTGTCACAATGGAATCATGCTGGCCGTCTTCACCGATCTGGACAACTGCCTGCTCGATCACGACACCTACGACTACAGGCCGGCGCTGCCGGCGCTGAGCCGCCTGAAACTGCTCGGCGCCCCCATTGTATGCACGACCAGCAAGACCCGCGCCGAAGTCGAACACTGGCTGCACGCGATCGGCCTTTCCCATCCCAGTATCGTGGAAAACGGCGGCGGAATCGTCCTGGAGGACGGGCGCGTGGAGGCCCTCGGCCGGCCCCGCGCCGCCATCACGCCGGCGCTGCGCGAAGCCGCCTCCGAGGCACTGGCCCGGATCCGCTGCTTCGCGGACATGCCGGCGGAAGAGATCGCCGCGCGATGCAACATGGGCACGGACCGTGCGCGGCTGGCCGCGGCGCGCGAGTTCAGCGAGCCCTTCGTGCTCGAGACGCCGGAACGGGAAGACGCCCTGCGGGCGTCGCTCGAGCAGCGCGGCCTGCGCCTCACCCGCGGCGGCCGGTTTCATCACGCCCTCGCCCACGAGGGCAAGCATGGGGCCGTGCGCCGGCTGGTGGAACACTGGCGCAGGGCGCCGGGAGCCCTCGTCACCATCGGCATCGGCGACGCCCCGAACGATGAAGGCTTCCTGGCGCTCGTCGATCATCCGATCCGCCTCGCGCACGGCGACTCGGGGCCGGCGGCCTGGAACCGCCGCGTGCAGGCCGTGCTCGATGCGCTGAACCTGTAGCGTGCCCCTCAGGCCGTGGCCTGCTGTTCGGCCCACTCCTCGTTCGTCCTCGCCACCGCGTCGAAGTGCCGGAAGATCTCCGGCAGCCCGTCTTCCACCTCCCGCCAGCTCGGCAGCGGCAACCGGCCGGCGGGCCGGACCAGAAACTCGGCAGCGGCCTCCTCCAAGCCCCGGGCAAAAACCTCCACGGATGCACTCTCGCCGCGCACATCGAAGTCCAGGCCATTCAGCAGGGCGTCGGCGTGGTAGCGCACCACCGCGTCCAGCGCCTCCGCCCGGTAGGCGAGCGGGAGGGTTTCCGTCAGCAGCTCCGCGGAGAACACCGCCCCATCGGCTGCCGCGCCGCGGAAGATCGCCTGCGCTACTTCGCGCGCCATGCGGTGGAGCCCCTTGCCAGGATCGGACGCCGAAACCACTTGGTGCTTGTGGTCGTAACAATCAGCTACATCCACCTGGCAGACGCGGGAGACGGACACGCGCCGGAAGACCTCCTCCAACGTCGAAATCTCCAATCCCCAATCGGGCGCGACATGCATGGCGCGCGCCAGCCGCGCGTCCATGGCAATCTCGCCCGAAAGGGGATAGCGGAACCAGCCCAGATAGTCCAGGAACCGGCTGCTGACGCCGCACCGTTTCAACGCCGCCAGGAGCGGACCCACCATCAGACGCGTCAGCCTCCCGTTCAGCTTGTGGCTGAACCGCGCATAGTATGCCTTCGAAAACTCGAAATCCAGGTCTGGCGCCATCAGCGGCACCACCAGCCGCGCCAGCATCTCGCGGTGGTAGGTCTTGATGTCGCAGTCCTGGAAGGCGATCACCTCCACGTCCCCCCGGGACAACAGGTAGCCTATTCCCATCCAGCAGGCGCGCCCCTTGCCCGCCGTGTCCGCCGGAAATCCCGCATCGTTGGCTTCCGCCAGCATCGCCTGCACCGGCTCGCTTTCGCGCCATAGAACGGTGGCGCGTCCCCCGAACCGGGCGAACAGACGGCAAACCTGGGCGTACTGTTCCTCGTCCGCCTGAGAAAGCACCAGCACGATGCGCTCCACCCAATGGAGTTTCTCCAACTCCGCCAGGATCTGGTAGATGGCGGGGTTTTCAAATTCCGAGAAGAGAGCCGGCAACACCAACCCGAGCGGCTTGCGGCGCCCCCATCGGAGCAGATCGCCGTCCAGCCGGCGACTGTGGTCCGGCTTCAGCGCATGAATGGTGGTGATCGATCCCGTTTGCATGAAGTCGGCCATATCGCAGTTCCTTCCTTCTTCCAGTCTCCGGGACGGGTCTGGAAAGGGGTATCCCCGGAGGGCTGTAGCCGGGTGCCGGAATCCCGGTAGGCGGACGCCT
>DYJN01000032.1 GCA_020723085.1 Arcobacter sp.
GTGTGCCGCGACTGTAGGCGGCGCAAGCCGCCGGAAGAAGCGGCCCGCCGCAATCCGAACGTAGCCTCGCCCAAACGCCAAGCGACTGCACGTGCCGCAAGCCGCCTATGTGCCGCGACTGCAGGCGGCATCAGCCGCCTGTGTGCCGCGCCTGCACGCGGCGCCAGCCGCCCGTGTGCCGCGCCTGCACGCGCCGTCAGCCGCCGCAAGGTGCGGCCCCATTCCCCCCCTGTCCCCCATGTGCGACCCTCAATGATGTCATGCGCTCCGTCTGCGTCTTCTGCGGCTCCAGTTCCCGGGTCCGCCAGCCTTATTTCGACGCCGCCCGCCGCACCGGCTCGGAAATCGCCCGCCGCGGACTGCGCCTCATCTACGGCGGCGCCGGCGTCGGTCTCATGGGCGCGCTCGCCGATGCCGCTCTGGAAGCCGGCGGCGCCGTCATCGGCGTCATCCCGCAGTCGCTCGTGGACAGGGAAGTCGCCCACGCGCGCCTCACCCAGCAGCACGTCGTCGAATCCATGCACGACCGCAAGGCCCTCATGAACGAACTCGCCGATGCATTCCTCGCCCTGCCCGGCGGGCTCGGCACGCTCGACGAACTCTTCGAAACGCTCACCTGGGCGCAGCTCGGCTTCCACCACAAGCCTGTCGCACTGCTCAATGCCGAAGGCTACTTCGACAGCCTGCTCCGGTTCCTCGACCGTGCCGTCGAGGAGGGCTTCCTCCACCCCGCTCACCGCGGCATGATTCACTCAGACGGCGATCCCGGCGCGCTGCTCGATTCCATGCGCGGCTATGTCCCGCCCGCCGCCGGGAAATGGTGGCAGCGCCCCTGAACCGCAAGGCGCATAATTGAAAGTCAAGCAATGTTTCGCGCCATCCGGGAACAGATCGACACAATCTTCCGCGAAGACCCCGCGGCCAAGAGCGTCATCGAAATCCTGTTCTGTTACCCGGGCTTCCATGCCATCCTCCTCCACCGCCTGGCGCACAAGCTCTACAAGGCAGGCTTCACCACGCTTGCGCGCATCATCAGCCAGGTGTCCCGCTCGCTCACCGGCATTGAAATCCACCCTGGCGCGCAGATCGGGCGCCGCTTCTTTATCGATCACGGCATGGGCGTCGTCATCGGCGAAACCACCATCATCGGCGACGATTGCCTCCTCTACCAGGGTGTGACCCTGGGCGGCACGGGCAAGGAAAAAGGCAAGCGCCACCCCACTCTCGGCAACAACGTGATCATCGGCAGCGGCGCCAAGGTGCTCGGCAACATCACCATCGGCGACCATGTCCGCATCGGCGCCGGCTCGGTGGTGCTCAAGCCCGTCCCCGATCACTCCACCGTTGTCGGCGTCCCCGGCCGCGTCGTCCGCAGCCGCCTCGACAACGAGGAAGTTCTCGAGCACGCCAAGCTGCCCGACCCGGAAGGCCAGGCCATCGAGCAACTCGCCCAGCGCGTCGAGCAGTTGGAGGACATCGTCCGCGAGCTTTCGGAACGGCTCGCTCAGTCCCCGCGGAACTCCGGCGGCGGATCCAGCGCGTAGCGGAAGCTGTTCCGCGCCACCTGCCGCAGCTCTTCATCGGTGAAGCCGAAAACATCCCGCGCCAGCTCGTACTCACGCACGAGCGTCGTCTCGAACAGCGCCGGATCGTCGGTGTTCAACACCACCGGCACGCCCGCCTCGAACAGCCTTCGCACCGGATGCTCGTCCAGCGACCGCACCGCCCCTGTCCTCACGTTGCTCGTGATGCAGATCTCGAGCGCCACGTCCCGCCTGCGCAGCTCCTCCACCAGCGCCGGATCCTCGATAGCCCGGATGCCGTGCCCAATGCGCCGCGCCCCGCACCCGAGCGCCTCCCACACGCTCTCCGGACCCGTCGTCTCGCCGCCGTGCGGCAACGCCGCCAGCCCGTGCCCGCGAACGTATTCGAACACTTCCGCATACAGCCGCGCCGGTCCCCGCGCCTCGTCCCCGCCGACGCCGAATCCCGCCACGCCGCGGTGCGCCCACCGCACCGCCGCCTCCGCCGTCGCCTGCACATGGTCCAGCCCGAACTGCCGCACCGCATCGAAAATGAACCGCACCGGCAGCGGTCCCCGCTCCGCCTCCTCCGCCATCGCAGGAAAGAACTCGTCCAGCGGCAGCCCGCGCCACAGGATCACGCCCGCGCTCACGTTGATTTCCGCGTACCGCACGCCCTCCGCGCAAAGCCGTTCCAGCAGCCGCCGCAGCGCCAGCGCGAAATGCTCCGGCCGCTTCAGGCACGAATGCACCCACTTGAACGCCTGCAGGAATTCGTCGAAGTTCGAAAACCGGCAGCGCCCCCGCGCCTCCTCCAGCGTAAGGCCCGGCGCGATCTCGCACAGCGTCTCCGGCCCTGCCGCGCCTTCCAGGTGCAGGTGCAGCTCGGCCTTCGGCAATGCCCTCAGGTCCATGAATTGCCATAATAGCCGCATGAACCCCGGTGAGTTCGACGCGATCGTCGGCGGATACCATGGGGATCCCTTCGCCGTCCTCGGCCCGCACCGCGTCGAGGACGGCTGGGTCGTCCGCGCCTTCCTCCCGCAAGCGGCTCAGGCCGTCCTGCTGCTCGAAGGCGGCGGCCGCGCGCCCATGGACAGGCTCCATCCGGGCGGCATCTACGGCGCGCAGATCGCCCGCGAGCCCGGCCGGTATCTTCTGGAACTTTCCCTGCACCGCGGCGGCACGGAGATCATCGAGGACCCATACCGCTTCGGCCTGCTGCTCAGCGATTTCGACGTCTACCTCCACGCCGAAGGCACGCACTACGAAGCCTGGCGCACCATGGGCGCGCACCTCGTGGAAATTGATGGCGTCCACGGCTGCCGCTTCGCCGTCTGGGCGCCGAATGCCGAAGCCGTCTGCGCCGCCGGCAGCTTCAACCAGTGGGATCCGCACCGCCACCCCATGCGCCGCCGCGAAGGCGGCATCTGGGAACTTTTCCTTCCCGGCGTCCGCCAGGGCGACATCTACAAATTCTTCGTCCGCTCCAAGATCTTCGGCGTCTCCGAAATGAAGTGCGACCCCTACGCCTTCGCCGCCGAAACGCCCCCCCTCACCGCCTCCATGGTCTGGCAGCTCGGCCAGTACTCCTGGAACGACGGCGCATGGATGGACTCGCGCGCCCGCACCAACTGGCTCGAGCGCCCCGTGAGCTGCTACGAAGTCCATCTCGAATCCTGGATGAAGACCCCCGAGGGCGAGCCCCTCACCTACCGCGAACTCGCCCAGCACCTCGTCTCCTACGTGAAGCGGCTCGGCTTCACGCACATCGAACTGATGCCGATGATGGAACACCCTTACGCCGGAAGCTGGGGCTACCAGGTCACCGGCTATTACGCGCCCACCGCCCGCTTCGGCACCCCTGACGACTTCAAGTTTTTCGTCGACCAGTGCCATCAGCAAGGCATCGGCGTCATCGTCGACTGGGTGCCCGGCCATTTCCCCAAAGACGCCCACGGCTTGGCCCGCTTCGACGGCGCCGCGTGCTACGAATACGAGGACCCGCGCCTCGGCGAGCATCAGGAATGGGGCACGCTGATTTTCAATTACGCCCGCAACGAAGTCCGCAATTTCCTTATATCCAATGCTCTTTTCTGGCTGAAGGAATATCACATCGACGGCCTGCGCGTCGACGCCGTCGCCTCCATTCTCTATCTCGATTACGGCCGGAAAGACGGAGAATGGGTGCCCAACAAATACGGCGGCAACGAGAATCTCGAGGCCATCTCCTTCCTGCGCAAGTTCAACGAGGAGGCCCACAAGGTCCCTGGCGCCATCACCATCGCCGAAGAGTCCACCTCCTTCGCCGGCGTCTCCCATCCCGTCTACTCGGGCGGGCTCGGCTTCACCATGAAGTGGAACATGGGGTGGATGCACGACATGTTCGGCTACTTCCGCGCCGATCCCCTGTTCCGCAAGTTCCGCCACAGCCAGATCACTTTCAGCCTCCTTTACGCGTTCACCGAGAACTTCCTGCTCCCCATCTCCCACGACGAGGTGGTCCACGGCAAGGCGTCGCTCATCGCCAAGATGCCCGGCGACGAGTGGCAGCGCTTCGCCAACGTCCGCGCCTTCCTCGGCTACATGTACGGCCACCCCGGCAAGAAGCTCCTCTTCATGGGCTGCGAGCTCGGCCAGTACGAAGAGTGGAATTGGCAGGGACAGCTCCGCTGGGACCTGCTCCAGTACGATTTCCACAGAAAACTTCAGGATTTCGTCCGGGAGCTCAATGCTTTCTACGCCTCTGACCCCACGCTCTACGAGGTGGATTTCCACTGGAACGGCTTTGACTGGCTCGACTTCCAGGACGTCGACTCCAGCGTCATCAGCTTCCTCCGCTGGTCGAAAAACCGGCGGGATTTCACCGTCTGGGTCTGCAATTTCACTCCCGTTGTGCGGCGCAGTTACCGCATCGGAGTGCCCGAGCCCGGCGTCTACCACGAAGTCCTGAACACCGACTGGGAGCGTTTCGGCGGCAGCGGCGTCCGCAATGACGGCGAGCTGTGGACAGACCGCGTGGAGATGCACGGGCGCCGCCAGAGCCTGCCGCTCACGCTGCCCCCGCTCGCCGTCGCCGTGTACCGCCGCGCCGGAGGCTGATCCGCCATGCACGATCCGCTGTTCCTCTCCCTGTGGCTCAGGAACTTCGCCCCTGTAGGACTGCCTCTCTACCTGAAAAAAGCCGTCGGCGTCTTTCCGCAATCGCGCCTGCTGCCGGGAGGCGTCTTCCGCATCTACCCCATCGCCTTCCGCGAAGCCCCGCTGCTCGAGGAGTACTACGACGGCGACCTCGACCCGCAGGCTGCCGCTTCGCGCGCGCAGGAACACCTCCACGACGACATCGCCATTCAGGTCCAGATGCGGTGGGACGTCTACCAGTGGACCGGCGAGTGGGAGCTGAAACCCTCCACCGTCTGCCTCGAGATCTTCGGTCCGCAGTTTGAAACGCCGCGCGGCGAGCACGTCCGCATCGACTTCGGCCCGCAGCGCCTTTATCTGCCTGAGCCGTCGAGCGGCGCGCTCCGCCCTGTGCAGTCCAACATCCGCAGCGTGCTCCACCTCGCCACGGACCTGGAAAACGAGCTGATCGCCGAGCGGAAGCTGCTGTGGACCGAAGACGAAGAGAACTTCGCCGGGCGGCTCAAAGCGCTGCTAGACTGATGCGCCGCGCCCTCTCGGCGCCAGCCGCTGGACCGCGTCCAGCAGCTCTTTCGGGAGGAACGGCTTCAACAATGCCTCGACGCGCGTCCGCAGCGGCGCGGGCAGAGACGACGGACTGAACGGCGTCCCGCTCGACACGATCACCTTCAGCGACGGCGCCGCCTCCAGCAGTCGCGGCAGCAGCTCCACCCCCGAAATGTCCGGCAGCTTCAGGTCCAGAACCACCACCGAGTACGGGCACGGCGGCTTGCGGCACTTTTCCAGCGCACCGAATCCCGTCTCCGACACGTCTACCCGGTAGCCGGCCCTCTCCAGAAACCGCTGGAGAAGGGCGAGCAGCGGCTTTTCGTCGTCCACCAGCAGGATGGCCATTGTCGCTCCGGCGCGATCTTGACCTTATCATGACCAGAGGAGGAACCGCATGAGATCCATCCTTCCTGCCCTGCTCGCCGCGGGTCTGTTGCACGCGGCGCCCCTGCCTGTGAAGCGCATCGTCGTGTACAAGAACGGCGTGGCGTTTTATGAGCGTTCCGGCCCGGTGAAGCCCGGCGAACCAGCGGCGCTCGTCTTCCGCGCCGCGGAGCTCGACGACGTGCTGAAGTCGCTCGTCCTCGACTCGCCCGGCGGCGTCGCCAGAGTCCGGTATGAATTCACCGACCCCTCGCAGCCCGGCGCCCTGCCCCAGCGGCTGCAGGCCGGCGCACAGCAGCCGCTCGCCGTCCTGCTCGACCAGTGGCGCGGCGCGCGGCTCGAGATGAACTACCGCCGCAGCCCCGTCTCCGGCGTCATCGTCTCCGGGCGCCTCGCCCCGCTCCCCAATCAGGGCCAAAAACAGGAACTGACACTTCTGTTGGATTCCGGCGCGTTCGCCGTCTACGATCTCGATGCCGCCTCCGACATCCGCTTTGCCTCGGCGCAGATGCAAAAGCAGTTCTCCGATGCGCTGGCGCGCATGGCGAAGGATCTCGCTCCGGACCGCCGCACCGTCTTCGTCGATCTCGCCGGCTCCGGCGAGCGGCGCCTCACCGCGCGCTACCTCGCGCCCGCCCCGGTCTGGAAATCCACCTACCGCCTGCTGCTGCCCGACACGGGCGAAGCCACGCTGGAAGGCTGGGCCATCGTCGAGAACGCCACCGGCGAGGACTGGAATGGGGTGACCCTCAGCGTCGTCAGCGGCAAGCCCGTCTCCTTCCTCTCGCGCCTGCTCGAGGCGCGCTACGTCCAGCGCAAGATTGTCGACCTGCCCGGCATCGAGCCGGTGGCGCCGCAGGTGCACGCCGGCGCTGTCGCCGCGCTACAGGCGGGCGCGCCGCGTCCGGCGTTCCGCACTTTGGCTCCGCTCCGCGGCAAAGCGGAGTCCGAGGACGCGCGGGCTGCCGCGCCAATGGAGATGAGCACAATCGAGCCCGCCGCCGAAGGGCGCGAGGCGGGCGAGCTGTTCGAATACAACTTCTCCGCGCCCGTCAACGCGCGCGCCGGCGAATCCCTGCTGCTGCCTTTCTTCCAGGGCAAAATCACGGCGCGCAGGCTGCTCATCTACTCGGACCGTTCGCAGCCGAACCCGCGCCACGCCGCCGAAATCACCAACTCCACCGGCAAGACGCTGGACGGCGGGCCCGTCACCGTCTACCACACGTCCGGTTATTCGGGCGAAGCGCTGATGGAAGCGCTCAAGAGCGGCGAAAAGCGTCTCATCAGCTACGCCGTCGACCAGGCTGTGCGCGTCACCACAAACTTCGAGTCCGGCGTAGAGACCATCCGCAGCTTCAAAGCCAGCCGCGGCGTGCTCACCACCCGCACCGCCATGCAGCGCACCACCGTCTACACGGTTTCCAACGTGGATGCAAAGGAGAAGACGCTGCTCGTCGAGCATCCAGTTGCGCCGGGATGGAAGCTGCTGAAGCCGAAGGCGGACGAAACCGCATCCGCCTCCTACCGCTTCTCCGTGGCGCTGCCCGCGCAGGGCGGCGCGAAGCTCGCGGTTGTCGAAGAGCGCGAAGTGGAAAGCTCCACGGCGGTCACCTCGCTGACGCCCGATGCGCTCGTCCTTTACCTCCGGAACCGCGCCCTCAGCGCCGCCGCCCGCTCGCAGCTGGAAGCCATCGCCGCAAAGAAGCGGGAAATTGCCGAAGCCGAATCCAGCCTCCGCAACGCCGAATCGGAACGGGGCGACCTCGAAGCGGAACAGAACCGGCTGCGGCAGAACATCAACACGCTGCGCAACGTCGCCGGGCAGCAGGAGCAGGTGAACCGCTACGCCGCCGAACTCGCCAAAGGCGACGTCCGCATCGCGCAGCTTCGCGACCGCCTCAGCGAGCTGCGCCGCCGCAAGGCTACGCTGGAGACTGAACTGAACGCCCTGATCGAGAAGCTGGAGTTTTGAGAATCGCGGTTCTCGGCTACGGAAGAGTGGCGCGCGCCCTGGCGCGTCTGATCGCGCAGCAGCGCCATGTCTACCCCTTCCGCATCGTCGCCGCGCACACGCTGCGCCACGGCACGGCGTATGACCTGTACGGACTGCCCGAAGAGCCCGCTTTCGGTCCGGCGGCGGCGGACGCGGAGGAGTTTCTCGACCGCTCGCAGGCGGAAATCCTCGTGGAACTGACGGCCCTGAACCCGGACAACGGCGAGCCCGCGGCGAGCCATATCCGCGCCGCCTTCCTGCGCGGCATGCACGTGGCGACGGCCAACAAAGGTCCCATCGCCTGCTGCTACGCGGATCTGGCGGAGGAGGCGCGCCGCGCGGGCGTGGAGTTCCGCTTCGAGTCCGCCGTGATGGACGGCGCGCCCGTCTTCAATCTCGCGCGCCACTGCCTTCCCGGCACGGGCGTGATCGGCTTCGCCGGCGCGCTCAATTCCACCACGCAGGTGATTCTGGATGCCATGCGGCGCGGGCTGACGCTGGAAGACGGCATTGAAGAGGCGCGCCGCCTCGGCGTCACCGAGGCCGATCCCTGGTTCGACATCGACGGCTGGGACAGCGCCTGCAAAGCCGCGGCGCTGGCAAACGTCTTGATGGATGCCCGCGTCACGCCCGCGGCGGTGAACCGGCGCGGCATCGGGCGCCTGACGCCCGAGAAGATCGCCGAAGCCGAGCGCGCGGGCAAGCGCATCGTGCTGGTGAGCCGCGGACGGCGCACGCCGCAGGGCGTCAAGCTGCGGGTGCGCGCCGAAGTGCTCGACGCCCGCGACATGCTCGCGCAGGCGCGCGGCACGTCGAACGTGCTTGTGCTGCACACGGACACGATGGGCGAGCTCGGCGTCTTCAGCCAGAATCCCGGGCTCGATCAGACCGCTTACGGCGTCTTCGCCGACCTCGTCGACATCGCCCGCAGCCTGTGACGGCTGCTTCAAAGCCCTTTTTCGATCGGCAGCGCCAGCGGCGGCTCGACCATGAATTCGAACGCGGCCATCTCCTTGAGCGCGGCGCGCACGTCCGCCTCCGGCGCGCCTTCCAGCGTGATGACGAACGGCAGGTTCTGCTTGTCCTGTCCGGGAAGCTGGAGGACGGCGTCGATGGAGATGGCATGGCGCGCCAGGATCGCCGACAGGTCGCGGATGATGCCGGGGCGGTCCTTGATCCGGAAGCGCAGATACCACGGGCGCACCTGGCGTCCGATGGGCAGCGGCTCGGCCGCTTCGAGAGTGCGGGCGGCGAAAGGCGGGACGCGGTGCGCGGGCGAGGGGCGCAGCTCGCGCGCCACGCGCATCAGGTCGCTTGTCACGGCCACGCCCGTGGGCAGCGGGCCGGCGCCGCGGCCATAGTAAAACGTATCGGCGCCGTAGGCGCCCCGCACCCACACGGCGTTGTAGGCGCCGCGCACGCCGGCCATGATCGCCCTCAGCGGCAGCAGCGACGGCCGTACGCTGGCAAACAGCCCGCCCGCTTCGCGCCGCGCGGCGCACAGCAGCCGGATGGTGCAGCCAAGCTGCCGCGCGTATTCGAAATCCACCGGCGAGATGCGCCGTATCCCCTCTGTGGGGATCGAGTCCGGCGCGAGGCGCGCGCCGAAGGCCAACGAGACCAGCAGCACGAGCTTCGAGCGGGCGTCATAGCCGTCGACGTCGGCAGCCGGGTCGGCTTCGGCGTATCCCAGCCTCTGCGCCTCGGCCAGCACATCCGCAAACGAAGAGCCGTGCTGCTCGATCTCCGTGAGGATGTAGTTGCTGGTGCCGTTGAGGATGCCGAAAAGGGCTTCCACGCGGTCGCCCGCGATGCCCTCGCGCAGCACGGCGTGAACCGGGATGCCGCCGCAGACGCTGGCTTCCATGGCAAGCGCCGCGCCGCGCGCTTCGGCTTTCCGCCAGAGTTCCGCCCCGCGCAGCGCGGCGAGTTCCTTGTTCGCCGTCACCACGCTCTTGCCGGCATCGAGGGCGGCTTCGACGATCTCGGCTGCGGCTCCGGTTCCGCCGACGAGTTCGGCGACGATCTCGACCTCCGGATGCGCGATCACTTCGCGCCAATCGCTGGTGATGAGGGCGGGCGCGAGCCCCGCCGGCAGGGCGCGCGCCGCCGGATTGCGGCTGCATACGGCCACGACGCGCAGCCCGAAGCCGAGCTTGCGGGCGATCTCCGCGGCGTTTTCCGCGAGAATGGTAAGTGTTCCCCCTCCCACATTGCCGAGGCCGATCATGCCGATGCCGACGTCCTTCATAAGAGTTCAGTCTAGCAGGCGCTTGCTGGCGCCCCTGTTCGCTCTCGCGGCGGCGCTCGGCGCCCGGCAGTTGCCCCCGCTTCCGCCGGAAAGAGAGGAGCCGAAGCGCCTGCCGGACGGGCGGCTGTGGTCGGAAGCCGTGATCAAAGCCAATTACGAAGCCAATCTGAAGGATCTCGAGCGCATGCGCAGGATCGTTGACTCGGTGCAGCAGGAGATCGGGCAGAGCAAGGGCCACGTTCTCTCCCTCAAGGCGCTGAAAGAACTGGAAGAGCTCGAGCGGATCTCGAAGCGCGTGCGCGACCGGATGCGGCGGCACTGAAATTAGTACACTGAACTCCGATGAGCGCAACGCGAGAAAAAGCTCAGCTGATGAGCGCTTCCGAAATGGACCGCACGCTGGTGCGGCTGGCGCACGAGGTGCTGGAGAAGACAGCCGACCCGGCGAATCTCGCCTTCATCGGCATCCGGCGGCGCGGGGTGCCGATGGCCGAGCGCATCGCGCGCAAGATCGAAGCGCTCGAAAAGATTCAGGTCCCCGTGGGCGCCATCGACATCACGCTGTACCGGGACGATCTCTCCACGGTGGGGCCGAAGCCCGTTGTCAGCGGCACGCAGATCGACTTTCCGATCACCGGGAAGGACGTAATCCTGATGGACGACGTGCTCTACACGGGGCGCACGGTCCGCGCGGCGCTGGACGCGCTGTTCGAGCACGGCCGGCCGGCGCGCGTGCAGCTTCTGGTGATGATCGACCGCGGCCACCGCGAGCTGCCGATCGAGGCGCAGTTCATCGGCCGCAAAGTGCCCACCTCCTCGCGCGAGATCATCGAAGTGAAATTCGAGGAGATCGACGCCTTCGAGAAGGTGATGCTGGTCGAGAAGGCCGGCTGAGGAGGCGCGCCATGGGCCGCAGCCTGCTGGGGATCGAGGACCTGGACCGCGCTGGGATCGAGCGCATTCTGGACCGCGCCGTGGCCTTCCAGCCGCATGGCGGGCCCACGTTCGCCAAGGTGAACACCTGCACCGGGATGATGGTGGTGAACGCGTTTTTCGAGAACTCGACGCGGACGCGCTCGAGCTTCGAGATCGCCGCGCACCGGCTGGGGGCGGACACGCTGTCGATCACCGCGGCGGGGTCGAGCGTGGCGAAGGGCGAGAGCCTGGTGGACACGCTGAACACGCTGTCGGCGATGCGGCCGTCGGTGATCGTGATGCGCCATCAGGCGTCGGGCGCGCCGCATTTTCTGGCGCGGCACCTGTCGACGCCGATCGTGAACGCGGGCGACGGCACGCACGAGCATCCGACGCAGGCGCTGCTGGACGCGCGCACGATTCTGGACCGCTGCGGGCGGCTCGAGGGGCTGCGCGTGGTGATCATCGGCGACATCCTGCACAGCCGGGTGGCGCGGTCGAACATTTTTCTGCTGTCGAAGTTCGGAGCGAGCGTGGCGCTGTGCGGACCGCCGGCGCTGCTGCCGCGCGAGATGGCGGCGATGGCGGCGGGCGTCGAGATCGAATACGACATGCGGCGCGCGGTGCGCGGGGCTGACGTGATCATGATGCTGCGCGTGCAGCTCGAGCGGATCCACGAGCCGCCGATGCAGGCGGGCGAGTACTTCCGCTTCTACGGGCTGCGGCAGGAACACGTCGATCTGGCGCACCCGGACGTGATCGTGATGCACCCGGGGCCTTTGAATCGCGGGCGCGAAATTTCGTCCGAGGTGGCCGACTCGCAGCGGTCGATGATCCTGAACCAGGTGGAGAACGGCGTGCCGGTGCGCATGGCTGTGCTCGAAAGGGTGTTGTTGCCGTGAAAAAGCTGCTCATCCGGAATGGCAGGGTGATCTGCCCGGCGACGGGGCAGGACGGCATTGCGGACGTGCTGATCGAAGACGGGCGCATTGCCGCCGTGGGGCCGAATCTCACGGCGCCGGGAGCGGACACGCTCGATGCGGCGGGGCTGGTGGTGGCGCCGGGTTTCATCGACATTCACGTGCACCTGCGCGAGCCCGGATTCACGCACGCCGAGACGATCGCCACGGGATCGCGCGCGGCCGCCGCCGGCGGCTTCACCACCGTGTGCTGCATGCCGAACACGAACCCGGTGAACGATTCGGCCACGGTGACCACCTACATCGTGGAGAAGGCGCGGCGCGAGGCGGTGGTGAACGTCTTCCCGATCGGGGCGATTACAAAAGGCAGCGGAGGCGAAGAACTGGCCGCGATCGGCTCCATGGTTGCGGCGGGCGCGGTGGCGATCAGCGACGATGGCCGCCCGGTGATGAACGCGCGCGTGATGCGGCGCGCGATGGAGACGGCGCGGGCGCTCGACATTCCGGTGATTCAGCACTGCGAGGACCTGAACCTGTCCGCCGGCGGCGACATGCATGAGTGCGCCGACAGCGTGCGGCTGGGGCTGCGCGGGATACCGGCGGCGGCGGAGGACGTGATGGTGGCGCGCGACATCCTGCTGGCCGAACTGACCGGCGCGCGCTATCACATCGCTCACATTTCAACAAGGAACGCGGTGGCCATGGCGGGCTTCGCGCGCCGGCGCGGCCTGCCCGTGACGTGCGAGGCCACGCCCCATCACATCGCTCTGCACACGGGCCACATGCGGCCGTACGATTCCAGCTACAAGATGAAGCCGCCGCTGCGCGGGCCCGAGCATGTGGAAGCCGTGGTCGAGGGCATCGTCAACGGCGCGGTGGATTGCCTGGTCACGGATCACGCCCCTCACGCCGGCGACGACAAGATGCAGGAGTTCGAGCGGTGCCCGTTCGGCATCATCGGGCTGGAAACGGCTCTGGGCATCGCGCTCGAAGTGCTGGTCCACTCCGGGCGCATTCCGCTCAGCCGGCTGATCGCGCTGTTCACGAGCGAGCCCGCGCGGGTCATCGGCTGGAAGGGCGAGCAGGCGCGCGGGGCGCTGAAGCCCGGTTACGCGGGCGACGTGACGGTCTTCCATCCGGAATATCCGTGGACGTACGACGTGAAGAACTCGCTGTCGAAGAGCGCGAACACGCCGTTCAACGGGCGGACGTTCCGGGGCGGTCCGATCGTGACGGTGGTGGGCGGCGAGATTGTGTGGCGGGCGCCGGGGTTCTGAGGCGCGCGCAGGTCACAGCGGGCGGATGCGGATATTGCGGAAGGCGATTTCGAAGCCCTCGGCTTCCAGTCCGATGTAGCCTTTGCGCAGCGCGGCGCCGGTGAGCGTGCTGACCACGGCGCCGTTGACCGAGAGGGTGATCGTGCCGCCTTCGGCGCGGATCTCGTAGCGGTTCCACTCGCCGGCGGGCTTGACGCGGTTCTCCGTCATCCGCTCGCGCAGATTGAAGCGGGTCATCTCGCCGTTGACGGGGTGGACGCCGAACAGGAAGCCGCCGGCGAGACCGGTCTGCGCCTGATACCAGATTTCGCCGTAGCGGGACAGGCGCACTCCGATGCCGCTGTTGTACTTCGTCTCGGCGGGCTTCGGCGTGAAGCGCCACTCCAGCTCGAGCACGAAGTCGCCGAACTCTTTGTCGTAGCGGAGCCACTCGTGACCGCCCTTGCCGGTGCAGAGGATGGTCTTCGAGGCGGCATCGACCTTCCATTGCATCGTGGGATTCACCGGTCCGGCGGGCGGGATGGGGACGCGGGTCCAGCCCGGCACCTCCTTGCCGAGCGGCGTGTCCGGCGGCGTCAGGTCGATCCAATCGGCGGCGGCGCACGAGAGAGAAACCAGCAAGGCGGACAGAAACAGGCGAAAGAGCATGACGTCCGGCAATCTATCACAGTGCGCGCGCTTCGCGCCCGTCTCACGCGATGCCGAGCTTGTGCTGCATCTCTTCGAGCGTGTGGCCCTTCGTTTCGGGGAAGAGCGCGAGCACGACAAAGAACTGCACGGCCATCATGACGGCGAACAGCACGAACGGGGCGGCGCCTGAAGAGGCGGCGATGACGGGAAAAATGCCGCTGATGGCGGCGTTCATCGCCCAGTGGGTGAAGCTGCCGAGGCTTTGGCCTTTGGCGCGTACGCGGGTGGGGAAGATCTCGCTCAGGTAGACCCAGATGACGGCGCCCTGAGAGAAGGCGAAGAAGGCGATGAAAGCGACGAGCAGCCAGACGAGCAGCTCCTGGTGGGCGTTGGTGGAGAAGATCCAGGCGACGCCCGCCAGGCTGGCGGCGCAGCCGATGCTGCCGGCGAGCAGCATGCTCCTGCGGCCGATTCTGTCGATGACGCTCATGGCGATGATGGTGGCGGCGAGGTTGGTGAAGCCGACGGCCACAGCCTGCAGGTCGCCGGAGACCTTGTCGAAGCCGGCGCGGGCGAAGATGTCGTTGAGGTAATACAGGATGGCGTTGATGCCGCTGAGCTGGTTGAACATGCCGATGGCGATGGCGAGGAAGACGGGCAGGCGGTATTTGCGCTGGAAGAGCGGCTCGTCGGCATGGCCGTGCTCGGCGTCGATCGAGGCGACAATATCGGCGAGCTCCTTCTCCCACTCCGGTTCGCCATTGCGTTGAAGCACGCCGCCGGCTTCCTCCACGCGGCGCTTCTTCACGAGCCAGCGCGGGCTTTCCGGGATCGTGTAGAGCATCAGCAGAAACAGCGCCGCGGGGGCGGCGGCGACGCCGAGTTTCCAGCGCCATTCGGCGTCGCCGAAGCCGCCGAGCCCGATCAGGTAGTTGGAGAAATACGCGAGCAGGATTCCGAAGACGATGTTGAACTGGAAGAAGCCGACCAAGCGGCCGCGCCAGCGCGCGGGGGCGATTTCGGCGATGTACATGGGCCCGAGGACGGACGAGCCGCCGATGGCGAGTCCGGCGAGAAAGCGCGAGACGACGAACGAGGTCCAGTTCCACGCCAGCGCGCAGCCGAGCGCGGAGAGGAAGTAGAAGACGGCGAGCAGGCGCAGGCTGGCGCGCCGCCCGTAACGGTCGCCGGGAATTCCGGCGAACATGGCGCCGATGATGGTGCCATAGAGGGCGCTTGCAACGGTGAAGCCGAGCATGCCGGGGGAGAGCGAAAACAGTTGCTGGAGGGCGCTGGTCGCTCCGGCGATGACGGCGGTATCGAAACCGAACAGGAGCCCGCCGAGGGCGGCGACGACGGTGGACTTGACGAGGGTAACGTTGAGTCGCATGAGAATGAGCCGGGTCAGCGGCAAATCTATCATTGCGGGGAGGGGCTGGACAAGCGGGGGGTGGCCGGGGTGGCGGGTGTCCTTGTAAGATATTGAAAAACAACGGCTTATTGGATCTTAGGTTCGTTTCGTAATTTTCCGTCCTGGTGCAGGGCGGCGGGGAAGGGCTGCCGGCGGCGGAGAGCCGGAGGGCGGCGCAATTGTTGAGCCGGTCAGAGTTGCCGGGTCTCCGGTTCGTTTCGCAATTTTCGCCGACGGCGGCTGGATGCGGCACGCGGCGTCCGGGCACGCGGCGGGGCGGCTTTTCTTCCGGCGGCTTGGAAGTGTTCCGGTTCGTTTTGGCCATGGAGAAGGGGTGGAGAGGAGCGGCGGCTGCGCGGTTTGCGGGGCGGGAGTCCGTCATCGGGGCATGGATGGCGCGGGGCAGCGAGCCGGCGGGGACGCGGCGCCAGAAGTGATTCAGAACACGGTTCAGAAAGAGCTGGAGGCGCCGTGATGCGGCTAGCGTGGGGGCGCGGGGCTCAGGGCAGCTTGTGAAGCCCTTCCCAGCGGACGATCCATTTGCCGTCAGCAGGGAAGCCGGGAGCGTGGCGCGGGGGCGCGCCGTCCCAACCGGCTGCCATCATGGCGGCGGCGGCAAGCAGCCCGCCATTGCCGGGCAGATAGATGGTGAGACCGGGGCGCTGGTAGTTATGGCCGTTGGGGAGGTAGCGGTTCTTCGGCGTGTCCATGAGGAGAAGGTCGAGCGCCAGGGAGGGTTCGCCGACACGGGCGGCGGTCATGGCGGCGAGGGGGTAGTCCCAGCCCCAGGTCTGGTCCCACTGCCAGGATTCCCGGACGCGGAGCAGAGTGCGGCGCATGGTTTCGCGATCCGCCATGCCGCCGGGAAGAAGGCCGAGCGCGCCGAGGAGGCTGGGGTGGTCGCGGCGCTTGCCGGCGTCGCGGAAGGTGACGGGATCCGACTCGGCGTTGACGTAAAGGCCATCCACAACGGGCAGGGGAGAGAGCTTCTGTAGCACGGCGTCCCACTCTTTGCTGCGCTCCAGCCCCAGCCTCACGCGCCACTGCTGGGCGGTAGCGAGACCCCAACGCCAGTATTCGAGTTCGAACGTGGGATTGAACGTCGTGCGGGGAGGGTGGAGTTCCTGAGCGGGGATCAGCGGCGGTCCGAGGACGTAGCGGTCTCTGCCTGAGTCCAGCCGCGCAAAAGACGCCATGAAGCCAGCGGTTTCGGTGACGAAATCCATCCATTCGCGCAGGAGGCGCCCGTCCTTCCGCACGCGGTAGAGGAGCTCGAGCATGTGAATCAAGTGGGGCTGCTGCCAGACCAGCAGCGGACCGATGGGGGAGGGGCTTTCGCGGCCGTCAGGGCCCACCATCTTGGGCCAGCGGAGGCCGCGGAAGCCCTGGCGGGCGGCGGTTTCCCGCGCCAGAGGAGCGATACGGCTGTACCAGGGAAGGCTCTTTTCGAGCAGTTCCGGCCGGCCCCAGAGGGCGAAATGGGCGGCGTGCCACCAATGCATTTCCAGGTGAAATTTGCCGTACCAGCTGTTAAAAGTGAGGCCGGTTTCCTGCGGAGGCATGGAGCCGGAGCACTGAATTGCCGTGAGATATTGAGACAAAACAATGCGCCTTTCCAGCTCCCTGGCGCGTGGATCGCTGCTATGAGAAAGGTCGATGGCGCCGCCGCTCTGCCAGAAAGAGGCCCAATGAGCGCGCACGGCCTTTTCCGTTTCCGCCACGGACGGCAGAGAACCGGTGAGGATTTCAGGCGAAAAAGCGGCGATAAAATCGGCACGGTTCCCAGAAAATGAGAGGGACAATGCGTGATCGCCGGATCTGAGGAGGCGGCCGTTTCCAGACCAGCGCAGCCTGGCGAAGTACCGGTCCGCGTCCAGAGTGCGCTCCAGGAGGACGTCCGTGCGCGAAGAGGCTGCGATGCGCGTGAGATGCCTGCCGGGGGAGTTCCAGCCGGCGGGTTCTCCGGTATGGACGCCGCTGCCGTAGGGGAATTCGATGCGGATCGAGAAAGGGCGGGCGGAGCCGCCGCCGCGCTCGATGCGGACGGCGAGGATGTCGCGCGCGGGATGAACCAGGGTCAGGACGCGGAACCGGTCTCCGCCGATGCGGAAGCGGCTCTCGAGCACTCCGCTCCAGAGGTCGAGCCGCTGTTCGACATCCTGAAGATCGCTGACCGCCGCCGCTTTGCCGTTCTTTTCCAACTGGAAGCCGATGCGGGCGAGACCGAGGCGGTGCGGGTTCTGGCGGAGCCACTCGCCCGCCGGTGTGCGGGCGTTCGCCGGGTAGGGGACGGCACGTCCGGCGGTGTCATAGGCATTGAAGGTTTGGTCCAAGCGGAAGCCGGAAGGGTTCGGGAAGGAGTGCCAACCCCACTGGGAGAGCGTCGAGAGGGGGATGGAATCGCGGAAGAAGTCCGGGAAGGTCTGGAGTCCGGTGATGTCGGCGGTGAAGGCGAACTCGCCGTTGCCGACGGTGAGAGGAGCCCAGGGATCGGCTGCGTGCAAGACGACATTGTGGCGGCTGACGAGGGCTTGGCGGTCAATCCGCTGGGCGGAGGCAGGGCAGGCGAAGGCGAGGAGCGCAGGCAGGAGGCGGAGGGCGGACGAAAGGCGCATCTCGTGCCCATCATGGCACAGGGGCGGAAGGGCCTATGGCAGGGCGGAGAGACGGCCAGATGCTGGAAAAGGCCAATGCCGCCTCCGTGCGGGGGCGGCATTGGCGGGATTCCAGCGAGGCGCCCTCGGCGTTACTCGGCCGGGCCGATTGGGATGACGCTTCCCTGCGCGTAGTAAGGCGTGCCGCCCTGCTGTGCCGTGACGAGACCGAGGGGCCTGTCGCCGAGCTGGGCATCTTCGGGGATCTTGAAGAGGACCTCGTAGATGCCGATGAGGTTCTCGGCGAGCTTGGCTTCGATGACGTCGACGCCGGCGTTGTCAATGCCGACGGCGACGGTGGCGGTGACCTTCTGGCCGGAGCGGCCCACGCGGTTGGTTTCGGCCAGCGGCGTGGCCTGGCCGAGACCGATGGCATACAGGCGCACCGTCTCGCCGCGGCGGGCGGGCGTGGCCTTGGTGGCCAGGAGTCCGTCTGATCGGATGACGATGGCGGCGCGGCGTCCGTCGATGGTGTCTTCGATCATGCCGGGGGAGAGAGGCGTGACAGGGACGCCGGTGACGGGGGTGGCGATGCCGTCGATGGAGACATTGACGTCGACCGACGTTCCCGTGATCTCATAAGGCACCTGGATCAGCGCCTCCTCGACATTGCCGTCTTGGACGATCCAGTAAATGGGGGCGTAGCTCGACTTGCCGCCGGAGCGGAACTCGACCACCAGCCCCTTGAATTCGACTGGCAGGCGGCCGATCAGGAGGTTGGCCACCGCGGCGCCGTTGACGTTCCGTGCGATGCCGGACGCGGAGAGGATGACGAGGTTGCCGGGCGAGACTCCGATCTGGCCGGTGGCGTAGTTGCGGAAGCTTTCCGGCGTGACGCCCGGACCGGGCAGGCGGGACTGCAGGGAGAAACTGACCGGCGCGAGATTGGCCGCCTCCGCCGTCACGGTGATCTGGCCCGGCGAGGCACCTGCCGTTACGGTGACCTGCGCCCGGCCATTGGCATCGGTCACGGAAACCGCCTCGCTGACGGTGGCCGAACCAGTGACGGTCCAGTTTACGGTGATGCCCTGCGCCGGACGATTCAGCACGTCGAGCACTTCTACAACGAGGGGTTGCGGGAACGCGGTATTCAGGGGCACAACTGGCTGGCCGTCACCGGCGACCTTGCGGAGAGTGGAGATCACGGACTCCACCGTAACGGTGAAGACGGCGTCGAGTTGGCCATTGCGGACGGTGACGGTGTACTGTCCGGGGATCACGCCCAGCAACACCCCCGTGGAAACCAGGCCGTCGGAACCGGAGGTGGAGACGGCGTTCACGAGCTGAAGCGCGTTTGGGTTGGAGACGATCCAGGTCACCTGCTGGTTGGCCAGCGGATTGCCTCCCGCATCGACGATCTTGGCGACAAGTTTCGCGGGGAGCGCCTCCCCGACCTTGCCGCTCTGGTTGTTGCCGGAGACGATGATCGGGGGAACCGGGTCGCCGGGAGCGACGATGACACGGACGTCGGGAATGGTGGATTCATTGCCCACGAGCGCGTCGAAGAAGGTGGTGCCGATCTCACCCGTCGCCACAAGAGTGCAGGTGGCGATGCCTTCCGCTGTCGAGAGGGGGTTCTCCTCGACACAGCGGACCACGGGACCCGCTTCGGGATCGGTGTTGCGGCTGGTCACCTTGAGGGAGACATTGGCGATGGGCACATTGGCGGGGCGTCCGAGGCCGATGCCAGACTGGACACGGATCTTCAGCAATCCGGCTTCCGGCTTGCCGAGTTTGAGATTGATGGTGCGCTCGGCGGAAGAGGGCACTTCCAGAAGAACCAGCGGCCTGCCAGAGTCATCGTTCGGGTATTGCGTGGCGTAGAAGACCGTCTTCCCGAAATCCGCTACGGCTTCGATTTCCACCTGGTAGAAGGGCAGCGACGGGTCGGTGAGGCCGAAGACATAAAAGCGCATGCGCGCTTCGCCGTTGGCGTCGGTCACGCTGGGATTCTGGCTGATGAAGCTGACACCGTTCGAGGCGGTTTGCCAGAGAATCTCCTTGTTGGGGATGGGATTGCCCTCGGCATCCAAGGCGCGGACGACGAGATCCTGATTGATGACGCCAACCATGGAAAGCTGCCCGTCGCCGGACACCTTCGCGAGCTTCGGTCCGGCGGGCGTGCCGCCACCGCCGCCGCCACCGCCGCCGCCCGGCTGCCCTGCGACGGTTGAAGTGAGCGCCACGGGGTCAAGATTGCCCGCGAGCGCTTCCACGGTGAAGTCGCCGGCGGACGAAGGCGCGGTCACGTCCACGTAGGCGAATCCGTCCCGGTTGGTGAGGGCAGTCGCCGGAGAAATAGCTGGCGCCCCCAGACCGGGACGAAACGTCACCGTGGCTCCTTTTACGGGCCTGCCACCGAAATCGAATACGCGGACGTAGTAACGGAGAACCGTGCCTGGCTGAACCGTCTTGCCCGCCCCGTAACCGAGGAGGTTGCCGGGCGCGCCCGCAGACGGAGGAGAAACGTACGACAACTGCCCCACGGCGAGATCCCGCTGGTTGATATTCCCAAGCCCGGCCAGCGGGACCATAAAGTGCCGGCCGGTGCCATCCACGTAGTAGAAGCGCAACGAGTTCGGGATTTCGTCGCTGGCGGCGATGCTCGGCACGCCCGCAAGCACCTGCTGGTTGATCCGGAGGTCCGTCACGTTGAGACCGCCGCCCAAACCCCGGGTGATGTCAAACACCTCAGGGACAGAGGGGGCGAGGACAATGGCGCGATCTTCCCGCACCAGGAGGATGGGATCCACCAACTGAGGGGTGGCGCCGAACGGCCCGCCCACTGTGGATACCACGGCGGCGGAAGCAATCGGAGATCCTGCCGGACTGTTGGTGCCTCGCAGCGTCAAGTCAAACAGGCCGATGGAGTGTCCACCCTGGAGGCGTCCCGCCGCATAAGCCTTGGCGCCCGTGGGAGTGAAGATGAGCTTTCCCGGATGCGGGAGGCTGGGCAGCAAGGGCGATGTGCGGGCGAGTTCTGCGAAGGGCGGCGCGCCGGACAACTCGATGAGAACGTTCAGTCCGGTGATGTAGATGCTACCGAATGGCGCGATGCTGAGGGAGAGGCTGCCCGAGGGATAGCTGCCAGCCAGGGAGATCGGGGCGAGCGGCAGCCAGTCCGACACCCGCACGGGCTGCAGGATGTTGGAGTTCATCAGCACGATGAGGTGCTCCCCGTCTTTGGTGAACTCCATGTCGACTGCGTCCGCGGAAAGAGCCACGAAATCCTGGAGGATCTGCTCATTATCCATCTGCACGAAGTAAACGCGCGCCGGATTGGTGGTGGCCACCAGCAGCCGGGATCCGTCCGGCGAGAACGCGGCGCGCACAGGCGTTCCTGAAGGCAGCGTAAGAGGTCTGGGCTGCCCAACGCCGCCGGCCGAGACATCGATGATGCTGATCGGCGCCGCGGCGTTCTGCGTGACCACAACCAGCCGTACGCCGTCGTCGGCGAGCAGAACCTGTTTCACCGCGCCAGGCAGGGTCGCGGAGCCGACCGGTACAAGCTGATCGCTCAGCACCGTCAGCACTGGCGCAGCAGGGTTGGCGGCCGAGACGGAAATTACATAACCGGCCTTCGCGGAGAGCGCGAGGACGGCCGCGAGAGCCACAGTGGCAAGCAAAGTTTTCTGGATCCGGTGCATCATTTCCTCTTCAGGATGGGGAGTCAGGCGGCAGCCTCCGCCCGGGAGCGAGGAAGGGAACTGACGTTAGTTTAGCATTTCCGCAGCCGGGCCGCATGCACAAAAAAGCCGGGGGAGGTTTCCCTCCCCCGGCTCCAACCGGCCAACGGCCGGGTTGAATGGTTACTACTGGTTCAGCGCTTCCGCCGGCGACGGACCGTACCGATCGGAATTGCTGATCTTTTCTGGGCTAAGGATCAGCGCGATGTAGCCCTGCGCGAACCTGTTCACGCCGAGGTCGCTGACGAAGGCGTACCCGTGGGCATACTGGAAGTTGCAGACTGCGAACACATAGCCGGTGAAGTCGGGCACAGCCGACAGCCCCTGGGCGGCGTTGCCGCCGCTGAGGGTCATCAGCATCTGCTGTCCAGCGGCGATGCTCACAGTCGTAGTCTGGCTGATGTCAGAGGGTGTGCCGTAGAAGTAGAGCGTGCAGGTGCCGCTCTGGGGATCGGTGCCCCACGGATCCTTCGAGGTGTTGGAAATCGCGAGCCCCGTATCCCAACCGGTGATGCTGGTCACGAAGGGGAACAGCAGCCGCGTCTCGCAAGGATTGATGGTGAAGGCGTCCTGAGCGGCGCCGGTGTCGGTGAAGCGAGGCGCAGGACCAGTGATCGGCGTGATCACCGTGCTGATCGGCGCGTAGCTGCCCGACACGGTTCCGGTGCCGATCGCGGGCAACCCGCTGTAAGTCACCGGAACGCTGACAGTGAGGGTTTCGATCACGCCGACATCCACGGAACCCGACACAGTGGCAGTGACGGTATTGCCCAATGTACTGCATGTAAACGCAGGACTGGAGCAGGTAGCAGTGCCAAGACTCACGCCGGCCGGCAAATTGGAGAACGTGACCTGAAGCTGGGTCGCCTGAGTGGCGCGTCCCGCGTCGCCGGGCCAGTCAGTGGGCGTCTCGTCCCAGTACATGGACTCCGTGTTATAGATGTTGAACAGGTTGTTCTGTGGGGGACCTGTCACGTTGCCCGCCTCGCGCCATGCGTTCGGGATCAGCTCTTTGAAGATCACCTTGACGGAGTCGGTCGGCGTCTGGCACTGGCTCAGGTTGGCGCCAGTGACGCTGACCTCCAGGCTCTTCTGGATATAGCCGACAACCAGGAAGGGCGAGGACAGCGGCAGGGTGAGCGAACCGGTGACCGACACCAGCAGGTTGACCGGAGTCGGCGTCACGGTGAGCCCGGCAGCCGAGGCGTTCACCCGGATGTTGACCATGCGGAGCGTGCGGGTGGCACCATCGGTTCCTGGCGGACGGAACTCGATGTTCCTCCATTCGACCGCCTGGGCGTTGCCCGGAACCTTGTAAGCGAAGAAGGCGTTCGTGCCCACGTTGACCTGGCCCGGAGCCGGGTCATCGATCAGCAGAGCCGCCTCGAGCTCGCCGCCGCCCTCAGGGGCTGCGCTGAGCAACCGGCTGGTGACGTTATAGCCAGGGGTGAACACGCGGACGTTGATGGTGGCGGGAGCAGACGGGTTGCCGCCCGTGCACTGGATGAACGCCTGGCCGACTTCTTCTGCCAGACCTTCCGCACGCAGCAGCGGCGGAGCGCCGCCGTTCAACGTGCAGTTCAACGGACCAAACTGCGCACTGGCAAGCCCGGCAGTGAGAGCCAGCACAGCCAGCAGCAGCATCGCTTTGCGAAAATCAAACATTTCCTTCTCCTTGTGAACTCGCGAATTCGAATTGATGAAGGGTCTCTTCAACCTGAGCCTCAGCGGAAGGGGAGAGAGGAACCCATGCCCCCGGCAATTCCGGAAAAATGCGAACCCAAGGCTGGGGAGCCTCTGTTCTGCTCTTTCCGGTTCCTGCCGGTCTTCCTTGGTGGATTCCCATATGCGATCGTGTAATCTCTGTTCTGTGCCTGCGGGATCCTGACCGACTTTCAGTGCCGGGCCCTTCCGGGCACAGTCAGCACCTTCATATCACCCCGTCCGGCCCCATGTCAAGCGGAAATTTCCCCTGACTCAGAGGCTGCGGAGCGACGCCAGAACTCCCTACCCCCGTATTTAAGCATAGAGCGTCCTATTTCGTCAAGAAGTTCTTTCAGTTAGACGTGATTCCAGGCACAGGGAGACCTTGCTGCCGGCCGGCAAGCGCCGGCAAACCGCCATGCGCGGGCAGGCTGAGCGTCGCCCCGATCCCGTCCGCGGGTATCGCGCCGGCGCCCGCCGGATGCGCCCGTTGCCCGGGATCCGCAGCCCGCTTCATGCGCGGCGGAGGGCGCCGGCGCGCGTTTCCGGGCGGGGCGGAGAAGCGGCGGTCAGCGGATCAGCTTCTGGAGCCTTCTCATCTGCTGCACAAGCTCATCGCTGGCATCGGTCATCTCGTTGGTGTCGTAGATGACGCGCGGGGTGATGAAGACGAGCAGCTCGGTACGCTCCTTGGAGTACGATCTGTTTCCGAAAGCCGCCCCGAGGACGGGGATGCGGTGGAGGAAAGGCACGCCGCTGCTGGATTGCGAATTGTTCTCGCTGATGATGCCGCCGATGGCGACGGTATCGCCGTCCTGCACGGTCACCTGCGTAGTCACACTCCGGTTGGAAAAGCTCGGCGACTGGACGCCGCCGACGGGAGGCGGGCCGGGCGAGCTGACTTCCTGATTGATCTCGAGCGTGACGACGCCGGAAGGGTTCACATGGGCTGTAATGGCGAGGTTCACGCCCGTTTTGCGGTTGGTGATCGTGTTGGCGAACAGGGAACTGCCGCCCTGCTGCACGCCGGTGACCGCCTGAGCGGTGAGCATGGGCACCTCAAGGCCCACATTGATCGACGCCGGAATGCTGTCGGTGGCGACCACGGACGGAGTGCTCACGACCCGCGTTTTGGTGGCGAGTTCCGTGGTCGAGAGCGCCACCAGCAGTTCTTTGCTCTGCCTGAGCAGCCAGCCTGAAGACAGGCTCATCGTGGAGCCGGTGAACTGGCCGGTGAGGGAGTGGGAGCCGGGCGTGCTGGATGAGTTGCGGTTCTTGAGGAACCAGTCGAGGCCCCAGCTGAGCGCGCCGGTGAGCTGCACTTCGAAGATCTTCGCCTCGATGAGCACCTGCCGCGGGGGGATGTCGAGCTGGCGGAGCAGCCGGAGCACGCTCTCATAATCCTCGGGCGTGGCCAGGATCAGCAGCGAGTTGTCGCTGATGTTGGGCACGACGCGAGGGCTTTGCGGACCGTACATGCCCATGCCGTAGGCGCCCAGGTAAGAGCCGGTCAGATCCATGCCCGCCGCCTGCTGTGTCCTGGGAGCTTGCGCCGCGCCTCCGGTTTGCGCGCCCACAGACTGCGGCTGCTGCACACCCGTTCCCGCGGCGCCCGGGGTCATGCCGTAGCCATACATCCCCGCGCCCGGCGGCATCCCGTAACCGCCCATCCCCGCAAAGCCGGCGCCGGGATACATGCCGCCCATGCCATAGCCGTAGCCGCCCATGCCGGGCGCCATGCCCATGCCGTAGCCGCCATAAGCGCCGTACGCGCCGTAAGCGCCATAGCCCGGCTGCATCGACATGTAGAGCATCATGATCGACTGAGCCAGCAGCATCGCCTTGCCGTACTTGACGCGGTAAACATAGGTGTCGATCTTGCCCGCCGCGCTCTTCACCTTGACGTCCAGACGCTCGATCCAGGTCTGGATCTGCTCGAAGACTCCGGGATTCGGCGCAACAGCGATCAGCGTGTTGATGCGGTCGACAGGGACGAACTTCACGGAGCTGAGCTCCTTGCTCAGCGACATGGATTTCAGCAGTCCTTCCAGCTCCCTGGCGAGATCGGACGGGCGGCTGTGTTTCACATCGAAGAGCTTGACGCGCTGCTTGGCCAGCACGTCGGAGTCGAACAGGGAAATCATCTCCATCGTGCGCCGCATGCTGCGGCGGCTGTCGAGCACGAGCAGGAGGTTGGCGGGAGGATAGGCCCAGGCCTTGCCCTGCGCGCCGAGGAAGGCGTCGACCAGCTTGGCGAGCTCCTCGACATTGGCGTACTTGAGGAAGACGAGGTTGAGCATGGGGCGGTCGTCCTCCGGAATGTCCTTCGCATCCACCTCCGGGGACACCGGCATGCGCGCCAAGTCCGCCAGCGGCACGATGCGGTAGATGTTGCCGGTCTGGACCATGGCGGCGCCGTTGATGCGGAGAATGGTGTCGAGCAGCGCCCGCGGGTCGATGTCCCGGATCTCGCCGTACGTGTTCAGGGTGACCGAGCCGCTGACGCCCTTCTCGACGACGTAGTTGATCTTGAGCTGCCGCGCCAGGAAATCGACGACCTCGAGCAGGTTCACGTTCTGGAGCGACAGGCCGGAGATGAGCCCCGGGCGGCTGGGCGCAGCCGGCTTGGTCTGCGCGGGCGCCGGCTTGGCGGGCTGCGCCGCGGGGGGCGCCGGTTTGGCGGGCTGCGCCTGCTGCGGCAGCGGCGCGGCGAGCGCCGGGTGCATGAGGATCAGCGCCAGCAGCAGGGCCAGTTCGGGGCGGCGAAACCGCATCAAGCGCATTCCATGCCTCCTTGCACGCAGACCGTCACCGCTTCTTCTTCCACTCGTCGAGCGCCTGGCGCTCCTCGCTGTCGAGCTCTTCGAGGCGGCGGGTCCAGGTGCGGCGGCCGAACGGCGTGTCCCGTTCGAAGACGGCCTCGCCGGAGTCCATCTTCACCACGCGGCAGGAAGAACTCTCCGGCGCAGGCGCGGGCTGCGGCTTTTCGTCCGGCAGGCGGACGATGCCGAAGGGGGTCTTCCTGTAGATCCAGGACTTGCCCTGCGCGTCGCGGGCGCGCCAGACTCCCTCTTCCACTTTCTCCGCTCCTGGAGGGACGGCGACGGCGGCGGGCCGGGGCTTGGGCTTCGACGCCGCTTTCCGGGGCGGGGCGGCCTGCGCCAAGGCGGAGCCAAAAACCAAAATCACGATGAGATGTTTCATGGATGCGATCCTTTCGCGGCGGGCTGTCACTGCACCTTCTCCCAATAGCAGGAGGCGCCGAAGGGTGTTTTCTGCAGCACCTTGCGGTAACCGTCCGCCACCGTGCCCGCGGGAGAGCTGTCGCCGGGCTGGCAGGGGCGGGTGGCGGCGCCGGCTTCGCCGCCGGGGCCCTTGGACTCGCCGGCGCCGCCGATGGTGGACACGCTGGACCCGTTCTGCTGCTGTTGCGGAGCGGCGGGCGGCGGAGCAGGCGCGGTCCGGCCTGCCGCCGCGGGCGGCGGCGTTTTCTCGCGCAGCTCGTCAAACCGGGCGCGGATGGTGCGGTTCTCCCACTGGAACACGAGCCCGTCCGGCTCGATGGCGGCGAGCTGGAACTCGCCCACTTTGTCCCCGGCCACATAGGACTTCTGCGGCTTGCCCTGAGGGGCGAGGACCACGCGGGGGTCGTCGCCGAAGTTCATGAGGCCGTAATAGCGCGGCAGAGGCGGGACGGGCTTGGGGGCGGAGACTTCGATCACGACGTCCGGATTGCGGTCCTTGCTGAACAGCAGGTGCTGCGCCACCGGCAGGTAGGTGGCGGCGGAGACCTGGGGCTGCGGAGCGGGGAGCGAGAGCGGGGGCGCCGGCGCCGGAGAGACGCGCTCGCCGAGAAACCGGCGCTGGCGGCGCAGGCGCTCTTCGTGGAGCGTGTCGAGCCGCCAGCCGGCGGCCACGCAGCCGGCCAGCAACAGTGCATTCAGCAACAGCAGCCGCCCTCTCAAAACGCTCCTCCTCTCTTCTGCGGCACGAGGGCGCGCGGAACGACGGCGGCGAGCGTGAGCCGCGCCGGGATCAGCTTCCGGTTGCCGGCGGCCTGAGAAAACTGGATCTCGCTGACCGAGACGAGCTCGGGCTGGTTGCTGACGTCGGCAAGGAACATGATGAGCTGCTCAATGGGGCTTTCCACGATGACGGTCATGACCATTTCGCCGTAGGCGCCGCCGAGCGGGCGCGGCGCGCCAAACTCGGCGCCGCGCATCTGGAACGTCTCGGGCTGGCTTTTGGCCACGCGCCGCACGATCTCCAGCATCTGCGCCTGCGCCTGCGCGGGCGTCTGGGCGAGGATCATGCCCTTTTCGCGGCGGGCGAGTTCTTCCCGGGCTTTCTTGAGCAGCTCCTCGCGCGCCGGGGCGGAGGCGGCGATGCGGCGCATCCGGCGGATGCGCTGTTCCATCTGTTCGACGCTGGACGCCGGACCCACGACCGGGACGCCCTGTTCGGGCCAATAATAGACGGCGGTGAACAGGGCGGCGCACAAGGCCAGCAGCGCCAGAGCGCGGCGGTCGCGGCCTGTGAGCGGCGGCAGCTTCATCGCGCGCCGTCCTCCCGCCGGGCGCGGATGCGGAAGACGTCGCCGGCCGCGCCGCGGCTCAGGGGCGCGGTGAACTCCGCTCCCTGGAAGCGGGGCGACGCCTCGAGCTTCTTCAGCAACTCGTCGGCGCGCGGGCTCTCACCCCAGAGCGACGCCTGCTCGGGCGTCACCTGGAGAGAAAGGAGCCAGCCGGGCGGCTCGATCATGTTATTCAGCTCGAGCAGGGCATCCAGGTGGCTTCGGGTACGGCGGCGGAAGGCTTCCAGCAACTCGATGCGCTGGACGGCCGCCGCCATCTCCCGGTCGAGCTTCTCGACGTGCTGCGCCTGAGGCGTCAGCCGCGCCATCTCAGCCTCCAGCAACCGGCGGTACTGGCGCTCCATCCAGAGGCCGTCGGCGGCAATGGCCGCGCCGAGGAGGACGAGCACGGCCGCCAGCACCGCGGTGGGCGCATACTGCGCCCGCGAGCTGGCGGCGCGCATGGCCGGCGGCAACAGGTTGACCGTCGCGCCGAGGTGGGGGCAGGCGGCGGCGAGGGCTGCGGCCCAGGCCTCGGGCGAAAGAGCCGGCCCAGCGGCCGGACCGTCCGCGGCTGGCTTCGGCAGCAGCTCTTCCCACGCCAATACGGGCGCCTCCGGCCCGAGCCGCAGCTCTGCGGCGGCCAGGGCGGCGGCGCGCTCCCGCGGCTGGTCGAAGACGGCGGAAAACAGCGGGCAGGCCGGGCTTTCGCCATAGATCTCGACGGAGGGGCCGGCGGCAGCCTCAGTCTCCCGCACGGCGAGGAAGCCTTCCGCCGGGGGAGGCGCGTAGAGACGCGCAGAGACGAATACGGCACTGCCGGAGAAGGTGATGCCGGCCAGCTTGACGCCGGCCTCGGCAAACAGCGCCGTGTAAAAGTCGATGACCTGCTGCTCGGCGACCGCCACGCAGAACGACGCCGTGCGGCCGATGCGCCGGAAGCCGTGCAGGACCTCCCCGCTTGCGAACGGGTGCAGCGAATCGAGCTGAAAAGCCACAGCCGCTGCCGCGTCCCTGTCGGCCACGCCCGGCAGGCGCAGGTGGCGCACGATCACTTCCTGCCGCGGCAGCACCAGCCACGCGGCCAGATGCGACGCCTGATGCTTCGCAAGGAAGGCCGCATACTCGCGCCCCCACTCCGACGCCGGCCGCTCCCGGTAGTTCTCAATGCGCAGCAGCCCCGCCACGCCGGCCCTGCCCGGCCGCACGCGCGCCAGGCACACGTCAAGATCCCTCTCGCCCGCCACGATGCCCGCGCCGGAGCCGAACCGCAGCAGAGTGCGGAGCGCCGGCGATTCGATCACTGCGGCCATGGCTCGTCTCCCGTCCAAGCCGGCGCGGAGTCCTGCCAGGCCAGGATCCGGTACGCGTC
Organism: Arcobacter sp.; assembly: GCA_020723085.1. Taxonomy (GTDB): domain Bacteria; phylum Acidobacteriota; class Terriglobia; order Bryobacterales; family Bryobacteraceae; genus JANWVO01. Next base: position 28,984 of record DYJN01000032.1, read on the forward strand.
CGGCGACACGGTGGAGTACATCTGCACGGTCATCGCCACCGCCCGGCGCACGTCGCTCAGCCTTCCATCCGGCAGCCGCAGCCGCGCCACCGCCCGCAGCGTATAGATGTTGTCGCCGCTGATCCGGAACCGCGCGGCGGCCGGCCCAAGCAGGGGCGCGACGCTTTGCAGGTTGCGGACCGGCGCCTGCCGGCGCATCGCCGCCACCGCTTCCGCCGCCGGTCCGGAGACGCCCACCGCCATCATGACCGCCGGATGCACCGTGTTGATGTCGAAGCCCTGGCCGCGGCTGTACGTCGAGAGGCAGTCCCGCAGGCCCGGACGCCGCACCAGCGCTCCGCCGGGGGTGCGCGCGTAGCCGCCGTAGAACAGCTCGGGGGTGATTCCGGCTACTGACATGAGCTCTTCGATCTGTTCCAATGACGCCCGCGGCGCGCGAAAAGACGGGACCGACGACAAATACAGCGTGTCCAGATCGCTCAGCTCGCTGCCGCGCCAGTGCAGGATGCCGGCTGTGATGATCCGCGCCCGCTCCGGCTCGACTCCCAGCACGAAGAGCAGCCGCTGGAGCTCGTCGCGGGAGATGAAGTTGACGTTGAAGCGCGACGATTCCGGAATCACCTCCACCACCGCGACACCCTCCGGGAAAGGCAGCACCATCCACGGCACGAACGGATCCCACCACCGCGCCCGCCCCTCCGCGTCGCGAGGCCCCGGTCCGTAGCGCATGTAGTTGAAGGCCCGCTCCACCGCGCCGCAGGCCAGGTAATAGGCGCGCAGCCCGTCGGCGTCGCCGCCGGCGCGCTCCAGCTCCGTGCGGACGCGCAAGGCCACGCTGAAGGCGATGGCGGAGAGCGCCGCGCTCAGCCACAGCACCATCAGCAGGGCTCCCCCGCGCGTGCGCTCAGGGCTCATACATCTCTCCGGGAAGCCTGTTCTGGCGGATACGGCCCGTGACCGTCACCGCCGCCGGCGAGCCGGGGGACGGGTCGAGCGAGGCCATCTCGATCCGGATCGCCGCGGGCCAGAGATCCATGCGCTTCCAGGCGGGCGCCCACTCCTGCCGGTACACCATGTCGTCTTCCAGATACAGGAACCGGCAATAGGCCAGCCGGTCGGCCAGCACAAAGGAGCGCGGTCCGGGCAGCGGCGGCGGAAACACGGGCATGAACCCGCCCGTGGCGGGATCCGGCGCGGGCGGCCGGCAGAGGAAGCCCGCGCCCGCGGGTCCCGTGTAAGGAATCTCGTTGACGAGCAGGCGCACGCCGCCTTCCGGGCGCGGCGCAACGAACAGTTCCACAACCTGCGGCCTGCCGCGCGCGCCGCCCTGGATCGAATACGCCGTGACGAACCGCGCCACCCCCGGCAGACCCTGAAAGAACATCACGGGCGGGCCGCCCTGTTCGACGGGCGAGCCCCCGCAGCGGGCCATGACCGGCAGGAACCCGGCGATCTGCTGCTGGAGGATGCGCTGCGCGCCGGAAGCGCGCCGCAGCGATCCGATGCGGCGCTCGCTCGACTCGAGCGCCGAGACCGCCGCGCGCAGCGCAAACAGCATGCCGCCTGAAAGCAGCGACACCAGCGTCACCGCGATCAGCACTTCGATCAGCGTCAGGCCGCTCTGTCTGCCGCGCCTCACTGGCCTGGGGCCTCCTCGCCGGCGGTCCGCACCGACTCGAAGAACGGGGCGTCCTCGGCGCGCATGAAATTGCGGCGGTAGGTGGCCAGCTTCAGAGAGCGGCGCACGCCGCCCTGCCGCCACCATAGTTCGAGCTCGATCCGGTCCAGAATCCATGTGCCGGGCACGGGGGGCTTGCCCGCCTCGAGAGTCTGGCCTTCGAACGGCGTCACGCGCGCGCGCCACCCGGCTTCGACGCCGCCGGTCTCGGCGGGCGGGAACAGCCCTTCGATCGGCACGCCCTTCGGCAGCGCGCGCGTGGCCAGAAGCTCGTCCATCTGCCGCCGCGCCAGCGCCACCGCCCGCTGCGACTCCGCGAGCCGGGCCGCGTTCGCCATGGAGGCGCGCAGCGCGCCCAGCAGCCCGGTGACGGCGACGCCCATGATCAGCGTGGCCACCAGAACTTCCAGAAGCGTGAATCCGCGCCTGCGCGCCTGCATCCGTCTATTGCGTCCCTTCTTCAGAGACGCTTTCCGGCGGCGTTTCGACGGCGGCCATGGCGGTGAGCGGATCGATTCGCACCAGCCGTCTCTGCCCGCGGGCGTTGGCGAGCACGACACCCACGCCGGGGAACGGCTCGCCGGGAGCGAGCAGGAGCAGGCGCGCGGTCTCCCCGCCCGCCGCGGGCGGCAGGACCGCGGCGACGCGGATGCCGGGCGGGAGGCGCAGCTCGCGCGGCTGCCTGCCGGCGGGATCGCGCAGCAGCAGCACGCCCGCGGCGCGGTCGATGACAAGCTCCATTGGGAGCTGCGCGCGCTCGACGCGCGCCATGGCCTGCGTCAGCAGCGCGGCGGCGCGGTCGGCCTCCGCGCGCAGGCGGAGCGAGTCGAGCCCTGCGCCGACACTCGGGTAGGCGAGTCCCACGAGCAGGCTCACGATCATCACGACGATGAGCATCTCGAGGATGGTGAGACCGCGCTCGCCCCGCATCGCTTACTGCGCTTTCCAGCTCACGATATCGGCGTTGATGCCTTCGCCGCCGGGCTGCCCGTCGGCGCCGAGGCAGACGATCTCAGGCTCGTCGCCCTGTTCGCCCGGATAGCGGTAGATGTAAGGGCGGCCCCAGGGGTCGTTGGGGATGTCCTGCGGCAGGTAAGGTCCCTGCCATTGCGGGACGTTCTGGGGCCTGCGGCGCAGGGCTTCGAGGCCCATCTCGGTGGCGGGATAGGCGCCCGTGTCGAGCTTGTAGGCGCCAAGCGCGGTCATGAAGGACTGGATCTGCGCCCGGGCGGCGGTGACGCGGGCGGTGTCGCTCTTGCTGAGCAGCCGGGGGGCCACGAGCGCGGCGAACAGCGCGATGATCGTCAGCACGACGAGCATCTCGATGAGCGTAATGCCGCGGCGGGCGCGGTTGCGTTGCCTGATGCGGGAATCCATGGGCTGAGTCCGTCCCTTCTCTTTCATTACATCGCCAAATCGTTGATGCCGCTGATGGCCATCAGCATGGACAGGATGAGCGCGCCGACGGCGACGCCCATCACCAGGATCACGAGCGGTTCGAACAGCGAGGTGAAGCGCTTGATGGCGGCGCGCGTGTCGGCTTCGTAGATTTCCGCGGCGCGGAGGAACATGGCGTCGAGCCTTCCGGTCTCTTCGCCGATGGTGAGCAGGTGCGCGGTGAGGGGCGGGAAGGCGCCGGTGGCGGCGAGCGGGGCGCTGATGCCCTCGCCGCGCTTGACGCCCTGGGCCACAAGTTCGAGCGCATCGGCCATGCGGCGGTTCGTCATGATGGCGCGGGCGATCTGGATGGACTGGATGAGCGGCACTCCATTGGCCACGAGCGTCGCCATGGCGCGGGCGAACTGCGCCGTCTGCGCCTTGCGGAGCGCGTCGCCGAGCAGGGGCAGGCGGAGGCGGAAGCCGTCCCACCAGTAGCGTCCCGCCGCGGCGCCGATGTAAAGGCGGAACGCGGCGAACGCAGCCAGCGCGCCGCCCAGCACCCATAGCCCGTAAGACTGCACCCAGCGGCTCACATCCAGAAGAGCCTGCGTCATGGCGGGCACGCGGATGCCGGAGGTGGCGAACGCCGAGGCGAAGCGCGGCACGACGTAGTAGAGAAGCACGAAGATCGATCCGCTGCCCACCAGCACAAGCAGCGCCGGGTAGACGAGCGAACTGACGACGTAGCCGCGCAGTTCGTCGCGCGTCTTCTCGTAATCGGCGAGGCGTTCGAAGATGGAAGCCAGCGAGCCGGAGGCTTCTCCGGCGCGCACCATGTTGACGTAGATTTCGGGGAAATACGCGGGCCGCGTGGCGAGGGCGTCCGCCAGGGACTTGCCGCCTTTGAGGGCGCGCAGCACGTCGTGGACGACCTCGCCGAACTCGGCGCGCCCGGCGAGCTCCGCCACGATGGAGAGCGCGCGGTCGAGGGGGACGCCGGCGTTGAGCAGGGTGGAGAGCTCCTGCGTGAAGAAGAGCACGTCGCGGCGCCGCCCGAAGCGCAGGGCGGGCAGTTTCATTTCGCCGCCCCCCTGCGGGCTCAGGCCGACGTAGAGCGGGATCAGGCCCTGGCGCCGCAGCTCGCGGGCCGCGGTCTTTTCGTCGGGCGCCGCGAGCACGCCGGTGCGCTTCTTGCCGTCGGCGGTGACGGCGCGGAAGTGCAGTTGCAGCATGGGCACGTCAGAACTCCTGGGTGACGCGCAGGACTTCTTCGGCTGTGGTCACGCCCTGGCGCACCTTCAGCCATCCGTCTTCGCGCAGCGGGCGCATGCCATGGCGCCGCGCGGCTTCGGTGAGCACGGCGGCATCGGCGCCCGCCATGATCAGCCGGCGCAGCTCGTCGGTCATCTCCATCATCTCGAAGATGCCGACGCGGCCCAGGTAGCCTGTGCCGAAGCAATGCTGGCAGCCCTGCCCGCGCCAGACCGGGATCGTCTCGCCGGACGGGGTGAGGCGCTCTCCCGCCGGCGCCTTGCAGTGAGGGCAGATGACGCGGACCAGCCGCTGCGCCAGCACGGCGACGAGCGAGGAACAGATGAGGTAGTTCTCGACGCCCATGTCGGTGAGGCGGGTGATGGCGCTGGGGGCGTCGTTGGTGTGCAGCGTGGAATAGACGAAGTGGCCGGTGAGGGCGGCGCGGATGGCGACTTCCGCGGTTTCGTAATCGCGGATTTCGCCGACCATGATCACGTCGGGGTCCTGGCGCACGATGTGGCGGAGCCCGGTGGCGAAGGTGAGTCCGATCTGCGGATTGACGTGGATTTGGTTGATGCCGTCCATCTGATACTCGACCGGGTCTTCGATGGTGATGATTTTCTTGTCGCTCTGGTTGATGCGCTTGAGGGCGGAGTACAGGGTGGTGGACTTGCCGCTGCCGGTGGGTCCGGTGACGAGGAAGATGCCGTGGGGCAGGGAGGTGAAGTGCTCCATGCGGCGGAGCATGTGCTCGTCGAAGCCGAGATTGCGCAGGTCGTAAAAATCGCCGGCGCTGCGGTCGAGCAGGCGCATGACGACGCTCTCGCCGTAGAGGGTGGGGAGTGTGGAGACGCGGAGGTCGATTTCGCGTCCGAGGGTCTTCATCTTGATGCGGCCGTCCTGCGGGAGGCGGCGCTCGGCGATGTTCATCTTTGCCATCAGCTTCAGGCGGCTGATGACGGCTGCCTTGAGTTCGCGGGGCGGGGCTTCCTGCTCCTGAAGGACTCCGTCGATGCGGAAGCGGACCTTGATTTCCTTTTCGAACGGTTCGATGTGAATGTCGCTCGAGCGCTTTTCGACGGCCTGCGCGATCATGGCGTTGACGAGGCGGATGACGGGGGCTTCGCTGGCCATGTCGCGGAGCTGTTCGAGCTGAGCGGCCGATTCCGGGTCCTCGCCGGCGATCGCCGCCGGCTGGCTCTCTTCCTCGCCGTAGAAGCGCTCCAGAGCGTCGGCGATTTCGGTTTCGGCGGCGATTTCCGCCCGCACGCGCAGCCCGGTGGCGGCGCGCACGGCGGCCAGAGTCTCGAAGTCGAGCGGATCGGCCATCGCGAGCACCAGCGCCGGGCCGTCCATGCGCAGGGGGAAGGCGCGGGCCTGCCGCAGGAAGCGGGCGGCCAGCTTCTCCGTCTCGGGCGTGACGAGCGGCGGGCCTTCCAGTTTCGCGACCGGGATGTCGAGCTGTTCGGCGAGCGCCAGCACGATGTCGCGCTGCGAGGCGAAGCCGAGGTCGACGAGGATGCGGCCGAGCTTTTCGCCGCGCTCGCGCTGGAGTTCGAGCGCGCGCTCCAGGTCTTCGCTGTTCAGCAGCCCCTTGCGGATGAGGATTTCGCCCAGCCGCATCGGATCACTCTTCCCGGACTCGCACAATCTGCGCGAGCGTGCTGCGCGGCTGCCGCTCGAGAGCGACGGCGAGCAGGGCGTCCTTGCGCGCCTGCATCTGGATGAGCTTCGGCAGGCCGGCCGTGTCTTCGCGCGGATGCGACCAGAGCATGAGGGCCAGCACCACCTGTTCGCTTGCGGGCAGCCGGTCGAGCGACTGCGCCGCCGCGAGCAGCAGGTCCTGCATGAGGAGCCGGAGCTGGGGGAGCCGCCTGAGTTTCTGATCGCGCAGGCGCGCGGATTCCTCGCGGGTCAGCGCCGGGCGGAAGGGCGACAGGCCCACGGAGGGCAGCAGGTTCACCTCCGCGGTGAATACCGCGCCGAAGCCGTCGAGATAAAGGCCGCGCGTCAGCCCGAGCACTTCCACGGGGCGCTCGAGATCGAGGCGCGCGAGCCGTTGGTCGATCGCCTTCTCCATGGCGGCGATCTCCTGCCGCGCGGGCCGGGCGTTCTGCGCAGACAGCGAGACGGCGGCCAGGAACGCGAGCGTGAGAGTGCGCATCAGTCTCCTCCGTATTGCGCCGTGGCCAGGTAGACGTTGTTGATCCGCTTCTGGAGCAGCTCGAAGGCCGAGGTCACGTCGCGCAGGTCGGCGCGCCGCTCGGTCTCCATCCGCTGTTCGAAGGCGGCCAGCCGCGTTTCCACCTGCGCCATGGCCGGAGCGATCTGGGTGCGCACCGCCGCCTCGAGCCGCGCCGGGAGCCGGCGCTCCAGCTCCGCCTGCACCGCTTTTTCGAGCGCCGCCGGATCGTATTGCGCCACGGCGCGCGGCGGCGGAGGGGCCATCAGGGCGTGAGCGAAGATGGCCGCGGCCACTACGCAGGCGGCGGCGAAGCCCCAGGCGGGGGCCGGCATCCGCCACAGCCGCTTCCACCACGGCAGCTCGAACACCGGGTCGGACACAAAGGCCAGACGCCGCGGGATGGGCTGCTGCGGCAACCGGCGCACGGCGACGATGGTCAACCCGAGCGCCTCGACCTCCTGCCTGCAGGCGGCGCAGCCGCTGAGGTGCTCTTCCATCCGCCGCCGCTCGGCGGGCGGGATCTCCTGAAGAACAAAACCCTTCCAGTCGTAATCAGCGCAGGGCATGGCGATCCTCCGGACAGTGGTTCACGGCTCCTCCTGTGGCCGGGCGGATGGTCCGGCCGGCGTCAGCGCTTCCTTGAGCAGTTCGAGCCCCGTGTAGACGCGCGACTTGATGGTCGACGCGGGGCAGTTGAGAATGGCGGCGATCTCCTCGAACTTGAAGCCCTCGTAGATCTTCAGCATCACGGCCTCGCGCTGTTCCCGGCTGAGGCGCGCGAGCGCCGCCTCGACGGCCAGAGACGCCTCCACAGGCGCAAGCGACGGGCCTCGGAGCGCCGCCGCTGTGGCCTCGTCGAGCTCCGTCTCGCGCTGCGGCCGCCGGAGGTGGCTCATCGCCTCGTTGTGCGCGATGCGGTAGAGCCAGGGGCCGAAGCGGGCCGGGTCTTCCAGCCGGGCCAGATTCTGATAGGCCTTGATGAAGGTGTCCTGGCACAAGTCCAGCGCATCCTCGGCGTGGCCGGTGATCCGCAGCAGGTAATTGTAGATGCGCGCCTCCCACCGGGACACGAGCACATTGAAAGCGTCGAGATCGCCCTTGCGGGCGCGCCCGGCGAGTTCCCGGTCGTCGGCTTCGCGGAATATCAACTGCTGGGCTCCCTGGCCATTGTTCCTGATCGGGCCGCCTGATTCCAAGACGCGCGCCGGGGCGGAAAAGACGGACCGCCCTGCGGGAATCGCCGCTTGGCTACCATGGCTATTTTGAGGGAAACACGCTGAGCACGCCATACCCAGATTCGGTCCGCTTTCTGTACGCGCTGGGAAACGAGCACCGCACCATCAAGCTCGGGCTGGACCGCATCCGCACGGTGCTCGAGCACCTGGACAGCCCGCACCGCTCGTGCCGCTTCGTCCACGTGGCGGGCACCAACGGGAAAGGCTCCACCTGCGCGATGATCGAGCGGGCGCTGCGCGAATCGGGGGCGCTGACCGGACTGTACACGTCGCCGCATCTGGCGGAGCCGGTGGAGCGGGTGCGCGTGCTGGGCCGCCCGGTTCCTTTCGCGGATTTTTCCCGCGCCTTCGACGTGGTGCACGAGGCGGCGGAACGGCTGATCGCCTCCGGCAGGATCGACATGCACCCGACCTACTTCGAGACGATGACGGCCATGGCGCTCGTCCTGTTCCGCGAGTACCGCGCCGAAGTCGTGGTGCTGGAGACGGGCATGGGCGGAAGGCTGGACGCGACCAATGTGGTGGATCCCGACGTGGCCGTGATCACGCCGGTCGATTTCGATCACGAGAAGTTTCTGGGCGACACGCTGGCGAAGATCGCGTTTGAGAAGGCGGGCATCATCAAGCCCGGGCGTCCGGTGGTGACGGCGCGGCAGCACGCGGAGGCGCTGCGGGTGCTGGAGGGGGCGGCGCGGGAGCGGGGCGCGCGGCTGGTGCGGGCTTCGGAATGGCGCACATCGCGGCTGGAGCTGCACGCCTTCGGGAGCCGGTTTCAGGCGCACGCGCCGGACGGGACGGAGTTCCGAGTGGAGCAGCCGCTGATCGGCGCGCATCAGGTGGAGAACGCGCTGACGGCGGTCGCAGCGCTGCGGGAACTCGGACTGAAGCCGGCGCAGATCCAGAAAGGGATCGCGGCGGCGGACTGGCCGGGGCGGCTGGAGCTGGTGCGGAGATCGCCGGACATCTTTCTGGACGGCGCGCACAATCCGGCGGGCGCGCGGGCTCTGGCCGGCTATCTGCGCCGGTTTCATCACGGACGGAAGAAGTGGATCCTCTTCGGCGCGATGAGCGACAAGAACCTGCGCGCCATCGGCGGGCCGCTGTTTCCGCTGGCAGGGGAGCTGATTTTCACGGCGCCCGCGCAGGCGCGCGCGTTCCGCCCGCAGGAGATTCTGGAACGGACAGGGGAGCGGCGGGCGCGCCTCGCGCCCGACATCCGCGCGGCGCTGGAGATGGCTTCCGGGGCGGCGCCGGAGGACCTGGTGGTCATCACGGGTTCGCTCTATCTGGTGGGGGAGGCGCGCGAGCTGCTCGTGGGATAATCGGGATTTCCTGCGTCACGATGACGTCGAGTTACTCGTTTTCGCTGCTGGTGCGGGCGCCGCTGGTGATCCTGTCCACGGCTGTGATGGGCACGCTGAGCCTGATCGCATCGATGTGGGACAGGGACGGGCGGCAGCAACTGGCCATCGCGCGGGCGTGGGCGCGGACGCTGCTGTGGGCTGCCGGAGCGCGCGTGACGGTGGTGGGGCGCGAGAAGATCGACCCGCGCGGGACGTACGTGGTGTGTCCGAACCACGTCAGTTACATGGACACGCCGGTGCTGCTGGCTTACATTCCCGTGAACTTCCGTTTTTTGGCCAAGGAGGAGCTGCTGGCGATTCCGTTCATTGGCGGGCACCTGAAGCGCGCCGGCAACATCAGCGTGCCGCTGGACGATCCGCGCGCGGCGCTGCGCGTGCTGAGCGCGGCGGGCAAGGCGATGCGCGAGAAGGGCGTATCCATGCTGGTGTTTCCCGAGGGCGGACGGTCGGAGACGGGCGAGCTGCGCGAGTTCAAGGACGGGGCGGCGTATCTGGCGATCAAAGCGCAGGCGCCGCTGGCGCCGGTGGCGCTGATCGGAGTGCGGGACATCCTGCCGATGCACTCGCATCACCTGAAGCCGGGGCGGGTGACGCTGCGGATCGGGGATCCGATTCCGACGGACGGATACAAGCCGCAGGACCGGACGGAGCTGACGGCGCGCCTGCACGCGGCAGTGCGGGCGCTGCTCGAGCAGGGGCACGTGCAGGGCAACTTGCACTGACGGATTGTTTGAGACAGATCGGACGACTGCGGCCGTGCGTTACCCTGTGAATGGATGGCCGCGCCACTAAAGACGAACCCGTTGCAAATCAAGGGACCGTGGGCGCAGGGCTATGCGCTGGACATCCATTCGTCCTCGAGCAAGTATCTCGGCGACAACGAATTCGGCCATCCGGTGCACGAAACGCTCCGGACACCGTTAGGCGAGGCTCTTTATCAACTGAAGTACTGCGGAAACCGGTCGGTCATTCCGGCAATCGCCTTGACCGTCCGGGACTTCTTGGGCGCCAAAAATTGGCAAGTGGATGCGATCGTGCCTGTGCCTCCTTCCAACCCTCAGCGTCCTGTTCAGGCAGTTCGAGAGATTGCGGGCGCCTTGGGAGGGCTGGCCGGCCTGCCGGTCTGTGATGCGTGCGTCACCAAGCAGATGACCACGGAGCAGATGAAAAACGTGTTCGACCGCGCCGACCGCGAGCGATTGCTCGCCGGTGTCTTTCAGGCTGATCTGAGCATGACTCAAGGCAAGCGTCTGCTTCTGATAGACGACCTGTACCGATCCGGGGCGACAGCCGCAGCGGTGACACAGGAGCTGCTGAACGGCGGGAAAGCGGGAGTCGTGTATTTCATTGCCGTCACTAGGACAAGAAGAAATGGCTAAAGTTTTCGTTGCAGGTTCACGGAATATTTCTCGGCTGAGCCTGGAGGTCCGGGCAAAGCTGGACGAAATGATGAGGCGCAGGTCCTGGTTTCTCGTAGGCGATGCGAACGGCGCTGACAAGGCATTTCAGGCATACCTCGCAAAAGCTCAATATCCGCAGGTCACGGTCTACCATGTAGGCAAGTGCAGGAACAACTTGGGAGGATGGCCTGTCAAGACGGTGGTCAGCCCGGCTGCAGATCGCGGTTTTGCCTACTACGCGGCCAAAGATGCCGCCATGGCTCAGGACGCGGACTGCGGTTTCATGCTTTGGGATGAGAAAAGCAAGGGGACCTTCAATAACATCGAGACCTTGATGCGGCTCTCCAAGAAAACACTGGTGTATTTGTCGACCCAGAAGGGCTTCTACCGTCTTGTCACGAAGAGAGATTTCGAGGACTTCCTTCGGCAATGCGAGCCCGGTCTGATTGCCACCCTCCAAAAAGAGATCCGCGGAAAGCTGGCCGGGAGAGGCCAAATGAATCTCATCGCGGCTAGTTGAGGCCGGAACCGACACACCTTCGGCCGCCGCTATACTCATAGGGACATGCGGGGGCTGATTCTGCTGCTGGGCGTGACTCTTGTGCAGGCTCAACCGCCGGCGGGCGGGCTGGATGTGCGCGAGTACGAGCCGCGGCCGTCGCTGGTTGTGCCGCAGAACCCGCGCACACGGGCGAAATTCCCCTTCATCGACGTGCACAACCATCCGCGCTTCCCCATGCCGCCGGAACAGGCGAAGAAGCTTGTCGCCGGCATGGACGCGCTGAACCTGCGCATCGTGGGGAGCCTGTTCGTGCGCGGCGGCAACGGCGAGCCGCTGCGGCGGGCGGTGAAGAGCGCCGCGCAGATGGCTCCGGGGCTGTCCTTTGTTCTTTACGAGTCCCGACTGCTCGAACATCGACGATCCGGATTACGGCAGGCGCGCGGCGGCGCGGTTCGAGCAGGAGGCAAAGCCGGGGGTGCGCGGCTTGAAGGTGTAGAAGGACCTGGGACTGATGCTGCGCGACGGGCAGGGGCGCCGCATCCGAATTGATGATCCGCGCCTCGATCCGCTGTGGGAAGCCTGCGCGCGGCTGAAGACGCCGGTGTTCATTCACGCCGCCGACCCGCGGCGGTCTGGCAGCCGGCGGACCGCTTCAACGAGCGGTGGCTGGAACTGATGGAAGTGCCGGGCAGGCGGCGCCATGCGTTCCGGGCGATGTACGGGCTGGAACTGCCGGACGAGGCGCTCCGGAAGCTTTATTACCGCAACGCCCTGCGCCTGATCCCCGGTCTCGATGCGACCCCATTCCCGCGGTGAGCCCGCCGGTTTCATCCGTCCTTCCCCTGGCATAAGATGGACGCGAGCCGGACGAGACCCGGCGAAAGGAGGCAAGGCGAAATGGAGACGACGCGGCGCGGATTTCTGGCTACAGCCGCTTCAGCGCAGCGCGTGCTGGGCGCGAACGGCCGCATCCGGCTCGGGGTGATCGGGACGGGCGGGCGCGGGCGTCATCTGATCCGGATGGCGAAGCAGGCGGGCGGCTGCGAGATCGCCGCCGTGTGCGACGCCTGGGACGTGCGCGCGCAGGAGGGGGCGGCGGAAGCCGCGAAACAGTTCGGCGGCGCCAAGCCCGCGCAGTACGGCGACTACCGGAAGCTGCTGGCGCGCAAGGACCTGGATGGCGTCATCATCGCAACGCTCGATCACTGGCACTCGAGGATGACGGTGGACGCGCTGCGCGCGGGCAAGGACGTGTTCGTGGAGAAGCCGATGACGTCGCTGCCGGAGCAGGGGCGCGACATCGTGCGCGCGGTGCGCGAGACGGGCAAGCTCGTGCAGGTGGGCGTGCAGCAGCGCTCGATTTCGCACTTCATCGAAGCGAAGCGGAAGTATTTCGACACGGGGCGCATCGGGCGGGTGCATCTGGTGCGCACGTACTGGAACGCGAACACGGGCTATCTGACGCCGGTTCCGCCGGGCATGGAGACGAAGCCGCCGGGGCTTGATTGGGACGCGGTGCTGGGGTGGCTGCCCAAGCGCCCGTGGAACCCGAAGATGTACTTCAACCGCTTCGCCTACTGGGAGTTTTCGACGGGCGGGCAGACCGGCGGGCTGTTCGTGCACCTGGTGGACGTCGTGCACTGGTATCTGGGGCTGAAGAAGCCGCTGTCGGCGGTGGCGCTGGGCGGGATTTATCAATACGACGACGGGCGCGACACGCCGGACAACATCAACTTCATCCTCGACTACCCGCAGCGGGTGAACGTGACGTTTGAAGCCACGATCAGCGACCTGAACCCGCGCGAGTCCGTGGACATCGTGTTCCTGGGCACAGAGGGGCGGCTGCACATCTTCCGTTCCGGCTACCGGTTCCTGCCGAAGGAGGGCGAGCCCGAGGTGCAGAAGGGCGGACCTGAGCCGGCGCACATGGCGGACTTCCTCGAATGCATCCGCACGCGGAAAGAGCCGAACGCGAACGCCGTGGATGGGCACTATTCGGCCATGGCGTGCCATATCGGCAACATGGCCTACAAAGAAGGGCGGCGCGTCGAGTGGGACCCGCGCTGGGATGTGTAAGACATCTGGGAGAGGAGAGCCTCGATGAAGCCGGGCATCAACATGGAATTCATCCGGAGCGAGGACAAGCCTTTCGCCGCCGGCGTGGAGCGCGCCGCGCAGATCGGCTACCGCTACATCGAGCCGATGGTCCACAACGGGCGCGAACTGCTGAGCGAAGCGGGCTACTTTCATTCGGTTTCGATGGACGAGGAGCCGCTGTTCATCCGGGATTTGATCGAGAGCCACGGGCTGAAGTGCAGCGGGCTATCGGCGCACACGCCGCTGATGCGGCCGGAGATCAGCGTGCCGTATCTCGAAAAGGCCATCCGCTTCGCCCATGCTCTCGGCGCGCCCGTGGTCAACACCGACGAGGGCATCCGCCCCCGGTGGCTGGATGACGATGAGATCTGGCCTGTGATGCGCTACACGCTCAAGAAAGTGCTGCCGGTGGCGGAACGGTATGGCGTGTTCGTCGGCATCGAGCCGCACCAGTCGATTTCGAAGACGACGGAGGGGCTCCTGCGGATCGCGACGCTGGTGGATTCGCCCATGCTGCGGATCAACTACGACACCGGCAATGCGTACCTGGCCGGCGAAGACCCCTACGCCGGGCTGGAGGCGGCGGGCAGCCGCATTGTGCACGTGCATGCGAAGGACATTTCGATCCGGCACGCGGAAGCCGAGCAGGGCAAGGTGACCGGGACGCCGGTGGGCTGCGCGTGCGGCGACGGCGTGATCGACTGGCGGCGCGTGGCGGCGATCCTGAAACGGCACGGTTTTGACGGCGTGCTGAGCGTGGAATGCGGGACGGCGGAGCAGGCGGCGCGCTCGCTCGCGCATCTGAACGAGGTGCTCTCTCATGCGTAAGGCGATTCTGCTGCTGGCCATGTTCGCCGCCGCGCAGACTCCCGAGGAGGTCCCGGACCGGTTCTATTTCGAAGAGGGGAAGCTCCGGGTGCTGATCCTCACCGGGCGGAACAACCACGACTGGCGGGCGACGACGCCGGTGCTGCGCAGGGCGCTGGAAGCCACGGGGCGGTTCGACGTGCGCGTGACGGAAGAGCCCGCCGGGCTCGACGAAAAAACATTGCGGCCCTATCATGTTCTGGTTTCGAACTACTGCGGTTCGCGGTGGGGCTCGCCAGCCGAGGAGGCGGTGGAAGGTTTCGTGCGCGGGGGGAAAGGGTTGGCGGTGGTGCACGCGGCGAGCTATCCGTTCGGCGAGGCGCAGGCGCTCGGGGAGAAGATGACGCGGACGGGCGTGTACCAGGCGCCGTGGGCGGCATGGGGCGAGATGGTGGGGGCGGTGTGGTCGGAGAAGGAGCCGCGCACGGGGCACGGGCGGCGGCATCCTTTCAGGGTGGAGTGGACGGGCGAGGCGCACCCGGTGGCGGAGGGGATGGCGCCGTTCCTGATTTCCGACGAGCTGTACCGCCACTTCCGCCTGAAGCCGGGCAATGTCGTGCTGGCGGAGGCGTTCGACGATGCGGCGCAGGGGGGGACGGGGAAGCGCGAGCCGCTCGTGTGGGTTCGCGGGTACGGGAAGGGGCGCGTGTTCCATACGGCGCTGGGGCACGATGTGGACGCGATGATGGCGCCGGGGTTTCTGGCGTCGTATGCGCGAGGCGTCGAGTGGGCGGCTGCCGGCGAAGTGACGCTGCCGGCGCGGATCGACATGCACGCGAAAGACGCCAACGCCGTGCGCGCCCTGCTGGTGACGGGCGGGCACGATCACGAGGCGTCGTTTTATCAGGTGCTGGGAGGGCAGCGCGACATCCGGGTGAACGTGGATCCGCATCCCGCGGCGTTCCGGCACGATCTGCGGAAGCAGTACGACGTGCTGGTGCTGTACGACTCCATCCAGGTGGAACATCTGCCGGAGCGGCACCGCGGGAATTTGCAGGCGTTTGTCGAGTCGGGCAAGGGCGTGGTGCTGCTGCACCATGCCATCGTCGATTTCGCCGGATGGGACTGGTGGTGGAAGGAGGTGATGGGCGGGCTCTATGTGTTGAAGCCGCGCGAGGGAATGCCGGCGTCGAGCTACCTGCACGACGTCGAAATCGTGGTGGAGCCTGTAGGGGGACATCCCATCACGAAGGGGCTGCCGCCCATGCGGCTGTTCGATGAGACCTACAAGAACGTGTGGCGGCGCCCGGACGTGATTCCGCTGCTCAAGACAAACCATCCCACCAGTGATGAAGTCATCGGATGGGTGAGCCCCTACGGGAAATCTCGCGTTGTGTTCCTGCAACCGGGGCACGGGCGCGAGACGCACGAGTTGCCGTGGTACCGCCGCCTGGTGCGTCAGGCGGTGCTGTGGGCGGCGGGGCGGTGAG
>DYJN01000033.1:0-27300 GCA_020723085.1 Arcobacter sp.
TCTTCTCGGGCGGCGGCGGCCTCTGGTCCACCGCCGAAGACTACCTTCGCTTCGGCCAGATGCTGGCCAAAGTGCTGCCGGCTCTGACAGGCACGCCGCCTGCCGCGGGCAACGGCCTCGCCGACTGGAGCCTGGGAGCACAGATCACGTTCCCTCTCTTCGACGGCGGGCGGCGCCGCGCGCAGATCCATGAAGCGCAGGCACGGCTGGAACTCGCCCGCCTGGAACGCCGGCAGACGCAGCTCCGCATCGATCGCGAGGTCCGCACCGCCGCCGCAAACCTGGCCAGCGCCCGCGCCCGCGTCAGCGCGCTGCGGAATTCCGTCGCGGAAAGCGAGCGCATTCTTCGTGACGAAAAGTTGAAACTCGAAGCCGGCCGCAGCGTCATCGATTTTGTTCTGGATGCCGAAAGCGCTCTGCTCGCCAATGAGAGCCTGCTGGCTCAGGCCCGCCGTTCCGTGCTGATCTCAGTGCTGGCGCTGGATTTCAGCACGGGCCGCCTGGATGCCGGGAAAATTCCCGGCCGGTGATCCGGCGAAGCGGGTTTTACCCCGTGATCGGACCGCGGGAAATTCCAGTTTTTTCTCGCGCCAGCGCTCCTGCGCCATGCCGTCTCGACAAACAGGAGCAATGCGAGGGTGATTTTTCGCGGAAATCCGGATACCCTGCTGGCATCCATACTCCCAACAGGAGCCCGGCATGCGCACAGGGTCCCTGTCGGCCGTCCTGTGCCGTCAATCGTTCGGGCCGGTTACCCGGCTGGTGTCTGGCCTCAAGGCATGGTGGGCGGGCTGCCCGCGCCGGGACTCTCACCAGGGAGATTCACGTCCGCGCCGGCGCGCCGGTCTCGAACCTCCGCTGCGCGCTGACCCCGCAGGCGGTCATCTCCGGCTGAGTCCTCGATGTCGAAGGCGAGCCTGTGCGGCTCGTGGAGGTGAGGGTGCTGCGCCGCATCCTCCTGGAGGCTGGCATTAGCTGCCAGTCTCCGCCGCGGCGGTGGCGGTATCGGAAGCCCGGTGGAATGCCCGCGCTGCGCTCGCGGCGCCGGCCGACGGTTCCGGCAAGGCCGTGCTGCGGGCCCTGCCGGAGGGCGAACACTCCGTGTTTGGCGCCTGCATGCGGGACTCGACGATCACCGTGGATCCGGACCTGCTGGAGCCGCTGCTCCAGAAGGCGGAGAGGATCCGCGTGCGGCCGGGCAGCCGGAAGACCGCGGCGCTGAAGGACGTCGCACCGCCTCCACCTGAACGGCGGCTCGCCGGCGGCCGGACCTTCGAGCAAAATAGAGGACATGGCCCGCAGGCTGTTTCTCGCCTTCCTTCTTTTCGCTGCCTCTCTCGCCGCGCAGCGGCTGGCGATCACCCGTGCGCTCGTCATCGACGGCAGCGGCGCCGCGCCGCGCCGCATGACTGTCCTGATCGATGGAGACCGCATCGCCGCCGCCGGGGAGAACGTGGCGATCCCTCCCGGCACGCAGACGCTGAACGCCGAAGGCCACACCCTGCTGCCGGGGCTCTTCGATCTGCACACGCACCTGCTCGCCACCGGCGGAGCCAAAGACGTCGACTGGGCCAAGGCCCTCAAGCTGTACCTCGCGCACGGCGTCACGACCGTGGTCGATCTGAGCACCTATCCTGAGCAGTTCGAACCCATGCGGCGCCTGCTCGCTGCCGGGCTCGACGCGCCCCGCGTGCTCATGGCTGCCCGCTTCACCACGCCGCTGGGCCACGGCATGGAGGGCGGCCGCGGCGACTTCCACACCCAGCTTGCGCTCACACCCCGCGAAGCGCGCAACGCCGTGCGCCGGATCGCCCTCTACAAACCGGACCTGCTCAAGGTCTTCACCGACGGCTGGCGCTACGGCGCCGATCCCGACATGACCTCCATGGAGGAAGCCACGCTCCGCGCCCTTGTGGAAGAGGCTCACAAGCTCGGGCTCAAGGTCGTCACGCACACCGTCACCGTGCGCCGCGCGAGGGAAGCCGCGCGCGCGGGCGTCGATGTCATCGGTCACGGCATCGGCGACGCGGTGCTCGATCCGGAATCCCTCGGGCAGATCCTGTCCGCCCGCACCGGCTACGTCCAGACCCTGGCTGTCTACGAGCCGCGCGGGGAGAAAGTGCATCCCGCGCGGCAGCGGCGGTGGGCGCACCTGATGGCCAACTGCGCTCTGGCCCGCGCCGCCCGGCTGCCCGCCGGCGCCGGCACCGACGCCGGCATGCCCGGCACGCCGCACGGAGAATCTACGCTGCACGAACTCGAACTGATGGTCAACTGCGGCTTCACGCCGGTGGAAGCGATCGCCGCCGCCACCGGCGTCAGCGCCCGCCTGCTGGGTGCGGAAGACCGGGGGCGCATCGAGCCTGGCAAACTCGCCGACCTCGTGCTGGTCCAGGGCAACCCCGCGGAGCGCATCAGCGACATCCGGCGCCTGAAGCGCGTCTGGCTTGGGGGCAGGGAACTGAACCGCGGGCAACTCCTTGCCGCCATCGCCAGGCCAGGTCCATCGCCGCTGCCCCTCACCGGCGGACCGGCGCCCGAATTGCTCGACGACTTTGAGTCCGAAAGCGGCCGCTCGCGCCTGGACACCCTCTGGCTGAACCGCACCGACCCGGGACTCAATTTCACCCGCATGAGCTACCAGCGCATCTGGCGCGCCCCGGGAGACCGCCACCTGGCCGTGCTGGCGGAAATGAGCGACAAGGAGCGGCCCCTGGCCGCGATGACGCTGCCGCTGTCCAAAGGCGCCGTGCTGCCCGTCGATGTGAGCGCCTGGCGGGGCATCGAATTCGAAGCGCGCGGCGACGGCATGTATCAGCTCCTGTTGCGCTGGCGCGGCGGCGAGGCGCAGGCGCCGTTCGAAGCCGGCCCCGAGTGGCGGCGCGTCCGTATTCCCTTCTCCTCCTTCGGCCAGCCGGACCTGAAAGAAACAATCGCGCTGGAATTTGTCATTTCCCGGCCGGCCGGACAGAAGGCCTTCCTGGCGCTCGACAACGTGAGGCTTTACCGGTGAGCGGGCGCGACAGGCTGCTCGCGATGCTGCGCGCGCACAGGCCGTGGGACACCCGGGAAGCGGAGATGCTCCAGCGCATCATCGCCTTCGTCGAGGCCCACGAGGACTGCTTCGAGCGCAGCCTCGCGCAGGGCCATGTGACCGGCTCGGCGTGGGTCGTCAATCCGGAGCGCACCCATGCGCTGCTGGTGCACCACCGGCGGCTGGAGCGCTGGCTCCAGCCCGGCGGGCACTGCGATGGCGACCCGGACGTGCTCGCCACCGCGTTGCGCGAAGCGTTCGAGGAAACCGGCATCGAGGCGCAACCGGTCTCCCCGGCGGTCTTTGACGTGGACGCCCATGACATCCCCGCCCGCGGCGCCGAACCGGCTCACGTCCATTACGACATCCGCTACCTGGCTGAAGCGCCGCTTTCGGAGCAGCCCGTCGTCAGCCCCGAGTCCCGCGGCGTGCGTTGGGTGCCGCTGGACGAAATCGCGAGGCTCGATACGGACGAGTCCGTGCTGCGGCTGGTGCGCAAGACGCGGCCGGCGCGTTGACAGGGATCCGCGAAACGCAGTAGCATCGGAGCGAAAAGCCTGAAAGCGGTGGAGTCCGCTTCCCGCCGTTGCCAACAGCGGCCAATGACTCCTGCAGCGGTTGCTCTGCGGGGTCGCAGGCCGGTTCGGCAGACAACCCCAGACAAACGATCGCGAGGGAGAACTGCATGGATGAAGTGTGGTTCACGGCGGCGCTATGGCTGCTGCTGGCGCTGTTCGCCGTCCTGGCGGCCCACTGGACGGGCATCTCCACGGCGCTTTCCGAGATTGTCGTGGGCACGGTGGCGCAGCTCGTCATCGGAATGCTGCTGGGGCGCGAGGCGCTGGGCGCCAGGGCCCCGTGGGTGACCTTCCTGGCGGGCACGGGCGCGGTGGTGCTCACGTTCCTCGCCGGCGCCGAGCTGGATCCCGACGTCTTCCGGATGAAGTGGAAAGAGGCCCTGGGCGTCGGGCTGGCCGGCTTCTTCGCGCCATTCCTCGGCGCGGCGATGATCGCGCGCTTCCTGCTCGGCTGGGACTGGATGGCGTCGTGGCTCGCCGGAGTGGCTTTGTCAACCACCTCGGTCGCCGTCGTCTACGCCGTCATGCTGGAGCTCGGGTTCAACCGCACCGAATATGGCAAGGCCATCCTGGCCGCCTGCTTTGTCAACGATCTCGGCACCGTGCTGGCGCTGGGCTTCATTTTCTCCCCGTTCACCTGGAAGACGGTCGTGTTCGCGGCGTCCTGCGGCCTGGTGCTGGCAGCGCTGCCATTCTTCACGCGCTGGTTCTTCGACCGCTACGGCGGGCGCGTGTCGGAGATGGAGACCAAGTATCTTCTATTCTTGCTGTTCGGCATGGGCGGCGTGGCCGCCTGGTCCGGCAGCGAGGCCGTGCTGCCCGCCTACCTCATCGGCATGATGCTGGCTGGCACCGTCGGCCGCGACCACTTCCTCGTTCGCCGGCTGCGCACGCTCACCTTCGGCCTGCTCACGCCGTTCTACTTCATCCGCGCCGGCAGCTTCGTGTCCATCCCGGCGCTGATCGGCGCGCCCCTCGTCTTCTTCTCGCTGTTCGGCGCGAAGATGGTTTCCAAGCTCGCCGGCCTGCTGCCGGTCGTGCGGGCTTTCGGCTATGAACGCAAGGAAGGGACGTATTATTCCCTCATGATGTCCACCGGGCTCACCTTCGGCACCATCTCGGCGCTGTTTGGCCTCAACCACGGCGTCATCGACCAGATGCAGTACTCCCACCTGGTGGCGGCGGTCATTGGCAGCGCCGTCATTCCGACGGCCATCGCCAATGCCCGCTATCTCCCCGTGCACCTGCTGCCGGAGGAAGAACGGCGCCTGCGGGAGTCCGCCTTCGGCGAGCCGGAAGGAGAGCTGGATGTCTGACACGCGATTGCTGCTGGACAAGGAGGCGCCATGCTGAAACGCGGCCCTGCCAAAAAAGTCACCATTTACATCAACGAGGATGCGCAGCACCACGCCCAGAGCCTGCACGACGCCATCATGACGTTCCTGCTCAACAGGGGCGTCGCAGGCGCCACCTCCACGCGCGCCTACGCCGGCTTCGGCTCGGCCCACATGCTGCACACCCCGAAGATCGAAGTGCTCTCCCAGCACCTGCCCCTGCGCATCGAATTCGTCGAGACGCCGGAGAGAGTGGAGGAGGTGCTGCCGGCGCTGTATGAAATGATCTCCGACGGGCTCATCGAAGTGCAGGACACGTTCGTCGTCAAGGCGGCGCGCCACAGCCCGAAGCCCCAGCCAAAACTGCCGCACCAGAAGAAGCGCGGACCCGCGAAGCTGCTGCGCGTCTTCCTCGGTGAAGCCGACCGCTGGCACGGCGAGCCGCTCTACGACGCCATCGTCAAGAAGCTGCGCATGCTCGAGATCGCCGGCGCCACCGTCTATCGCGGCATCCTCGGCTATGGCGCCAAGGGCCACGAGCACCGCCGCACCTTCTTCCATCCCACCCGCGACCTGCCCGTGATGATCTCGGTCATCGACTCGCCGGACAAGATCCGCGATGCAGCCGAAGCCATCGAAGAGATGCTCGACGACGGCCTCATCGTGATCTCCGACGTCGAGATGGTCCGCCTGCTCCGGGCCGCGGCCCCCACGGAGGACAGCCATGCAGCCGGCAATCCCAGCTAAGCTCCTGCGCATCCACATCTCGGCGAACGACCGCTGGCAGGGCAGGCCGCTCTACGAGGCCATCGTCGCCCGCTGCCGCGAACTCAAGATCGCCGGCGCCACGGTCTTCCGCGGCCTGGAGGGCTATGGCGAGACGGCCACTCTCCACAAGCACCACCTGGCCCGCCCGGAGGACCCGATCCTCATCGTCGTCGTCGATCACGCCGAAGCCATCGGGCGGCTGATGGCCGAGATCGAGCCGATGATCGATACCGGCCTGCTGGCTGTCTCTCCCGTCGAGATGATTCGCGTGCAGAAGCGCGCGGAAGGAAATGCGCCTGCCGCGCGATGAGCAGGACCTGCTGCCGCTGGTCGGCCGCCGGCGCGAGCTGCGCTTCCTCGAATCCCTGCTCACCCGCGGCAGCCGCGCCCTGGTGACCGGTCCGCGCGGTATCGGCAAGACCCGCCTCATCGAGGAAGCCGCCGCTGCCTGCGGCCTGCAGCCCGTCGAGCTCTGCGGCCCGCGCACGCTTCATGAGCTGCTCGAACTGCTCCTGCCCCGGATCACGGATGCGCCCTGCCCGCCAGCCGAGCTGCGCAGCCTCCCCAGCCAGGCGCTGCAGGCGCGCGCCCTCGAGGCGCTGCGAGCCAGTCCGCGCTGGCTCTGGATCGACGATCCAGTTCCCGCCGGTCCCCGCCTTTACCGTTTCCTCCAGCGCGTGCTTTGGATCGACGGCTGCGGGCTCGCCGTCACTGCCTGCGACAGGCAACAGCTCGGCTACCTGGGCCGGCTCCTCTGGGATCCGCGGGAGGAGCTGACCCTTCAGCCCCTGGACCGCAAGGCGGCCGCGCTGCTGCTCGACGAGGCGATCCGGACATTCGGATTGCAGGCTCTGGACCCGCTGGAGGAATTCCGCCGCCACGCTCTTTCCGCCGCCGCCGGGAACGCCGGCCGTATCGTCACCCTCTGCCGCCTGGCATCTCAGCCGCAGTACCGGCACGGGAACCGTGTCCTGTTCACGCCGCTCTGGATGGACACGATCACCGAGCTGGCGTGACTTGGCCGCCGTCCGGCCGGGAGGCGGATGCGGGCTTCTGCGGCGCGGCGCGCTCGAGCTCCTCGATGGATTCCGCAATTTGCGAATCCTGTTCCGCCCGACCCGTCTCCGCCGAAAGCGTTCTGGCGATCTCTGCGATCAGCACGCCCGCCTCCGCGTCGAATTGTTCCTGCAGTGCTTCAAGCCGCTGGCGCAGCCACGCCTCGAGGCTGCGGGCGTGAGTCTCGAGCGCACGCTGGACGGCTTGGCCTGCCTGTCGATCCAGCCCCGCCAGCGCCGCGCCCGGCCCAATCCACGGCAGCCCTGCCGCCGCAGGCATCCGCACCGCTTCCGGCAGCGAGTCGGTGGAAGGGACCGGCAAGCCGCTGATGGAAGCGCAATTCCATTCGGGTCCGGCGCGCTCTGCGCCTGGCCTCATCAGTCCCAGGGCGGTCTCGAGCGCCGCCGCCAGACCTGCGCACACTTTCTCCAGCCGGTCCTTCACCTCCCCAGCGGAGGCGTCGCAGACGCGAAGCGCCGCTTCGCGCAGCGCCTGCGCGGCTCTGTGCGGGTCGCGCCCGTCCTGCTGCGCCGCCGTCAGCCGGAGGGCCAGCCGAAGCGCCTCCTGTTTTCGTCCGCGCAGCGCGAGGCACGCCGCTTCGCAGTCCCGCCTCGCGGTCTCCAGTCCGGCCCACGCATCCCTCAGAACGGTCTCCGCCTGCTCGAGAGCCTCGCGCCGCACGGCGGTTCCCGCCCTTTCCAGGCGGCCCCGCAGCACGGCCGCCACGGACGAACGCAACGAATCCGCCTTGCGGTGCAGGGACTCGACAGCGAGTTCCTTGTGCCTGGCCAGCACTGGCTCCAGTTCGCCTTTGATCCACGTTTCCAGCAGCCGGGCGCCGGCGCTTTTCACGCTGACCGCGCGCACAGGCGGCTTTGTGCCCAGCTCTCGCTCGAGCGCTGTCTCCGTATAGCGCAGGGCGCGCTCCAGATCCTCCTGCCCGAGCAGGTCCGCCTTGCTGAGAAGCACCATGGCAGGTGTCCCTGAACGCAGCAGCAGATCGACGGTTGCCACGTCCTCCTCATTGAGCGGAGTGACAGCGCTCACCAGCACCAGCCCCAGGTCGCAACGGGGAAGATAGGAGAGCGACTCGGCCGCGCCCGCGGCAGCCAGCGAGCCCAGCCCCGGCGTGTCCACGAACACCACCCCGTCTTTCAACAGGGGGCTCGGCACTCTCACGATCAGGCGCATCACTTCCCGCCGGTTTCCCGGATTATGCTCTTCAGTTGCGAACAGCGGCAGGTCGCCGATCGAATGCTCCTCTGAGCGCCCGCCAGCCAGGCTGACCGTAAGGGAGGCCGTTTCTCCATAGAGCAGCCGCACCGGCACGGCTGTCACCGGCGTCACGCCGACCGGAAGCACTTCGGCGCCGAGAAGCCGGTTGATGAGCGATGATTTCCCACTGCTGACGCGCCCGAAGGCGGCCACCTCAAACGACGGAGACTCCAGCTTCTCCACCAGCCGTGTCAGCGCCGGGCGGAACTCGGGGAGTTCGTGCGCGGCGATCACTCGGTCGAGCGTACGCAGCAGATGCGCCAGATCGCCGCCCGACGGCACGCGCTCGAGCCTTGCCTGAAGGTCCGCGCCGGCGCCGCCTCTGAGCTCCCCTTCCAGCGTCGAGATGAGCGCCTCCAGTTGGTTGCTGACCCCGCGGAGCGCGGATTCGGCTTCCGGACCGAGCGCTCCATAGCCGCGCAGGTGCTCCGGGGCCAGCTCCTGGAGCGCCACGCGAACGAATGCGAGCGTCACCAGAATCGAATGCAGTGCGCCGAACCGGGGGCGGCGGACCTCGGCGCCCACGCCCGCTGCCTCCAGAAAACGCCCCAGGTTCCGCCGGAAGAGCGCAATCGACGAGCGGACCAGCCGCGCCTGCTGCGGCGTCAGGTCCGGCTGGTGGCGCTGGAACAGCCGCCCGGACTCCACACTGGCCAGAACGGCCTCAATGTCGGACAGGAGCCGGTCCGCGTATTCGGCATTGGACAGGATGCGGCGCTGCTGGGACTCATTGAATGGCAACGGGTCTGTCACGGCCGGAACCCTCCAGTCAGGCTGGCCTCAGCGGCGCCGGCGCAAGGCGGCGGGCGCGGGAGAGGTAGGAGTCATCTGCCCGGCCAGTGGGCGGTTGAAGGCGAACTCCAACGCCTGCCGTTCTTCATTGTCACATGCGCGCTGCGTGGTTGCAGAAAGGCCAGGTAATAGGTTTGTGTTATTGACTCCAACCAGCTTGTTATGAAGCAATAGGCTACATGACGCCGAGGGGTCTCTTGTACGCGGCCGCTCTGTCCGCCCTTGTGGTGTTCGTCTTCGCCGGCTTGGGACAGCCAGGCGAGGAGCAGCGGGAAGAACGCCTTCAGCGCCTGCGCACGCTCGGCAAAGCCTACTACGAGAACCCGACCACGCAGAATGAAGCGGTAGAACAGTTCCGCCTCGTGGTCGAAATGAACCCCGGCTCCGTGGTCGACCGCCTGAATTACGGGCTTGCGCTCCTCCGCGCGGGCAAAGTCGCCGACGGCGTCCGGATTCTCGAGGAGGTGCAGAAGAAGGACCCGTCCATCCCTCATACCTGGTTCAACCTCGGCATCGAATACAAGCGCATGGGTGAGCCGCTGAAAGCCATCGCGCAGCTCGAGCAGATGGCGCGCCTCGTCCCCGATGAGCCCATCACCCACTACAACCTCGGGGTGCTGTACAAAGCCGAGGGGCGCATCGCGGAAGCCAACGCAAAATTCGAGCTGGCGGCGAAGCTCGATCCGAATTTCGCCGCCCCCCATTTCCAGCTTTTCAACTACTACCGCCAGCGGGGCGACCAGGAAAAAGCGCGGGAAAAACTGGCGAAATTTCAGGATTTGAAACGGCGCCACGAAGAAGCAGGCACGGGAAATGAGGACGTGGAATGGTGCCTGTATTCAGAGATTTACGAGACCGTCCAGCCTGCGCCGGCCGCCGCTCCGCCGGCCGATGTCCGCTTCGCCGCCACGGTCCTGCCGGGCAAGGCAGGAGCGAATCCCCGCTTCGTGGTGCTGGACTACAACGGCAGCGGGCAGGCTGACCTGCTGCTGGCTTCTTCGTCCGGCCTGCAGCTGTTCCTCCGCGGCTCGCAGCCGCTCGAGCAGCCCGCCTTCGCCGGGCTGAAGGACGTGGCGGGAGCTTTCGCGGGCGATTTCGACAACGACGGGCGCCCCGATCTCTGCGTCCTGACCGCTTCCGCGCCCGTCGTCCTGCGCAACACCCCCAAGGGCTACGAGCCGTCGAAATTCGCGCTTCCGCAGGGGCGCTTCGAATTCGCCGTCTGGGTCGATTACGACCACGATTACGATCAGGATCTGCTGCTGCTGGGCGAGAAGACCGTCTTGCTGCGGAATGAATTGCCGCAGGGATTCTCCGACAGGACCCGCGATATTCCCTTCGCCTCCGGCAAGGCCATCGAGGCCGTGGTTACGAGGATGATTCCCGACACCAAGTCCCACGACCTGATCGTGAGCTACGAAGGGCGCGGCGGCATGCTCTACCGCGACCGGCTGGGCGGCTTCTTCGATGCGGCCGAACTGCCGGCGCTGCCCGCCGGCGCGCGGGATCTCGCCGTTGTGGACCTGGACAACGATTCTGCGTTCGACCTCGTGTGGGCCGGGGGCGCGGCCTTGAACCGCAAAGGCAGGCTCGAGCGCGCTCCATGGGACGCGCAAGGCGCCATCGCGCTGGCTGATCTCGAAAACCGCGGCGTCGCCGATGTGGCCGCCTCCGGCGCCGTGCGAAGAAACGACGGCAGGGGCAAGCTGGAACCGCCGCGACCGGCGGCAGGATTGCCGGCGCAGGCGGCGGCCTACGCCGCCGCGGATTTCGACCTCGACGGGCGCATGGATCTGGCTGCCGTGGCTGGCGATCGCCGCATCCTGCTGCTGCGGAACGAGACGAAGACCCCGCACCTCTGGGTGCGCGTCGGGATCACCGGCATCAAGAATCTGAAGCTCGCCTACAACTCCGAGGTGGAGATCAAGGCCGGGCCTTTCTATCAGAAACAGCTCTACCGCGGAGTGCCGCTGCTGTTCGGGCTCAGGGACGCCGCCGACATCGACACGGTCCGCATCACTTGGCCCAACGGGCTGATTCAGAACGAAGTGAAACAGAAGGCCGGCGCAACCCTGAAATTCCAGGAAGCCCAGCGCCTCTCCGGCTCCTGCCCCATGATCTGGACCTGGAACGGAGAGGGCTTCTCTTTTATCACGGATGTGCTCGGCGTCGCTCCCCTCGGCGCCTCCGCCGGCGACGGCCTGTACTTCCCGGTCGACCATGACGAGTATGTCTGGATCGATGGCGAACGGCTCGTCCCGCGCGGCGGAAATCTCGAAGTGCGCATCACCGAAGAGCTGGCCGAGGTCACTTACCTCGACCAGGTCGAGCTGATCGCCGTCGATCATCCTTCCGGGATCGAGATCTTCACCAACGATAAATGGAAGTCGCCGCCCTATCCCGAATTCCGCCTCTTCGGCGGCACGCGCCGTTCGTATCCGGTGCGGGCGCTGCTCAACGGGCGCAGCGACGTCACCGAACGGCTGCTGCGCCGCGACCGCCGCTACGCCGACAGCTTCGCCCGCGACTTCCGGGGCGTCGCGCAAAAGCACTCCATCGAACTCGACTTCGGCGCTGCCGCGCCCTCCAACCGCGCCGTGCTCGTGCTTCACGGCTGGGTCGACTGGGCCGACGGCTCCACCTTCCTCCAGCAGGCGCAGTCAACGCCCGAAGGCCTCCTCCCGCCACGGCTCGAAGCGAAAAATGATCGCGGCGAGTGGGTCGCGATCCTGGAGGACATGGGCATGCCCGCCGGCAAGCCGAAGACGATCGCCGTGGACCTGACGGGCAGGTTTCCCGGCAGGCCGCGCCGGCTCCGCATCGTCACCAACCTCGCGCTCTACTGGGACGAGGCGTTCCTGATCGAAGACTCCGCGCCGCCGCCGGTGAAACTCACGCGCGCGCAGCCGCGGGCGGCGGACCTGCATTTCCGCGGCTTTTCGAAAAACATCGTCCATCCGCTGCGCCGCCAGCCGGAACAGTTCTTCTATGAGCCTGTCTCCCTGCGCGCTCCATGGAATCCCACTCCCGGCCGCTACACGCGCTTCGGCGATGTGCTCCCGCTCGTCACGCAGATCGACGACCGAATGGCCATCATGGGCTCCGGCGACGAACTCAAACTCGAATTCGATGCCCGTTCGCTCCCGCCGCTTCCACGGGGCTGGCGGCGCGACTGGCTGCTCAAGGTCGACGGCTGGGCCAAAGACCGGGACGCCAACACCGCGTTTTCACAATCCGTCGAGCCGCTCCCGTTCCATGGCATGAGCGGCTATCCGTACCGCAGCAATGAATCATTCCCGCCCACTCCCGCTCACCGCGAGTGGATGGCGAAGTACAATACGCGGCCGGCGCTGCGCATTATGCGTGCGCTGCGCTGACCGTCACCGGGGCTGTTCTCTGGGCATTTCTGACCGCTGGGCGATATGAGAAAGCTGTTGTCGAAGGGATGGGTCCGCTGGACCGCTGCGGGGATCGCCGCCGTGATCCTCTTCCCGTTGTCGCTTCGCCTCGCTTGGCCGCGCGGCGAGAGCTCGGTGCGCAACCCGCTCGTTGTTCCTCTCTCGATGGAAGAAGAGGGCGCCGGTCCGAAAGGCCCCTTTTGGCCTTCCGCCGCCACAACCTCGACGGGCGGGCTGATCCCTTCTTCCTACTTCATGGAATCGAAGCGCTGCGGCGAGTGCCATGAGGAGATTTACAGGCAGTGGCAATCCTCCATGCACCGCTGGTCGAGCTTCAACAACCGCTTCTACGCGCGCTCGATCGAGCACATGCAGGAGATCAGCGGCACGCAGGGGTCGAAATGGTGCGCCGGCTGTCACGACCACGCCATGCTCTTCTCCGGCATGTTCGAGAAGCCCGCGGCTGGGCAGATGGACAAGCCGGAAGCCCACGCCGGGCTCGCCTGCGTCTCCTGCCACTCCATCGTCCACGTCGATTCCACCGCCGGCAACGGCGGGTTCACGCTCGAGTATCCGAAGCTCCACTCAATCGCCGGCAGCCGGAATCCCGTGCTGCGCAACGCGCACGACCTCTTCGTGAAGGTGGAGCCGTCGCCCCACTCGCGCACCTTCATGAAGCCCTTCATGCGCACCTCGGAGTTCTGCTCCGCCTGCCACAAGGTTCACCTCGATGCGCCGGTGAACAACTACCGCTGGCTGCGCGGCTTCAACGAATACGACAACTGGCAGGCGTCCGGCGTCGGCGGTCAGGGCGCGCGGAGCTTTTACTATCCCGAGAAGCCTTACGGCTGCGCCGATTGCCACATGCCGCTGGTTCCGTCCAGTGATCCCGCTGCCCGCGAAGGCAAGGTGCACGACCACCGCTTCGCCGCCGCCAACACGGCTGTGCCCGCCGCCAACGGCGATGCCGCTCAGATGGCGGCCGTCCGCGGTTTCCTGCAGTCGGGCTTCATCACCGTCGACATCTTCGCCGCCGCGCCCGCTGACTTGAGCCATGGCGCCGCCATGGTCCGGCGCGGCTCCGCCGAACCCCAGCTGATGACCACCTTTGCCGTGGGCGAAGAAGCCGCCTCCGGCGGCGGTTCTGTCTTCCTGCGCGAAGTCTCGAAGATCGCCGCGCCGCTCGACGAAGTGCAGCCGCAGCTTGAACCCGGCTCGACCGTGCGGCTCGACGTCGTCGTCCGCACCCGCAAAATCGGCCACTTCTTTCCCGGCGGCACCGTCGATGCCTTCGACGTCTGGCTCGAGCTCGAAGGGCGTGATGCCTCCGGCATTCCTTTCTTCCATTCCGGGCGAGTAGAAGAAGACGGCAGCATCGATCCCGGCGCCCATTTCTACCGCTCCTACATGCTCGACGGCGCGGGAAACCCCATCAACAAGCGCAACGCCTGGCAGGCGCGCAGCGTGCTCTACGTCCGCCTGATCCCGCCCGGCGCCGCCGATGCCGTCCATTACCGTGTGACGCTGCCGAAGGGCGTCCGCGGGCCTGTCACCTTTCTCGCCCGCCTGAATTACCGGAAATTCTCGAAATACTACACGGATTTCTCCTACGCATTGCGGGCGAAATCCGGCCAGAAAGCCGGGGCCGTCAGCCTCCATTACGACTCGCGCGAGTACGAGCCGGCGCCCGGCGTCCATGTCCCCGCGGTGCCTGTCGTCACTCTGGCCCAGGCCCGGGTCGCCCTGCCTCTCGCCCCGCCCGGCGCCAGGACCGAATGGCGCTCCTCCACGGACCGCCGCCACTGGGAGCGCTGGAACGACTGGGGCATCGGCCACCTTCTCCAGGGCGACCTGAAAGCCGCCGAATTCGGCTTCCTCCGCGTCACCGAGTCCCGCCCCGAATACGCCGACGGCTGGCTGAACGTGGCGCGCACCTTGATCCAGGAGGGCGAAATCGACCGCGCGAAGCTCTACCTCGAGAAGGCGCTGAAGCTCGACTCCTCCCTCGGCCGCGCCTGGTTCTTCAAAGCCATGGCCGAAAAGGCTGACGGCGACTACGAAGCGGCGCTGGCGTCTCTGCGCGAGGTGGAAAAGCGCTACCCCCGCGACCGCGTCGTGCAAAACCAGATCGGCCGCATTCTGTTTCTGAAGCGCGATTTCCGCGGCGCCGTCCGGGCTCTGCAAAACGTGCTCGCCGTCGATACCGAAGACGTCCAGGCTCACTACAACCTCATGCTCGCCTACCGCGGCCTCGGAGACGCGCACAACGCCGGGCGCCACGAGCGCCTCTTCCGCCGTTTCAAGGCCGATGAAGCTTCGCAGGCGCTCACCGCCAGAGCCCGCATGCTGCGCGCCGAAGACAACAACGAACGCCAGATGATCCACGAGCACGAATCCGCTCCGCTCGCCGGAGGCCGCAGGTGAGGTTCCGCGCCGCTGCCGCTTTGACGGCTTTCTCGCTGGCCGCGCCCGCCGCTGCACAGCCCCGGTTCACCGACGTCACAAAACGTGCCCGGATCGTTTTCCGCCACGACGCTCAGAAAAGCGGCAAGAAGTTTCTGCCTGAGACCATGGGCGCCGGCTGCGCGTTCGCCGATCTCGACGGCGACGGCTGGCCGGACATCCTGCTTATGAACCCTCAGCCGGCCCTGTACCGCAACAACCGCGACGGCACGTTCTCCAACGTCACCGCCGCCTCCGGCATCCCCCGCCTTCCGCGATGGCCCATGGGCGCCGCCGTGGGCGACTACGACAACGACGGCCGCATCGATCTTTACCTCACCGCCCTCAGCGGCGACCGCCTTTTGCACAACGACGGCGGTCTGCGCTTCCGCGACGTCACCGCCGCCGCGGGCATCGCCAACAGCTCCTTCGGCACCTCCGCCGCGTTCCTCGACTATGACCGCGACGGGCGCCTCGATCTCTATGTCGCCAACTACGTCCAGTGGACGCCTCAGACCGACCTGTTCTGCTCGCTCGACGGCGTCAACAAGAGCTACTGCACGCCGGAGTCCTACCGCGGCGCCGCCTCGCGCCTCTTCCGCAACCTCGGCAATGGGCGCTTCGAAGACGCAACGAAAAAGGCCGGCCTCTACGATCCGTCTTCCAAGTCGCTCGGCGTCGCCGTCCTCGATTTCAACAGCGACGGCTGGCCGGATCTGTTTGTCGCCAACGACACGCAACCCAACAAGCTGTACCGCAATCTGAAAAACGGCCGCTTCACGGAAGAAGGCGTCGCCGCCGGCGTGGCTTTCGGCGAAGACGGCGTCGCCCGCGGAGCCATGGGCGCCGACTCCGGCGATTTCGACCGCAGCGGCCGCCCGCATCTCCTTGTCGGCAACTTCGCCAACCAGATGCTCGGCCTGTACCGCAACGAAGGCACGGGCCTCTTTGTCGACGAAGCGCCGCGCTCCACGGTCGGCCGCGCCTCCCTCCTCCGCCTCGCATTCGGCGTCTTTTTCTTCGATTTCGACCTCGACGGCTGGCTCGACCTGTTCGCGGCCAACGGCCACATCGAAGAGGAAATCAGCCGCGTCCAGCCCAAGGTCGCCTATGCCCAGCCGCCGCTGCTGTTCCGCAATCTCGGCAAAGGGCGCTTCCAAGACGTTTCGATGAAGCTCGGACCCGATCTGCAGAAGCCGCTGGTCGCCCGCGGCGCGGCGTATGCGGACTTCGACAACGACGGCGATCCCGACATCCTCATCACGTCCAACCACGGATCCGCTGTGCTGTACCGCAATGACGCCGCCCCGCGCGATCACCGCTGGGTCGGCTTCCGCCTCGTCGGCCGCCGCTCGAACCGCAGCGCCCTCGGCGCCGTGGTCCGCATCGAAACGCCATCGGGCAGGCAGTGGGGGGTGGTCAAGTCCGGCTCCAGTTACTGTTCGGCGTCCGATCTCGCCGTCCACTTCGGGCTCGGCCGCGGCAGCATGATCCGCGCCGTTGAAATAGAATGGCCGGGAGGGGCCCGCCAGCGCCTTTCAGGCGTTGCGCCAGGCCGATATCACGTCATCGAGGAACACCCGGCATCATGATCCCCAAGCTTGAACTGGCCGCCATCACCGACGAATTTTCTCCCGACCTGAACCCCGCCGCCGCCGCCATGGCCGCCATCGGCATGACCGCCTGCGAACTCCGTGTCGTCTGGGGCAAGAACATCATGAACCTCTCCGACGATGAGGTGCGGCGCGCCATGGAGGTGCTCGGCGCCAAGGGCATCCGCGTGCTCGGGCTGTCTTCGCCCATCCTGAAATGCACGCTGCCCGAGGGCGGCGAAGTCGATTCGCGCTTCCAGCAGGACATCTTCGGCGCCACTTTCACGATGGACGATCAGCCCCGGCTGGCCGAGCGCGCCATCCAACTGTGCGAAATGACCGGCGCGCGCCTCGTCCGCGTCTTCTCCTTCTGGCGCACCGTCGATCCCGACCGCTGCTTCGAGCCCGCCTGCCGCGCCATCGAGAAGATCGCCGATCAGTTCAAAGCCCACGACATCCTCTGCGGCATCGAGAACGAGCATGCCTGCAACATCGGCACCGCAGCCGAAGCGGCCAAGTTCCTCGCCGCGATGCCGCACTCGCACGTGAAGCTCGTCTGGGACCCGGCCAATGCGCTCGTCGCCGGCGAGGAGCCATACCCTCACGGCTACAGCTTGCTGCCGAAAGACCGCATCGCCCACGTGCACGCCAAAGACTGCGCCATGGACGGCCACCGGCCCGTCTGGGGCCCGCTCGGCACGCGCCACGTGGATTGGAAAGGCCAGATCGCGGCTCTGATCCGCGACGGCTACCGCGGCGCCGTCAGCCTGGAAACGCACTGGCAAGGCCCCGCCGGCAACAAGTTCGAAGCCAGCGTGATCTGCGGCTGGAACCTCCGCGGGCTGCTCGCCGGCTGACCCCGGCGCTGCGTCGCCACGCGCTTTTTCTCCCGCGAGGGCCGCGCTCTGCCGCACGGTTCCCTCCCGCCCTCAGCATGATGAGTTTGCCGCCGGAGGCTGGCGCCAGGCAGATCGCCTGCAACTTCATGGTCATCGCGCCTCTCATTCCCACTGCACGATTCATCTTACAGGGGGACCAGGCGGCGGATCGCTCCCCGCTCCGCGGATCTGCTCCCGCCGTCCGGCAGACCACCGGTCCCCGTCCGCTCCCCGATCCCAGCGGCTGACAACACTGTGCCTTGCGCCGGTCCTTCCGAAGAACGCCGCAATGCCGCGCAGAGGAGCCGGTTGGTTCCTCCCGCTCCAGCCTGCGCCTCCGCGATTCTGAGTCCGTAGGCTCCGCCGCCATGACGAAGGACCCGTTCATCCGCACTGCGACGGAGCTGACACCCGCCGTGCTGCCTCTGACCGGGGTAACGGTTGTCTTTCTTGGGGCGTCTGCTATCCTAAAGCCCACTGGGGGCATCTAACTTTTATGCGCAGGCCGGTCGGAGTGTTGTCGGCGGCTCTCGTGCTCGCCGGATCCCTGTTCGCCTTCCAGCGCGGGTACGGCAATATTCGCCGCCTGTTCCCCGACACCGGCAATGACTCTCCTCCGCCGGGCTCGCAGGAAAAGACCGAGTTCTACTTCGCCCGGCTCCGCTACCCGAACATCCGCGCCAGCGGCATCTGGGCCATGCGCGGCTCCTGGACCGTCGACTACCCCAAAGCCGACCGGCAGTTCCTTCAGGGGCTCGTCCGCCTCACCCGCATCCACGCCAATCCGATGGAACGCGTCGTCGATCTGATCGGCGATGAGATCTTCAACTACCCGTTTGTCTATGTCGTCGAACCCGGGCATTGGGACCTGCCCGATTCGCAGGCGAGAAAACTCCGGGAGTTCATTGACCGCGGCGGCTTCCTCTTCACCGACGACTTCCACGGAACCTTCGAGTGGGAATTGTTCACCGCCAGCCTGAACAAAGCCTTCGCCGACCGGCCCATCGTCGACATCGAGGACGACGACCCCATCTTCCACGTCCTCTACGACCTCGATCACCGCATGCAGGTGCCCGGCATCGTGAATTATCCCTTCCAGAGAACATTCGAATATGACGGTATCGAGCCGAAATGGCGCGCCTGGCGCGACGCAAAGGGCCGCATCGCCATCGGCATCTGTTTCAACATGGACCAGGGGGACGCGTGGGAGTGGGCGGACAACCCGCATTATCCCGAAAAATACGCCTCGCAGGCGTACCGCACGGCGATCAATTACATTTTGTACGCCATGACCCATTAGGCGGGAAATGTTCGAATTTCTCTTCAATTATCCGCTCGCCGTTTACCAAAAAGGGACTTTTGTCTTCTCGAGCGGATGGCCCGCCGCGGCGCTCGCCGCCGGCCTGCTCGCCATGGCGGCACTCCTCGCCTGGCTGTTCCGGCGCCGGCGCCTGCCCGTGAAGCGCACGCTGGCGCTCGCAGCCATCGAGTGGTCCCTCCTCGCTCTGCTGCTGCTCCTTCTCTGGAGACCTGCGCTGTCGGTCACCGTGCTCAAGCCCCAGCAGAATGTGATTGCTGTCGTGGTCGACACCTCCCGGAGCATGGCTCTCGAGCAGCGCTACCGCCAAGCCCTCGCCCTGTACGAAGAGCGCCTTGGCGGCGATTTGAAAAAGCGCTTTCCCGTCCGCCTCTACCAGGCAGGCGAAGCCCCCGCCCGCGTCGACCGTCTGCCCGCTGAACCCGCGGCTCAGCGTACCGACCTCGGCGCGGCGCTCCGGCACATCGCCTCGGAGAGTTCCCTGCTGCCGGTGGGTGCGGTCGTCCTGCTCACCGACGGCGCCGATAACGGCGGCAACCTGGGACCCGAAACCATCGAAGCCCTCCGCCGCGCCCGCATCCCGGTTCATGCCGTTGGCTTCGGTTCGGAGCGGATCACGCAGGACATCGAGATCCTCGACGCCGACCTGCCGGCGCGCGTGCTGCCTTCCTCGCGCCTGCTTCTCACAGCCACGCTGCGCCAGAGCGGCTTCCGCGGCAGGACTGCGAGGCTCACCGTGCGCGACGGCGATCGCGTGCTCGCCCAAAGAGACGTGCGCCTCCCCGCCGACGGCGAAACCTGGCGCGAGACGCTCTCCCTCAACGCCGGCGGCGCCGGCGTCAAGACGCTCGATATCGCCGTCCAGCCCATGGAAGGCGAGACCAACCCGCGCAACAACCGCGTCGAGCGGCTTGTCGACGTCCGCGGCCGCAAGCCGCGCATCCTGTACTTTGAAGGCGAGCCCCGCTGGGAGATGAAGTTCCTCCGCCGCGCCGTGGAAGAG
Source organism: Arcobacter sp. (assembly GCA_020723085.1). Taxonomy (GTDB): domain Bacteria; phylum Acidobacteriota; class Terriglobia; order Bryobacterales; family Bryobacteraceae; genus JANWVO01. The sequence goes on from DYJN01000033.1 coordinate 19,469, forward strand.
GACCCGCAACTCGATCTCACGAGCATCGTCCGCACCACCGAAAACCGCTTCTACCGGCAGGGCATCCGCTCCCCGCAGGAGCTCGAACGCGGCTTGCCGTCCACCGTCGGGGAACTGTTCGCCTTTCAGGCGCTCATCATCGGCAACGTCGAAGCCGGCTACTTCACTCCCGTCCAGCAGAACCTGATCCGGGAATTCGCCGACCGGCGAGGCGGCGGCGTCCTCTTCCTCGGCGGGCGCGCCGCGCTCGGTGACGGCGGCTGGCAGCGGTCGCCTGTGGCGGAGATGCTCCCGGTGTCGTTGCCAGACCGGAAAGGCGCGTTCCGGCGCCAGCCCGCCACCGTTGAACTCACCCGCGCCGGCGCCGAAAGCCTCCTGCTGAGGATCGAAGAAGATCCCGAGAAGAACGCCGCGCGATGGAAGGCGCTCCCGTACCTGGCCGACTATCAGGAGACCGGCCAACCCAAGCCGGGCGCCACCGTTCTGGCGGAAGCCATCCCTGGGGTGCGCCTGCGCCATCCGCTGCTGGTCACGCAGAACTACGGCCGCGGACGCGTGGCGGTTCTGGCGACCGGCGGCACCTGGCGCTGGCAGATGGCGCAGGACGCGCGCGATCAGAGCCACGAAATCTTCTGGCAGCAGTTGCTGCGGTGGCTGGCAGGCGCTGTCGAAGAGCACGTCACGCTGCTCGCCACGCGGCAGACTTATTCCGGCGGAGAGGCGGCCGTGATCCGCGCCGAAGTCCGCGACCGCAACTATCTGCCCGCAACCAGCGCCGTTGTGAGTGTGCACCTGCTGGGGCCCGGCGGCATCCGCGATACCATAGAACTCGCGCCTGCGCGCGGGGAGCCGGGCGTCTATGAGGCCCGCTGGCGCGCGCCCCGGCCGGGGGCGTACCTCGCCGAGGCCATTGCGCGCGAAGGGCTGGAAGAACTCGGCCGCGACACGGTCACCTTCCGCCGCGAAGACGGCTCGGAGGAATTCTTCCGCACCGAGCAGGACCGCCGCCTGCTCGAGCGTCTCGCGCAGCAGACCGGCGGCCGCTACTACCGTCCGTCTGAAACCGGCGATCTTGTCAAGGAAATCGAACTCTCCGAGGCTGGCATCACCGTGCGGGAGACGCGCCCCGTCTGGAACGCGCCCGCCGCGTTCCTGCTGTTGGCCGGTCTGAAGACCTTCGAATGGCTGGTGCGCCGCCGATGGGGGGCCGTATGAGGGTCTGTCTTCTCCTCCTGTGGCTCGCTTGCGGCGCCGCGGCTGCCGAACGCGCCCTGTTCGTCGCCGGACTCGGCGGCGAGCCCGATTACGAACAGCGCTTCCAGAGCCTCGCCCGTGAAGGAGCCGGACTCGCCGGCGGCGAAGCCCTCGCAGGCCCGCAGGCGTCGAAGCAGGCTTTGCGGGACGCGATTGCCCGCGCCGCCTCCGGGCTCGGCGAAGCCGATACCCTGCTGCTCGTCCTCATCGGCCACGGCACCTACGACGGGCTCTCCTACAAGTTCAACCTGCCCGGACCCGACGCGGCCGCGGACGAGCTGCGCTCGTGGCTGGACGCCGTCAAAGCCCGGCAGATCGTGGTGCTGGCCACCAGCGCCTCCGGCGCCGCGCTCAAAGAACTCGCGCACCCCCGCCGCGCCGTCTTCGCCGCCACACGCTCCGGCATGGAGAAAAACGCCGTCACATTTCCGCGCTATTTTGTCGAGGCCCTCCGCGATCCGGCTGCTGACACGGACAAGAACGAAACGGTCAGCGCCCTCGAGGCTTTCCGCTATGCCACGCAGAAAACCGCGGCCTTCTTTGAAACGCAGAAGCGCATCGCCACCGAGCACGCCGCCATGGAGGATCCCGCCGGCGTCGGCCGCGTGGCGCTCGTGCGTTTCGGCGCGGCTCAGGCGGCGCTGGCCGACCCGGCCAAGCGCGCGCTGCTGGCCCGGCGGGAAAAGATTGAAGTGGAAATCGAGAAGCTCAAGCGCGAAAAGGCGGCGCTCCCGATCGGCGAATACAAGAAGCGGCTCCAGGCGCTGCTGGTCGCGCTCGCCAGCCTTCAGGAGGAGATCGAGCGATGACGCGCCTGCTCCTGTCCGCTATTCTCGCTGCGCCCCTCATCGCGCAGTCCGCGGCCGATCTGGCTGAGCGCTACTGGAAGCAGCAGCGCTGGGAGGACGCAAACAACGCCTTCCGCGCGGCTGTGAAAGCCGATCCGAAAAACGCCGCTCTCCGCGTCCGCTGGGGCCTGCTGCTGCTGGAGCGGTTCAATCCCGGCGAAGCCGCGGACCTGTTCAACGAAGCCCTCGAACTCGAAAAGGACTTTCCGCCCGCCCTGCTCGGCCTGGCCAAAGTGGCCGCCGAACGCATGGACCCGAAAGCCGCCGAGCTGTGCCGCAGGGCGCTCGAGAAAGACCCCTCGCTCGCGGAGGCGCGCGAGCTGCTGGCCCATGTTTTGCTGGAAGACGGCAACTTCGACGCCGCAGCATCGGAAGCGCGCAGGCTCGGCCCGCATCCCGGCGGGCGCGCCCTGCTGGCTGCCATCGCGCTGCTCCGCGATCAGGACGCTTCCGCGCCGCTTGCAGCGATGGGCCCTTACGCGCCCGGCTACGCGCGCATCGCCCGCCACCTCGTGCTGAACCGCCGCTACGAGGAAGGCATCCAGTATTACCGGAAGGCTCTGGAAATCGATCCCGCCCTCCACGCCGCGCGCAGCGAGCTTGGCATCAACCTGATGCGCGTCGGGCGCGGCCGCGACGCCCGCCGGGAGCTGGAAACGGCTTACGCAGCCGGCTACCGCAACGCCCCCACGGCCAACTCGCTCAAGCTGCTCGACACGCTGGCGAAGTTCGACACGGTTCGCCGTCCGCGCTACGTCCTGCGCTTCCACCGCGGGGAGGCGAAACTGCTCGCCCCCTACTTCGAGCGCGAAGTCGAGCGCGCGCTCGACACTTACGAAAAGAAGTACGGCTTCCGCCTGCCCGGTCCCGTGCAGGTGGAGGTTTACAACAACCACGCGGATTTCGAGGTCCGCACGCTGGGCGTGCCGGGACTCGGCGCGCTCGGCGTCACCTTCGGCCTCAGCGTCGCCATGGACAGCCCTTCGGCGCGCCAGCCCGGCGCCTTTCACTGGGCCAGCACGCTTTGGCATGAACTGAGCCACGTCTTCGTGATCACCGCCACGCGCCACCGCGTGCCGCGCTGGTTCACGGAAGGCCTTTCCGTCCACGAAGAGACCGCCGCCAACCCCGAATGGGGCGACCGCCTCACGCCCGACATCATCGCCGCCATCCGCAAAGGCGAGCTGCTCCCCGTCGAAGAACTCGACCAGGGCTTCCAGCGCCCGCGCACTCCGGGCCAGGTCACGCTCAGCTATTTTCAGGCCGGCCGCATCTGCGATTACATCGCCCGGCGCTGGGGCTGGCCGAAGATCCTCGAGATGATCCGCGCCTTTGAAAAGCCCGCCTCCACCGGCGATGTGATCGCCCGCGTGCTGGGCGTGCCAGCCAGGGAGTTCGACGCGCAATTCCTCGCCTGGCTGACGGAGCAGCACAAGACGCCGCTCGGCAACTTCGACCGCTGGCTGAAGGAACTGAAACAGCTGCACGAAGCCCGCCGCGCCGAAAAATGGCAGGAAGTGCAATCCATGGCGCAGGGTGTCATCGCCGCCTTTCCGGAATTCGTCGGCGCCGGCAACGCCTATGAAGCGCTGGCCGGGGCATGCGAGCATCTGAAGGACACCGCCTGCGCCACGGGCGCGCTGGAGCGCTACATGAAGCAGGGCGGGCGCAGCCCGGAAGCGCTGAAGAAGCTCGCGAAGCTGCTCGACGACAGCGGGCGTCCGCGCGAAGCCGAAGCCGCGCTCGCGCGCCTCCTCTGGATCTATCCGGTGAAGGACGAGGATCTGCACCGGCGCCTGGCGCAACTGCGCACGAAGCTCGGCCTCTGGGACGGCGCCGCGGAAGAATGGCGCGCAGTGCTTGCGTCGAAAACCGTGGATCCCGCATCCGCGTGGTATGGCCTGGCGCTGGCTTACAGGAATCTCAAACGGAATGACGAGGCGCGCGACGCCGTGCTGGCGGCGCTCGAAGAGGCGCCCGGGTACCGCCCCGCTCAGCGGCTTCTGCTGGAATTGAACCGGGGGGCTGAGGAAAGGAAGAACGACTGACATGGCGACTGTGGACACGGCGGCTCTCCGGAGCCAGTTGGAGCGCTTCCAGGAGGTGCACGATGCGCTGGTGCGCGAAGTGCGCAAAGTGATCGTCGGCCAGGAGGAGGTGCTCGAACAGTTGATGATCGCCCTCTTCGTGGGCGGGCACTGCCTCATCACGGGCATGCCCGGAACCGCCAAGACGCTGCTCGTGCGCACGATGGCGCAGACGCTCGGGCTCGAGTTCCGGCGCATTCAGTTCACGCCCGACCTGATGCCGAGCGACATCACCGGCACCGACATTCTGGAAGAAGAGCCCGGCACCGGCCGCCGTTTCTGGACCTTCGTCCGCGGACCGATCTTCGGCAACGTGCTGCTGGCTGACGAGATCAACCGCACGCCGCCCAAGACGCAAGCGGCGCTGCTCGAGGCCATGCAGGAGCTGTCCTGCACCGTGCGCGGCAATTGCTACAGCCTGCCGCGGCCCTTCTTCGTGCTTGCCACGCAGAATCCCATCGAACTGGAAGGCACCTATCCGCTGCCCGAGGCGCAGCTCGACCGCTTCCTCTTCAACACGCTGCTGGACTACCTCGGCGAGGAAGAAGAGATGCAGGTGATCGAACGCACCACCACCACGGCCGTGCCCGACGTGCAGCCGGTGACGAACGCCGATGAGATCCTCGGTTTCCAGCAGCTCGTGCGCATGGTGCCCATTGCCGAAGAGGCCGCCCGCCACGCCATCGCGCTGGTGCGCGCCACCCGCCCGCGCGATGGCTCTGCGCCGGACTTCATAAAGAAATACGTCAACTTCGGCGCCAGCGTGCGCGGCGCGCAGAATCTAGTGCTGTCGGCCAAGGCGCGCGCGCTGATGCGCGGCCGCTGCCACGTCACGTTTGAAGATGTCCGCGCGTTGATGCCCCCGGTGCTGCGCCACCGCATCCTGCTCAACTTCCAGGCCGAAAGCGACCGGCTCATGCCGGACGACATCCTCGCCCGCCTGCTCGACGCCATGCCGCCCAGGAGAAGCTGATGCAGCAGCGATTCCTCGATCCGCAGATTCTCGCCGGCATCGCCAATCTGGAGCTGACGGCGAAGACCGTGGTCGAGGGCTTTGTCAGCGGTCTGCACCGTTCGCCCGAATACGGCTTCAGCCAGGAGTTCGCCGAATACCGTCCCTATGTTCCCGGCGACGATCTGCGCTACGTCGACTGGAACGTGTACGCGCGCGCCGGGCGCCTTTACCTCAAGCGCTTCCGCGGCGAGACGAACACGCGCCTGACGATCCTGCTGGACCGCAGCGGGTCGATGGGTTTTCAGGGCCGCGGGCTGCGCAAGATCGATTACGCGCGCTATCTGGCAGCCTCGCTCGGTTATCTGGCCCACCAGCAGCGCGACGCTGTCGGTCTGATCGCCTTCGACGACGAAGTGCGCGACTACGTCGAGCCGAGTTCGCGCCACGGGCAGTGGCTGAAGGTGCTGCACGCCATCGACCGCGCCGAACCGGGGCGCCGCACCGACTACGCGCGCCCCTTCTGGCACTTCCAGCAGTTCCTGCGCCGGCGTGGCATCGTGCTCGTGGTGAGCGACTTCTTCGCTCCGGCGCGCGATGTCATCTCGACGGTCGCGCCTCTGCGGCAGCGCGGCAACGACGTGATTCTGATGCACGTTCTCGACCCCGAGGAAGTCGAGCCGGAACTGGAGAGTCCGCGCGTCCTGATCGACATGGAGACAGGCGAAGAGATGGAGGTCCATCCCGCTTACGCCTCGGGGCCGTACCGCGACAGGATGCGGCGGCATCTGGAGGAACTGGAATCGCTGGCTCAGGGCGCGGGCATGAGCTATTACCGCAGCCTCACTTCGGAGCCGCTGGACGAGGCGTTGCGCCGCTATCTGGCCGTGCGCGAGGGGAGGCCGTAGATGGGCCTGCTGTCGCCGTGGTTCCTGGCCGGGCTCGGGCTGCTGGCGCTGCCCGTCTACCTGCACCTGCTGCGCAGGAGCCGTCCGGATTCAAAACAGTTCAGCTCGCTGATGTTTTTTGAGCCGGGCCGGCAGGCCGAGCTGCGCCGCCGGCGTCTCGATTACCTCGCGCTGCTCGCCGCGCGGCTGCTGCTGCTGGCGCTGATCGTCCTCGCCTTCGCGCAGCCGGTGATCCGCTCCTCTTCCGTGCGGGCGGATTCGGCGGCGCTGCGGCTGGTGGTGGTGGATACCTCCGCCAGCATGGGCTTCCGCGGGCGGATGGAACAGGCCCGCAGCATCGCTTCCGGACTGCTCGCTGCGCAGGCGCGGCTCGCGGCGTTCGACTCGCGGCTGCGGCTGCTGGACCGCGCTGAACTCGGGCGGCTCGAACCGGGGCCGGCGGCCAATTCCTTCAGCGAACTGGCGCGGGCGCTGCGCGCGTTTCATGACGAGCAGAAACAGCCTGTCGACGTCCACCTCGTCAGCGACTTTCAGCGCTCCGCGCTGGCCGGCGGGATCGCGGCATTGCAGTTGCCGGACGGCATCGCGCTGCACGTCCACCCGGTGGCGCGGCGCGCGGAGCCGAACTGGGCGGTGGAGAGCGTGCGCGCGCCGGCCCGGGTGCGCCACGGCCGCGAGGCGCGCATTCAGGCCGTGATTGCGGGCTTCCGCACGGAGGCGGCGCAAAGGACGGCCGTGCTGCGCGTGGCGGGCAAAGACGTGGCCCGGAAACCGGTGGACGTGCCTCCCGAGGGGCGCGCCACCGTCGAGTTCGAGGGGCCGGACTTGCCCTACGGGTTCGCGGAGTGCTCGGTGCGGATCGAACCGGGTGACGGGCTTGCGGCCGATGATGAGTTTCTGTTCGCCATCGAGCGCACGGATCCGCTGGCGCTGGCGTGGTTCGGAGACCGGCGCGCGGAGACCTATCTGCGCAACGCGCTGGAAGCGGCCGCAGGCGGCGTGTTCACGCTGGGCGGCAGCGCCGGCTGGCAGCAGGCGCGCGCCGTCGCCGCCGCGGGCGCGATGCCCGCGGAGGCTGAACTCGCCGCCGCCGTACGCCGCGGCATGGGACTGCTGATTGTGCTCAACGCCTCCGACGCCGCGCGCGGCCGCGTGCCCGTCACCGGCCAGAAGATCACGGGCACGCGCTACGCCTCGCGCACGGGCGAGGGATTCTTCCTCGCCTCCCGTGTTGACTCCACCTCGCCCCTGATCGAAAAAGCCGGCGGCTGGCAGGGCGTGCGCTTCTATCAGGTGCTGGCGGTCGAGCCCGGCGAAGCGCGCGTGCTGGCCTCTCTCAGCGACGGGACGCCGCTTCTGCTGGAGCAGCGCGCGGGTGACGGAGTGGTTCTGGTGCTGGCTTCGCCGCTGGACGGCGTGGCGAACGATTTTCCCCTGCATCCCTCTTTTGTGCCGTTTGTCGAACAGGCGGCGCGGCTGCTGAGCGGATGGGAGGACTCCACCGCCTCGCTGCCCGCGGGTGGACTGCTGGCGCCGGCTTCGGGTGCGCGCGCACAGGCTTTCGAGGTGCTCGATCCGGGCGGACGGCGCGCGCTGAGTTTTTCCGAGAGCGCCCGCGGCGCCTCGGTCGAGCTCGATCAGACCGGCTTCTGGCAGGTGCTGCGCGGCGGCGGGCGGGACCGCAGGATTGCCGTGAACGTGGACCGGCGCGAGTCCGATCTGAACCCCGTGCCCGAAGAAACTTTGAAGGTCTGGCCCGCCGCGGCCTCTGCGGCGGGGCAGG
>DYJN01000033.1:27319-43830 GCA_020723085.1 Arcobacter sp.
CCCCGCCGGCGAAGCCGCTGGCGCCGTGGGTGCTGGCGGCGGCGCTCGCGGCGGCGTTGGCGGAAGCGGTGCTCGAATCCTACTATCTGGGCAAGGAGGCGGCATGAGCGCAAAGGAACGGTTCTTCGGGTACCTGGACGCCGTCGCGCGGCGCCTGCGGCTGCGCTCGCTGGCAGGCGGCGCAGCCGTGGCGGTCCTGCTGCTGCTGGCGGTGACGGCGGCTGCGGCGTGGTTCAGCCTGCGCCATGCGTTCGATCCGCGGGTGATGCTGGCTGGGCGGATCGCGCTGGTGTTCGCCGCCGGGGCAGGGTTGGCGCTGGGCATTGCCGCGCCGCTGCTGCGGATCAACCGGCGCCGCGCCGCAAGGCTGGCCGAAGCAAGGCTGGCAGGCATGGAAGAGCGGGCGGCGACGCTCGCCGGACCGCTGGCTGACTCGCCGTTGACGGAACTGGTGGCGGAGGAGGCGCTGCGCCATGCCGAGGCTGTGCCGCCGCGCGTTCTCGTGAGCAATGCGGCCATCGCCGCGGGGTGCGCGGCAGCCGGAGCGGCGCTGATCGCCCTCGTCTGGCTCGCTGCCGCCGCGCCTGGCCCGCTTGGCTACGGCGCGCATCTGCTGTGGGCGGGCACGCCGCCCGCGGGACAGCGGGCGCTGTTTGAACTCACGGTCAAACCGGGCGACGCGAAGGTGCGCCGTGGCGGAGATCAGTTGATTGAAGCCGTGGCGGCGGGTTTCGACCTGACGGGACTGCGGCTCCGCCTGCGCCGTCCCGGCTCCGCGCAGTGGGAAACGGTGGCGATGGAGCCGAATCCTGCCGGCTCAGGCTTCGTGTTCCTGCTGTCGGGCATCACGGACGACGTTGAGTATCAGGTGGACGCGCAGCGGATGCGTTCGCCCGTGTACCGGCTGGCAGCCGTGGATCTGCCGCGGATCGAAAAATACCGCGTCCGCTACAGATATCCTGCGTATCTGGGGCTGCCCGATGCGGTCGAGGATCCCGGCGGCGACGTGCGCGCTCTGGAGGACACGCGCGCGACGCTGGAAATCGAAACGGACAAGCCGCTCGCGGGCGGGGTTCTCGTGCTGGATGACGGCACAAGGCTGCCGCTGGAATCCCGAGGGCGCGTGTCGCGCGCCGAGCTGGAGGTGAAGCGCGACGGCTCGTTCCATTTTGCGGCGCTCGACGGCGGCTCGCCGGTGCGGCTCAGCGAAGACTATTTCATCGAGGCGCGCCCCGAGCGCGCGCCCGAAGTCCGGCTCACGCGCCCGGGACGCGACGCCCGGGTGAGCCCGATCGAGGAAGTCGCCGTGGAGGCGGAAGCCTCCGATGACTTTGGCCTGCACGGGCTGGAGATCGCATACAGCGTGAACGGCGGCGAACCGCGCGCGCTGCGGCTGGCGGTGAAGCGGGGCGCCCGCGAGGCGCGCGGGCGCGCCGTGATCGCGCTCGAACAATTCCACCTCCAGCCGGGAGACATCGTGGCTGTTTCGGCCACGGCGCGGGACGCGCGCACGGCGGCGCAGACCGACATTTTCTTCCTGGAAGCGCAGCCTTTCGAGCGCGAGTATCAGCAGTCGCAGGTCATGGGCGGCATGGGCGGCATGGGAGGCGGGGAAGAGGAAGAAAACGACATCGTGCAGCGGCAGAAGGAGATCATCGCCGCCACCTGGAATCAGATCCGTGCGCAAAGCAGCCGCTCCCGGACGCGCGAGGACGCCGCGTTCCTCTCCGGCATGCAGCAGAAGCTGGCCGAGCAGGCGCAGTCGCTCGCGCAGCGCATGCGCAGCCGGCAGCTCGCGGCTGCAAACGAAGAGTTCCAGAAGTTTTCGCAGGAGATGGGCAGCGCCTCGAAAGCCATGCAGGATGCGGCGGCGAGGCTGCGCAACCTGCAGTGGCGCGTCGCGCTCAGCCCGGAGCAGCGCGCGCTGCAACACCTGCTCCGCGCTGAAAGCCTCTTCCGCCGGATTCAGGTGGCCTTCGGCCAGCAGGGAGGCGGCGGCGGGCGCGGCGGCGGCCAGATGCGCGACCTCGAGAGCCTGTTCGAACTCGAGCTGGATCTGGAGAAAAACCAGTATGAAACCGCGCAGACAGCCTCCAGCGCAGCCAGCCGCGAGCGGCAGATCGACGAAGCGCTGAAGAAGCTGGAAGAGCTGGCGCGCCGTCAGCAGCAGCAGGCGGAACAGCGGCGCCGCAACGAGCAGAGCTTCCAGCAGCGCTGGCAGCAGGAGATGCTGCGGCGCGAGGCGGAAGAGCTCCGCCGCCAGCTTGCCGAACTCCAGCGCAACCAGCGGGGGCAGAGCGGTCAGGAATCGCAAAGCCGGCAAGGAAGCCCGGGCTCGCAAGGCTCCTCCAGCAGTTCGTCCGGTTCGCAGGGCCAGCCCCGTCAGCCAAGCCCGCAGAGTGAACGCCTCAGCCGCGTGCAGCAGCAGATCGAACGGGCGCTCGAGGACATGCGCCGCGCGCAGGGCGCGCAGAGCGGCGAGGCGCAGGAGAACGCCCGCCGCGCGGCGGAAAGGATGTCGCAGGCGCTCGAGGAACTTGGCCGGATGCGCCGCCAGCAGACCGCCGGCCGCATGGAATCGCTGAGCCGCCGGGCTTCCGATCTGGCGGAACGGCAGCGCCGTTATGAGGAGCAGGTGCGCAAGACCTTCCCGCCGCAGCAGGCGGGCGTGCAGCAGCCTGGCCAAGCCGCGGCGCCGGCTTCGGAATCCGAGCGCCTGAGCCGCGAGAAAGAGTCCATGCAGCGCGACTACCAGCAGCTGGAGCAGGATCTGCGCGAGGCGGCGCGCGCGCTCGACTCCACAGAGCGCGGCGCGGCGCAGCGGCTGCGCGAAGCGCTCGGCGAGGCGCAACAGAACGAGGTGGGGCTGCGCATGCGGCTGGGCGCGGAGTGGATGCGCCGCGGGCTGGGACCGTACCTGGCGCCGCGCGAACGCGTCCTGACCGAGGCGCTCGACCGGCTGCGCGATCAGGTGGAGCAGGCGCGCCAGATGGCCGGGCGCGAGGGCGGCGGCGATCAGCGGGAACGGGTGGAACGGGCTCTGGGGCAGGTGGAGAACCTGCGCGAAGAGCTCGAACGGCAGGCGCGCGCCGGCAGGCAGGATGGCCAGGGGCAGACGCGGGCGCCTGCCGGGCAGCGCATCGGACAGCGCGGTCAGGCTGATCAGCAGGCGCGCGAAGGCCGTCAGGGAGCCCCACGGGGGGATTCCCCGGGCTCCGGCAGCCCCCAGGGCGAGCGGCGCCAGACCGGCGGCGAGACGTCCTTCTGGCGCGGCGATTACGGGGCGCTGAACGACGGCTCGCTCCAGCCGGACTGGAGCCGGAACGCCGAGGCGAGGCGCGGCGCTTGGGCAGAGGCGATGAGGCAGCTGCGCCAATTGCGAGAACAGGGCGCGGTGAGCGATGAAACGCAGGCGGAAATCGGCCAGCTGCTGCGGCGCATGCAGCAGCTCGATCCGGCGCAGTTCGGCTCGCCGCTGCTCGCTTCGCGGATCGAAAACGAGTTCCTGCCGCAACTGGAGCAGGTGGAGCTGCGGCTGCGGAAAGAGATCTCCGCACAGAGCGGCGCGCCGCGGGCTGCGCCTGCCGCCAAGGCGCCGCCCGGATACGCGGAGGCGGTGGCCGAGTACTTCCGCCGCCTGAGCCGCGGGCGGTGAATCCCGCCCCGTCCGGACGGGCGCGGATTGACACGCCGCGTGTGCTCTGAGAGGATCATCGCGGGCCGTCCGCGCAGGAGCGCAAAGCCGTGGTCACGCATCCCATCTCAAAGGGCGTCTTCTGCCTGGAATGCGACTGGTGGGGCGATGCCCGCCGCCAGTACAGCATGGAGCATCTGCTGGACCTGCTGGACCAGTTCACGCCGCCGCACTGCCGGCACATCCGGTACGACGTCTCGACGCGCGAGGAGTTCTTCTTCCTCATCCGGAAGTGGAGCCAGAAGCGGTTCGCCTCTCATCCTCTGCTGTATCTGGGCTTTCACGGCAAGCAGGGCGAGCTGCTGCTGGGCAGCGGCGGGAGGGCGCCGAGGGTGACACTCGAGGAAATCGGCGAGGCGCTGTCGGGCAAGTGCAACGGGCGCGTGATCCTGTTCGGCAGTTGCGAGACGATCCGCGCCGCCCCGTGGCAGCGGAAGAAGTTCCTGGAGGCGACCGAAGCTCTGGCCGTATGCGGCTATCGCCGGGAGATCGATTGGATGACGTCCGCCGCCATGGATCTCATCGTCCTTGCGGCTATGCAGGAATTCACCTTCACACTCAACGGAATCTCGGCGATCGCTGAGCGCATCCGGCAACGCTCGCGCGGGCTTCAACGGGCGCTCGGCTTCCGCATTTACACGCGGCGGGGCGAAGCGTAAGCAAGAATCTCCCCCGGACGTCGGCCGGACGAGCGCCGTCAGGGCTGCCTGCGCGCAACCGGAAGCCGGCGCAGGAACCATTTCCGGCTCGCTCGCCGGTTCATCGGGCGCTGCCGCGGCTGCTGTGGCAAGGATCTGCGGAAGCGGGACCGCCCTTCGCCGTTCCGCTCCGGCTACAGTGCCTGCGCAAGCCTCTTCAGATCGTCCGCGTTGTTGTAGAAGTGCGTGGAGACGCGCAGCATGCCGTGGCGGGCGGAAACGAGGATGCGCTGTTCCCTGAGCCGCGCCGCCAGCGCCGGCGCGTCCTCGACGGGTGCGGCGACGATCGGAGAGTCCGCGTACGGCAGAGCGCCGGGAAACAGTGCGCGAGCCTGCGCGGCGAGTCCGAGAACGCGCGCTTCGATCGCCTGCGGCGTGAGTTCCAGCATCAGATCGACGCTCGCCTCCAGCCCGTAAAGCAGAGCGGAGGGCAGCATGCCGCCCTCGTATTTCTCCGCGGAATCTTTCAGTTCCGGCGCGCCGTGCCAGAGGTTGTTCACGTTGCGCCAGCCGCGGTGCGAGCGCCAGCCGATGGCGAGCGGCTTCAGCCGCGGGCGCAGGCGCGGATGGACGGCGGCGAAGGCGATGCCATTCGGAGCGAGCATCCACTTGTAGCAGTTCACCGCCAGCATGTCCGGCTGGAGGCGCGCGAAGTCGAACGCGAGCGCGCCGCACAGCTGCGTGCCGTCGACAAACAGCGGCACGCCGCGCCGGCGGCACTCCGCGCTGATCTCTTCCAGCGGGGCGCGGTAGCCGGTCGTGTAGTTGACGGCGCTGATCGCCGCCAGCCGCGTGCGGGGGGTGAAGCTCTCCATAAAGCGTTCCGGCGGGGCTTCCACCAGCTCGAGTCCCGGAAACAGAGGCGCATAGATCTGGTTTGGGAACTCGTGCTCGAAGGTAAGCACCTGGTCGCCTTCGCGCCAATCGATGCCGTGCATGAGGACGGCGAGCGCGGAGGAGGCGTTCTGAAAGAAGGCGATGTCGTCCGGCGCGGCGTTTATCAGGCGGGCGATCTTCGCCCGCAGCCGGTCATGGTCGTCGAACCAGGAGAGGAAGTCCGCGCAGGCGTAGCAGTCGCGGCGGGCGAAGTGCTCCTGGATGGCCCCGACCGTGCGCGTGGAGAGCTGGCCGAAGGTGGCCGAATTGAGATAGGTCCACTCGCGCAGGGCAGGGAAGAGCGCGCGGACCGCCTCCCAATCCGGCATCAGTGCCTCGCCTGCGGGCGCGCCCGCTCGATGGCTTCGCGGATGGCAGCCGCCGCGCCCTCGGCGGGGATTTCGGCCACTGCGCGCGTGCGGCGCTCGACGAGTTCGAGCTTGCCCTCGGAGAGCTTCCGCCCGATATTGACGCGGAACGGGATGCCGATCAGGTCGGCGTCCTTGAACTTGACGCCGGGGCTCAGGTCGCGGTCGTCGTAGAGCACATCGACGCCAGCCTTCTGAAGTTCGCTGTAGAGGCGGCCGGCGGCTTCGCGCAGGGAGGCGTCGCTGATCTTCACGGGGGTCAGCACCACCTCGAACGGCGCGATGGAGACCGGCAGCGCCATGCCGTCCCTGTCCGAGTACAGCTCGACGGCGGCGCAGAGGACGCGTTCGACTCCGATGCCGTAGCTGCCCATGATGACGGGAATCTCAACGCCGTTCTGGTCGAGCACGTTGAGGCCCATCGCATGGGCGTACTTGTAGCCGAGCTTGAAGATGTGGCCGATCTCGACGCACTTGATGATCTCGAGCGGCGCGCCGGTTTGCAGTTCCGTATCGCCGGGTGCGACCTGGCGCAGGTCGTGCCACTCGCCCTGAAAGTCCTCCTCCGGAGTGACGTTCTTCAGGTGATAGTCGTCCCGGTTGGCGCCGCAAACCATGTTCCGGCGGCCGCGCAGCGCCTCGTCGATCAGGATGCGGACGTTGTCCAGGCCGACGGGGCCGAGGGAGCCGGCCGAGGCGCCGAACAGTTCACGGATCTCTTCCGGATGCGCGGGGCGGAACTCCTGGCAGCCGGCGGCGGACTGAAACTTCGTCTCGGAAAGCTGGTGATCGCCGCGCAGCAGCGCCACGGCGGGCCGGCTGTCGGCGATGAGGCAGAGCGTCTTGATCAGCGACGTCTGCGGAATTCCGAGAAAGCCTGCAACCTCCTCGATGGTTTTCCGGCCCGGTGTGTGGACGGGCTCCGGCTCGAGCGCGCCTTCCGGGTCGGGCGCTGCGGGCGGCGCTGGGCGCGAGACGGCCTTTTCGAGATTGGCCGCATAGCCGGTCTGCCGGCAGAGCACGACGTAGTCTTCGCCGGCCTCCGTGGCCACCATGAACTCCTGGGACTGGGAGCCCCCCATGGCGCCGGAGTGGGCCTCCACGGCGACGTAGTCGAGCCCGCAGCGGTCGAAAATGCGGCAGTAGGCGACGCGGTGCTTCTCGTAGGAATCGTCCAGCCCTTCCGGGCCGAGGTCGAAAGAGTAGGAGTCCTTCATCAGGAACTGACGCACGCGCAGAAGGCCCGATTTCGGGCGGGGCTCGTCGCGGAATTTCGTCTGGATCTGGTACCAGATCTGCGGGAGCTGCTTGTAGGAACGGAGTTCGCCGCGGGCGATGAAGGTCATGACCTCTTCATGCGTCATGCCCAGGCAAAGCGGCCGGCCATAGCGGTCTTTCAGGCGGAAAAGGTTGTCGCCCATGACGTCGTAACGGCCGGATTCCTGCCATACTTCGGCCGGATTCAGGGCGGCAAGATGAAATTCCTGCGCGCCGATCGCGTCCATTTCCTCCCGGATGATCTGCTGGATTTTCAGCATGGATCGCTGGGCGAGGTAAAGGTAATTGTAGATGCCGGCGCCGAGCTGCCGGATATAGCCGGCGCGCAGCAGCATTTGGTGGCTGACGACTTCCGCCTCGGCGGGCGTCTCGCGGAGAGTGGGAATAAAGGCACGGGACCAAAGCATGGTAAACCGTTGAGTGTAACATGCGGACGCCCGGGGGCTTCCCGCGCTTCAGCGGCGCGAGGCGAAGAGCCGTTGCAGGCGGGCGGCGCCTGCGATGGCGGCAAGGGCGAAGACGGCGAGCGAACTCCAGACGAGCACCGCGCCCCGCCAGCGTTCGGCCGGCCGGGGCGAGGGCGGGAAGGGGACAGCGGGGTCGAGGAAGCGGGCCAGGAGCCGCAGGCGCGTGGCGCGGCTGGAGCCATTCCGGGCCTGCACCACCAGCACCAGCTCCCGCGGGCTGCGGGGCAGATGGGCCAGGGAGCCAACGCGTCCGTATGGGGTGGCTGCAAGCTCCTCGTAGGCTCTGCCTTCGATCCAGGCGTCCACGCTTTCGGCCGGGATCAGGACGAGGCGCGCCTCCGGGCCGCGCAGCACGCGGAAGGAGCAAGCGAGGCGGGCCGCGCCCTGCCGGGCGGGGATGGCGAGGCTGCGCGCGTGTCCGGGGGCGACTTCCACCAGATCATCGAACAGCGTAACCGGAAGGTCAGCCCCGGCCGACAGCAGAGGAATAAGAAAGAGCAGCGCGGGAGCTTTCATCGGTCCTGATGCACGGGCCGGCCGCCGACATAGTGCATTTTCACGCGCGCGCCCAGGATTTCCCCCGGCGGGACGGTCATGATATCGCGGTCGAGCACGATGAAATCGGCGTACTTTCCCGGCTCGAGCGTGCCGCGGAGCTTCTCCTCGAACGCGGCATAGGCGGCGTGAATAGTCCAGGATTCGAGCGCCTCGTCGCGGGTCATTTTCTGATCGGGCATCCATCCGCCCGGCGGGCGGCCCTCGCGGTCCTGGCGTGTATTAGAGGCATAAAATCCGAGAAAAGGATTGGGCTCTTCCACGGGAAAATCACTGCCGTTCGGGACGGGAATTCCGAGGGCGAGGAAGCGCTTCCAGGCGTAGGCGCCGGCGATACGGTCCGGCCCGAGGCGCGCCTCGGCCCAGCGCATGTCGCTGGTGGCGTGCGCCGCCTGCATGGCGGGGATCACGGAATACTCCTTGAACAGGCGGAAGTCCGGCAGGGAGACCACCTGCGCGTGCTCGATGCGGAAGCGGCGGTTGTTCGCGCCGCCCAGCACTGCCGCGTAAGCGTCCAGCACGGCGCGGTTTGCGCGGTCTCCGATGGCGTGGGTGCAAACCTGGAAGCCGTGCTGCGCGGCCTCGCGGGCGATCTTTTCGAGAGTCTCCTTCGGGGTGATGAGCAGGCCCGTATTAGTCTTGTCGTCGGAATAGGGCTGCCAGAGGGCGGCGCCGCGGGAGCCGAGCGCGCCGTCGGCATAGAGCTTGATGGCGCGGACGGTGAGGAATGGCGAGATCTCCGGCCCTTTCTGCAGATACTCGCGCCAGAGAGGGCCGGGCCCGGCGATCATGGCGTAGATCCTGACCGGCAGCCGGCCTTCGGCGAGAAGCTCCCGGTAGGCGCGCAGATCCTCCGCAGAAACGCCGGCATCGTGAACGCCGGCCAGACCGAGCCGCGCGCACTCGCGGGCGGCGAGTTCCAGCTGGCGCTTGATCTGTGCGAAGGAAGGCGGCGGGATTTTCCGCCGCACCAGCCCCATCGCCTGGTCGACGAGCACCCCGGCCGGCTGCCCTTGCGCATCGCGGAGGATCCTGCCGCCGGGCGGGTCAGGCGTCTGACCGGATATGCCCGCCAGCTTCAGCGCCAGCGAGTTGACCCAGGCGGCATGCCCGTCCACCCGCGAGAGGAACACGGGATGATCGGGCGCAGCGGCGTCGAGGTCGCGGGCGGAGGGGAAGGCGCCTCCCCAGTTGGTCTGATCCCAATTGCGGGCGACGATCCATTCGCCTTTGGGCAGCGCGGCGGCGCGCTGTTTGATATACGCGGCGATTTCGGCCACCGTGGCCACGTGGCGGAGGTCGCGGGATTCCAGCAGCGCCCCCAGGCCGCGCATGTGCGCATGCGAGTCGATGAAGGAGGGAAGGACCGTGGCGCCGCGCAGGTCCAGCCGCCGGGTGGAGGGTCCGGCGAGCCGGAGAGCGGCTTCCCCAAGAGCCAGGATGCGGCCGTCCTTCACCGCCATCGCGGCCACGGGCTGCGAGCGGGCGGCCGTATAGATGCGGGCGTTCGTGATGACGAGGTCCGCTCCGGCAGGAGGCTGCGCCCCAAGCAGCAGGGCCGCAGAGGCTAGAATGGGGAGCATGGATGACAGTATTTCACAGGTGCCTGTGGCGGATGCAGGCATCTACAACGGCTGGCGCGGGTGGGTGGCTGCGGTCTCGGCGGTCGTGCTTGCCGCGCTGTTCCTGGTGGCCGGGATCTGGAAACTGAGCGATCCATTCGCCACTGCGGAACGGATGACGCAGGCGCTGATCCCAAAGGCGCTGGCGATGCCGGTGGCGCTGCTGGCGGGCATCGCGGACACGTGGGCGGGCGTTCTTCTGCTGGTGCCGCGATGGCGGCGATGGGGCGCCTGGGTGGCGGGGCTGGCCCTGATCGCGTTCATGACCTACTTCGCCGTGTTCTACAACCAGCTCCGGGGCGAAGACTGCAACTGCTTTCCATGGCTGAGAAGGGTGGTGGGGGCGGAGTTTTTCATCAGCGACGCGCTGATGCTGGCGGCGGCGGTTTTCGCGGGGCTCTGGTCGGCAAAGTCCACGCACATGAAGCAGGCGGGCATGGCGCTGGCGGCGGTTGTGGTGATGGCGCTGGCGGTTTATGGCGCCACGCTGACGCAGCGCGGCAACGTGCGGGTGCCGGCGCGGATCACGGTGGACGGCAAGCCGTTCTCTCTGCATGAGGGGCGGGTCCTCGTGTACTTCTTCGATCCGGAGTGCATGCATTGCTTCGAGGCGGCGAAGGAAATGAGCGAGTTTGCCTGGAAGGACGTCCGCGTGGTCGTGGCGCCGACGGTGAATCCGCACTGGGCCACGGCGTTCCTGAGGGACACAAGGCTGCGGGCGGGCGTCACGCTCGACGTTGCGCGGCTGCGCGAGGTCTTCCATTTCGGCGACCCGCCTTTTGGGGCGGCGATCGAGAACGGGCGAGTGCTGGCCACCTTCACCTTCGCTGAAGGCGAAGACGCGGCTGGCATCCTGAGGAAGGATGGCTGGATCGAATAGCGCCGCCTATGCCGGCAACTGCATGCCGCGGCGCCCGGCGTAGTGGCTGCCGAGCTCCCGCAGCCTGACGCTCCCGATCCACTCGCGCACCAGGCCGAACAACACGCGCTCTTCGACGGCGAAGTGCTCGCGCGCCAGCTCCATCAGGCGCGCCAGCAACGCCCGGGCGCGGACCGCCTCCCGCTGTCCCCGCAGTTCTTCCAGCAGCGCCCGCATCTCCTGATGCTCGCCGTACATCGCATCCAGGGTCCCGCGCACCGCGGGAGGCAGCTCTCCGAGAGCTCCGAACAGGAGCTGGTCCTCCTCGACGGCGTGCGCCTGGAGGACGGCTTCCAGCGCCGCGCCGCATTCCTGCAATTCGCGCAGGCTCATCCTGGCCATGCGCCGCTCCTGATGCCGCATGAGCGCCAGAATGCATCCGTGCTCTCCCAGCAGGAGATCGATCAGATCCGCGCCTGTCTGGACCACCGGCTTCATCTTGCCCCGCTGACATCCCCATTTTGCCAGAACCCGGTCCGGTTCGCCACGAACGGCGGCGCGACCTGGAGAGCCCATTTTGATAGCATGACGGATGCGCAGCCATGATGAGCGTGTTCCGGGCGGTTGGGATGGCCGCGGCCGTGATGCTGATGTCGGAAGCCGCCGCTGACGGCTTCCAGCGGAAGAAGAAGCAGGAAGAAGAGATCACGCAGACGCTCGAGCTGCCTCCCGATCCTCCGGCGGCGGTGACGGCGGATCCGGCGCGGCTGGCCTTCCTGCAGGCGCCGCTGACGGGGCGGGGGCTGCTGTCGCGGCAGACGCGCGAGGGGCTGCGGGCGTTGATGCGAAGCGCGCACGGGGCGCGGTTTGTGCGCATCCGGGCGTTTGTGGCAGGCACGGGAGATCTGCGGCGCGTGCAGTTGATCGTGGCCGAGACGTTCGCGGAAAAGAAGCAGCCGCTGCCGGTGCTGACCGTGGCGCAGGTCGGCATGCTGCCGCTGGAGGGCGCGCAGGTGCAACTGGAGGCCATCATCGAGCAGCGCAAGCCGGCGGGCGCGGGCACGGTGTTCGCCGCCGCTGCCGCCGCCACGCCGCAGGAGACGCTGGAGCGGATCCGGAAAACGTTGCAGCAGGCGGGAGCGCTCGCCGCCGCGCCGGTTTCGCTGGTTTGCGGAGCTTCGGCGGCGGACCTGCTCGAACCACTGCGGCGGGCGGCTTACCAGGCGTTTCCCCGGAGCGCCTATGCGGGTTTTCAGTTGCAGCGGATCCCGGCGCCGCCGCTGGTGGCGTGCCAGGCGGCTGCCCCCGTCGCCAAGCCGGCCGAGAACGGCGTCCGGCGCCTGGATTCCGGCGTGGTTCTCAGCGCGCCCAAGATCGTGATCTCCGGGGCGCAGCTGGCGTTCCGGTATGAAGAGAGGGACGCGCGGCTGGCCTATCAGCGCCTGGACAAGACATTGCAGCAGGCGGGTTCGTCTCTGAAGCAGGCTGTGGTGCTGCACGTCTATCCGTTGTCGAGCCAGCTGGCGGCGCTGGCGCGGAAGGTGCAGCCGGAGTTTGTCGATGCCGCGCGGCCGCCCGCGGGTCTGGTGCTGCCGCTGGAGGGGCTGCCGTCCCTCGACGGCGCCTTCGCTCTGGAAGCGGTGGCGCTGCCCGCTCCGGGTTCCTGATGCGGCTCTGGTCTTCATTCACGAGAAAGCGAGGTCATTCTTCATGTCCCAGTCCCAGGCTCCCGTAGTCACCTTTGGCGAGATCATGCTGCGGCTCGCGCCACCGGGTTTCGAGCGGCTGCTGATGTCCCCCACGCTCGCCGCCACCTTTGGCGGCGGCGAGGCCAATGTCGCCGTCTCGGTGGCCAATTTCGGCCATCCAGCGAGGTACGTCACCGTCCTGCCCGACAACCCGGTCACGGACGCGTTCGTTTATCAGATGCGCGGCTTCGGCATCGACACCTCGTTCATCCGGCGCGCTCCCGGGCGTTTCGGAATCTACTTCGTCGAGCCGGGCGCCAACCAGCGCCCGTCCAAAGTGGTCTATGACCGCGCCTACTCTTCGATCAGCCTGGCCAAGCCCGGCGATCTGGACTGGAGGGCGATCTTCAGCGGGGCAGGCTGGTTCCATGTCACCGGCATCACGCCGGCCTTGTCGCAATCGGCGGCGGACCTGGCGCTCGAGGCGGTGAAAACCGCGCGCGAGATGGGCGTGCCCGTCTCCTGTGATCTGAACTACCGCAAGAACCTGTGGAAGTACGGCAAGTCCGCCCAGGAGGTGATGACGGAGATCGTCCGCTACGTCGACTACGCCATCGCCAACGAAGAGGACTGCCAGAAATCGCTTGGCATTCAGATCGGCGTCGATGTGCATTCCGGCAAGCTCGACCAGCGGCAGTATCAGGCGCTGGCAGAAAAGGTTTTGGCGGCTTACCCGAACCTCAAGTTGATCGCCATCACGCTGCGGGAGAGCTTTTCGGCGTCGCACAACGGCTGGTCGGCGTGCCTGCATGACCGGAAGGAGTTTCTGGCGAGCCGCCGGTACGACATCACGCACATCGTGGACCGCGTGGGCGGCGGCGACGCCTTCGCCGGCGGCCTCATCTACGGCATCCTGCATCTGCCGTCGCTGCGCGACGCGCTGGAGTTCGCCGTGGCGGCGAGCTGCCTCAAGCATTCGGTGCCGGGCGATTTCAACCGCTTCACGCGCGCCGAGGTCGAAGCGCTGCTGAAAGAGGGCGGCAGCGGGCGCGTGCAGCGCTGATACGGCCGTCGCCGCTCCGGCAGCGGTTCTTAGACAGGCCGCCGGGCTGCGCCAAAGAACGCGGCCGGCCTGTCAGGCTGCGCCACGGCGCAGGAAATCGAGAAACTCGGCCGCATTGCGCGTCAGGCCAGGGAACGTGGCGATCACTTTCTCATCGGCGTCGAACACGGCGTAGAAAGGGATCGCCACAGTCTGGAAGATCTGCTCCTGCCGGCGCTGGTTGGCCTCGCTCGCGGCATCGGTCCCGTCCGTGTAGAGCTCGACGAGCACGAACCGGCCCAAGGCTTCGGCGATTTCCGGGCGCGGGAACATATTGGCCTTCATCCAGTGGCAGTTCGTGCAGGCGTAGCCGGTGAACGCGACCAGGATACGCTTGTTCTCCGCCCGCGCCCGCTGCAAGGCAGCCTGCCAGTCATTCTTCAACCACCGGTTGCCGGGTGTGCTCGTGGACGATTGAAATGCGGCGCCTTCCGCCGGCGCGGGAATGTAGGCCTCCAGTTCGCCAAGCCGGACGCCGAACATGCCGGGCAGAAGGCTGAGGGCGAAGCCGAGCAGCACCGCCGCTGCCAGAAGCCGTCCGGGCTTGACCTCCTCATCCCGGCGGACCCCCTCCATGGAAAACCCCCCGAGCAGATAAAGCCCGGGCAGTGCGAACAGCACCACCCACAGCGCCAGGAAGCGCTCCCGCGTGAGTAGGCCCCACTGCAACACCTGATCGACGTTCGACAGGTACTTGAGCATGGCGGCCAGAATCACAAATCCCAAAACAACTTTCAGCCGCGACATCCAGCCGCCGCTCTTCGGGAGCTTCTTCAGGAAGGAGGGGAAAAGAGCCAGCAGGAAGAACGGCGAGGAGAGAGCCGCCGAGAAGGCAAGCATACCGAGCGCCGGCTGCAACCGGCCCCCGGTGACGGAAGCCGCCAACAGTGTTCCCATGAAAGGCCCGACGCAGGCGAAGGCGGCGAGGGTGAAAGTCAGCCCCATCAGAAGAGTGCCGATGAGGCCGCCGCGGGAGCTGGCCATGTTCAGTTTCGTCAGCAGAGAGGCAGGGATCGTCAGTTCGAACGCTCCCAGAAGGCTGAGCCCGAATACAAAGAAAACAAGCGAGATGAATCCATTGGCCCAAGGGTTGGAGCCGAGCTGTACGACGGCGAAGGGACCGAGCGCGGCGCTGAGTCCGAGACCGATTCCCGTGAAGAGCACGATGATGCCGAGGCAGAACACCACAGCCTGCTTGAGCACCTGCGCCCTCGAGGAACCCGCCTGATTGAGGAAGAAGGTCATCGTGATCGGGATCATCGGAAAGACGCAGGGTGTGAAGATCGCCGCCAGACCAAACCCAAAGGCGATGAGCAGGAATGCGCCGAGCGGCTGCGCGGTTTCCGGTTTGCGATCCGGTGGTGCGGCGGGCGTCTGAGAGACAGGTGGCTCCTCAGCCGGCACGAAGAGCTTCAGCCCCTCGAGCCGGGCAGCGGGCGGGGCGGGGGCATTCGGATCCACGACGATCTGCGCCGGGGCGGTGATGCGGCGCGGCGGCAGGCACTCCTTGTCATTACAGAGCTGGTAGCGCATGCGCGCCACAAGTTCCTGCCCGCCAGCGGGCGCGTCGGGCTTCAGGCGGATAAGAATCCGAAAAGTGGCTTGTTTTTCATATGTTTCGGCCTCGATCCCGAAGTTCGGGTCGAACTTTCGCTCGGCGGGAGGATAGTAGATCTGCCAGGAAGCGACGGCCGGGTTGTCTTCGAGGACGATGGTGGTGATGATCGGCCCGCCTTTCGGCGTCGTCATCGAGTACATGTGCCAAGGCTCGTCAAGCTTCAGCTCGAGAGCCGTTGCAAACTCGGCGCCGGGGGGCACGCGCCCGGCGGAAGGGACGAGACGCCAGTGGGCGGGATGGGGGCGCTGCGCTTGGGCAGGGATTGAGGCGGCGCAGAGGGCTGCCAGCAGCAGGCTAGCCAGCTGCAATCTGCCCGTTTTCCGACTGCCAGCGGGCGATTTCGCTCTCGATGCGAGCGTTGACTCGCTCGGAAGCCGACTCTGTCGCCACGCGGATGGCGTTGCGGATGGCGTTGTCATTGGATCTCCCATGGCAGATGATAACCACCCCTTTGACGCCCAGCAGCGGCGCGCCGCCGTACTCGGAGTAATCCATGCGCTTGCGGAAGTCTTTCAGCGCCTGCCGGCTGAGCACGTAGCCAATCTTGCTGGCGACGGTGGATTCGAAGGATTCCTTCAAGAGATGCTTGATGATTTCCACCAGTCCTTCGCTGACCTTGAGGGCTACGTTGCCGACGAAGCCGTCGCAGACGATCACGTCGGCGTGACCCGTGTAAAGGTCGCGTCCCTCGACGTTGCCGATGAAGTTCAGGGGCAGAGTCCGGATGAACTGGGAGGCGGCTTTGGTCAGCTCGTTGCCTTTGTGTTCCTCTTCACCGATGGAGAGGATGCCGACTTTCGGGGATTCGGTGTGGAACACGAGTCTCGAGTAGACGTCGCCCATGAGGGCGAACTGGGAGAGCATCCTGGGGCTGGAGTCCACATTGGCGCCAACGTCGATCAGCACCGCAGGCTTGCCCTGGATAGTGGGGAAGGGATTGGCCAAGGCAGGGCGGTCGACGCCGGGAATCATGCCGAGCACGGTCTTTGCAATCGCCATGACGGCGCCCGTGTTGCCTGCGCTGACCAGCCCGTCGGCATGCCCGTCGCGCACAAGGCGGGCGGCAACGCGGATGCTGGAATCGCGCTTGGTGCGGAGGACCTTGGCGGGGTTGTCCTCCATCGTGACCACTTCGCTGGCGTGGACGATCTCGATGGGGAGCTTTTTCCAACCGTCGTGGCGGCTCAGTTCCGCGCGCAGCACGTCTTCCTTGCCTACAAGGAGGACGTTGACGTCCTGGGTGCGGGCGGCGGCGACGGATCCCTGGACCTCGGGGATGGGGGCGTGATCGCCCCCCATGGCGTCCACGGCGATGGTCAGCATGCGCTCGTGCGGCGGACCGGTTCCGCCGGGTGTGGAAGGCTACTCCTGGACGACTTCGATGACCTCGCGCGTCTTGTACCACCCGCAGTGCGGGCAGGCGCGGTGAGGCAGCTTCATCTCATGGCACTTCGGGCACTCGCTCAAGCCATGGCGCTGCAAATGGTCGTGAGCGCGGCGCGTGGACGTACGACGCTTCGAGTGACGGCGTTTTGGATTCGGCATGGAACTCTTCCTGGAAAAATTCCCTTCCAGCTCTCGGCCAGAAGAGGATGACAGGCAAGACCTTTTTATTTTAGTACGGCCCGGCGGCGGCTGTCATCTCGAAAGCAGCCGGACGGGGTGAAGACCAGGGTGCCGCGACTG
>DYJN01000167.1 GCA_020723085.1 Arcobacter sp.
ATATGTTCCGCCGCCACTTCAACACCTTGCAGACCGCCGCCGGGCAGCTCGATGCGCTGCGGCGGTTTTTGGACGACCCGCGGCCGCACGCCGCTTTCTGCCTTGCCGCCGCATGAAGCCGACGCACAAAACTCTCGAACAATGCGTGGTCGACAGCCTCGAAGGTTTTTTTCGCGACCTCGGAGGCTCTGAGCCGCACGGCATCCACGCCATGGTCATGGCCGCGGTGGAAAAGCCGCTGCTGGCCACGGTGATGAAACACGCCCAAGGAAACCAGTCGCTGGCCGCGCGCTGGCTCGACATCAACCGCAACACCCTGCGCAAAAAACTCGCCGAGCACAAACTGCTCAAGCCTGGCGAGTGAGGGCGTGCTCGGTTCGCGGCCTCATCTTGCTCCCGGCCCTTGTGCCTATCCGCCTTTGCCCCGTTCTCCCCTTTTCGATTCCGCTGCCATGCAAGCCCTGATCTCCGTTTCCGACAAAACCGGCGTGCTCGACCTCGCCCGCGACCTGCACGCGCTGGGCGTGCGGCTGCTGTCCACCGGCGGCACCGCCAAACTGCTGCAGGGCGCCGGGCTGCCGGTGACCGAGGTGGCCGACTACACCGGCTTTCCCGAAATGCTCGACGGCCGGGTCAAGACCCTGCACCCCAAGGTGCACGCCGGGCTGCTGGCGCGGCGCGACCTGCCCGAGCATGTCGCGCAGACGCAGGCGCACGACCTGCCGGCGATCGACATCCTCTGCGTCAACCTCTACCCCTTCGAAGCGACGGTGGC
Source organism: Arcobacter sp. (assembly GCA_020723085.1). Lineage (GTDB taxonomy): Bacteria > Acidobacteriota > Terriglobia > Bryobacterales > Bryobacteraceae > JANWVO01. Next base: position 776 of record DYJN01000167.1, read on the forward strand.
CAAGCCGCACACCCTGGAAGACGCCATCGAAAACATCGACATCGGCGGCCCGGCGATGGTGCGCTCCGCGGCGAAGAACTACCGCCATGTGACCGTGCTCACCGACCCGGCCGACTATGCCCGCGTGGTCGACGAACTGCGCGCCGGCGGGGTCAAGCCCGAGACGCGCTTTGCGCTGGCGGTCAAGGCGTTCAACCGCGTCGCGCAGTACGACGCGGCGATCGCCAACTACCTTTCGGCGCTGCGCGACGACGGCACGCGCGAGCCGTTTCCGGCGCAGCTCAACCTGGTGTTCACCCGCCAGCAACAACTGCGCTATGGCGAAAACCCGCACCAGCGCGCGGCGTTCTACGTCGAGCCGGGGGCGCGCGAGGCCAGCGTCGCCACCGCGCGGCAGCTACAGGGCAAGGAGCTCTCCTACAACAACATCGCCGACGCCGACGCCGCGCTGGAATGCGTCAAGCAGTTCGAGGGTGCGCCGGCCTGCGTCATCGTCAAGCACGCCAACCCCTGCGGCGTGGCGGTGGGCGAGTCGCTGCTCGCGGCGTACGACCGCGCCTACCAGACCGACACCGAGTCGGCCTTCGGCGGCATCATCGCCTTCA
>DYJN01000095.1 GCA_020723085.1 Arcobacter sp.
ATAATCCATCATCTCTTCGTCCATCGCGCGGCTCTGGTGGGAGAAGCCGCTGATGGGGTTGCCTCCCACCAGGAGGCGCGAGACGGAGATCTTCCCGAAGGGAACCTGGGGCAGCGGGGAAGCAGCCGCGGCGGCAACGGCTGCCGGCGCCGCCAAAACGGTCCGGCGCGCAACTTCCATGGCCCGATCATACAGCAGCAAATTCGCGGCCGGAATCCGTTATTTTTTGTGGAACGAACCGCAGGATTCAGCGTCTAGACAAGTGGAAGGGCCGGAAGGCCGGGAGGAAACGATGAGCCTCAACGAACGGCTGCAACTGGAGATGGAAATCCTCGAGCGGCTCGACAGGATTCGTTCCCTCGAGGAAACGGAAGTGTTGTCGGAGGACATCGAGAAGGAAATCATCGAGCGCGAACTGGCCGAGCTCGAAGAGCAGTTGGAACCCGAACCGGCCCTGGTCCTGCGCAGAAAGCGCCGCTCCTGACGCGCGGCGCCGGCGGAAATCGACCCCCAAGCAACTCACCTGAGCAAGCAACAGCCCGCCCTCCGGGGCGGGCTGTTCTATCCATACTGGAATGCGCCGGAGCCAGGCAGGAGCGCCGAAGGCGCGTCCAGCACCCCGCCACCGCCCGCGCCGTCCGCAGCCGCCGCCGGCAGCAGCGTCACTTCACCACGATGTTGATCAGCCTGCCGGTGTGAATGACCTTCACCACCGTCTTGCCGTCCGTGTGGGCTCGCACGCGCTCGTCGGCAAGCGCCAGCCGCTGCTGTTCTTCCCGCGCCGTCCCATGCGGCACGCTGATGCGGCTGCGCAGCTTGCCGTTCACCTGGACGGGCACTTCGAGCTCTTCCTCGCGGGCCAGATTCTCATCAAATGCCGGCCACGCCTGGCGGAAGACCGGCCCGTCATGGCCCAGCATCCGCCACAGCTCCTGCGCGGCGAATGGCGCGAACGGCGCCAGCAGCAGCGTCACCTTCTCCGCGCATTCGCGCAGCGCGCGAGCCGACATGCCGGGCTCGCAGGCATGCAGTTCATTCATCAGCTCCATCAGCGCGGCGATGGACGTGTTGAAGTGCCAGCGGTTGTCGAAGTCCTGCGTGATCTTGCGGACAGTCTGATGCAGCTTGCGCAGCGCCCGCGCGTCGCTCTCGCCCGAGCCCCCCGCCGCGTCCGAGTTGCGCGTCACCCAGCGGAACAGCCGGCTCAGGAAGCGGTACTGGCCTTCGACGCCGCTCTCGTTCCAGTCCATGTTCTTCTCCGGCGGCGCGGCGAACAGCGTGAACAGCCGGCAGGTGTCGGCGCCGTATTTCGCCACCATCTCGTCGGGATCGACGATGTTGCCTTTCGACTTCGACATCGTCTGCCCGTGCAGCTGCACCATGCCCTGCGTGAAGAGGCTGCGGAAGGGCTCGTCGATCGAAACCAGCCCGATGTCCCGCAGCACCTTGCACCAGAAGCGCGAGTACAGCAGGTGCAGAATGGCGTGCGTCACGCCGCCGATGTACTGATCCACCGGGAACCAGGGCTTCACTTTCTCGGGATCGAACGGCAGCCGGCCGTTGCGCGGATCGGCGTAGCGGAAGAAATACCACGACGAGTCGACGAACGTGTCCATCGTGTCGGTCTCGCGTTCCGCCGGCGCGCCGCACTTCGGGCAGGCGGTTTCGAGAAAGCTCTTCAGATTCGCCAGCGGCGAACGCCCGCGCCCGGTGAACTCGACATTTTCAGGCAGCACGACCGGCAGTTGCCCGTCGGGCACGGGAACGGCGCCGCAGGCCTTGCAGTGAATGATGGGGATCGGCGTGCCCCAGTAGCGCTGCCGCGAAATGCCCCAGTCCTTCAGCCTGTAAGTGACGGCGGCGCAGCCGAAGCCCTCGCGCTCAGCCTTCTCCGCCATCCGTTTGCGGCCTTCGGCGCTGGACAGCCCGGACCACTCTCCCGAGTTCTCCATCACCCCATCCTCGGTGAACGCCTGCTGCGGATCGGCATCCAGAACGCCGCCGGCGGGACGGATCACCGGCACGATGGGAATGCCGTACTTGCGGCAGAATTCGAAGTCGCGCTCGTCGTGCGCGGGCACCGCCATGATCGCGCCGGTGCCATAGCCCCACAGCACGAAGTTGCCCACCCAGACGGGAATTTCCGCTCCGTTGAAAGGATTAATCGCAAAATGCCCCGTAAAGAAACCCTCTTTTTCCAGATCCTCGGGCCCTTTGCGCGCCTGCTCGTCGATCATCTCCTTGCGCCGCGCGGCCAGCCCGCCCGTGCAAAGCTCCCGGGCCGCCGGATGCTCCGGCGACAGGATGACGCAGGTGGCGCCGTAAATCGTGTCGATCCTCGTCGTAAAGATGCGCACCGGCTGCCCGGAGCCTTTCAGGCGGAAGTCGACCTCCGCGCCCTCGCTGCGCCCGATCCAGTTGCGCTGCATCGTGAGCACCTGCGGCGGCCAGCCGGCTTCGATCTGCTTCATGTCCTCCAGCAGCTCGTCGGCGTACGCCGTGATCCGCAGAAACCACTGGTCCAGCTCGCGCATTTCGACCTTGGTGGTTTCATGGCGCCAGCAGCAACCGTCCACTACCTGCTCGTTTGCCAGCACCGTCTGGCACTCCGGGCACCAGTTCACCAGCGAACTCTTGCGGTAGGCCAGCCCGCGCTCGAACATCCGCAGAAACATCCACTGGTTCCAGCGGTAATATTCCGGCAGGCAGGTGTTGACCTCGCGGTCCCAGTCGTAGGCGAAGCCCAGCCGCTGGAGCTGCTTCTTCATGTACGCCACGTTGGAGTGCGTCCATTCGGCGGGGTGGCGGCCATGCTTGATGGCGGCGTTTTCCGCCGGCAGGCCGAAGGCGTCCCAGCCGATCGGGTGCATCACGTCATAGCCGCGCATCCACTGATGGCGCGCCAGCGTGTCGCCGATCGAATAGTTGCGCACGTGGCCCATGTGCAGGCGTCCGCTGGGATATGGGAACATCTCCAGGACGTAATAGCGGGGACGCGAGCCGTCATCGGCAGCCTTGTACAGGTCCGGATCGGCGTTCCAGCGCTCGCACCATTTCAGCTCGATCTCTTCGTGGCGGTACGGGGTTTCCGGCATAGGGCTTTCAGTTGTTCGACGTTGCGCTGGTCGTCGCCCGGATTGTCCACGGGCGTCTCCAGCACGAAGGCTTTACGGCGCAGCTCAGGATGGTTCAGGATCCGGCGGAAGCCTTCCAGCCCGATCTGCCCTTCTCCTATGTTCGCATGACGGTCCAGCCGCGAGCCCAACGCGCCCCGGCTGTCGTTGGTGTGGATCACCGCCACGTTGTCCAGCCCCAGGATCTCCCTCGCCTGCCGCACCGTCTCCCCGAGCCCCTCCGCCGTGCTGACGTCATACCCGGAGACGAACAGGTGGCAGGTATCCAGGCAATAACCCACCGAAAACGGCAACGCCGGGGTCAGCCGCCCGCGCAGTTCGCGCAGTTCTTCCATCGTGCGCCCAATGGTCGAGCCTGCGCCGGCGGTGTTTTCGAGCAGCAGCATGAAGCCGTCCGGCGGGCGCAGCCCTTGCGACGCCTGCCGCAGGGAATCCACGATGCGCTCGATGCCCGCCTCCACCGGATCCTGCCGCGCGCTTCCGGGGTGGATCACCAGAAACTCGGCGCCGATGGCGAACGCCCGTTCCAGCTCTCCGCGCATCGCATGAATGCTCTTGCCGCGGATGCCGTCATCGGGCGCGGCGAGGTTGATCAAATAGCTGTCGTGGATCACCAGCGGACGCAGATCCTGCCCGGCGCGGAACCGCCGCAACTCCTCGATCTGCTCCCCCGGCGGCATGGCGGCGCGCCACATCCGCGGGCTTGAGGAGAAAATCTGAAAACAGTTGGCGCCCACCTCGACGGCGCGCCGGGCGGCATTCACAAGCGCCCCTGAAGTCGAACAATGCAAGCCGATGCGCATCTGCTGTGAGTTTAGCGCGAAGCCCTGTCTCCCCCCCTGCCGCCGGTTTGGCGCCCGCCCAGCGTGGCTCCCAGGAGACGAAAAAGTCTTCACCTGTGGCATTAAAGACACACATGCATCCGTTCAAATAATTCTTGGTAAAGGACTTAACATCAAACTTAGCTTCTGTTAGCATGGTGGCTTGAGAGCGCCCCATGTCTCCCCTGCCTGAGTTTGAAACCACCACCATCCGCCCCGTCGAGCGCCGGGGCGTGGGGCTGCACAGCGGCGCGCCCGTGCGGATGCGTATCCTGCCGGCGCCCGCCGCCACGGGCATTGTTTTCCGCCGGACGGATCTGAACGGCTTCGAGGTGCCGGCCAGCTGGCGCTGCGTGCAGCGTGTCAGCTATGCGACTTCGCTTATGCGGAAGGGCGTGCTGATCTCGACGACCGAACACCTGCTGAGCACGTTTTACAGCATGGGGTTGGACAACGCCTATGTCGAGATCGACAACCTGGAAGTGCCCATCCTCGACGGAAGCGGCGCGCCGTTTGTGGAGATGCTGCGCGAAGCGGGAATGCGCGCGACGCGGCGGAGGCGCCGGTATCTGAGGATCGTAAAGCCCGTCTCGCACGAGACGCCCGGCAAGCGCATCTCCATCCGCCCCGCGGAAGGCTTCCGCCTCTCCTGCCGCGTGTTCTTCCCTCACCCCTTGGTCGGGCATCAGCGGCTCGACATCGAAGTGACGCCGGAGACCTATGCCGGTCAGATCGCTCCCGCGCGCACGTTCGGCTTCGAGCAGGAGCTGGACGCCCTGCGCAACATGGGGCTGATCCGCGGCGCCAGCCTGGACAGCGCGGTCTGTTTCGGCGCGTCGGGCGTGCTGAATGAAGGCGGGCTGCGCTTTGCTGACGAACCCTGCCGGCACAAGGCGCTGGACCTGATCGGCGACCTGGCTCTGATCGGGCGCCCGCTGCTGGGCGAGGTGGTGGCGGAGCGGGCGGGCCACGCCATGCATGTCGCTCTTGTGGCGAAGATCATGTCGGACGCCTCTCTGTACGAAGTGGTCACCGCAGCGGAGCTGGCCGGGCGCGCCGCGGCAGCCCCCGCGCGATGAAGCGCCTCCTGCCCAACGCGCTCACTGTCCTGCGCATCCTGCTCGTTCCCCCCGTGGGGCTTCTTGTAGCCAGGGGTGATCTGCGGGCGGCCCTGCCCCTGCTTGCCGCGGCCGCTCTCACTGACGCGGCCGACGGATTTCTGGCGCGGCGCTGGCAGGCAACCTCCGCGATCGGGGCCTATCTCGACCCAGTCGCCGACAAGCTGCTGGCCGCCACCGTATTCGCCGGGCTCGCCTTCGCCGGGCGGCTGCCCTGGTGGCTGGCGGGCTTGGTGCTGGGGCGCGACCTCCTGATACTGGCATTCGCCGCCTGGGCGGTGGCGCGGACGCGGATCCGGAGGTTCCCCCCGTCGGTCTGGGGCAAGGCGAGCACGGTGTTGCAGTTCTGCCTGGGCATCGCCTGTCTGCTGGACGCGGCTGCGCCCGCCTCCTGGACCGGCGCCGCCGTAGAGGGGTTGATCCCTGCCGTGGCAGCCGGAACCGTCTGGAGCGGACTCCATTACGGCTGGGCCGCCCTTCGCCTTTCCAGCGAAGAGGCGGATTGATTCCTGCCCTCTATGCGGGTAGTCTTGAAGAGTGACGCCAGGAGCGATTCGATTTCACCCCGCGCGCACCTATCTGACGCTGGCGGCCGCGGCCCTGGGGCTGGGAGCGTTCTCCGGGTGGTGGGCGCGTGCATGGCTGCCGGCGGTGATTCCGGCGGTTCTCTTCCTTGCCACCGCCGGCTTGGCGCTGTGGCTGGCGACGCGGCCGGTCATCGAGGTGAGTGAAGAGGGGCTGCGCCTTGGCGGCGAGCTGATTCGCTGGCGGGATATCAAGCGCGTGGACCAGACCGGCTGGATCGCCCCGCTGGTCGCGTACCTGACGGTCACCGGCAAGAAACGGATCCGGCTCATCTATCCGGGCGAAACCGTGCATTCCAACCGTCTGCTGCGGCTCATCCAGCAACACTCCACGCAGGCGTTGATCAACGGCGTGCCGCACCGCCAGATTTTCGGAGACTCCGCACGGGCGCCGGCAGTGCAGCCGGCGCAGCAGCGCCCGCACCTGCTGCGCGAAGAGGACGAGGCGGAGGTCGAACGGCTCTACCACAAGCTGCGGAGCGCCGGAAGCCTGGATCCTGAGAAATAGCGCGGCCCCTGTCATGCCATCCCGTCAACGCCGCCGGCGAGGCGCGATCCTCCTGCCGCTGGCGCTCCTGGTTTGCCTGGCGGTCGTTGTGTGGCTGCTGTGGGAGCCTGCTCTGCGCCAGGCGGGACTGTTCCTGGATGCCGGGCAGCCGCCGCAGCGCGCCGATGCCATTCTCGTGCTGGCGGGGGGGTGGGGCGGCGAGCGCATGTTGAAGGCGGGCGAGCTGATCCGCGCGGGCATCGCCCCGAAAGCGTATGTGAGCGGCCCGCGCGTACTCTACGGGCGCTGCGAATGCGACCTCGCCATACCGTTCGCCGCCGAACACGGTTATCCCGCGGAATGGTTCGAGTGCCTGCCCAACGACGCCCTTTCGACGCGGGACGAGGCGCAGCTGCTGCTGCCCGAACTCGGGCGGCGCGGCGTCAGAACCCTGCTCGTCGTCAGCGTGCGCACCCACCTGCGGCGCGCGCGCTGGATCTTCGAAAAGCGCCGTCCGCCTTCGATGCGCATCCATTACACGGGCGCCGACGCCCCCTGGTTCCGGCTGGAAGAATGGTACCGCCGCCGCGAAGGATGGAAAGCCGTCGTGATGGAATGGATCAAGGTGCTTTCGCTGCCAGTGGACTCCTGACATGCGAGAGGTGTTTTCCTTTTGCCACCCTTATTTGGCCCGGTACCGGGGCAGGATCGCACTGGGCGTCGGCTCCCTGGCGGCCAAGGATCTCGCCGGCGCGGGCGTTCCCCTGCTCGTGAAATGGGCCATTGATTCGCTCACGGCGGGCGAGGCGCTCGGGCGCCTCGCCTGGCTGGCTTCCGCCGTCGTCACCCTGTCCCTGATCAAGGGCTTCTTCATGTACGGGATGCGCGTCATCCTGGTCGGCGTCAGCCGCGACGTCGAATACGACATCCGCAACGATCTGTTCGCCCACCTGGCCAGGCTCGACGGAAGCTTTTACGCGCGGTACCGCACCGGCGACGTGATGGCGCGCGCCACCAACGACCTGAACGCCGTGCGCATGATGCTGGGACCCGCCGTGATGTACCTGGCTGAGACGTCGCTGACGCTCGTGCTCGCCCTCGGCGTCATGCTCGCCGTCGACTGGCGGTTGACGCTCTGGGCGCTGGCGCCGGCGCCTCTGGTCAGCCTCGCCGTCGCCTTCTTTGGCCGGCGCATCCACGACCGCTTTGAAGCCATCCAGAAGCTGTATTCCGACATCAGCAGCCGGGTGCAGGAGTCGCTGGCCGGCATCCGCGTCATCCGCGCCTACGTGCAGGAGGAGGCGGAAATGGAGCGCTTCCAGGAGCTGAATGAAAGCTTCATCGGAGAAAACCTCCGCCTGGCCCGGCTTTCCGGGCTCTTCCTGCCGCTGCTGCATTTCTTCATCGGCCTGACGTTCCTGCTCGTGCTGTGGGTGGGCGGGCTGCGGCTGCTGGAGGGCCGCATTTCGCTGGGCAGCTTCGTCATGTTCAACACCTACATGGGCATGCTCGTCTGGCCCATGATCGCCTTCGGCTGGGTGGTGAACCTCGTGCAGCGCGGCCGCGCCTCGCTCAGCCGCATCCGCGAAATGCTCGCCGAGCAGCCTCGCATCGCTCCGCCGCCTGCGCCGCGGCCGCTGCCGGAAGCCGCCGCCCCGCTCGAATTCGACCGCGTGTCGGTGTCCTTCGACGGCCGGCAGGCGCTGGACAACGTCTCCCTCCGCGTTCCGGAAGGGGCCACCGTCGCCATCGTCGGACGCACGGGCAGCGGCAAGAGCACGCTCGTGCACCTCATCCCGCGCCTGCTCGATCCCACCTCTGGCAGCGTGAAGCTCTGCGGCGCCGGCCTGCGCGAGTACGACCCGGCGGAAATCCGCCGCCGTATCGCCTTCGTCCCGCAGGAGACCTTCCTGTTCAGCGCCACGCTGGCGGAAAACATCGCCTTCGGCTCGCCGGAAGCGCCGCGCGAGGCCATCGAGCGCGCCGCGCGCATGGCCGGCCTCCAGCAGGATCTCGAGTCCTTCCCGCAGGGCCTCGAAACGGAGGTAGGCGAGCGCGGACTCACGCTCTCCGGCGGTCAGAAGCAGCGCGTCGCCATCGCCCGCGCCCTGCTGCGCGATCCGCAGATCCTGATCCTCGACGACGCGCTATCCGCCGTGGACACGCTCACCGAGGACCGCATCCTCGCAAGCCTCCGCGAGTTCATGTGCGGGCGCATGACCATCCTCATCTCCCACCGCGTCTCCACCGTGCGCGAGGCCGACTGCATCTATGTGCTCGACGAAGGCCGCATCGTCGAACAGGGCAGCCACGATGAGCTGCTTTCCCTCAACGGCTACTACGCCGACCTGCACCAGAAACAGCTCCTCGAGGAAGAGCTCGAGTCGATCTGAGGCTGCGCGAAGATCATCCTTCGGAAAATCGCCGGCCGCAGGCGCAACACCGCCATCCCGGATGGAGCCAGGTGCGGAATCACCGGGCGGCGGCGCAGGACCGCAAGCGATGGAAGCGGCCCAACCAGAGCCGGACAGTGCTGCCTGCGCCGGGCGTGATGCCGCGGCCGCCTGCCGGCGCCTCCAACCCGGGCATTCCTGGAGAACCGGGGCTGCCCTTGCACGGAACAGACGGTATATCAAGCCCCGGCACAACGCCGCTCCGCTCACGGCTGCGTTTTTCCCACGGCGGCACGCCGGGATCCTGTACGCGGGAAGCGCCGCCGGCGCCGGGCATCGGCATCCATCCGGCAATGCCCGCTCCCCCAAGCCGGTGGCTCGTCCGGCGGATCCTATGATCCTCCGCCGCCGGACACACGCGCCGAGCCCGGCCGCCGTGATCGCTTATCA
>DYJN01000096.1 GCA_020723085.1 Arcobacter sp.
ACAACGGCAAGGCGCTCTCCGGGAATTACATCAGCGTGGATCTGGCGCGTCCGCGCCGAGGCAACCAGATCGTGGAGGTCAGGATCGGCGCCCTCTCGCCCGAAGGGCTGGCGGAAGAAGGTGTGCTGCCGGTGCTGGCGGGCTGAGCTCCCGCGCCGTCGACTCAGATCTCCCGCCGGTTTTCCAGCGACTTCGACATCGTCACCTCGTCGGCGTATTCGAGATCGCTGCCCACCGGAATGCCCATCGCAATGCGGGTCACCTTCACGCCCAGAGGCTTGAGCAGCCGCGCCAGGTAGACTGCGGTGGCTTCTCCTTCCACTGTCGGGTTTGTGGCGAGGATGATCTCCTCCACCTCGCCCTTTTCCAGCCGCTGGAGCAGTTCCTTGATCCGCAGCTGCTCCGGTCCGATCCCCCGCAGCGGGCTGATGGAGCCGTGCAGAACATGGTACAGCCCGTCGTAGATCCGCGTAGTCTCCACTGGCAGGATGTTGTGCGGCTCTTCCACCACGCAGATCTTCCGCCTGTCGCGGTGCGGGTCGCGGCAGAACGGGCACAGCTCGGCGTCGCTGATGTTGTTGCACTCGGCGCACAGCCCGAGCTTGTCCTTGACATCCAGCAGCGCGGCCGCCAGCCTCTCGACGTCCTCGCGTGGAGCGCGGAGGATGTGGAACGCGATCCGCTGCGCCGACTTCTGCCCGATGCCCGGCAGCCGCTTCACTTCCTGGATGAGCCGCGCCAGCGGCTCTGCAAAATCCGGCATTCTTCCGCGCGCCTCTTAGAACAGGCCTGGCGGCAGGCCCATTCCGCCGAGCAGGGCGGCCGTCTTTTTCCTGGTCTCGTCGTCCACCTTGCGGGCTGCCTCGTTAAACGCCGCCATCACCATGTCGGCCAGCATTTCGGCGTCTCCGGCCGCCTCCGGGTCGATGGTGACGCCGAGGCACTGCTTGGAGCCGTCCAGTTTCACCGTCACCATGCCGCCGCCCGCGCTGGCTTCCACGCGGATGGCGGCGATCTCTTCCTGCAGGCGCTGCTGCATCTGCTGCGCCTGCTTCATCATCTGCTGCATGCCGCCGCCGGGCAATTTCATGTTTCAATCCTCCCTCAAGTTGCGCACTTCCCGCACCTGGCTCTGCGGGAACAACTCCTGGAACCGCCGCACTGCCGGATGCTCCAGCGCCCGCGCCGCCGCGTCGTCCTGCCGGGGCGCGCCATCCATCTGGCCTCCGGAGGCGGCTGGACGGCCATTGTCGGTCACCACCACTTTCACCTTGCGCCCCAGCACCTGCTCCAGAGCCGCGGCGACATCCGGCGCCTTCAGCGCCAGATGCGAGGAACGCGGCGCCAGGAACTCCACGCTGTTCTGCGATTCCCGGAGTTCGCTCTCTTCCACCGCATGCGCGCTCAGCCGGGCGTTCATGGCCTCCAGCGCCGCCGCCAGCCGTTGCTTCAGCGGACCGTCAGCGGCAGCCGGCGTCTGCGCCGGAGCCGCCTTTGCCGGTGCAGGCGCTGCCATGCGCGGCGTGGAAGCGCCGGCGGAATGGCCCGCCCCCCTGCCCGGCGCGGCCCCCGGCGGATCCCCGCCGCCGGACAGCGCCCCGAGCACTTCCTCGATCGGCCTGAGCCTGCCCGCGTGCAGCAGCCGCAGCAGCCCCAGTTCCAGGTGCAGGCGCGGCTGCAGCGAGTACTGAAGCTGCGAATAGAGATCGAGCGAGATCTGCAGCCAGCGCGTCAGGTCTTCCTCCCGGAAGCGCGCCGCCATCCCGGCCAGCCGCTCCTGCTCGGCGGCGGATGCGGCGATCAGCCGCGTCGGCGTGCCGGCGATCTTCGCCACCAGAAGGTTCCGGAAATACCGGCACAATTCCCGGCAATAGTACTGCAAATTTTTGCCGGAATTTTCGAGCTCCGCCGCGATCTCCAGCATCGCGGCCGGAGAATTCCCTTCGAGCGCCGCGGCCGTCTTCTCGAGCGTCTCCAGAGAGTACATGCCGAGCAGCTGCCGCACCTCGGGACCCGTCAATTTCGCGCCGCAGCAGGCGATCGCCTGGTCCAGCGCGGACAGCGAGTCCCGCACGCTGCCCTCGCCCGCCTGCGCCAGCACCGCCAGCGCCTCGTCGTCGGCTTCGATCCCTTCCGCCCGGCAGATTCCGGCCATCCTCTCCACCAGCACGCCAAAATCCACGCTCCGGAAGGCGAACTGCTGGCACCGGCTGGCGATGGTGGCGGGGATCTTGTGCGCCTCCGTCGTGCAGAGCACGAAGACGGCCCACTCGGGCGGCTCTTCCAGCGTCTTCAGCAGCGCGTTGAACGCCTCGTTCGTGATCTGGTGCGCTTCGTCGATGATGAAGATCTTGTAGCGGTCGCGCGACGGCCGGTAGCGCACGTTCTCGCGCAGCTCCCGCATCTCGTTGATGCCGCGGTTGGACGCCGCGTCGATTTCGATGACGTCGGGCGCGTTGCCCTGCGCGATCTCCAGGCACGAGCTGCACCGCCCGCAGGGATTCGGCGTGGGCCCCTCGACGCAGTTCAGGCACCGCGCCAGGATCCGCGCCACCGTCGTCTTGCCCGTCCCCCGCTGCCCGGCGAAAATGTAGCCGTGCGCGATCCGGTTCTGCGCGATGGCGTTCTCAAGAGTCGCCCGCACATGCTCCTGGCCGAGCAGCTCGCCGAAGCTCTGGGGACGGTACTTGCGGGCCAGAACCTGGTACATGGGAAGGAATGGCGATTGCCAGGCCCCGGGGGATCCGCGGCACACGGGGTGGGGTCCTACCGTTGCTTCCTTCCGGACCTGGCGGGGTTCGGACCGCCCCGTTGCACGGAGCCCGGAGCCTGACAAACATCCATGCTAGCATGGCCGCCGCCGGCCCGAGGCCTGAACAAAACACCCTGTTTCTGTTCCATTGCGCCGCGGCGTCCGCTGGTACAATCCAGCTGAGGATCCATTCTCATGAAAGGGGCCCCCGTACAGCGCCGCCGCACCCGCCAGCGCGCCGCCATCCGCGCCGTGCTGGAATCGGCCCGCCGCCCCCTCAGCATCGGCGAGGTGCTGGAATCGGCCCGGCGCTCGGTCCCGCGGCTCGGCATCGCCACCGTCTACCGGACGGTGGGCGCGCTGGTGGAAGAGGGATTCCTCTCACAGGTCGAGATCGGCGGCGAAGCGCCCCGCTACGAAATTTCCGGCCGCGCCCACCATCACCATTTCCGCTGCCGCCGCTGCCACCGGGTCTTCGAAATGGACGGATGCCTCCCGGACGTCCGGCGCCTCGCGCCCGCAGGCTTCGTCGTTGAGGACCACGAGATCCTGTTGTCCGGCCTCTGTCCCGACTGCGCGGCGCCACGCAGGGGCTAGGAGTCCGTCCGAGTATTCCGCAATTGGCGGGTTCAGATTGAACAAAACCGGGACATAATGATTTATGCCGAAGGGCTACCGACCTTACCTGGAGCGCGTCTGGGAAAAAGGCTACCCGGTGGAGTCACCTGCTTACCAGCCCTCTGCCGCTGGCAAGCGCCCGCGCTACAGCCCTACCAATCTGGCAATCGCCTCCACGGGCGACATCTACGTCGCCGACGGCTACGGCTCTTCGTTCATCAATATGTACGATGCACAGGGGCGCTGGAAGTTCACCTTCGGCGGCAAGGGCAGGGAGATCGGAAGACTCGACTGCCCGCACGGCATCGCCATCGACCGCCGCTCGGGCGCCGAGCGGGTTCTCGTCGCCGACCGCACGAACCGCCGCCTCCAGTACTTCGCGCTCGACAGCAAGCCCCTCGGTCTCGCCGCCGAAGGCGCCGTGAAGCTGCCCTGTCACTTCGACTTCCGCGGGCAGACGCTGCTCGTGCCCGATCTCAAAGCCCGGGTCACGCTGCTCGACGGCACGGACCGCCTCATCACGCACCTCGGCGAAGACCCCTCCGGCACGTGGGGCGAACTGCGCAGGCAGCCTCGTGAACGCATCCCCGCCGGCCGTTTCATCTGCCCGCACTCGGCCTGCTTCGATCCAGAGGGCGGCATCTTTGTGGTCGAATGGGTGGAGGCGGGGCGCGTGACAAAACTGCGAAGGATTGTTTGAAACAGGATGAGAGCAGAGATCACCGTACGTCCCGCCGTGCCTGAAGACGCGGAATTCCTCGTCCGCGGAAACGCGGAGATGGCCCTGGAGACCGAACACCTTTCTCTCGATCTCAGCCGCCTGCGCTCGGGCGTCCATGCGGTGTTCGACGATCCCTCCCGCGGCCGCTATTTCATCGCCGAGCGGGGCGGCTCGCGCGCCGGGCAGTTCATGATCACGTACGAGTGGTCGGACTGGCGCAACGGCCTGTTCTGGTGGATCCAGAGCGTGTGGGTCGCCCCGGAGCACCGCGGCGCAGGCGTGTTCCGCGCGCTGTACAGCCATGTCCGTTCGCTCGCCAAGGCCGATCCCGGCGTCTGCGGGCTGCGCCTGTACGTGGAAAATTCCAACCAGCGCGCCCAGCACACTTACCTGCGCTGCGGCATGCGCCGGAGCGGGTACAGCCTGTTCGAAGAAGACTTCGTCCTGACGCGCAACGATTAGCGCATCCTCCCGCCGCGCTCTCCCTGCGATGACTCTTTCCGGAGCAACGGGTACATTTTCCTCGGACCGTGTCAACCTGCCGCCCCGTTCCTCGTCTCTTGCAATGAGAGGTTCAGCAGCGGTCATGAAGAGCAGATGCATCCGGAACAGCGGCGCAGCGGCGGCGACGGATGCTGTGCTTGCTCAAGGATCCCGCGCCGCGGCTTCCTCGCTCACCCCGCCCCCATAGAGGGGATTCTTTCATGGATGTGGCAGCGGCGGCGACAGGCGTGGTGTGTGCAAAGGCCTCCCCGCCGCCTGGCGGGTCGCGGCAGCCTTGCCGGATTAGGAAAACTGCAGTGCATAAGTGCATGAGACAACGAAAGGAGATGATGTCATGTTTTTCGGATTCGATCTGTCGAGAGCGACGCTTCCGCGCATGTTCGCGGCGGCAATGTGGATCATGGTCGCCTGCCTGCCCGTTGTGGCGCAGGGCAATGGCAAGCGGTTCGGGCCGCCTTCCGGCGCCGTTCCCGCGGTCGCCGCGCTGAGCGCGGAAGAGGCCAGGGGGCTCGCCCTCATGCGGGAAGAAGAAAAGTTGGCGCGCGACCTGTACACGAAGTTCGCCGAGAATTGGAACCTGCGGATTTTCGCGCGGATCTCGGAGAGCGAACAGCGCCACTTTGACGCGGTCGGCCGCCTGCTGCCACGCTACAACATCGAAGACCCCGCCCGGGATCTTCCCGAGGGCGTCTTCCGGGATGCCGCCCTGCAGGCGCTCTATGACGAACTGCTCGCAAAGGGCGGGCAGTCCATCCAGGATGCGCTGGAGGTTGGCTTGCTCGTCGAGCAGAGGGACATCGCAGACCTGGAAAACACGCTCCTGTTGACCGCCAACGCCGACGTCAAGCGGGTATTGACGTCGCTGCTGAGCGGCTCGATGAGCCACCTGGATTCATTCGAGGAGTGCCTCGAGATCCTGAATCCGTAACGGCCTTGCGGCGCCGGAGCGGGGCGGAGACGCCCCGCTCCGG
The DNA here is from genome assembly GCA_020723085.1 of Arcobacter sp. Classification (GTDB taxonomy): domain Bacteria; phylum Acidobacteriota; class Terriglobia; order Bryobacterales; family Bryobacteraceae; genus JANWVO01. The sequence goes on from DYJN01000096.1 coordinate 5,567, forward strand.
CGTGCGCGTTCCAGCGGCTCTTCCCCGCCTTCGCCGCCCGGTCCTTGTCCTCTCTGATCCCTCCGCCGCTCCGCTCTGCGTCCGGTCTGAGCGAACCCTCCGGCAGATCCGCGCGCAGCGCCGCTAATCCGGCTTCAGCACCGCCAGGAAGTTCAGGTTCCGGTAGAGCTGCTTGTAATCCAGCCCGCAGCCGATCACAAAGCGGTCCGGGATCTCGAAGCACTTGAAGTCGATCTTCAGGGGCACGATTCTCCGCGCCGGACGGTCCAGCATCGTGCAGAGCCCGATCGAATTCGGCCCCCGCCCCGCCAGCGTCTGCAGCAGGTACCGCGCCGTGAAGCCCGTGTCGACGATGTCCTCCACCAGAAGAACGTCCTCGCCTTCCACCGAATCATCCAGGTCTTTCGCAATCCGCACCACCCCCGGCGCGCGCGTGTGATTGGAAAAAGGCGAAATCGACAGGAAGTCGATCTTCACGGGAATCGTCAGTTCCCGGGCCAGAGCGGTGAGAAAGAACACCGACCCTTTGAGCACCCCGATCATCTTCAGGTTGCCGTCCCGGTAACGGCTGGAGATCTCCGCGGCCACCTCGCGGATGCGCCGGTGCACCTCTTCCTCGGTGAACAGCACGCGGTCGATGACGGGAAGCGCGGGGACTTTCATGGCGCGGCTTTCACGGCTGCGGCTGCGCCTGCGGCGCCAGCCCGTATTTCATCACCAGATCCATGATGTCCTTCTGGTAAAACACCTGAATATTGACGTGCGGATAAATCTCTTTCAGCAGCCGGATCTTGCGGTTCTTCCTGGTAACCAGCGACTGTTTCATTGTGGTCAATTCCACGTAAAGATTGGATTCCGGCAGAAAGAAATCCGGAGTGAACGATTCGATCGCGTTGCCGTGCTCGTCCCAGGCGATGGGAAAAGATCTCGGCTCGTATTCCCACGGGATGCGGTAAAAATCCAGCAGATTGGCAAAGATCTCCTCCGACGGATGGCTGAACTGCGGCTTCGTCAGCGCGGCGCGCCCCTTCGGATGAATTCCGTGTTTGGCCAGTCTCAGCCGGATCTGAAACTGCAGTTGAGCCTCGGCCGCCGGCGAAAGAAAGCCGTGCTCGGCCAGGCCCATCTGAGCCACCGCCAGCGCGATCAGCTCCGCCATGTGCGCGGCGTCCAGCGAAGCCGTATTCAGCACCAGGTCGAACCCCTCCGCCAGCGCCGTCGCCCGCCCGAAGCGCGCCTTCCGCAGCCGCCCGGCTTCGCGGTCCCGCGCCGCCAGCGCTTGCCGCGCCTCGGCGCGGGTCAACCCGTCGTCCAGCATCACGTTGCCCGTCCGCCGCGCCGCCGGCGCCACCACGCGCACCCGCAGCAGGGCAGGGTATCCGCGGAACACCTCCTCCGCCCCGTCCACTCCCACCACCAGGTGCTCCTTCGTCGCCAGCCGGAGCAGAATGGAGGCGGCCATGTCCTTCCAGGCGCGGGATGAATGTTCGATCACCGGACCGAATTCCTCGCCCAACAGGGCGTCCAGCTTCTCCGCGCTCAGGTGCGTGAACGCAAGCCGCTGCGCCGCCAGCCGCGCCACCTCGCGCGTCCGGCATCCCGCCTGCCCGGAAACGGTGACAACCGCCATGAATGCGGCCCGCACGGCGGGCCCAAGCCCATGATAGCTTAGGGGGGAGACTGATGAAGCTGACGCGCCGCTCGTTCATCCAAACAATCTCCGCTGTTCCTGTTTTTTCTCTTCCCTCCTGGGCCGCAGGCCGGGAGATCGCCGCGGACGCCGTCATCATCGGCGGAGGCGCCGGAGGCTGCGCCGCCGCGCTCGCCGCCTGCCGCGCCGGACTCCGCGTCGTCATGACGGAAGAGACCCCATGGATCGGCGGGCAGTTCACCTCCCAGGCGGTGCCTCCCGACGAGCATCCGTGGATCGAAATGTTCGGCTGCACCGCCTCCTACCGCGCCTTCCGCAATGGCGTCCGCCAGTATTACCGCAGCCATTATCCGCTGCTGCCGCCGCATGCCGGCAACCCGCGCCTGAATCCCGGCGGCGGCTCCGTCAGCGTGCTCACGCACGAGCCGCGCGTTGCCCTCGCCGTGCTTCACGCGATGCTGCAACGATACCTGTCCTCAGGGCGCCTGGCTTTGTTCACCCGCGCCGCGCCTCGCCGCGCCGACGTGGACGGCGACGCCGTGAAAGCCGTCGAGTTCCGCGATGATGCCGGTTTGCCGCGCGTCGTGCGCGCGCCGTTCTTCCTCGATGCCACCGAAACCGGCGAGCTCCTGCCGCTGACCCGCACCGAGTACGTCACCGGCGCCGAGTCACGCGCGCAAACGGGAGAACTCCATGCGCCGGAACGGGCGCAGCCGGACAACCACCAGGCCTTCACCGTCTGCTTTGCCCTCGGCTACGACCCCGAAGGCGACCACACCATCGACCGCCCCGAGCAATACTCGTTCTGGCGCGAGTATGTCCCCCAATTGCGCCCCGCCTGGCCCGGCAAGCTTCTGAGCTGGTCGATGTCGGAGCCCATCTCGCTCAAGCCCCGCCGCGTCTTTCTCGATCCCACCCTCCAGGCGAAGCTGCCAGGGCTCAACCTCTGGCTCTACCGCCGCGTGATTCAGAAGGCCATTTACGAGCCTGGCTTCTGCTCCACCGATGTTACGCTGGTCAACTGGCCGCAAAATGACTACTGGCTCGGCAATCTCTACGAGGTCCCGCCCGAACAAGCGGCCCGGCACCTGAGACGCGCCCGCCAGTTGAGCCTGTCGCTGCTGTACTGGATGCAGACGGAGGCCCCGCGTCCCGACGGCGGCACTGGCTGGAAAGGCCTCCACCTGCGCCCCGACATCACCGGCACGGCGGACGGCCTCGCGATGTATCCCTACATCCGCGAATCGCGCCGAATCCAGGCCGAATTCACTGTGCTCGAACATCACGTCGGCACGGACGCCCGCATGAAGGTCACGGGCAAGCTGCGGGAGGAAGTCGCCGCCGAGGTCTTCCCGGACTCGGTCGGCGTTGGCAGCTACCGGATCGACCTGCACCCCTCCAGCGGCGGCGACAACTATATCGACGTCAGCAGCCTTCCCTTCCAGATCCCGCTCGGCGCCCTCATCCCGAAACGGATGGAGAATCTCCTGCCCGCCTGCAAGAACCTCGGCGTCACCCACATCACAAACGGCTGTTACCGCCTGCATCCGGTGGAATGGAACATCGGCGAAAGCGCCGGCGCCCTGGCAGCCTTCTGCGTCCAGCGCCGCCTCCGCCCGAGGCAGGTGCGCCAGGACGGCAGTCTCCTGAAAGAATTTCAGAACCTGCTCGTGCGGCAGGGCGTCGAGATCGCCTGGCCGCGCCTGCGTCCGCGTTGATCCAGCCGTTCACCGCGCCTGCGCGTAATGGATCTCTGCGATCCTGCCCC
>DYJN01000034.1 GCA_020723085.1 Arcobacter sp.
ACAAGATCAAGCTGGCCAGCCACCGCAGCTTCGGCTTCCGCAGCGCTTCCAACTTCATCGCCGCCATCTACCACTCTTGCGTCAACCTGCCGCTGCCTGACTGGAGATGATCACACTTTCGGGAGAAGAGCCGAAAATGCTCGCCTGATTTCGCCTAAATCAGGCGGAATTCAAACAACTCGTCATCGGAAGCCGCCAGCACGTCAGCCGGCGGCGGCTCGCGCAGGAGGTACTCCGCCCGTGCGTCGATCACCACGGCCGGACGGTCGTGAAAGGCCAGCGTGCCGCGGCCCGCCGTGGCTCGGGTGATGCCCTGAAGGGCGTCCACAAGCACCGGCCGCGACAGCGGCGCCGTCACCCGGTAACCGCCCGGATCGTTCCTGTCGTGCACCGCAAAGCGGTAGTGCTCGAAAATGCGTACGCCCAGTTCCAGGTCGGGCTGTCGCTCGCCATGGAACTGCACCGCCTGTACCAGCAAGCTCTCCCGCAGGTCTTCCCGCGAACGCGGCTTGCCCACCTGCCGCCCGCCGGCGCTGAAGATCAGGTCGCGGTTGATGAAGTACGGCTTGATGTCCACCACCGGCGTGCCGTCGAGAAAATCCAGCCGGTCCACATCCAGCCTCCTGCCCTCGCGTCTCACCAGGCGCGCCGCGGTCAGTCCGATCGGGTTCGGACGTGCCGGCGAGCGGACCGCAAACACGCCATGCAGTCCCTCCGGCCCCCGGTCGGACACGCCGCGCGGGGTCACCTGAAGCACGTCCCTTTCGGGACTGCCCTGCACCAGCCAGCCGAGAACCCAGATGTGCGTATGCTTTTCGATCCGGTGCAAAGCGGCTTCAAATTCCGGGAAGACTTCGATGCCCGCCGGCACGCCCCACACCGGCATCTGTTTGCGCTCGCGGATCCCGCACCGGACCACGCCGACGGGTCTCAGCTCCCACTCCGTCATTCGTTATACTCCCGCCGACTTGACCGCGAGTTCGTTGATCACGCTTTTCACGCCCTTCACCTTCCGTGTCAGCTTCTCGGCTTTCTTCTTCGCCTTCTCTGAGCGCACCGCGCCTCTCAACGTCACCACGCCTTCCTTCACGGCGATTTCCAGCGCTCCGCCCCGGACGTCGGGGTCGCCCGCCAGGCGGCGCCGCACGAGGTCGTAGATCTGGTCGTCGCTCGACGTCTGCTGGAACGCTGAGGCGGAGAAGACGGTCAGCACGATAATGAGAACCAGCGCCACAGGTCGCATAAGGCACCCTCTCCACAATAAGGGATTCGGCGGTGTCCGGGGAAGTGACAGGGGCGCTCCAGGCGGGGATCCTTCCCCGCCATGATGGGCAGGACGCAACCGCCACGCCCTCCCCTCCAACTCTCCGCACGAAGCGGCGAGTCCAGGCGCAGGGGACGTGCACTCGCGCAAATGCCAAGGCAATCCGGGAAAGCCGCCCTCCCGCCCGAACGGGGCATTCACCGCTTCCGGCGCATAAAGTCTCTATTGCCATCGTGCAGGGCAGCCGATACAATTATCGTTTAAAGACTTTATTAGCCCAGAATGTGCATCGAATTCTGCCCCTATTGTCGCGCATGGTACGACGATGACAACGCCGCCCCTGCTGTGCTGAATGCGGCTATCCGCTGACCTGCCGGTTTGAAGAGGGCCCAGGCCCCGGAGGAATTGATGCCCGAAATGGAAGAGTGGGGCGAGGACGATCAGGCGATTGACCCTCTCCAGCCGGCGGACCAAGCCGACTCGTCTGCGTTCCCTGGAACATCAGAGCTGGCTGAGGGTGAGATGAATGAGATGACATCCCGTTCTGGGTAACCCGGGCGGGAAGGCGCCCTGCTTGCTGGAGGCAGCTGCTTGGCAGGGCATACTTGTCTTCGGCGCCTGGCTTGGCCCAGGTGGCTGGCGCGCTTCGGGTTGCTGACCGGGACACTTCGCGCAAGCCGCCGGCTGGGCTTGGGTTCCCGGTGCTGCTCATGAAGGAGACAACACGCGCTTCGAGATCATGCGCCCGGGCGGTTCAGAGCTTGGGTGAGAAGGGATGCCTGGACGGCAGCGCGGAAGGAGTCCTGAGACGCCGCGCGTCGGATTTCACCCTGCCAGCGCTTTGTCGATCCGGCTCACCGTGTCGTTGATCTCCGCTTCGCGCAGCATTCCGACGGTGATCGCGTCCACGAGTCCGTTCCCGAACACGAACCTCAAAGAGGCGTCGCGCTCCTCCGGAGTCTTGATCCGCCCTGCGCCGAAGATCTTCATCCCGATGATGCCTTTTCCCGCCGCTTTCGCCTGCTTCAAATACGGAACCACTTCTTCCACCGTGGCGTCCATGTAGGCTGCCTTGCCGACATGGTTGATGCGCGCCAGAATGACGTCCACCCACGGCGAAGCGCAGGCGATCTTCAGTGCGCCGAAGTCATGGCAGGAAACGCCGACGGCTTTCACAACGCCCTTGGCTTTCAGTTCGCTCAGTTCGTCCATGCCGCGGGCGAAATCCTGAGTCCACCGGTCGTTCATCATGCAGTGGAGCAGCACGATTTCTAGAAAATCCGTGTTCAATTCCTTGCGGAAGCGGTCGATTTCTGCTCTGGCGCCGCCGGAATAAGCGTTCCAATACTCTGTCCGGGGCCAGATTTTCGACATCACCGTGTACTTCTCCCGCGGCGCTCCATCCAGCGCCCGGCGCAGGTACTGGTGGGATCCGTACAGATCCGCCGTATCCATAAACGTCACGCCCAGTTCCATGTCGCGCCGGACGAGCGAGGTGAACGCCTTCATGCCGATGCGGGTGTGCTCGCTGGAGCGTCCGCTGCCGTTGAAGCCCGTCCCCTGCGCGAGCCGGGTCACCCGGACGCCGCTTTTGCCGAGCGTGACCTGCTCAGCCGCCTTTGACGGCGCAGCCGCCTGCGATGCGGCAACGCCGGCTGTGGAGGCTGCCGCGGCGCCTGCGACAACCGAGGCGAACTGCCTGCGGCTCACGGCGCCGGATACGGATCGTCCATTCCTGCGGGAATCGCTCATCATGAAGCTCCCTCTGTGTGGTATTGACTGCTGCGCGCATACCCGCGCGGACGGAGTTATCTTATCAGCACCGGCAGGCCGCGCGGCGGCCTCCAATCGTCCTTCGAGGCCTGGGCGCTATTGTGGGCTGATGAAGATCTCGTACCAGAGCGTCGGACCTGATTCGCCGAGCCGGAAACGCGCGTTGCCTTCAAAATCTTCGACTGGAACCTCGGCAAACCTGTTTCCGTCGGCGTTGAGAGCCCAGACGGTCACGCGCCAGGGGGCCACCGGGATCGTGATCGTAGCCGGAACGACTTCGATCAGTGCAGGCGCCCGCCCCCAGTTCCGGCCCACGGAGTTCCGCCGCTCATCCTTCCAGACCTGGTCCGTGTTTTCATGATCCCCAGTCGCTACGATGACGCCCCACGCGCCGCGCTCGCCCGTCAGCGATTCACCGTCCCGGACTGTGATGGCGATCGTGGACCAGCCCTGACGCGTCTGCCCCGGTTCGATGACGACACCGTCCAGGTCGAAAGAGCGTCCATCGGAGAATCCCACCACCGCTTTTGTCGCCGGCGTGTTGATGGTGAGCACGCCCCGGTCAGGCGCCTCCACGTCCCACACTACCTGCCCGGTGTCTGACGAGTAGACCGGCCCCTCAGGCGCCTCGGGCGCCCCCTCGAGTCCCTCGGCCTCCTCGCCGATGGATAGCGCCACCCGGGACACCAGCCCCAGCGTGGCGGGCACGCCGATGCTGGAGCCGTCGCCGATGCGCCACGGTCCTCCCCGAGTCACCACGGCTTCCAGTTCTGTTTCCGGATCGAACCGGAAGACATGCCCGGCCATGGCCGGTGCGACGTCTCCCCGGCGGAAAAGAGACGCTGCCACCAGTGAATTGGCCAGCTTGCCTGGATTTCCGCTCGTGTCGAAAAATCCGGTCACATACTCATCCATGCCGGTGGGATAGTCGAAAAACCAGATGCCGTCCCAGTCCTGCAATGCCCCATATGCGGCGACAAACAGCGGCATTTCGGTGGAATAGGTGTTGGGCGAAGGGTGCTGGTATTCAGTGACATTGTGAGGCTTGCCCTTCACGCGCTGGCGGGCGATCCCGGCGATTGTCGATCCCTCCGGACTGTTCACCATGGAAACGTTGTTCACAGTCCAGTTGTCCGGGCTCCAGTCCTGTCCGGACGGAAACTGCGGATGCTGCCAGTAGGCGTGCGAGTCCATTGCGTCCATGCCGCTCTGGGCGTTCGGCGGGCTGTTGGAAATGATCGTGGCAAAAACGATGCCGCGATAGCCCAGTTCTTCCTTCATATACCGCCGCATTTCGTCCCAATATTTCTTCTCGAGATCGAGAGCAAACCGCACCCAGTCCCGGCGCTGCCCGAGCGTGGCGCCTGCGCCGGCGCGCGCCACATTGGGCACGTTGCCGCCTTCCAGGCTTGTCCCCTCCGGCAGCACGCCGATTTGCCCTCCTTCGCGGAATTCCACCTGGGCGAGCCAGACCTGCGCCGTGCGGTCGCCGAAGCCGTTGAAGTTGATGCGCGCATTCGCCTCGGTCACGGTGCTTTGGAACGTGATCGAGTACTGGCGCCATTCGCCGCGGAGCGTGGCGGAGATCGACGGCGCCAGTGCCGCCCAGTCCGTGTGGGCGCGCTGCAGCCCTGCGTTCAGTTGCGTCGGGTCCGCCGCCCGCGCCCAGAATCGCAGCGTATATATCTTGCCGGATTCGACGGCGATTCCCGGCTGGTTGAACTGCACATGCCAGCTTGCTCCTCCCGGCGCTTGGACATCGATCAGCAGCGCCGCGCCACCCTGAAATTCGCCCGCCACAGACACGGTTGCCCGCGCCCCCTGATGGCACTCCAGCGTCCACCCAAGCCCGCCCGTCCAGCAACCGCCGGTCCAGCCGGAAGGATTTGCCGAAAAATCGCCATTCGCGAGGAGATTCGGCCCGAGTTCCTGGTCGACGACGCCCCAGGCGATTTTCAACGCCTCGGTGGACTCGTATTTTGACCGCAGCCACTGGTTCCACTTCGCCTGCAGATCGCGGCGGTAGCGCTCCGGCATCGCATCCGTGACCCCCTCCAGCCACTTCTGGACCAGGCCGTTCTCGTTCATGATCTCGACGAACGCCACAGCCGGATCCTGTGCCAGCGGCGTATCGCCGCGGTGCGGATTCGGAGCGGTGAGCAGCTTGCGTGCGTGCTCCTTGTGCAGCTCCAGCGCCGCGTCGTTGAAAAATCCCAGGATGTGCTGGTCCTTCCACCCCATTTGGGCGATCTCCTCGCCCAGCCCGTCGGAGCGCTGGAACTCCCGGCTCACCAGCAGATTGATGTTGGCGTAAATTCCGTTCTCCGCGAGCTTGGCCACAAAGTAGTGCAGGCGGTCCAGCCGCTCCGGCGACAGCTCGCGAGATGTGCCCGAGGCGTAGTCGATCAGCACCGCGTCTTTCACCCAGGGCGCTTCCATATGGTGGAAGCGCACGCTATTGAATCCGAACCGCGCCAGCCTAGCCGCATGAGCTTCGGCGCGCACGGCGTCCGGAAATGCCGCGGCTGCGCCGACATTCACGCCCAGGAAGCGGATGCGCCTCCCGTCGATCATGTAGTGCCCGTCTTCGCTGACCTCCACCCATGGCGAATCCGTGGCGATCGGCCGATTCCAGCCGGCGAAACTCGTGATGTTCGGGTCGGCGCCGAACCAGGGCAAACGAAACGGTTCCAAGCCGCCTCCCTGACCGGGCAGCATGCCGGCGCTCAGGAGCACGGTCAATAAGAGACGCTCGCATCCCATATTCCGCCTCCGATTTTATTGCCGCGAGCCAGCCGCTTCAAGCAGGAATACGCCTCAGGCGGCCAGATACTCCCGGATCAGCCGGATGTTGTCCGGCGGCGTCTCCAGCGGCAGGCAGCCTGTGCCCATCAGGCAATTCGGCCGTCCGGCGGCGATGGCGAGAATGCGATCAACTTCGGCGAGAATGGCGCCACGGTCGGAAGAGGCGGCGATGCGCGGATCCATATTGATGCGCACGGCGACTTGCGGGTGTGTGGCGCAGAGGCGGTCGACAAAACGCTGCTGGTCGGTTTCCACGTTGCAGACCACGTAGTTGGTGCCGGTGGAGAGCAGGTCGTCGAGGATCTTCACCGTGTCGCCACCGAGGATGCAGGGCGAGGCAAGCCCCGTGATTTCCCGGGTTACCTCCAGGGCGCGTTTCAGCGCCGGCAGCTCCACTGTGCGGAACTGCCGTGGCGAGATCAGGGGCGGCGCTGCCGCGGACTCGAAGAAGGCGATCCTGAGGCCGGCATCGCGGATGGCGCGGATGAACACTGCCTGGTTCTCCGCCAGCCTCAGCAGCAGCCGGCGCGTCTCCTCCGGCCTTTCAGCCACTGAAGCGCACACATTTTCGATGCCGAGCAGGTTTATGGCGATGGAGAAGGGGCCAGCCACCGGGATCCGGACCTCCGCCTCCGGCAGCTCCGCCTGCAGCCGGCTGCCCGTTCCAATCACCATCGCGATGCGCCCGTCGCGCGACGGGTCGAACGGCGGGATCTCCAGCGCATCCTCCACCGCTCGGAACAGAGGCTCGGCGATGGCCGGGATCGAGTCCTCGCCTTGCGGCGCCACCACCTTCGCCCCGTAAGCCTCCGCCTCCAGATTGTAGATGTCGATTCCCACGACGATGGGCGTGTGCCGGTAAGCAAGCCAGGCGTCGCGGTGGCCCCGGAACATCTTGTCCGGATCGCGGGAAGCCTCCCACGGACTGCAGCCGGCCCAACGCGCCGCGTGCTCATAGATGGAAGGGTTGAATGAGATCCGCATATCCGGTGTTCTTCCTGATTGGATCACAGCCGCGCCAAGACCGCCACGGGGCACGTTCCCGCCGGGCGTTTCGTGCTGCGGCGCCAAGTCCGAAAACCGGAGAACAAATCCTCACCCATAAGCGTTATTCTCGGGTGGAGCCATGACACAACCTGCGTCAGACCAACCCATGACCGAGATCCAGCGGATCTCCGGGGCGTTTACTGAACCGTCCCGCGTGTTCGCTGACATCGCGCGCAATGGACGGTGGTGGATCATCGCCATCGTCCTCATCCTGCTCAACGTGGTTGCAGTGTCCGCCATGGTGCGGCGCGTGGGCTATGACCTGATGATCGAGAAGGCGCTGGAGCAGAGCCGGCAGGTGCAGGAGATGAGTGCCGACCAGCGCGCCCAGGTGTACGAATCGCAGCGCAAGTTCATGCCGATTGCGGTTCGGGTCTTTCCGCCGATCGCCATCCTCGGCGGGATGTTGGTGGTGGCGGGCGCACTGCTGTTCTCCTACCGGTTCCTGCTCGACGCCGACGTCAGCTACAAGGAGGCTCTGAACATCACTTCCTACGCCTACCTCCCGCCCGCCATCGCCGGCAACCTGATGTTCTTCGCGCTGCTGTATTTGAAGCCCCCCGACGAGTTTGACATGGAGTCGGCGGGCGGGCTGAGCGTGGGTTCTTTCCTCTCGCGGGACACCGCCGCCTGGCTGCGCAGCCTCGCCAACTCGCTCGACCTGTTCACGATCTGGACCATCGTGCTCATCGCCACCGGCTTCACCGCCCTGTGCGGCGCCCGCAAGCTGCCGTTCGGGCGCTCCCTGTGGGGCGTGATCGCGCCGTGGCTGGTGTACGTGCTCGGCAAGATGGGCTTCGCGGCTCTCACCGGCTGACGCAGGGCGTTGCCGGTCAGGATCGCGCCTGCGGCTACACTAAGAGCAGGCAGATGGCGCTGGTGATTTTCGATCTCGACGGCACTCTGGTGGATTCTGTCGACGATCTCTGCAACTCGGTGAACGCCGCGCGCGGCTACATGGGGCTGCCGCCGCTCCCTCGCGATGTGGTCGCCTCCTATGTAGGCAACGGCGCGCCCGTGCTGATCCGCCGCGCCATGGGACCCGATGCCGGCGAGCAGCAGATTGAAGAAGCGCTGGCGTTTTTCCTGAGCTACTACCGCGAGCACATGCTCGACAACACGCGCCCGTATCCCGGCGTCGTGGAGGCGTTGGAGAGGCTGCATGAAAAGGGCGTGAAAATGGCCGTGCTCACCAACAAGCCGCAGCGGTTTTCGCGCGACATGTGCGCCGGGCTGGGGCTGTCCCCGTATTTCTTCCAGATTTATGGCGGCAACAGCTTCGAACAGAAGAAGCCCGACCCCGTCGGCATCCGCACATTGATGGAGGAAGCGAAAGCGCGCCCGAAGGAGACCTGGATGGTAGGCGACTCGGCTACCGATGTGCTGACGGCGCGCAATGCGGGCGTCCAGAGCGTCGGCGTCACTTACGGCATCAGCCCGGCGTCGCTCAGGGAAGCGCCGCCGGATTTCCTGATCCACTCGATGACCGAACTCCCCGCCCTGCTCGAACGAAAGCGCTGACGCCTTCGCTCATCCGATCCATTTCGCCAGCCGCGCCCGGTGGCGTGAATACAGATACGACGCTGACACCAGCAACAGGCCCAGCCCTACGAAGGCCGTGCTCCGGAACAGCCGTCCCAGTTGCCACACGTCAAACAGATAGAGCTTGACGATCACCAGACTGAGCGCGATCAGACCCATCACCCGGTCGAACCGCGCCCGCCGCGCCACCCCCAGCGCCACCAGCGCGAATCCATAAAAGGCCAGCACGAGCGAGAAAGCGACGATCGAAGCGCTGCGGACATCCTCTGGCGCCGCCGTGCGCTGAACCTGCCCCAGAATCTCCAGCTCCAATCCCCCGAGCATCAACGCGTGACCTGTCAAGTATGCCGCCGCCGCCAGCATGCGCGGCCTCAGCAGTGAGGCGCTGATCCAGCAGCCCAGCGCCGCCCACGACATCACGAAAAACCGCGTGTTGACGAATATCCTCTCCACCGGCAGCCGCGCGTCCACCACAGCGGCGTGCCCGATGCCCAGCAGGAGCACGGCGGCGGCAAGCCAGTGCGGCAGGTGCGCCTGAAACCGCGACGCCAGAAATGCCAGCGCCACGGCCTCCAGAATCCACGCCACGCTCACGCGCCACGCACCGAATTGGATGGGAATTCCCAGCGTGAAATACGCCACAGCGAGCACGCCCGACAGCAGCGCCATCGTTGTTGCGCGGCGCGCTACCCATGCCGAGCCGGCCAACAATGCCGCCGCCAGAAACGTCATCGCCCCTGTCCATGCATGGCGCTCCGGTTCGAGCAGCGCATACGACGAGGCGTACCAGGCGACAGAGTTTGCGGCGTAAACCATCGGTATGGTCCAGTCGCTGGAGCTGTCCTCGGGCTGCAGTTCCCACAGCTCCCATCCGTGGAGGAAGACGAATCCCGACGCGACCCCCGCGAAGCACGTCCAGAAATCCTCGCCTGCGCCCGGCGCGCCCGCATGGATCCAATACGGCAGCCAGAAACCGAGAGCCGCTGCCGCGGTCATGTTCCGCAGCAGCCCCGCTGCAGCCAGCGGCAGCAATGCAGCAAACAGAAGAGCCGGGTCCGGCCGGAAAACGAAAGCGAAGCTCAGCCCCGCGCCGACATGCGCCATCCGCCGCACAGCGCGCGAGGGCGAGAAGGAGAACAGCACGTAGGCGCACAGCGGGAAGAACGCGGCGGCAGCGCGTTTCGAGGCTTCGAAGTGTTCGGCAAACCACGCCATATAGATCGCCGCTCCCGCCAGAAGCGCCAGCCATTCCGCAATGGCCCATCCCCGCGCGCGCCGCACCCATACTGATCCGGCGATCAGCAACAGCAGATACGGGAACAGGATCCACGGCGCGTCGCGCCCTGTCGAAAGCACCAGCGGCGTCAGAAAGCCGCCGGTCAGCGAGAGCACTGCGATGGGCGCGGCATCGTAACGCAGCGCGAGCCACGCGCCGGCGGCTGTAACCAGCGCCATTGCCGCGAACGAGACCGCCACCGGCGCGAGTTGGTAAAAACCGTAGGCCGCATAGCAGGAGACATAAAGGATGCAGATGCCGAGCGCGGTGATGCCCATCGAAAAGATGCGATGCCCGGCGCGGTGCAGGCGCCCGGCGGCCAGCAGCGCGGCCAGTCCAGCCATCACCCCGATCGCCACGCGCGTCCATGGCCCGATCCACTCGTTGTCGATGGCGTACTTGAACAGGAACGCCACGCCCAGCACCAGCGTAATGACGCCGATCCGGTTCAGCCAGGACAGGCCGAACGCGCTCTCCACGAGATCCGCGGCAGCCGGTGCGGGCTGCGCCGCACGACCCTGCGGCGGCTGCCCGCCGGGCATCTCATCCACGGGCGGAGGCGCTCCGGGCATCGCCTGCTCCTGCGGCACTCCTTGCGCGCCCGTTTGTGGAAACCCGGGCGGCGCAGGCCAAGGCGGCGGCGGTGGAGGCATCGCGGCAGGCTCACCCATCGAGTTCAGCCGGGCTTCCACATCGCTCAGCCGGCGGCTGAGACTGGCGAGAGCCTTCGAGATGGCGTCGAGGCGTTCCTGAACCGGATCGGCGTCCTGGGCTGGCATCGCGGGCTCCTCCGCAGCCGGCGGTCTGCGCTTGAATCGTCCTCCGGCAGGGTATCACGCCTTGGCGGCAGGTGTACGCGATCGGTTTCCGGCGCGCGCCAATTCGTGATCCAATGAGACGCGTGAGGAGCCTTGCACTGCTGATGATGTTGGCTTGGACCGTTTCCGGTCAGGACCGCACGCAGTCCCGCTCGATCGTGTACAGCAGCCACGGCGTCGTGTCCACCAGCCATGCGCTGGCCACGCAGGCGGGCGTCCGCGCGCTGGAGCGTGGCGGTTCGGCCGTAGATGCCGCGATCGCCGCCAACGCGGTGCTCAGCGTTGTCGAGCCGATGATGTGCGGTCCCGGCGGGGATCTGTTCCTGATCCACCGCGACAGCCACAGCGGCGAGCTGACGGGCTTGAACGCCTCCGGGTGGGCGCCCCGCGGCCTCTCGGCCGAGTGGCTCCGCGCACAGGGCCACGAATCGATGCCCGCCTCCGGCATCCACTCCGTCACTGTGCCTGGCGCGGTGGCGGGCTGGCGCGCCGCGCATGAGCGCTTCGGCAGACTGCCCTGGAGCGGCCTGTTCGAGGACGCGATCCGGCTGGCCGGGTCCGGACATTATGTCCATGAGGTGATTGCATCGCTATGGGACGCGCCGCGGCTCCGCGAATCGGAAGAGGCCATGCGCGTCTTTCTGCCTGCGCCCGCCGCGGGCGGACTCCACCGGAATCCGGCTCTTGCGCGCACGCTCCGGCTGATTGCCGGGCAGGGGGCTGATGCGTTCTATCGCGGAGAAATCGCGAAGGCGATTCTCGATGCCAGCCGCAAAGCCGGCGGCCGCATGGCAGCCGAAGATCTGGCCGAATACCAGCCGGAATGGGTGCAGCCGGTCTCGACCGTCTACCGCGGCTGGCGCGTCTGGGAGCTGCCTCCCAACGGGCAGGGGCTCGCCGTGCTGCTGATGCTGAACATCATGGAGCAGTTCCCGGCGCCCGCGGGCGGTCCGCATTCGGCTGAAGCCCTGCATTGGAAGATCGAGTCGATGAAGCTCGCCTACGCGGATCTGATGGCCTACAACGCGGATCCGCGCCAGGCGCGCGTGCCGTTGGCCGGGCTGCTGTCGAAGGACTACGCGAAACAGCGGGCCAGGGAGATCGACTGGAACAAGGCCCAGTGCTCCGCCAAAGCTGGACAGCCGCGGGAGTCCGACACCACCTACCTGGCTGTGGCGGACTCGCAGGGCAACCTCGTGAGCTGGATCCAGAGCATCCGCGCGGCCTGGGGGTCCGGAATTTCTCCGGAAGGAACCGGCTTCGTCCTGCAAAACCGTGGCAGTGATTTTGTGCTGACGCGCGGACATCCGAATGAATTGCGCCCCAGAAAGCGAAGTTTTCACACCATTATTCCCGGATTTCTGGAAAAGGACGGCGCCGTCATGGCCTTTGGCATCATGGGCGGCGCCAACCAGCCGCTGGCCCACGCGCAGTTTGTCTCCAACATGGCCGATTACGGCATGAACCCGCAGGCTGCGCTGGAGGCTGCGCGCTTCACCAAGGCGGGTCCTCAGGGCTGCGAGCTGCAACTGGAAGCGCGCGTTCCGCCCGGAGCCGTGGAGGCGCTGCGGGCCATGGGGCACGTCATCGAGCTGAGGAAGGATTATTCGATGAATATGGGCCGCGGCGCTGTGGCGGGCATTGATCCGAAAACCGGAGCGAGATTCGGGGCAGCCGACCCGCGCGGCGACGGGCACGCAGCGCCCGCGCTGCGCTCAAAATAACCGCCACCTGCGCAGGCGCGCGCCTGCACGCGGCGGATCCGGGTTCATTCGATCACGGGTAGGCGGCGTGTCGCCGTCTGCGGACCAGGAGCCTCGGATTCCCGCGCGGCGATGAGCCACGGATGGCGGATTCGCCGCGCCATGACGGGATTGACACCGGACGCGTCTTCTTCCCCGCTGGGGGATTCCTCCGTTCCGGAGGTCCGCACGGGGTCTCCCGGACAGCCCGGTGACAGGATTCGGACCAAAACCATCCAGAAGCCCGCACGCATTGCCCCGTCGATATCGGCGTGGATTGCGCTGCGCCCGTAAATGGCGCCGCCGAGGAAGTGCCGCCTCAGATGCCGGGCGTTCTCGTCATACAGGCTGGCGAGCCCGGCTGAATCGGCTCCATTACAAGGTGCTCTCTACGGCGGCGGCGGCCGCCCGGAGCGCCTTTCCCATTTCCGGCGCCGTACAGCGCCGACAGCGGGGACTCTGAGCAGGAGCGGCGGCGCAGGTGGCAGCTTGGATCGCCGCTGCGAGTCTCAGGCGGATCATCATGTCCCCGGCATGAGCGAGGCGCCCGGGGGCGCCAACCGGTTCCGGCGTCCCGGGGAGGCGCACACCGCGTCTCAACGGGATTCGCCGGCGCTTCGGGTCAGGTGCGCCCGCAACGCCGACAGCAGCGCCGGCAAGGCGGATTCCAAATAGAAGTGGCCGCCCGGGAACTCCATGCGTTCGAAGCGGACGGCAGTCTGCTCGCGCCAGGCGTCCAGATGCGCGGAAGTGACATTGGGATCCGCGTCGCCGCCATAGGCGAAGACCGGCACGTCCAGCGGCGGCTCCGGCGTGTATGCGTAGTGCCGGTAAAGGCGCGCGTCTGCCAGCAGCGCCGGCAGCGCGAGCTTCAGCAGTTCCGGCTGGTTCAGCACGCTCGGCGGAAATCCCTCCATCCGCCGCAACTCCTCGATGAAGTCCCGGAGCGAAGGCTCTGGTGGCGGAACATGGTTCAGGCGGAACTGCGGCGCCCGTGCGCCGGAGACGTGAAGCGAGCGCGGAAGCGGCAATCCGGCGCGGCGCAGCGCGCGCGTCAGCTCGAACGCGATGCCCGCCCCCATCGAGTGCCCAAAGAACGCGAAGGGCGCGCCAAGGAATGGCCGGATCTGCTCGAGCAACGCTTCCACCAGGGGTTGCATGCGCTCGAAGGGGGGCTCCGAGGCGCGCGACTCGCGCCCCGGCAGCCGCACCGGAACCACGAACGCCGCCTGCGAGAGCGGCTCGCTCCAGGCGCGGTAGGGCAGCGCGCCGCCGCCCGCCCAGGGAAAACAGAAGAGGCGAAGCCTGTTTTCAGGCGCGGAGTGGATCGCCGGGAACCACGGGTGCGCCGCCGGAGGTTTGCCCGCGGCTTTCCGCGAGAGCCGCAGCGCCAGCAGCCGCCGCTTCTCGTCGCTGAGAATGGGGCGCTGCGGGCCCGCGGGCGCCGCCTTCCTGGGCTTCTTCAGCAGTTCGAGCAGCGCGTGTTCGAACGGCTCCACCGAAAGCGATGCCGCATAATCCAGGGCAGCGCGGCGGCTGGCGGCCGAGATCTCCTCCCAGTGTGCGCGGTCCGACGTCAGCCGCTCCAGAATCTTTTGCCACGGCGCCACATCCTGCGGCGGCACTTCCGCCACCGGCACCATCGAGGCGTCCAGCGACGGCTGATAGCGCACAATCGGATTCACCCGCACCAGATACGGCACTCCCAGCTTGGCCTCGTGCAGACCGCCAACATCGGACGCCATTACGGGCACGCCGCGGCTCATGGCTTCCAGCACGATGCGCGAACGCGCTTCCGCCCACACCGACGGAACCAGCATCACGCGCGAGCGCCGGAGCAGCTCATCGATGTTGTCGACCCGCGGCAGCAGAGTGATGTTGGGCACGCCGCGCAGCTCTTCCATCTCCGCTGGCGTCGTGCCCCAGGTCGGAATGGCCGCGAACCGCAGATGAGGCATCCGCCGCGCCAGTTCGAGAAAGATCGTGATGCCTTTCACCGCGCAGGGGTTCACCATCGAAACGAACTCGCTGTCGAAGCTCCCCAGCAAGGGAAACTCGGAACCCGGTTCCAGCAGCGAGATGGGCATATGAACCGCGTCCAGCCCGCTCCACTCGCGCACATAGCCCGCCACATAGTGGCTGACGCCGACGATCAGATCCGCCTGCCGCAGGTTCTCTGTCTTGGCCGCACTCACCATCGAGCTGTCCGGGCCGAACGGCACCGCGATGGTGGCCCGCACCAAATAGACGACCCTGGCGCGGGGATGGCGCACCGCCAGATCGAACAGGATCTGCCCGGGGTCGTCCGTGGAGGTGATGATGATGTCGGGGTCGATGCTCTCGACGCACGCCTGGAAAAACTGGCGCAGGTAGGGACGCCGCGTCAGCACGCGCACCTGCACTCCATTCAGCCGGTAGGACAGCGATTCGGCATCCTCGTCCGTCCGGATGGACCGCGCCGCCAGCTCGCGCTTCAGCTCCTCGTGCGACTGCTCGGAGAATTCGGCAACGCGCGTGACCACCACAACGCTGTGCCCCCGCGCCGCCAGCGCCTCCATCAGCAGCCGGTTGCTCTTGTCTCCGCCGCCCAAGGCGGGGAAGTAGCTCGAGTTGTGCGCCAGAAGCACCTTCATTGCGGGCGCCGCCTTCTCTGGAGTTCGCGCAGCAGGAGCGCCCGGCGCGCCTCGTCCAGAGGCCTTTTCTCCGCCGCGGGCGCCGCCGGCGTCACGGGCTTGCCAGGCGCCGGCAGGGATTCCAGCAGCGTGCCGAATGCGTCTGGATCGATCGAGGAGACGAACTCGAGCGCTGCCCCCCGCGACCGCGCGCTCTCCGCTCTGTATTCTTCCTCCTCTTCCAGAAGGCGGCGCAGCGCCGAAATCCAGGGTGCGATGTCCTGCTCCGGCAGAATCGGCCGAGGCATGTGCGCCGCGTCGAACTCCATCCGGTAGCCTTGCACCGGGCGCACCGGGATCACGTATCCCGTCCCGCGCTTCGCCTCGAGCAGGCCGCCCGAGTCGGACGCGATCACCGGGATCGCGCGCAGCATCGCCTCCATGACGATCAGTCCGAAGCCTTCATACCACAGCGAAGGCATCACCAGCACGGAGCACCGCCGCAGCACGTCCTCGATGTCGGCCACATTCTCGAGCAGAGAGACATTCGGCAGAGCGGCCATCGCCGCTTCATCCTCGGGCGTGGTGCCCCACCCGCGCAGGGCCTCGAAGCGGACTCCGGGAAAATTCCGGGCCAGCCCGAGAAATATGGAGATCCCTTTGGCCGCGCACGGGTTGACCATCAACACCGACTTGCGGGAAAAATCAGCCAGTTCAGGCCAGGGAGGCTCCCCATAGATGGGCGGATGGACCACCACGGCCTCCCGTCCCAGATGTTTTCTCACATACTCCGACATGTGGCGGCCGATGACGACGACCGCCGCCGCCCGGCGCACCAGCTCCGCCGCAGGCGCGTCCGGGTGCCACGACTCGGGACCGAAGGGGAAAAACTGCGGCGTGTGCGCCAGGTACACCAGCCGTCCCGGCGCCGTGCGCGCGGCTTCGCGCAGCAGCGTGTGAGAAAGGTCCTCGCTCGACACCAGCACCCAGTCCGGCTGTGTTTCGCGAATCAGCCTGCCGAGTTCCGCGGCGTGAAGCGAGAGCGAGGGAATGGAGTGAATCCGGATGCCGCGGGACTCGGTCACGCGCGCCTCTGCATCCAGCGACGGCGCAGCCACGGTACAAGCGTGGCCCGCCGCCGCCAGGCGTCTCAGCCATGCAAGGTTCGAGCGCGTGGAGCCGCCCCGCGGAGGATCGTGGGAGGCGTTGGATGCCAGCACCAGGCGCACCGTCACTCCTCCTGCTGCGTCTCGCGCTCCAGCAGCGCGCGCACTTCCTCATCGGAAAGATTGCCGATCTCCGCCAGCAGCGCTTCGTACTCTTCAGGATCGGCCGCGCCAAGCCGGCGGGCATCGATCACCGCGGCCAGCGAGCCCAGCGTCAGCGAGCCGGAGTACACGTCGTCGACGGCCAGCTCCACGCCGAACTCTTCCTTGACCCGCATCAGCAGCAGCACCGCCAGCAGCGAGTGTCCCCCGAGGTCGAAGAAATTCGCATCGGAATTCAGAATGGGTTTTTGCAGAATCCCGGCCCAGATGCGGGCCAGTTTTTCTTCCGTCTCGGAGGCGAACGCCTGCGCCCCCGGGGCGCCCTCCACTTCCGCCGCCTCGCGGCGCGCCGCCGCCAGGATCTGCGCCGGCGTGCGCAGGGACCTCGCGATCTCGGCGTACCCGGTGAAGGTCCGCGCAGCCGCGCGGAGGGGAACCGCTTCCTGCGGAGCGGCTGTCAGCCCCGAGGCGGGCGACCACCGCAACGTCTGCAGCTCCACCGCCGGAAACCGGAACACGAGTCCTCCGTTGTCCTCGTGCGACTGCCCGAACGGGATGGATTCGAGAAACGCCCGCGCCGGCGTGTTGCGCGCCGTCGGCGTGAAAGGCACGGTCACCGTATACACGCCTTCATCGAGAGCCAGCTCCGCCAGCCGCGCGAGGATCCGGTGTTCGACTCCGCGTCCGAGCACGCGGCAGGAGAGCAGCAGCGAGTCCACATACAGCTCGTTCAGGCGCGTATAGACAATCACCAGTCCGGTGAGCCCGTATTCTCCGAAACGGTCGCTCACTTCGGCGGTGAAGATGCGCACCCCGGGCGTCTGCTCGAGCGCCGCCAGTTCCGCCTCGGTGCGCCGGATCGTCGTCGTGTTGAACTGATTGGTCCGCTGCGTCAGTTGCGCCGCCCGCGGCAGCCGCTCAGCCGCCAGTGGCTGCACGTCCACGCGCAAGTTCAGCGAGGCGATGAACTCCTCCAGCGATGACGCCGATTGCGCGGCGCGCGAGAACTCCAGCGACTGCGCCATCAGCTCCGAACGGCGCCGGTCTTCTTCCGTCACCGACGGGTGGTCGAACGCCCAGAGATGCTTCAGGAATTCCGGCAGTTCTTCGGGATCCGGAGGCAGCGCGATGGAGAGCGCTTCCGGCGCCGCGGAGGACACTTCTGCGCACTCCTTGGGATTGTCGTCGAGGAAGATGAACGAGTCCAGCCCCAGGTTCAGCTCCGCAGCGAGCGACGCCAGGTTCACCGGCTTCGGATTCCAGTCGATCCGCCACGCCGCAAAATGCTCCAGCCGCAGCGGGAACTCGGGGTGGGCGTTGAACGTCTCCACCACGTCGCTGAAATTGTTCTTTGAGGCGATCGCCAGCAGCATCCCCGCCTCGCGCTGTTGCAGCAGGAATTCCTGAAGGCGTCGCCGCGGCGGATCCAGCACGACGCCCTTGGAACCGTCCTCTCCGCAGATCCCCCGCCAGAGCGTATTGTCCAGGTCCACCGCCACCACCTTGTAAGGCGGCATCGCCAGCGTATGCGCGCGGCGAACGATGACCGCCGCCAGCGCGGCGTACATCTCCTCCGTGTACGGGATGCGCGCGATCTCCGCCGCCCGTGCATCGTGCACCTGGTTCACGGGATAAAGCGCGAGCAGGGCGGAGTAATGGAAGAAATGAAGCGCGGGCAGGGCGGCGAGCGCGCCGCCGAGCAGCGACTCCGCCTCTTCCACCGGAGCGCCCTCCCCGGAGGGACACAGCACGAACAACAGCGGAACCGTAAGCCGCGGCAGCGCCGCGCGGACGGCATCGGCAAGCTGCCGTGCGTTGGCGGCGGCAGCCGCCGGAGCTGCGGGATCGCCCGGAGACAACTGCGCCAGGTCGGATGCACGCAGCAGGATCACGTTGACGCCGCGGCGGTTGGCGGCGAACACCGAGCCGGGGTCCAGAAGCGTTTGAACGATCTGATTGTATGGCGCAAAGACCGGTTCATAGGGCGTCGCGAGCCTGCGCGCCCAGAACTGCAGGAGCGACTCAAGCGGCTCTGCCGTGAAGGATGCGGCAATGGCGATGCGAAAGGGATGCGAAGATTGCGGAGTCACGTCGATACGGTCGGAACGGATCTACTCAGTATTATTGCAGGCAGACGCCAGCCGCCCGTTGCGGCCGTCCTGCTTCCATTGTAACGGCCGGGCTCACTCCAGCCGGCGGCACCAGATGTTGCGGAAGCGCATCGTCGTCTCCGGAGCGCCGGGGAAGCCCGAGTGGTCCTGCAGCAGCAGCGCTCCGGGCTCGCACATCCCCCGCCGGAAGCGCAAGGGCGCGTGGTCCTGCACCAGCACGCCGTTCAGGAAAACCGTGACCGTGCCCGGCTGGAGCTCCTGCCCGCGCGCGTTGCACACCGGCGCGTGATAGACGATGTCGTAGGTGGACCATTCGCCCGGCTTGCGGGCGGCGTTCACCAGCGGCGGGTGCTGTCCGTAGACCGCGCCCACGGCGCCGGTGGCGTACGTCGGGTTCCGGTAGCTGTCGAGGATCTGGATTTCCGTGATTTTCTGCAAATACACGCCGGAATTCCCCTTTAATTGCCCTTTTTGATCCGGCATGTCCGGCGCCTGGAACTCGAGGTGGATTTGCGCGGAGCGGAATTGCGCGCGCGATACGGCGCCGCCCGCACCCGTGCGGCAGACCATCTCCCGGTTCTCGATCCGGCATCCGGTGGGAGAGCCGTCCGGACGCGTCCAGCCATCGAGACTCGAGCCGTCGAACAGCACGGCGGCATCTGAAGGCGGATCTGCGTTGGTCTTCCCCGGCGTGACCGCGCGCGGCTCCTGCTGCACAGGTTCTCCCCCTTCGGCCAGCTCCGGCGGCACAGGCAGCGTGACATCGCCCGTGGCAGCCCACTCCGCGCCGCGTGTGAATGTCGTCACGAACACTCGAGTCTTCACCGCCGGACCGTCATGGCCGAGCGCGGTGACAAAGACGCGTCCGCTGCCATAATTCAGCGTCCACAGCACCGGATGGTCGAGCCCCTCTCCCGGCGTCGGCTGCTTCGCTTTGCCCTGATAGAGTTTGTGATCGTCCCACGCCGTGGCGAGCACATGGTAAGAATTCGCAGGCTGCCATTTCAGGTTCGCGTACAGCTCGTCATCGGGCTGAGTGAGCTTCGCGCGCAGGCCGCGCGTCACAGGATGGTTCCGGTCGCGGACGTCGATCCGGAACGTGTGGGCGGGCGAGTGGTGGCCCTGGTTCGGGCGCCAGTTGCCCGCGCACAGCTTTTCGAACTCAGGCCAGTCGAGAAATGCGGCGATCGTGAAATGGAATACGGCAAGCCCCTTGCCGGAGCGGACGAACTCGAGCAGGGCGTTCCGCGTGCGCTCGGGCCAGGCCAGCGCCGGATCGCGGCCGTCATAGTAATTCAGCACCACGAGATCGTAGCCCGCCAGGGTCTCCGGCCCCGCGCCGCGGAAGTCCTCCGTCACGCGTACCTCGAAGCGGCCCGTGTCTTCCAGCGCCTTGCCCAGCAGCGGCGACACGATGCGCCAGTCGTGGCCGCCGATGACGCCTCCGGTCACCAGCAGGGTCTTGACCTTCGGCGGCGCCGCCGGCGGCTGCGCGAAACCAGGCAGCAGGAAGAGCAGCAGAGCGAGTGCGCGCATGGATCCAGGAACCTCCGCCACCATTCTACGGGCGCAACGGCGCTCCGTGTTGATACAATCGCCACTTTCAGACCGCCGATGGAGATGCAACCAATCATGAGCGACGAAATCAAATACGTTCTCGACGAGGGCCGCCTGCCGGAGTCCTGGTACAACATTGCGGCCGATCTGCCCGTTCCTCCGCCGCCCGTGCTGCACCCTGCCACCATGCAGCCGGTGACGCCAGCCGACCTGGAAGTGATCTTCCCCCTGAGCCTCATCGCACAGGAGGTCTCCACGGAGCGCGAGATCGAGATCCCGAAGCCGGTGCGCGACATCTACCGGCAGTGGCGGCCCACGCCGCTGTACCGCGCGCGGCGGCTGGAAAAAGCGCTCGACACGCCCGCCCGCATTTATTACAAGTACGAAGGCGTCAGCCCGGCGGGCTCGCACAAGCCGAACACCGCCGTCGCCCAGGCCTTCTACAACAAGGAAGCGGGCGTGCGGCGGATTGTCACCGAGACCGGCGCCGGCCAGTGGGGCTCGTCCCTGGCTCTGGCTGGGGCGATGTTCGGCCTTCAGATCGAAGTCTTCATGGTGCGCGTCAGCTACGAGCAGAAGCCGTACCGCCGCGCGCTGATGGAGAGCTACGGCGCGCGCTGCGTGCCTTCGCCGTCGCCGGAAACCGCCAGCGGCAGGGCCATTCTGGAAAAGCGCGCCGATCACCCCGGCAGCCTCGGCATCGCCATCTCGGAAGCCGTCGAGGTCGCCGCGCAGAGCGCGGATACGAAATACGCCCTGGGCAGCGTGCTCAACCACGTGCTGCTGCACCAGACCGTGATCGGCGAAGAGGCCATCGAACAGCTCTCGATGGCGGGCGACGAGCCTGACGTCATAGTGGGCTGCACCGGCGGCGGATCCAACTTTGCCGGCATCGCCTTCCCATTCCTCGGCCGCATGCTGCGCGGCGGGAAAAAGATGCGCATTGTTGCGGTGGAGCCTGCGGCGTGCCCGTCGCTCACGCGCGGCCGTTACGCCTACGACTTCGGCGACACCGCACACCTCACCCCGCTGGTCAAGATGCACACGCTCGGCAGCACCTTCACGCCTCCCGGCTTCCACGCCGGCGGGCTGCGCTACCACGGCATGGCGCCGCTGGTGAGCCACTGCAAGCAGCTCGGACTGCTGGAAGCCAAGGCCTATTCGCAGTCGAGCTGTTTCGAAGCCGGCGTGCTGTTCGCCCGCACGGAAGGCATCTTGCCCGCGCCCGAGGCCAACCACGCCATCCGCTGCGCCATCGACGAAGCCCTGCGCTGCAAACAGGAGGGCCGCAGCGAGGCGATCCTGTTCAACCTTTCCGGACACGGGCACTTCGACATGCAGGCCTACATGGACTACTTCGCCGGCAAGCTCGTCGATCAGCAGTACGACGAAAGCGAACTGGCCATGGCCCTGGCCGGGCTGCCTTCCGTGAGCGCCTGAGCTGCGCCTTCCTTCCGAGGCGGTTTCCCGCGGCCAGCGGGAGTGTGCGGGTGTACAATTAAGACAACCGGGGCTCCAGATCCGAGTTTCCGAGACAGAAAGCGAGTGCTTGATGATTGTGCATCCGAAAGGCCCGAAAGCCCGCGTCCTGCTGACCAGCGTCTTCGGCCCATACGCGCAGGACGACGAGTACGGCAGCCGTTCGATCAACCCGATGGAGCTCTACCATAACCAGGTGACGCGCGCGCAGGGGCCGTACTCCCTGCGGATCTTCCACCGTTCCTGGGGCATCATGTTCATCCAGGCCAACATCGAGAACCCTTCCACGGTTCTCGACTTCCCGACGAAGGAGCGCTTCGAACAGGAGCTGCGCAGCCACGATTACGACGTCGTCGGCATCAGCTCGATCATCGTCAACGTGGGCAAGGTGCGCGAGATGTGCAAGATCGTGCGCCGCGTGTCGCCGAAATCGGTGATCGTCGTCGGCGGGCACGTCTCCGCCATCCCCGGGCTCGAGTACATGATCGACGCCGACCACATCGTCAAAGGCGAAGGCGTGCAGTGGATGCGCGAGTTCCTCGGCCAGGACCCGCGCCGGAAGATCGAGCACCCGCTCATCGCCTCCGGCTTCGGCCACCGCGTCATGGGGCTCAAGCTGCCCGGCAACCTCGGCTCCACCGCCGCCACCATCATCCCGTCGGTCGGCTGCCCGATGGGCTGCGACTTCTGCACCACGTCGGCCTTCTTCGGCGGCAAAGGCAGGTTCGTCAACTTCTTCGAAACGGGCCGCGAAATCTACGAGGCCATGGAAAAGGCGGAGCGCGCCTTCCGCTTCAAGTCGTTTTTCGTCATGGACGAGAACTTCCTGCTCCACCGCCGGCGCGCCATGGAGCTGCTGGACTGCATGGAGCAGGGCGGCAAGAGCTGGGACCTCTATGTCTTCTCTTCCGCCAACGCGATCCGCAAGTACAGCATGGAGGAGCTGGTGGAACTCGGCATCTCCTGGGTGTGGATGGGCCTGGAATCGCCGCACAGCGGCTACGCCAAGCTCGCCGGTTCGGACACGCTCAGCCTGGTGCGCGAGCTGCGCAGCAATGGCATCCGCGTGCTCGGCTCCACGATCGTCGGCATGCACCACCACACCCCGCAGAACATCGGCGAAGAGATCGACTACGCCTGCAGCCACGAAACCGATTTCCACCAGTTCATGCTCTACACGCCGTTGCCGGGCACGCCGCTGCACGAGCGGATGCGGAAGGAGGGCACGCTGGTCGATGTCGATCTCGCCGACGTGCACGGCCAGTACAAGTTCAACTGGCGCCATCCGCACATCAGCCGCGACGAATCCAAGAAGTTCCTCGACTGGGCCTTCTGGCGCGACTTTGAACTGAACGGTCCGTCTCTGTACCGGATCTGCCGCACAACGCTCGAGGGCGTCAAAAAGTACCGCCTCTATCCTGACCTGCGCGTCCGCGAGCGCTTTGAGCGGGAAGCCCGGGCGCTGCGGACCTCTTACGCCGCCGTCTTGTGGGCGATGGAGCGGCACATGCGGCAGAAGAACGCCGAGGTCGCGCAGCGCGTGCACGAGCTGCGGGAAGACATCCGGCGCGAGTGCGGCACGCTGGCTGCCGCTGTCGGCGCCGCGCTGGGCCCCTTCATGCTGTGGCTCACCCGGCGCGAAGAGAAGAAGCTGGAAAAGGGCGTCGCCTACGAGCCGCAGACGTTCATCGAGCGCCGCAACTGGGCCGAGGCGTAGGCTGTCCTCATAGCGCCGCCAGCCTGCGGTGGAACAGCAGCAGCCACGCCGCCACACAGGCCAGCAGAACGCCGCAGGCGCCGACCACAGCGGAGATGCCGAAGGCCGGAACCAGCGCTCCCACGGCCAGGCTTCCAATCGGCATCCCTCCGCGGAACGCGATGTTGTACAGGCTCATCACGCGTCCGCGCATCCCGTCCGTCGCAATCAGTTGCACCAGCGAGCTGAGCAGTGCGAAGCAGGCGATCAGGGACATCCCGCCGAAAAACACGAACACCAGGCTCAGCCGGAAATCGCGCGAAATCGCGAACAGGCTTTCGAACACGCCCAGCAGCAGCAGCCCGGTCAGGGCGTCCCGCCCCAGATGCGGCCTGCGTCCGCGCGCCGCCACCAGCAGCGCCCCCGAGATGGCGCCTGCCGCCTCCGTGGCCAGAAGAACCGTGTAAGTGGCTTCGTTGCCGCCGAACACGTCCTTGGCGAACACCGGCAGGAAGACCAGGATCGGAATGCCCAGGAACGTGCACACAAAGGCCACCAGGATCAACGGGAACATGCCCGGGCGGCTGCGGATGAATCCCAGCCCCCCCTTCATGGAGTCCACCACCGATTCCGCGGCGGGCGCCGGCGCGTAGCGGACACGGATCAGCAGCAGCGAGGTAATCACGGCGGCGTAGGACAGGCCATTCAGCCCGAAGCACCACGCTGCGCCCAGGTGTGCCAGCGCCAGCCCTCCCAACACGGGACCAATCACGCGCGCCAGGTTGAACTGGATCGAATTCATCGCGATCGCGTTCGGCAGGTGCTCGCGGGGCACGAGCGACGGGATCAGAGACTGATACGCCGGCGCGCCGAACGCCTGCGCCGTGCCGACGATAAAAGAAAGCGACAGGATGTGCCAGACCCGCGCGTAGCCGGAGGCGAACAGTCCCGCCAGCGCGAACGCGCACGCCATCTGCACGAACTGCGACGCCACCAGCAGCCGCCGCCGGTCGATCCGGTCGGCGGCCACGCCCGCCACCAGCGCCAGCAGAAAGATCGGGATCTCGCCCAAAAAGCTGTCCAGCCCCAGGTAGAAGGCTGAGCCGGACAACTGCAGCACCAGCCAGCTCTGCGCCAGCTTCTGCATCCACGTGCCGATGCTCGACACGAACGCCCCCGACCACATCAACCGGAAGTCGCGGTAGCGGAATGCGGAGAAGATGCGCCGGAGCAAAGCAGGGAGTCCGTCAGGGCAGCGGGGCGGGCCGTGCGATCAGATGCAGGAGGTTGCCCTCCGGATCCGTGAAGAAGACCAGCCGGTTGCCAGAGAGGTTCAGGGGTTCGGACAGGAGGCGGACGCCTTTCTGCTTCAGGTCTTCGACGGCGCGGTCGAAGTCGGAGACGGAAACGGCGAGGTGGCGGATGCCGGGGGTCTTCATCTGCGCCGGCAGCGGATCGCCTTCGCTGGGGATGATCTCGATCATAGCGCCGTTGGGGGCTTTGACGAAGTAGTTGCCGTCGTATTGATGGTTGATCCGGAAGCCGAGGATGTCGACGTACCACTGCGCCAGCTGCTGCGGGTGCGGCGACGCGATGGCGGTGTGTTCGAGTCCCGTGTAAACCATACATTCCGAAGTGTAGCAGGGCGCGTCACGCAGCCGCCTTCACAAGAGAGGCTCGTCTGAAAACGCCGGCAACGGCCCCCGCTAAGTGGATATACTTTGCCGAAAGGACCCATCCATGCTCACACGAAGAACAGTTCTGGCAGGCGCACCCGCCGTGTTGCGCGGCGCGGCGGCGCAGGCGGGCAGGCGGCGGAACGTCATCTTTATCCTCAGCGACGACCACCGCTACGATGCCATGGGCTTCATGAAGGCGCAGCCCTGGCTGCGCACGCCCCAGATGGACCGCCTCGCCGCGGAAGGGGCGCATTTGCGAAACGCCTTCGTCACCACGGCGCTGTGCAGCCCCAGCCGCGCCACCATTCTCACCGGCGCTTACGCGCACCGCCACCGCATCGTCGACAACAACACGGCGATTCCCAAAGGCACCGTGTTCTTCCCCTGGTATCTCCAGAAAGCGGGCTACAAGACCGCGTTCCTCGGCAAGTGGCACATGGGGAACTCGGGCGACGATCCGCAGCCGGGCTTCGATCACTGGGTCAGCTTCCGCGGGCAGGGCTCCTACAATCCCAGACCCAGCGGTCTCAACATCAATGGCAAACGGGCGCCGCAGAAGGGTTACATCACCGACGAGCTCACCGATTATGCGCTTGAGTGGCTGGATTCGCTCCCCCGGAGCCAGCCCTATTTCATGTACCTGTCGCACAAAGCCGTGCACGCCGAGTTCGAGCCGGCGCCGCGGCACAAGGGCATGTACAAGGATGCGCAGTTCGTCTACCCGAAGACCATGGCGCCTTCAGGCGAGTACGCGCAGGGGCGTCCCATGTGGGTGCAGAACCAGCGCAATTCCTGGCACGGCGTCGACTATCCGTATCATTCGGATCTCGACATCGGGGAGTATTACAAGCGTTACGCCGAAACCCTCATGGGGGTCGACGACAGCATCGGCCGCATTCTCGACGCGCTCAAAGCCCGCGGCGAACTCGACTCCACGCTGGTCATTTACATGGGCGACAACGGCTTCGCGTTCGGCGAGCACGGGCTCATCGACAAGCGCACCGCCTATGAAGAGTCGATGCGCGTCCCCCTGCTGGCGCGGTGCCCGGAGCTGTTCGGCGGCGGCCGCAAGGTGGAATCGGTGGTCGCCAACCTCGACATCATGCCCACCGTGCTCGAAGCGTGCGGCGTCCCCGCGCCTTCCGGCATCGACGGCGCGAGCTGGCTGCGCCTGCTCCGCGGAGAAACCGCCGGCTGGCGCAGCGAACTGCTCTACGAATATTACTGGGAGCGGAACTTCCCGCAAACGCCTACGGTCCACGCCTTGCGCACGGACCGCTACAAGTACGTGCGCGTGCACGGACTCTGGGACCTGGACGAACTCTACGACCTGAAAGAAGACCCGCTCGAGAGCCGCAATCTGATCCTTCAGCCCGAACACCGCAAGACAGCCGAGCAGCTTCGCGCGAGGCTCTGGAAAGTCCTGCAGGAGACGGGCGGCATGTACATTCCGCTTCAGCCGGACCGCGGCGGGCAGATGAACCTGCGCCATCCGGACCGCTCGAAGGCCGCCGAGTTCCCTGAACAGCTCAAGCCCCGCCTCAAGCGGGCGGATCCTGTGCACCGCTAGCGGCCAAGCCGGCGGACGCTACACTAAGGAACATGGATCTGAAGGGCAAGCGTGTCGCCATCTTTGTCGACCAGCAGTACCAGGAGATGGAGGTCTGGTATCCGTACTACCGTCTGATCGAGGCCGGCGCCGAGGCGGAATTCGTCGCCGCAGAGGCGCCGAAGAGCTATCCGTCGAAGACGGGCTATCCTTGCGTCTCGCACCGATCGTACGACGCCGTGCGCGCCGCCGATTACGACGGCGTGATTGTGCCGGGCGGTTTCGCGCCGGACTTCATCCGCCGGCACCCGGCCTCGAGCCGGTTCATCGCCGAGCTGAACGCGCAAGGCAAGCTCGTGGCCGCCATCTGCCACGGGCTGTGGTGCCTGTGCTCGGCCGATGTGCTGCGGGGCAAGCGCTGCACTTCATTCTTCGCCATCAAGGACGACGTGATCCACGCAGGCGGGCAGTGGGAGGATAGCGAGGTGGTCATCGACGGCAATGTGGTTTCCTCCCGCAAGCCGGACGACCTGCCTGCCTTCCTGAAAGCCTGCATGCAGGTGCTGGCGGGCCGCTGAAACATCATGGCTCCGGCAGCCATCCGCGTTCAGGGCTTGCGCAAGCTCTACGGGGAATTCGAAGCCGTGCGCGGCATCGCCTTCGAGGTCGCCGCGGGCGAAATCTTCGGACTGCTCGGGCCCAACGGAGCGGGCAAGACGACCACCGTCGAGATCCTCGAAGGATTGCGGCAGCGCAGCGCCGGCGAGGTCTCCGTTCTCGGCTTTGATCCGGAGAAAGAAACCTCCGCGGTGAAGGACCGCATCGGCGTCGCCCTGCAATCCACCAACCTTCCGGAGAAGATGAAGGTGCAGGAAGCGGCGGAACTCTTCGCCGCGTTTTACAGCCGTTCGGTGGCTTTGGACGAGCTGCTGAAGAAGCTCCAGATCTGGGACAAGCGGAATGCCTTCTACAGCACTCTCTCCGGGGGGCAGAAGCAGCGGCTGGCGCTGGCTCTCGCCCTGATCAACGATCCGGAACTGGTGTTTCTCGATGAGCCGACCACGGGGCTGGATCCGCAGGTCAGGCTCGAGATTCACACGTTGATCAGCCGCCTGAAGGAACAGCGCAAGACCGTTCTGCTGACGACGCATTACATCGAAGAAGCCGAACGGCTGTGCGACCGCGTGGCCATCATCGATGAAGGCCGCATCGTCGCTCTGGGCAGCCCCAGGGAGCTGCAGGAACGCGTCCTCGGTCACGCCCGCGTGGAAGTCGCCACGTCGGAGCCGATGCCGGAGCTGCTGCCGGAATCCTGGCAGGGCGAAGTGGCTGCCGTGTTCAGCGGCGGGCGCAGGCAGCTATCGGCGTCTGCCGCGAAGCCGGCGCGTGTCGTCGTGGATCTCGTGAAATGGCTTGATAGCGCCCAGGTGGAGATCGAAGACCTGCACATCAGACGCCCGACGCTCGAGGATGTCTTCCTCGAGCTGACGGGCAAGAGCCTGAGGGAATAGCCGTGGGATTGCGCGCGTACGCCGCCTACATCAAGGTCACACTGAAGCTGACGCTGCGCGACCGCGTCGTGCTGTTCTTCAACTACCTGATGCCGCTGTTGTTTTTCATCGGCTTCGGCGAGGGGCTGGGCGCCGGAACCAGCCTGGGCTCGATGTCGCAGACGGTGAGCATGGTGCTGATGTTCGGCGTGCTGGGCACGGGCTTCTTCGGCGGCGGCATCCGGGCGACGATGGACCGGGAGGCGGGCATCCTGCGCCGCTTCAAGGTGGCGCCCATTTCTCCCGCTCCTCTCCTGGTGGCTTCTCTCGTGACCGGGTGGGCGGTGTTTTTCCCGTCCGTGTTCTTCTTCGTTGGTCTGGCGCGGTGGCGTTACGGCTGGGATCAGCCGCTGAATCTGGGTTCGCTGCTGCTCGTCGTCAGCGTCGGCGTGCTCGCCTTCCGAAGCATGGGCCTCATCATCGCATCGGTCGTCAACAGCATGCAGGAGAGCCAGATCATCGCGCAGCTGCTCTACATGCCCATGCTGCTGCTCTCCGGCGCCACGGTTCCTCTGCAGATTCTGCCGGAGTGGATCCAGAGGCTCTCGCAGTTCCTTCCTGCCACCCACCTCTACCTGGGAACGCAGGGCATCCTGGTGCGCGGAGAGACGGCGTGGGACAACCGCACCGCCATTGGAGCGATGCTCCTGGCAATGGCGGCTGGCTTGCTGGTGAGCATCAAGCTGTTCCGCTGGGAGAAAGATGAAAAGGTCAAGCCGGCGGCGAAGCTCTGGCTCGCCGGCGTGCTGGCGCCGTTCCTGCTGATGGGCGCCTGGCAGTATTACGACAGGGAGAACGACCGTAAACTCCGCATCCTGGAGCGGCAGTCGCGCCGGTCGCAGACGTGGCTCATTCGGGACGTGCGCATCTTCACCGGCGACGGCGCGGTCATCGAGCGTGGCGGCGTCCTCATCCGCAGGAGCCGCATCGAAAGAGTCTATGACGGCGCTACGCCGGACCCGAAGGAAGTCCGGGCTCAGCTCCTCGAGGCGGGCGGAAGGACGCTGCTGCCCGCGCTGATCGACTCCGGGGCCGCGGTGATCAGGCCTGACGGAAAGGGGCCCGCACCCGGCATAGAGGCCATGTTTTCCGGCTATCTCTATTGCGGCGTAGGAGCCCTGCACGTCATGCGCGATCCTCTGGGCGTGGCCGACCGCCTCCGCAGGCAGGTGGATGAGGGCGAAATGCTGGGACCGGAGATTCTGCCGGGCGGCCCGGCGCCATCTTTCAGCCTGGCGGCTGCGCAGGCGGCCTCCGGCGACCTGGCGGTGCTCAGGCACGGCCTCGCCCAGCAGTTCTTCCCCGCGGCCTATCTCCAGGGCCTGGCGGCAGCCGCACAGGCGAGGACGAAGGCCCCTCAGGCGCTTCCGGCGGCGGTTGCGAAACTGCGCGAAATGTGGCAGGGAGGCCGGTTGCCGCCGCCCAGCGGCGCGGCGGCAGGATGGCTGCAATTGCACGGGCCGGCGCTTGTCCACGAACTCGAGCTTTGGGTCTCGGCCGGCATTCCGGCCCGGGAGGTCCTGCTGGCGGCCACCGCCGGGGCCGCCGCGCGTGCCGGCGCCGGCGGCAGGCTCGGGCGCGTCCGCCCGGGGCTGGAGGCCACGCTGCTCGTGGTCGACGGCGATCCACTCGAGGACATCCGCGCCCTCGGCCGCATCCACAGCGTGTTTGTGCGCGGGGAGCGCGTCCCCAGAAGCGAGCTGGCGGGCGAAAACAAGAATTCCAAATAATGTTTTAAACAAAAAAGCCCCCGGGGGCCGGGCTCAGGGTCGGCTCCCGGGGGATTCAGGCGTTAGCGCAAACTCAGTCCGGCCCTGCCGCCGCATCCAGCCAGTCGGGCCGCCGCAGCACGTCCCGCGGCCTCGCGCCGTCGGGAGGGCCGATGATCTTTTCCTTCTCCATGCGGTCCAGCAGGCGCGCCGCCCTGCCGTACCCGATCCTCAGACGCCGCTGGAGGATCGACGTGGACGCCTTGCCCACCTGGCAGATGATCCGCACCGCTTCCACATACAGCGGGTCGTCGTAGCTGTCGGCGTCGTCCTCGCCTTCCTCCTCCTCCCCGGACGGCGGCGCCAGCAGGTAGCTCTGGTCGTAGTCCGGCTGCGCCTGGCTGCGCCAGAAGT
The DNA here is from genome assembly GCA_020723085.1 of Arcobacter sp. Classification (GTDB taxonomy): domain Bacteria; phylum Acidobacteriota; class Terriglobia; order Bryobacterales; family Bryobacteraceae; genus JANWVO01. The sequence continues at coordinate 29,892 of DYJN01000034.1, forward strand.
CCACCACTTCCGTGATCTCGCTCTCGGTGACGAACGCCCCGTGGACGCGCATGAGCCGGGAGGAGCCAGGCGGCAGGAACAGCATGTCGCCCTTGCCGAGCAGGTGCTCCGCGCCCATCACGTCCAGCACCGTGCGCGAGTCCACGCGCGTCGCCACCCGGAAGCTGATCCGCGCCGGGAAGTTCGCCTTGATCAGCCCGGTGATCACGTCCACGCTCGGCCGCTGCGTGGCCAGCACCAGGTGCATGCCCACCGCGCGCGCCATCTGGGCCAGCCGGATCACGGACTCTTCCACGCCCGCCCGCTCCAGCATCATCAGATCCGCCAACTCGTCGATCACGATCAGGATGTAGGGCAGCGGCTTCTCCGGTTCGGCCGCTTCCGCGCCCTGCTGCTCGTCGAACAGCGACAGCGGCCGCTCGTTCAGCTCGCGGATCCGCCTGTTGAACTGGTCGATGTTGCGCACCCCGTACGAGGCCAGCAGCTTCAGCCGCCGCTCCATCTCGAACACCGCATTGCGCAGCGCGTTGACGGCCTTCTTCGGCTCGATGATGACCGGCGTCAGCAGGTGCGGGATGCCGTCGTAGATGCCCAGCTCCACGCGCTTGGGATCGATCAGGATCATCCGCACCTCGTCGGGCGTCGACTTGTAGAGCACGCTCATGATGAGCGTGTTCAGCATCACGCTCTTGCCGCTTCCCGTGGAGCCTGCAATCAGCAGGTGCGGCATCTTCTCGAGTTCCGTGATCCGGATGCGTCCCGTGATGTCTTTGCCCAGCGCGATCGTCAGCCGTGCAGCCGCGTCGAGGAAATCGTCCGACTCCAGGATCTGACGCAGGCTGATCGTTTCGCGGCGCGTGTTGGGCACCTCGATGCCCACGGTCGGCTTGCCGGGGATGCGCTCGATCAGGATCGATTCCGCCTGCAGTCCCAGGCAGAGGTCCTCGCTCAGAGTCGTGATCTTCGAGATCTTCACGCCCGCGTCGGGCTTGAACTCGAACGTCGTCACCACCGGCCCAGGGTTGATCTGGACTACGTTGCCATAGACGTTGAACTCTTCCAGCTTGCTCCGGATGCGCGCGGCGATCTCTTTCAGTTCCTCGGAATCGTAGCCCTCACGCTCCGGCGGCGCATTGAGCAGCCGCGTGGGAGGCAGGCGGTAAAAGGCTCTCCTCGCGGAGTCGTCCTTGGCTGCGCGCTTCGTCTTCGCCACTGGAGCGGCCGCAGGCTCTTCCATCGGACGGATCGGAATGTCCTCTACGGCGACAGCCGCGGGCGCCGTCTCGGACCGTCCGGCTTCCGTTTCCACAATCGGCGGCGCCGCCTGCTCCGGGAGCAGAAGATCCGCGGCTGCCTGCAGGTCTGCCGTGAGTCCGTTCGGCGAGACTGCGATCGCCGCGCCCGCCGCGGCTGCGGCGGCGCGGCGCATGGGCGCCTCCGGCGCGGCTGCCTCTTCTTCGGCTTCCGGCTCGGGGGTTGCAGCCCTTCGTCTCCACCTTGGCAAAACCGGAAGCAGCCCGTTCTCCACTGCCGCAGCCAGCCGCTCGACAGAGAAAGAAGAGATCAGATACAGGGAAAGCAGCGCCGTGAGAAACAGGAAAATCGCGGCGCCCAGGGTGTTCAGAACCGATTCGAGCGACGAAGCGGCCAGGAATCCGAATAGACCGCCCGCGGCATACGAGAAGGGGTGCAGTTGCCCTGCCCGCGCCAGTTCGAGCCCAGCCGCCGCCGACCACACCAGCAGACCATACCCCGCCAGCCGCGCAATCGGCGAAGAAAGCGGCCGGCGGCGCAGCCAGGTGAGGCCGATCCACAACAGCAGCACCGGCGTCACCCACGCTGCCAGTCCGAAGGATTGGAACAACAGATCCGCGGCGTACGCGCCGGCGACTCCGATCTTGTTAGAGGCCGGGTGCCTCCCGGTCGCCGTGTTCCAGGACGGATCCAGCGGGTCGAAGGACGCCAGGGAGAACACCACCACAGCGCAGAGGGCGAGGCACACCAGCCCCGCAAACTCTTTCAGGCGCGCGAAAGGGGATGGCTGAATCGTGTTCATTCCGCCAGCCGGCGGAAAAAAGCCAGAGCGAGTATCAGTATACCAAAAACCACGCGATACGCAACAAAAAAACGCAAGGTTCGGCGGCGCAGAAACCGGAGGAACCACGCAATCACCGCGCATCCCGTGACTGCGCTGACCGCCATCCCCCAGAGGAACACCGCCCGCTCTCCAGCCGGAATGCCGCCGGCGCGGTAAAGATCGAGGAACGCATCCCCCGCGGCGGCAGCAATGGCTGGCGTCCCAAGCAGGAAGGAAAAACGTGCCGCCGAGGCGCGGTCCAGTCCGCGGAACAATCCCGCCACCAGCGTGATCCCGCTCCGCGACGTGCCCGGCACCACCGCCAGAGCTTGCGCCGCCCCCACGGCGAGCGCATCCGCCCATGTCACGTTGCTGACCGTGCGGTCGAACTTCGCCTTGCGCTCAGCCCACGCCATCAGCAGTCCCACTACGATCAGCATCGTGCCTATCACCCACGGCGTCCGGAAGACCGTCTCCGCCGCGTGCTTGAGCAGCAGCCCGGCGATGCCGACCGGTACGGTGCCTGCAGCCAGCATCCACAACAGATGGCGCGGGATCTGGTCTGCCCCTTCCGCATTCCTCCGGGCTCCCACACCGCCGGCAACAATCCGGATCCAATCTTTCGCAAAGTAAATGAGCACTCCCAGCAGCGTGCCGAAGTGCAGCGCGATGTCGAACGCGAGCCCTTGGTCCTTCCATCCGAGAAGCCACGGCGCCAGCGCCAGATGCGCGGAGCTGCTGATGGGAAGGAATTCCGTGAGGCCCTGAATGACCGCGAGAAGCACTGCCTGATGGATGGGCATAATGGAAAAGGACATCGTAGCGCAGCCCGCGCCACCGCCGTTTATGACAAACACGAAAATCATCGCCACGCTCGGCCCTGCCACCGCCGCGGCGGAGATGATCAGGCAACTGATCCGCGCCGGCGTGGACGTTTTCCGCCTCAACGCGTCTCACGGCACGTCCGAGTGGCGCGAGGAGATGGTGCGTCTCGTCAGGGCGGAGAGCGCCGACAGTGCGTTCCCTGTCGGAATCCTGCTCGACCTGCAGGGGCCCAAGATCCGCTTGGGCCGCTTCGAAGGCGGCTCGGCGCGGCTCGAAGAAGGCGCGGAGTTTGTCATCACCACCGAAGAAATCGAAGGCGACTCCACGGCTGCCTCGACGACGTACAAAGACTTCGCCCGCGACGTCAAGCCCGGCGACCGGGTGTTGCTCGCCGACGGCGCCCTGGAATTGAAGGTCCTCGACTCCGACGGCGTCAAGGCGCGCTGCCGCGTGGTGCGCGGCGGCGTGATCTCCGACAAAAAAGGGATCAACCTGCCCGGCGTGCAGCTTTCCACTCCGTCGCTCACCCGCCGCGACATGGAGATTCTTCAGGCGGGGCTGGAATGCGGCATCGACCTGGTGGCGCTCTCTTTCGTCAGGCGCTCTTCCGACATTCTCCGGCTTCGTCTGTTTCTCGAAGAGAAAGGCGCCAACATTCCGATAGTGGCCAAGATCGAGAAACCGGAGGCGGTGGAAAACCTGAAAGACATCCTTGCCGAAACGGACGGCGTGATGGTCGCCCGCGGCGATTTGGGCGTGGAATGCCCGATGGAAAAGGTGCCGTTCATTCAGAAATCCATCATCGAGCAGGCCCGCCGTGCCGGGAAATTCGTCGTCACCGCGACCCAAATGCTCGAGTCGATGATCGAAAATCCATTCCCCACGCGCGCCGAGGTCAGCGACGTCGCCAATGCCATCTACGACGGCACGGATGCCATCATGCTCAGCGGCGAGACCTCGGTGGGACGCTATCCCGTGGAAGCCGTCCGCGTCATGGACCGCACGGCGCACGAGGCGGAGCTGTCGCTCGGACGCCTCGGATTCCGCGAGCTGCCCCGACGCGACTCGGTCACTCACGCCGAAATCGTCGCTGACGCCGCCTTCCATGCCGCACGTCTGGCAGGGGCTCAGGCCATTGTCGTCTTCTCGGCATCGGGCGCTTCCGCGCGGCTGGTCGCCCGCTACCGCCCGCCCGTTCCCATTTACACTTTCACTCCTTCCTCGAATGCCGCCCGGGCGCTCGCCGTCGTCTACGGCGTGCACGCCATTCCGCAACCGCACGTCTCCTCCACCGACGAAATGATGGCGCTGATGGACCGCGTGCTGGTGGAGCGCGGGCTGGTCAAGCCCCGCGATGCCGTCGTCTTCGTCGCCGGACAACCCATCGGCCGTCCCGGCACCACCAACATGATGAAGCTGCATCGCGTCGGCGAGGCCGTCTGAAGCGCGGGTTTATATCTGTAAACAGATTCCCCTGGACCGAACCGATTCCTTCGCGGCTCGTATAGAATTTGAAAGCCTGTCAGAAGGAGGGGCCATGAGCCTGAAGTATCTGGGAATCGCCGCTGTCGTTTGCCTGGCCGCGGCCACTGCCGCCGCTGGAACCTATATCGCACTGGCCACGCCGAAGTCGCGGCCCGCGCGGGATGTCCGAGTGGAGATTACGCCGGAGCGCGTCGAGCGCGGGCGCTACCTCTTCCATCATGTCGCGGATTGCGACGGCTGCCACAGCCCGCGCGACGCATCGAAATTCTCCATGCCGCCCGAGCCCGGCAAGACAGGGGCGGGATTCCAGTTTCCCGAGGAATTGGGATTCCCCGGCAGGATTGCCGGATCCAACATCACGCCCGACGTTGAAACGGGAATCGGCTCGTGGACGGACGGCGAGAAAATCCGCGCCATCCGCGAAGGCATTTCCAGGGATGGCCGCGCCCTGTTCGCCCTCATGCCGTACCGGCAGTTCGCGAAGATGAGCGACGAGGACATCCATTCCCTGGTGGCGTACCTCAACAGCCTCCCACCCGTGCGGAACGCGCTGCCGAAGACCGAGCTGAAGTTCCCGGTGAATCTTCTCAACCGCTTCGAGCCGGCGCCGGCGCTCGCCCCGGCGCGGCCGCCTGCCGCACAGGACCGCGCGCGCTACGGCGAGTTTCTCGCCGGCATGGCGTGCCTGGAATGCCACTCCCAATTGAAAAATGGAAAGCCGCTGCCGGGCATGGAATTCGCCGGCGGACACGAGTTCGCCGTGGGACGGTTTGTGGCGCGCAGCGCCAACCTGACTCCCGACGAGGAAACCGGCATCGGGCGGTGGAGCGAGGAGCAGTTCGTGAAGAAATTCCGCGACTATGGCAATCTCTCCTACGCCACGGCTCCGCGCGCCGTGCAGGCGAATTTCACCTTGATGCCCTGGTACGGCTTCGCGCACATGAAAGATGAAGACCTGCGCGCCATCTATGCGTACCTCCGCACGCTGAAGCCCGTCTACAACCCGGTGGTGCCGCACCCTCAGCTTGCCTCGCAGACCGACTGAGATCCGTGGCGCCCGCGGCTCTGGCAGAATGGAAGATTCCGCAAGCCGGAGCCGCATGACGCCCCTGCACCCCTACATCGAATCCGTGCTGGCGGCGATGGTGCTCATCGCCGCTCTCACTGACCTCAAGCGCCGCGAAATCCCCAACTGGCTCTCGATCGGCGGCATCGCCGCCGGCGTGGCTCTCAACGTTTGGGCGGCGGGCTTGGCAGGGCTGAAGACGGCGGGCGCCGGGCTGGGGCTGGCGGCGCTGATTTTCGTCCCGCTGTTCATCATGCGATGGCTCGGCGGCGGCGACGTCAAGATCATGGGCGCCATCGGCGCTCTTGCCGGTCCTCAGTACCTGATCGTGATTTTCATTCTGGACGCGATTCTCGGCGGCATCGCCGGGCTCGTCCTGATCGTCGTCCGCGGCCGGCTCCTGAGAACGCTCAAAAACATTCCCCGCATCTTCCGTTTGAAACGGGAAAGCGCGCTCGAGGCGGGCGGCGAGCAGTCCCTCGGCCTCCCGCGCGCCGTCACCATCGCGGCAGCCACGCTGCTGGCGCTCTGGGGCGCTACTCGAGCACCGGCAGGATGACCGCGCTCGCGGCCTGCTTCGAGCGGTAGACGCGGTGCGTGGCCTTGAGGAAGTCCGCCGCCTTCGCCTCGTGGATGCGGATGAACTTCTGCGGGTTGCGGTCGGCGAGCGGGTACCACGAGCTCTGCACGTGGATCATGATCCGGTGCCCCCGGCGGAACGCGTGGAACACGTCGGGCAGCTCGAATTCCACCAGTTCCACTTTGCCGGGCGTGAAGGGCGCTGGCTTGTCGAAACCCGTGCGGAAGCGCCCGCGGAACGGCTCGCCGCGGACCAGCATCTGGTAGCCGCCCATCCGGACCTGCTTCGGATTGGGCTGCGGATCAGGCGCGTCGTTCGGGAAGACGTCGATCAGCTTCACCACCCAATCGGCGTCCGTCCCTGTCGTGGAGACGTGCAGCACGGCTTTCAGCGGTCCGGCGATCCGCACGTCCTGCTCGAGCGGCTCGGTTTGGTAGACGAGCACGTCCGGGCGCGTGGCGGCGAACCGCTGGTCGTCCGTCATGTAGTTGTAGTTCATGCCGCGGTCGATGTAGGGCAGGAACGGGACGGGGCGGTTCGGGTCCGAAAGATACTCGTCGAAGCCCTGCGCGGAGGCGGGCGCCTCCGTGGACAGCCGCCCCTCCTCGCGGAAGTAGAAGGTCTTTTTCCGCGCCTCCTTCGGCGGCCAGGCGTCCATGCGGTGCCACTCGTTCCGGCCCGTTTCGAAAACATGGGCCTCCGGCAGCGGGCGGGCCGGCGTTTCGCCTTTGAGGCGCCAGGCGAAGAACGGATACTCGATCTCGTCCTGGAAGAACTTCGACGTATTGACGGCGAAGCTGATGTTTCCAAGCGACGTGCCGTCGGAACGGGCCCAGCCGCCGTGGCTCCACGGTCCTTCCACCAGCAGATTCACCGCGCCGGGATTCTGCTTCTCGGCGGACTCGTACAGCCGCAGCGGGCCGAAGACGTCTTCGGCGTCGAACCAGCCGCCGACCGTGAGCATGGCGGGCTTCATCCCGGTCAGGTGCTGCCGAAGATCGCGGGCTTTCCAGAAATTGTTATACGTGTCGTTTTCGAGCAGCTCGCGCCAGAACTTCACCTGCCCTTTGAACAGTTTTTCGTCGTAATTGGCCAGCGGGCCGACGGAAAGATGGAAGTTATAGGCGTCAGGTCCGTCGATCTCGAAGCGCGAATCCGGCAGCAGCCCCTCCGGGGGCCGCGGCCGCCCGAACATGCCGAGGAAGTTGAAGGCATGGACGAGGAACAGGGCGCCATTGTGGCGGAAGTCGTCGCCGATGAACCAGTTGATCACGGGCGCCTGCGGCGAGACGGCTTTCAGGGCAGGGTGCGAGTCCAGCGCGCCCATCGCCGCATAGAAGCCAGGATACGAGATGCCCCACATCCCCGCGCGGCCGTTGTTTCCGCCGATGTTCTTCACCAGCCAGTCGATGGTGTCGTAAGTATCGGAGGATTCGTCTATATCGGTTTTGGATTTCTTGTTAGGAATATGGGGGCGGACGTGGACAAATACGCCTTCGCTGCGGCCGCGGCCGCGCACGTCCTGATACACGAAAATGAAGCCGCTGCGCATGAACTTCTCGCTCGCGGGCCCGAGGCTCATGCGGTAATTGTCGATGCCGTAGGGCGCCACCGAATACGGCGTCCGCAGCAGCAGGATGGGGTACGTGCGGCTGCGGTCTTTGGGCGTGTAAATCGACGTGAACAGCCGCACGCCGTCCCGCATCGGGATCAGCACTTCGTGCTTGGTGTAGTGCTGGCGGATATACGCGGAGCGTTCGAGCGCCTGCGGCGGCAACTGTGGCTGGCCCGCCGTGCGCGGCTGCGCCGCCAGCGCCAGCGGGGCAAGCAATGCAACGAACAGTCGCCTGGTGATCATCTCAAATTCCTCTTATCTGAACAGGAGAAACAGGCGCATCGCGCCTGCATAACTGGCTTCCACCATCCACCGGCCGATTCCGGTGGAGAACATCAGGACAAGCAGCAGGATGAATCCGAAACGCGCCAGTTCGACGTACGCCGCCACAGGAATCCGCGCCGCAATCAGGATCTTCGAGCCGTCCAGCGGCGGAATCGGAATCATGTTGAACAGCGCCAGAAACAGGCTGATGAAGGCGGCGCGGAACAGGATCCCCTCGCCGAACGGCCAGACCGCCGCCATGGCGGCCAGCAGCAGCGCGAACGCCACATTGCTCGCCGGCCCCGCCAGCGCCACCGCCAGCAGCCCGTTCGCCCCGCCGCGCAGTTTCGAAGGATTTGTATTCACGGCCCTGCCCCAGCCGAAAAACACTCCGCCGAACAGCGACGACAGCAGCGGCACGAACACCGTCCCCATCCAGTCCACGTGCGCCAGCGGATTCAGCGTGACGCGCCCTTCCAGCCGCGGCGTGTCGTCGCCCAGCCGGTCCGCCACAAACGCATGGGCGAACTCGTGCGGCGTCGTCAGAATCCAGAAAATCGTGACGTTCAGCAGCGCCTGCGTCAGATCGAGCTGCATCAGTTGTCCTTCGTCCGGTGCTTCTCGAACCAGGCCAGCAGGTACAACTGCTGCATCAACTGATGCGACGGACGCCGCCATCCGTGGAACTCCTCCGGCACGCGCACCAGCAGCGTTTCCTTCTTCAGCAGCTTCAGCGCCCGGTAATATTCCTCGCTCTGCGAGATCGGCGTGCGGAGGTCCGCCTCGCCCGTCATCACCATCGTCGGCGTGGTGACGTTGGCGACGTAATGCAGGGGCGAGCGCGCCGCGTATTCCATGGGGTCTTCCCACGGTTTCTTGCGGAACTGGTCGTACCACATCGCCCCGTCAGTCGTGCCGGCGAAGCTGTGCCAGTTGATCACCGGCCGCATCGACACCGCCGCCCGGAACCGGTTCGTATGGCCCACGATCCACGCCGTCAGGACGCCCCCGCCGCTGCCGCCGCAAACGAAGAGATTGCGCTCGTCGATGAAGCCTTTCTTCAGCGCCGCGTCCACGCCTGCCATCAGATCGTCGTAGTCCTTCCCCGGATAGGCAAGATGGATCCCGTTGACGAAATCCTGCCCGTAACCTGTGCTCCCGCGCGGATTCGCATACAGCACCGCATATCCGTTTGCGGCGAAGTTCTGCCACGCCCAATTGAACGCGACGCTGTACATCGACCACGGCCCGCCGTGGATGTACAGCACCAGCGGATATTTCTTCTTGGGATCGAAGTTCACCGGCTTCACCAGCCAGCCCTGGATCCGGAATCCATCCGGCCCGTCCCACCACATCTCTTCCACCTCGCCCAGCGCCCGGTCTTCCAGAACGTCCCGGTTGACGTCCAGAATCTTCGTCACTGCATTGCCGCGGATGTGCACCAGCGAGGGCGGCTCATGGAACGACGAACGCACGGCGGCGATGTCCCCGCTGCGGGCCAAAGAAGCCTGCGAGATGACATGCGTCCCGTCGGTCACCTTCTTCGGCGCGCCGCTCAGCGGCAGGAAGTAGAGGTTCGCCGTGCCCTTCTCCTCCATCGTGAAGTACACGCCCGCTCCGTCCGCGCTCCAGTGCAGTTCGCCAGGCCCCGAAGGCAGCTTGCCCGCCCACAGCCGCTTCTGTCCGCCCGCGCTGTCCATCAGGTAAATCGACGGCAGGTGGTAGGTCAGCAGCTTGTCATCGAAGCCCGTGTAGGCGATCCATTTGCCATGCGGCCTGGGATTGTTGTCCGGCCCCTTGCGGTCCGTGAGCTGGCGGATGCGGCCCGTAGCAAGATCCAGCGCGTAGATCTCGGTGTCGTTGCGCAGATACTCGGCGTCGGGCTTGCGGATCGCGCTGAAGTAGATTGTCCTGCCGTCAGGGGACCACTGTGGGTCGCGGTGGTTGTACTTGCCGTCAGTGAGCTGCTTCGCTTTTCCCCCGCTGAAAGCGTCCACGACGAAGATATGCGACCAGCCCTTGGGAACGGGACCGATGCCGTCACTGGCCCACGACAGGCGGTCGACGATCACGGCTGGCTTGGCCCACTGCGCGCCCTCCGGCCGTTTCGGCAACTTGATCGGCAGGATCGGGTCCTCGTCGGGTACGGTCATGGCGAACGCGATCCGCTTCCCGTCCGGCGACCAGCGGATCTGCGAAGGCGCCTTCTCCACACGCGTCAGTTGCGCCACTTCGCGCGTGTCTGCCCACATCACGTGAATCTGCGCCGTGCCGTCGCGGTCGCTCAGGAACGCGATGCGCTTTCCGTCAGGGGACCACACGGGCGACGAGTCGCGCCACGGTCCGGCGGTCAGCTCGCGCAGCTTCGCCGAGGACGGGTCGCTCCAGCCGGTGATCAGCCACAGGTTGCGGCGCTGCTGGTCCTTCAAGCGGTCGACGAAGCCGCGGGCGAAGACGATCGCCTTGCCATCGGGCGAGATGGCGGGGCTGGAGATCGACTCCATGTCGAACAGCGTTTCGGCGTCGAGTCCTTTCTTCTGCTGGGCGGGGAGGCTGACGGGCAGCGCCAGTGCCAGAAGCAGCAATGAGCCGGTTCGGGACATAATCCTCATGCTACACTTCGTGCGCGAAAAAGGGGCGCCGAAGGCCGCCAGCCTGCATGGCGCACGGGCATGCGGCGAGGCGCCCGGCAGCGCGCGGCAGCCCCCGCCGGCCTGTTTCAGCTCTCGCAATGCGGGCAGCCGGGCAGTCCTGGTCCTGCGGTTCCGGCAGGGGCGGCGAGCCGTTCTCTGCGGCTGTCACTTCGCCGCCGTTGCGAAGCCGAGCTCTTGCAGCACCCGCGTGGCGCCGTAGACCGAACGCAGCGCCTCGATGATGCCGCTTGAGGCGACGTGCACGCACCGCTCGCCGCGGTCCATGCCGTAGACGAAGCGGTTGTGCATCGCCTCGTAGTTCGAGTCGAACACGATGCCGATCACCTCGCCGCGCGTGTTCACCGTGGGCGAACCGGAATTGCCGCCGATGATGTCCGCCGTGGAGACGAAGTTGAATGGCGTCCTGAGCCGCAGCGCGGATTTCCGCTCGAGCCACCGTGCGGGCAGCTTGTACGGATCCTCGCCCGTGGCGCGGCGGTACAGCCCGTCGAAGTCCGTCGCCCACCTCACCGGCTGCCCCTGCGCGTTGCGGTATCCCTGTACGGCGCCAAACGACAGCCGCAGCGAACCCGTGGCGTCGGGGTACACGGATGTCCCGTACAGCGTGAACCGCGCCCGCGCGATCCGCGACGACGCGTCGCGCAGCACCGGATCGAACTCCTCGTCAAACACTTTCCGGATCGCCCGCGCATGGGGGTCGATCATCCTGACCAGCCGGATCATTCCATCGCTGGAATTCCGCACCGCCGGCGCGTCGGCTGCCAGCCGCTTCCGCTCGTTCACGTCGTGCACCTTCGAGCTGAAGACGTATCCGCGCGCGGCATCGGCGGGCGTCCTGCCCTCGAGAATCCGCCGCACCACAGGATGCGAAGCGCCCAATTCCGAGCTCAGCAGTTCGAACCACTTCTGAAGCATCAGCGCCTCCAGCTCCGGCGTCACCGGCGTCTGAGCGAACAGGCGGTGTTCGAGCGACGGCAGCGCCGCGTCGCTGTACTCGCGCAGCCGCTCCGCATTCGGCTTCGGGCGTTCCTCGGCCAGCCGGTACAGATGCCGCGCGTAGGTGAACATGTCGCAAAGGATCGCTCCAGACTCGAGCAGATACTCCGGCGAGCGCGCCCGCCACTTCTGATACGCCGCCGCCACCTGCTCGAAGGCGCCGCCCAGCTCTTCCTTCGCCTTGGGATTCGCGGCTGCCGCGGCGCGGAACTGCTCCTCGCTCCGGCGCTTGGCCTCCATCAGCCACGCCTCGCGCATGCCCTTCATCTCCCCATCGCGCACCTTGAACGAGTTTTCCGCGCCGAAGAGCTTGCCGCGGGCGACGCGGTGGTTCTCTTCGCTCCGGGCGCCGAATTCCTTGAGCGACTGAATGATGCCGGAGAGGTAGCGCAGCGTGCGCGGATAGCTGACATCCCGCAGGAACTCCAGCTGCGCCAGCGTAATGAAGCGGTCCGTGGAGCCCGGATGGCCGCTGACCAGTGCGAGCTCGCCTTCGCGGGGACCGCCGCGCGACCACTTCAGGTAGTGGGGCGTGGCCGCCGGCTTGCCGTCTTCATAGGCGCGCAGGAACGTGATGTCGAGGTCGTAGCGCGGATACGTGAAATTGTCCGGGTCGCCGCCGAAGAACGCGATCGCCTCTTCCGGCGCGAAGACCAGCCGCACATCCGTGTATTTCTTGTAGCGGTACAGATGGTACAGCGCGCCCGAATACAGGGTCACCACCGAGCACGAGCCGCCGTGGCGGTCCATGCATTCCTTCTCGATCGTGTTCATCGCCGCTTGCCGCTGCGTGGCGGCTTTCGGATCGGATGGCGCCGCGGTGACAGCCTGGTTCACGCGCTCCGTCACGTCCTGAATGTCGAGCAGGACCTGCACTTCCAGCCCGGGGCACTTCAGTTCCTTCTCCTGCGCCCCGGCATAGAAGCCGTCGCGCATGTAGTTGTGTTCCTTCGAGCTGACATCCTGGATGCAGCGCGAGGCGACGTGATGGTTGGTAAAGATGAGTCCGTTCGGGGAGACGAAGGAGCCGGAGCCGCCGCCGAAGCGGACTGACGACAGGCGGAGGTGATCGAGGAACTCCTTCGCAGGCTTGAACCGGAACTTTGAAGCGAGTTGCGATTCCGGGATGGCGTTGAACAGCCACAGCCCCTCGTCGGCATGGACGAGGCTGAAGGCGAGCAGGAGGAAGATGAACAACCGGGTTCGTTTCATGCGAGGATGCCTTTCCCTCTCAGGATAGCGATGTGTGAAATCCGGGCGCAGGGCGCGCTGATGGACAATGGGAAAGATGGCTGGCGCCAGTCTGACCGCGCGGCAGGCGCAGGTGCGCAAGGGCCTGCGGCTCGAATACATCACGCTGAGCTACAACGTGATCGAAGCCGTGGTGTCGATCACCGCCGGATGGCTCGCCGGCAGCATCGCTCTGGTGGGTTTTGGCGTGGACGCCGTCATCGAAAGCATCTCCGGCTCCATCATGCTGTGGCGGCTCAATCTGGACGATCATCACCGGAGGGAGGAGTTCGAGAGGCGCGCCCTGCGGCTCATCGGCTGCTCGTTCTTCCTGCTGGCGGCTTATGTCGGCTACGAAGCCGTCGAGAAGCTGTGGCACAGGGAAGCTCCCGGCCGGTCCATCCCGGGGATTGTGCTCGCCTGCTGCTCTCTTGCCATCATGCCGGTTCTGTCGCGGAAGAAACGGGCGGTGAGCCGCGAGCTCGGCAGCGGAGCGCTGGCTGCCGACGCCAAACAGACGCTGCTGTGCAGCTATCTGTCGGCGATTCTGCTCGGCGGGCTGCTGTTGAACGCCACGCTTGGCTGGTGGTGGGCGGACCCTGTGGCGGGGTTGATCATGACTCCTCTCATCGCCCGCGAAGGCTGGCTGGCGCTGCGCGGCGACGGCTGCG
>DYJN01000097.1 GCA_020723085.1 Arcobacter sp.
GACGGAGGGATGCGCGGCTGACGACGTCAGTGCGGCGCCAATCAACAAGAAGACTGCCAGTCTCATGACATTGAGCATACGGCGGCGCGCGGATGGAATCCACGGCCCCGGCGGCAGTCTATGTTACGCTGAATTTTTCCCCCATGCAGGAAGATCCCGGCCGCCCGTCCGTGGGCGCGAAGTTCGAGCGTCTCGTCGAGATCATGGCGCGGCTCCGCGCCGAAGGGGGCTGCCCATGGGACCGGCAGCAGACCTTCGACTCGATCAAGCCGTACACGCTGGAAGAGGCCTACGAGGTGCTGGATGCCATCGACCGCCGCGACTGGCGCGCGCTGGCGGAGGAGCTGGGGGACCTGATCCTGCAGGCGGTGTTCTACGCGCAGATGGCGGCTGAGGAGCGCCGCTTCACGATCGCCGACTCGCTGGATGCGATCAACGCCAAGCTGGTCCGCCGCCACCCGCACGTGTTCGGGGACGGAACGGCGAAGACGGCGGAGCAGGTGCTTGCGCGCTGGAACGAGATCAAGGAAGAGGAAAAGCGGGATCGCGGGGAAGAGAAGAAGGGATTGCTGGAGAGCGTGCTGCGCAACCAGTCGGCGCTGATGGAGGCGGCGCATCTGTCCAAAAAAGCCGCTTCGGCCGGATTCGACTGGCCGAATATCAACGGTGTGATCGAAAAAATGCGCGAAGAAATTGCTGAGCTGGAGACAGCGCGCGAGCACGATTCCCGCGAAAAAATCGAGGAGGAGATTGGAGATCTCCTGTTTACGGCCGTGAATGCAGCCCGCTTCCTCGGGGTCGATCCCGAGCAGGCGCTGCGGCGGACCAACGCAAAATTCCGCGCACGCTTCGCGGAGGTCGAAAACGGACTCGCCGCCCGCGGCAGGGACTTCAGGCAGACCACGCTTGAGGAGATGGAAGAGCTTTGGCAGCAGGCGAAGGCGAAAGAAGGATTGCAATCCGCGGACTGACGGGGCTCGGCGAGCTGAACGAGGCGGTGAGGCTCCAGAAGGAGATCTGGGGCTTCGCCGACATCGAGCTGCTGCCCCTGCGCCTGTTCGTCGTCGCCCAGAAAGTGGGAGGGCAGACGCTCGGCGCCTTCGACGGGGAGCGCATGGTGGGGTTCCTGCTCGCCATCCCCGGGCTCAGACAGGGCGCCATGTACCTGCACAGCCACATGATGGGGGTGCTGCCCGAATACCGCAACCTGGGCGTTGGGCGCAGACTGAAGCTGGCACAGCGCGAGGAAGCGCTCAGCCGCGGCATCCGGCTCGTCGAGTGGACGTTCGACCCGCTGGAGCTGAAGAACGCGTTCTTCAACATGGAACGGCTGGGCGCCATCGTGCGGCGCTACGTGCGCAACCAGTACGGCACCACCACTTCGCCGCTTCATGGCGGGCTGCCCACCGACCGCTGCGTGGCGGAATGGCATCTGGATTCGCCCCGGGTAAACGCCATTCTGGAAGGGCGCGAACCCGAGCGCGGCCCGATCCTCCAGCGGATCGTGATACCAGCCGATATTGCAGAAATCCGGGCTTCCGATCCAGAAAAAGCGAAAGTCATTCAGGCGTCTGCGAGCGGCAGGTTTGAGGAGTATTTCAGCCAGGGTCTGGCCGTTGTGGGGTTCGTCAAGCGGCCCGGCGAGGGCGTTTATCTTATCGGAACATGGAATTTCAAATAGAGCAGATCCGTCTGCACTGGCTGGAAATGCCGCTGGTGCATTTCTTCGAAACGAGCTTCGGCCGCACGACGCGCCGCCGGATCATCCTTGTGGAGGTGTCCTCCGGCGGGGTGTCCGGATGGGGCGAGGTCACCTGCGGCGAGCATCCTCACTACAACGAAGAATGGACGGAAGGCGCGTGGCTGATTCTGCGCGAGTACCTGATCCCCGAAGCCCTCGGCCGGAAGCTGGACTCTGCCGCGGACGCGGCGCGGATCGGCGCCAGCCTGCGCGGGCACCGCATGGCGCGCGGCGGGCTGGAGGCGGCGTGCTGGGATCTGGAGGCGCGGCTGCGCGGCGTTCCGCTCTGGAAGGCCATCGGCGGCGGGGTTCGCCGCGAGATCCCCTGCGGCGTCTCGATCGGCATCCAGAACACTGTGGAGGAACTGCTCGGCAAGATCCGTACGGAGCTCGAGGCGGGCTATCAGCGGATCAAGATCAAGATCAAGCCGGGCTGGGACGTCAACACGGTGGAAGCCGTGCGGCGGGAGTTTCCGGACATCCTGCTGATGGCGGACGCCAACAGCGCCTACACGCTGGCGGACGCCGAACGGCTGAAGGCGCTGGACGAATTCCGCCTGATGATGATCGAGCAGCCGCTGGCGCATGACGACATCATGGATCATGCGCGGCTGCAGGAGAAACTGAAGACGCCCATCTGCCTGGACGAGTGCATTCGCACGCGCCATCACGCCGAGCAGGCGATCGGGCTGGGCGCCTGCAGAATCATCAACATCAAGCTCGGCCGTGTGGGAGGCTTCGCCGAGGCGAAGGCGATCCACGACGCCTGCCTGAGCCACGGCATTCCCGTCTGGTGCGGCGGGATGCTGGAAAGCGGCGTGGGCCGCGCCCACAACATCGCCATGGCGTCTCTGGCGAATTTCACGCTGCCTGGCGACGTTTCGGCCAGCAAACGGTACTGGACCCGCGATATCATCCAACCCGCAGTGGAGGTGACGCCGCGGGGTACGATCGTGCTGCGGGACGAACCGGGCTTCGGATACGCGCTCGACATGGAGTTTCTGGAATCCGTCCGCGTGCGGCAGGAGATATTCTGCGCTCCGTGAAACCCGCGCCCCGGGCGCTCTACGCGCTCATCCTGCTGATGACGCTCATCTGGGGCGCGAACTATGTGGTGGCGAAGGCCGCGCTGCGCGACTTTCCCGCCCTGATGATCGGCCCCCTGCGCGCGGCGCTGGCCGCGGCGCTCCTCGCTCCCGCCTATCTGGCGGTCCGCTTCCGCCGCCTGAAGGCGGAGCCGTGGACCGCACGGGAACTCTCCTTTCTTGGCCTGCTGGGCGTGTTCGGCATCACACTGAACCAGGTTTTTTTCATTCTCGGCATGGCGCGGACGAGCGTGGCGCACGCAGCGCTCATCATCGCCACCACACCCCTGCAAGTGATGGCGCTGGCCGCCTTGCGCGGGCAGGAGCGGATCACCGCGCGCAAAGCCGCCGGGATGCTGACCGCGGTGGCGGGCGTCGGCGTCCTGCACATCGGCGGCGCGAGCAGCCGCGGGGCGTCACTGCCGGGCGATCTGTTGGTCTTCCTCGCCGCTTTGTGTTTCTCGCTCTACACGGTGTTCAGCAAGGAGGTCACGCAGCGGCACGACTCGCTCACAGTGAACGCGCTGGGCTACGTCGCGGGCGCGCTGGCTGGAGCGCCGCTGCTCGTCCAGCAGTCTCTCGGATTCCAATACCGAAGCGTCAGCCTGGGAGGCTGGCTGGCGCTGGCTTACATGACGCTGCTGGCTTCGATCCTCTGCTACCTGATCTTCTACTATGCGCTGGACCACATGCCGGCTTCGCGCCTGGCGGCGTTCAGCTATCTGCAGCCGGTGATCGCGGCGGCGACGGGTCTCGTCTTCCTGCACGAGCCGGTCACGCTGCCTGTGGCCGCGGGAGGGGCGCTGGTGCTCGGCGGCGTGTGGGTCACGGGGCGCGGATGATGCGGCGAAGCCGCACCCGCGCGGCGCAGGCGACAATCATAGGAAGCAGAGATGAGCGAGCTCGAAGGCAGGACCGTGCTGGTGACCGGCGCGGCGCGGCGCATCGGCCGGGCGATCGCATTGCGCCTGCATGCCGAAGGCGCCCGCGTGCTGGTGCACTATGGAACCTCGGAGGCAGAGGCGCGCGAGGTGGCTGGGCAGTGCGGGGGCGCGCCCATTTATCAGGCGAACCTGGAGCGCGTGGACGAGATCCGCGCCATGTTCGCGCGCATCGGGGCCGGGCGGCAGCCGCTGTACGGGCTGGTGAACAACGCGGCCCGCTTCGCCCGCGCGCCCGTGCTGGAGATCACGGAGTCCGATTGGGACTCGATTCATGCGGTGAACCTGAAGGCCGCGTTCTTCTGCGCGCAGGAGGCGGCGCGGCTCATGCAAAGCAGCGGCGGAGGCCGGATCGTGAACATCAGTTCGATGGGGGCGTTCCTGGCCTGGCCGGAACACGTGCACTATTGCGCTTCCAAGGCGGGGGTGGCGGCGCTGACACGCGGGCTGGCCAAGGCGCTTGCGCCGCGGATCAGCGTCAACTCCGTGGCGCCAGGGGTGATTCCATTTGAAGAGCGCGAGGATCCGGCCATTCAGAAGATGGCCCGAGCGACGCCGGCAGGACGGCCGGGAACAGGCGAGGAGATCGCCGATGCCGTGGTGTTCTTTTTGAAGGCGAGCACGTTCGTCACGGGGCAGGTGCTGCAGGTGGACGGCGGGCTGGGGCTGCGCTGACGCGGAGATTCCGCGTCAATCTTCCGGCCGGCGGGCCGATAAGGGTCGTGTGACGGAACTCATGGCGCGGGCGGCGGAGCTGCTGGAAACGGCACAGGCCTCGGCAGCGGCCGGCAGCGAGGGGGAGTGGACGGTGCTGCTGGGGCCGAATGGCGGGTGGCAGATGATGGCCGGAGCCGAGTACGAACCGCGGGCGCTGGCCGCGGCGCGAGGCGCACAGGCGGTGCTGCGGGTGTTGCGCCGGCCGGGCGTGGTGCGCGTGGAAGCCTGGGATCCTGGCGGCCGTTGCCTGTTGGAAGCCCGCTCCGCGGGGCAGCGGATGGAGCGCCTCATCGCGGACCAACGCCTCTACGCAGCCGCGGCGTGCGCGGGCTGAGACTCAGGGCAGACCGATCTCCCTCAGGAACTGCGCCGCCTCTTCGGGCGGCGTGGGGTTGATGTAAAAGCCCGTGCCCCACTCGAAGCCCGCCACTTTGGTCAGCTTCGGGATCACCTCCAGATGCCAGTGGTAGTGATCAAGCGGCCCCTCCTGCAACGGCGCCGTATGCAGCATGAAGTTGTACGGCGGCTGCTCGAGCGCCTTGTCGATCTTGCGCAGCACGGTGCGGACCACCCAGCCGAGGTTCTGGATCACGGCAGGTTCGCTCGCTTCGAAATGCGCGTTGTGCCGCCGCGGCACGATCCATGACTCAAAGGGAAAGCGCGAGGCGAACGGCGCGATGACGATGAAGTGGTCGGACTCGAACACGATCCTCTCGCGGGTCTGTAATTCCTGCTGGAGGATGTCGCAGTAGATGCATCGCTCGCGGAAGCTGTAATAGCGCCGCGCCCCTTCCAGCTCCTCCTGCACGCGCTTGGGCACCACAGGGAGCGCGATCAGTTGGCTGTGCGGGTGTTCGAGCGTCGCGCCCGCCGCCGCCCCATGGTTCTTGAACGCGATCACATAGCGGAGCCGGGCGTCGCGGCGCAGGTCGATCATGCGGTCGCGGAACGCGAAAAACACGTCGGACACCTGCTTCTCGCTCATCTCGCTCAGCGAGGTGTTGTGCTCGGGCGTCTCGATGATCACCTCATGGGCGCCGACGCCGTTCATGCGGTCGTAGAGCCCTTCGCCCTGCTTGTTGAGATCGCCTTCCACGCGCAGGGCGGGGAACTTGTTCGCCACCACGCGAAGCAGCCAGCCCGGCGTGTTTGGCTCGCCGGATTCACGGTAAGCGAGGATCTCGGGCGGCGTCTTCTTCTCCAGCCCCGGACAGAACGGGCAGATGCGCGCCGGCGGCGGGGGCGTGCGGTCCCGCACGAAATCCATGGGGCGGCGCGCGCGATCGGTCGAGATGATCACCCAGCGGCCGGTGATCGGATCTTTTCTCAGCTCAGGCAAGTCCAATCCACCCTGCTGAAAGTTCAGTCGGCATCCCTCAGGATAGCCGATCCCACTCCGCTGGTGACCAGGCGTCGCGGTAATGGCGGATCTGGTAGGGCTCGAAGACAACGGTGACGATATCGAAGCGCGCCTTCTCCGGCGGGATGCGCCAGCGCCGGAGGAACAGGCGCGCCGCCCGGACAATGCGCCGCTGTTTCGCCCGGTCGATGGCGCGCAGCGGATCGCCCGCCGTGGTTTGCGCCCGGCTCTTGACCTCGACAAACACGACGATGTCGCCGTCCAGGGCCACCAGATCGACTTCGGCGTCCCGGTCCGGCAGCGTCCAGTTGCGGTCGACGACGGTGAGCCCTTCCGCCTCGAGATAGCGGTGAGCCAGATCCTCGGCGCGCCTGCCGAGGGCGATGTGGCGCGGATGCCGGCGCATCCGCGCCCAGTGGCGCACTTCATCGCACAGCCGGTAAAAGCCGCGCAGCCACACGGCCTTTCATTTGACGGCTTCGAACTCGAACTCCATCACCTTGCCCCGGACCACGAAGCACAGATAGTGCTCCCAGAACAGCCGGAAGCGCGGCCAGGCGTTCACCAGCAGTTCGAAGCCGAGCCACCTCCAAAGAGCTAGTAGCCGCACGCGGACTTTTCTCTCACGCAGCCGCGCTGCCGAGTAGTAGCCGAAGCCCCCATGATCGGCGCCGAAATAGCGGAAGCTGAACGAATTCAGGTGCCAGCGGTGCGTAGGGTCGCAGAAGCTCGAAAAGTCCGTGTAATGCGGTGTGGTGACGAAGATGCGCCCGCCGGGACGAACCAGGCGGTGGAACTCTTCGATTGTGCGGACCACGTCGGAGACGTGCTCGATGACGTGGGTCGCATGAAGTTCGTCGAACGAGGAATCCCGGAAAGGATACGGGAAGTGGTCGAGGTCGGCGATGACGTCCGCGGCGGTCCTCGGATTCCGGTCGATGCCGATTGAACCCGGCCGCTTGTTCAGGCCGCAGCCGACGTCCAGGATGCGCGGCGCAGTCACCTCACCAGTCTAGCGTCGCGGGCAGGTGCGGCGATCTTCGGATTGCGCTGGGGGCTCTGCCTGCTCGCGGGCTGCCCAGCGTCCCCTTCAAGCATCTCGACGGCGAAGCCGGTCTGGCCGGTGACGAGCGCCACCGGCCGAAGCGGCGGCCGCCATCCTGCCGAATCTCCAACCGTCCTTTTATGAAAAGAATAAAGTTTGTCCGGCGCCGTCGTGCGCTCTTTTGTTCCGAACCCGGAACAGAAATGCAACTCTGTTTCTTGGAACAATGTGGAATTACAACACCTGTACTATTTCCAGAAAATCTGGCGCCTCTGGACCTCCCGCCTCCCGCTGGCGTACGAGAATTTCATCATGGAATGCAGCCCCCCTGACTCTTGCAGGATGGGGAAAAAAGATCGGACACCGGATCTTCGCATCGGTCACGATTTGAGCACTGCCGGGGGATTTTCCTTGCATAAAAAGGCCGCTTCCTGTTGCCATTCCCGGCGGCCCAAGCGCAGGGCGCAGAAGGAGCGACGGCGCGCGGACTGTTGGCAGGCCAGGGAGAAAGGCGGCTGGCACAGGGGAAGCACGAGCAAAAGGAGAGAGATTCTATGACACCGAGGCTGCTGTTCATGCCGGCCGCCCTTTCCTGGAATCTCGCGTCGGCGCAGCACACTCATCAGCCGGCCGAGCTTCCCGTGTTGGTGGACGGGGCCAGGCCCCGGAGCTCATTTCGGATGAACTGGCCTACGCGCGCTTTCTCGCTGCTCTTGGTTTGGAGGAAAACGCTCCCGAGGAAGCGCGGAGGCGCCAAGCGGCCCAATTGGCTCCGCTCGGGCTGGAACCGGACCCTGCGGAGGCGCTCAAGAAGCTCCTCGCGGGGCTCAAAGCGGGGCTGAACGAGACCGAGCGCGGTCTCCAGGTTGCCAGCCAGGGCGTGCATACGGCCGAATCGTCGCGCCAGATCGCCTCGCTGCTGGCGCAGAGGCCGAGGCGGATAGAGGAGGCGGCTGCCGAGATCCGGCGTCAGCTTCCGGCGGGGGTGGTCGAGCGGATCGACCGGCACGTGCGCACGCATGTCAAGTCCCGGATCGTCATCTATGGCGCCCAGTGATAGGGCGCCAGGAACCATGCGGCCGCGCATGAGGTCTTTGGCAGCAGGCGCGGCGCTCTGGCTTGCGCCGGCGCCGGCCGTGGCTGCCCAGTGCCAGATGGTCTTTTCCGTGAGCGTCTACAATGACGCCGCCTTCAGCGAGGACCGGACGGTGGTGTACGGCTTTTCGACCTCTTCCGACAACAGCATCCTGTGCACGTGCGGCCACGGGCAATACCTGACGCGCACGACGGTGTACGCGCCGGACGGGGCTGAAACGACGGCGTCCCCGGCGGGCTTCGCATGCTGTGCCGCTGTAGCCACCAACGGGCGGATGGGAACCTATACGGTCACCGGGCGCGTCAACCTGTTCTGTTCCTGCGCCGGACCGGTGGCAGCGGGCGGCGTAGCGGCGACGATCGCGGCGGCGCAAGGAGGGGGCGCCCGAAAAAGTGGAGTTTCCAACGTAGCCGGAGACCGCATCGGCGAGGGTCGGGAAGACACTTGAGCAAGGTCCGCGACGGGCGGTGGATTCGCCGCGTGCCGGCTGCGGGACGGACGAGGGGTTGCGAGAGTTGCTGGGTCTCGCGAGGGGGACAGCCTGATCCGGCACTTTCCTCAATTTCGCGAAGGTGCCAATGGTGCCTGACACCTTCGCGATTTTCAGGCCCAGCCGGGCCTGGAGCGGTTCGACGCGGTTTGCCGCGGCCCAAGATCAATGGCATCTATGAGTTATCCCGCCCAACAATCAGATCGGCATCTGAAAACTTCGGGGTCGAGTGGCGCCGCGTACCGGCAAGGTTCACAGATCTGAGATGGCGCACCCAGCAGGACCGCAAACTGAGAGCGAGTTCTCTGACACGCA
>DYJN01000098.1 GCA_020723085.1 Arcobacter sp.
AGGACAGCGGCCTTTGGAGCCGTGAATCGTGGTTCGAATCCATGCCGGGGAGCCACTCTTCCAAACGGTAACTTCCCGCCGCCCCGTTCTGCTTGACGCCATCGCGATTTGCGGCCGCGCCTTATCCCAAACATTCGCCAGTATTTGCGTTTCGGCGCGGTTCTCCAGTTGGAAATGCCTCCAACCGGGCCACGCGCTCAACCATCATGGTTGAGTTCGTTGGCCTCTCTGAACCCTTCAAACTCTCCGCTTTCTCCGTTGACAGCTCCGCGTTTGTTGACAGGCTGGTTGAGAGCGCAGCCCGGTTGGACACTTTCGAACTCGCCTGAGTATCTATTGACAGAGCACCGGACAGCGCGCGTGGCCGCCAAGCGGAAGCCGTTGTGGGTGCCGAACCCCAAGGAACGGCATACCCATGGACTTCCGCGGCCGAACCACCGACGCGGCGCTGACCGACATTGCCAGGCTTCTTTCCACGGCTTACCTGCGCTACCGGCGCGCCCGGCGCATCGAAGCAACCTCCAAAGATGCGCCCGAATCCGTCAACAGAGAACTTGATAACCCGCGCCCGGAGAGCCTTCATGTCAGTGAGGTTGACGCATGAAGAAGACGCTCCGAGAGCGGATCGCCGCGCTGGCCGCGATGAACGTGCCGGCGTTGCGCGAAGAGCACCGCAAGGTCTTCGGCAAGGATCCGGCGAGCGCGCACCGGCAGTTCCTGTTCCGCAAGACCGCCTGGCGATTGCAGGCGGACGAGGAGGGCTGGCAGCCTGATGGGCTCCTTGAGAGGGCGCGCGCCATCGCGCGGAATTCGCCGCTGCGGAACCGCGTGATCAGCAACATCAAAAAGCGCCGCACCGGGCTTCCGCCCGAGCAGACCGCCGTGGCCACGATCGAGCCGGACCGGGATCCGCGGCTGCCCATGCCCGGCGGCTGGATTATGAAGCAGTACAAGGGACGGACCCACGTCGTCCAGGTCCTCGACGACGGCCGCTTCGCTTACAACGACCGGCGCTACACATCGCTGAGCGCGATCGCCCAGGAGATCACCGGAACCAAGTGGAATGGCCTGCTGTTCTTCGGCCTGACGGAGAAGAAGAATGGCCGCCGGTAACGGGATGATCGTGGGTCCGCGGCAATCGACCGTCCGCTGTGCAATCTACACGCGCAAGTCCACTGAGGAAGGACTCGAGCAGGAGTACAACACGCTCGACGCCCAGCGCGATGCGGCCGAAGCCTTCATCCGCAGCCAGCGCGGCGAGGGCTGGGTGGCGCTGCCGGAGCACTACGACGATGGCGGCTACACCGGCGCCAACATGGACCGGCCCGCGTTGCAGAAGCTGCTTCAGGATGTCCGCGATGGGCTTGTCGACTGCGTGATGGTCTACAAGGTGGACCGGCTGACGCGCTCGCTGCTCGACTTCGCCCGCATCATGGAGGTACTCGACAAGCACGGCGCGAGCTTCGTCTCGGTGACCCAACAGTTCAATACGACCAGCTCGCTGGGCCGGCTGACGCTGAATATCCTGCTGAGCTTCGCTCAGTTTGAGCGCGAGATGATCGCCGAACGCACGCGTGACAAGATGTCGGCGGCGCGGCGCAAAGGCCGGTGGGTGGGCGGCATTCCGATGCTCGGCTATGACATCAGTGAGCGCGGTGGCGCGTTAGTGGTGAACGAGGACGAGGCCGCGCGAGTGCGGGCGATCTTCGATCTGTACCTGGAGCACGGATCGCTGATCCCGGTCGTCGAGGAACTGAACCGCCGCGGCTGGCGGATGAAGGAATGGACGACGCGCAAAGGCCGGCTGGCCGGCGGTGGTCCCTTCGCCAAGAACCGTCTCTACAACCTGCTCACGAACATCATCTACATCGGCAAGGTCGAACATGGCGGCCAGATCTACGAGGGCGAGCATGAGGCCATCGTCGATCCCGAGATCTGGCAGCGGGTCCAGGACCGGCTCCGCTTCAACGGGCGCACGGGCGGCCGCCAGGTGCGCAACAAGTACGGCGCGTTGCTGAAGGGCATCCTACGCTGCGCGAGTTGCGATGCGGGCATGGTCCACACCTACACGCAGAACACGCCGAACAAGCTCTACCGCTACTATGTCTGCGTGAACGCGCACCAGCGAGGGTACAACCAGTGCCCGACGCGCTCGGTGTCGGCGCCCGCGATCGAGCAGGCGGTGATCGAGCAGGTCCGCGGCATCGCCGCGAACCCGGCTGTCGTGGACAGGGTGGTGGAGTCGCTCGGCGAGCAGCGCGTGGCCGATATCGAGAGCCTGGAGCGTGAAAAGCGGCTGATGGAACGCGAACTGGAACGGCTGAGCCAGGAACTCGCGGGCCTTGTGCGCACGGGCGGCAAGCTGGCCGTGGACCGCATGGCCGAGGTGCAGGAACGCGCGGCGCTGCTCGAACGCAAGCTACGCGAGGTCCGCGACCAGTTGGCTGAGTGGGCCGGCCAGACGGTGGACGTCGCCGACGTCCGAAGGACCCTGCGAGAGTTTGACCGGCTGTGGGCCGAGATGACGCCGCGCGAGCAAGAGAAGTTCGTCAAGACGCTGGTCGACCGGGTGACCTACGACGGCCGGAACGGCGAGGTGACGGTTGGCTTCCGCACGGCGGCGATCAAACAACTTTGCGCGGAGGTGCGAAACCAGTGAACGCAGGCATGACACGGTTCGAGGTGAAGACCACGTTGCCGCATCGGGTGCGGCAGATCAGCCGTCCGGAGAGGCAGCCACCGGCGGCAGTGGAGGCGGCGCCTCGGCCTGGCCGCCCCATCCGCGCGGCGCAGGTGCTGGCGCTGGCGCTTCAGTTTCAGGAGATGATCGACCGCGGCGAGGTGCGCGACTACGCCGGCTTGGCGCGTCTGGGATGCGTGAGCCGGGAGCGGATCAGCCAGATCATGATGCTCGTCTGGCTCGCGCCGGACATCCAGGCAGCGGTGTTGGGTCTGCCGCCATTCTCCGGGCGTGCCCCGTTCAGCGAAACGGCGCTGCGGCGGATCGCCAAGATGCCGCTTTGGGAGGATCAGAGAAGGGCGTGGCAGATTCTACTCGGCGGACTTGAGCCGCTCAAGTAACTCGGCGGTTGTGTACCATTCGATTCCGGCCGCTTCGAAATCGTTGTCGTTCGACCACAACGGCCACTCCAGGTGCATCGCAAGCGCCAGGATCTCGACGTCATCCGGATCGCGCTTTCCGATTTTCTTTCGGGCTCGCGGGAGAGCGTCCTTATATTGCTCCCTCGGCACGATCCTGACGGGCAGCGTCGCTACGGCAAGCAGCACCAGCTCGAGGTCCAACCGTTTCTTCTGCGCGAGATGCCCGGCGTACTCCTGAACTTCCTCGAACGTGGCCGCAGTCGTGACCACGCTTTCTACGCCGGGATGTTCGAGTGCGGTCTTGGCCTGCCCGCCGATCACGGCCGAGAGCAAGACGTTGGCATCAGCCACGAGGCGCACGGCGGGCCTTTCGCCAGCTCTCGAAATCCGCCTGGACCTCCTCCTCGCTGATCTTCCGCTTCATGAACTCGCGGCTGATCTCCGAAGACAGGACCGAGAAGAGCTCCTTCTTGAACTCCACGGGCAGACTCTCTTCCGGCCAAGGGAAGAAGACGCCAGCCAGACGCCCGCGGCGCGTGACCAGGATGGGCGCTTTCGACCGCAGCAGCCCGGTGGCGTTGTCGCGAAACTCCCGGACCGTGGTGATTCTCATGTGGCCACCTCAGTGACCATTTTACCAGTCGCAGCACCGTCGAGCGGAAGACGGCCCGATTTCCACAGCCATCCACAGTGCGAAAGCTTTTAAAGCCTGAGATTTGCAAGCCGGGCAAACGGTTATCTTGTGACTTATTTCGCTAAATCTTCGCCATGCTAAAATGGCCCTGTCAGCAGCGTTTGTGTAGAGCGTTCTTCTGGCTCCGGCACCTTGGGGCCTCGCCTCGTCTTGCCGTTGTCCCCGGCTGTTGACTGCTGTACTGATCGCGCGGAGCCCTGACCAGTAGCGAGGTATTCGTGTGATGCAGTACAACGCCAAGACCGTCATCCGGCTCATTCCCAACGAAACACTGGCCCGGTTGTTCGCTTCCTACTCTGCCTTTGCCGGCTTTGCCTGGGATGCGGGCTCCAAAGGCAGCGCCGACCGCATCTTCGAGCGCTGGCAAACGATGGAGGACGGCGATATTCGGGCCATCGGACGCATCCTGCGCCAGGTCCATTGCCTGGCCACGCCTCGCGGCACGCGCGCGCTGATCGAAGCCGGGCGGGACCAGGGACTCGATCTGGCCGAAGAGCTCGCCGCGCTCAGCAATGCCCATGAGCGCGCGCTTGCCTGCTCGCTCGATCACCCGGAGGTCTTCTCGGCCGCGCGGATTCTCGATCACATCGAAGGGCTGCGGCGCACCTCCTGGGAGAAGCGCAATGGCTTTCCGAAGCAGGATCTGGTTACGCCGGAGGCTGTGAAGGCACAGCTTGGCCCTCGCATTGGCGATTACTACCGCACGCGGGATGGCCGTGGCGCGCCGTGCAAGGTGGAGCACCAGCGGCGCAGCAACGGCAGCCACTGGTTCTTCGCCTACCCGGCGGATTACGAAGACGAGGTTCTTGGCTACGACGAAGCGGGCGAGTTGGGCCGGCGGCCCTGGAGCAAGGCCTTCGAAGTGGTCTTCATCTATGACGGAACGTCGGGGACCATCGACCTGTATGCGCAGGGCGGCCGCGCGGTGCGCGACGAGTTGACGGGCATTTTCACGGAACTGGCCTTCGGCCAAGCGAAGGAATCCGAGCCCTGGAAACCCGCGCCGTACAATCTCGATCTGTTCAAGAAGTCCGATGTTGAGTTGCGGACGAAGCCCGAAGACCACATCGCCTCCGTCCGCGTGAAGGCACTCCGCTTCGAGGTGCATGGGGCAGACAGCGGGACGATCACGGTCGATACCTGCCGCTCCCAGAAGCCGGTTTACGACTTGATCCGGGCGCACCTGAACGAGCAGACAGCCACGCTTGCGAACGTGACCATCCGCGAGGTGAGCTTGCAAGCGGTGTTCGAGCCGCCGGGCAAGCGCAAGCGGACGGTGAGCTTCGAGATCACGCCGACGCACTGCAATCTGGACGATTCGGAAGAGGCGGAGATTCTCCGGGGATACCTCAAGGAGTGGACGATTGAGGCCGCCGGCTGAACTCTGGAGCGCGGTTGTGCGCCGCGGCGCTTCCGAGGAGAGGACCTTCTGCTTCGACGAGGTGCGCCAATGGCCACGGCCGATCTTCGACCGGCTGGTGGAATTGGGCCTCCTGCGAGAAGGACCGCTCGCCGCTTCGGTGGTGTGTGACGCGTGTGGGAAGATGCACCGGGAAGATGTGCTCTGGGAGCCGAGCGTTCGGGACCCTTTGGGCAAACGCGCCTACATCCGGTGTCCGGATGAGGGCCCGGTGCATGTTCCGGAAATCCGCCTGCGGCAGTGGGTCGTCGATGGCAACGTGATGGCCGCGAATCTCGCCGCCGCGATGGCTCTCTCCGGTTCGGTTGAGGAGATCTTGGCGGGCAGCGTGTGGAAGCTCGGCCGGCGGCGGCTGGCCGGCCGGTTCCGCGACGTGTTCCTGTCGATGGCCGGGACCAGCGAGCACGCGAGGATCGCGGAAGTGGCCGCGCGACATCTCACCGCCAAGGACGGGATCTTGCTCGCCGGACAGCCACACCTCAACAGCCACGGCATGGACCGGCTCACAGTCTTCGACGCAGCCGAAGTGGTGGAACTCGGCACGGACGGACTGACAGTAGACCTCGATTACATCGAGGATGCCCTGCCCAGAGATCGGGCCATCAAAGAGGATAAGATCCGCAGCCTGCCCATCCCGGAGGGGATCACTTGGCCGGAGATCACGCTGGACGTCGGCGAGTCGTCGCTGCGAGTTCTCGCGCGGGGCCATTCATGGAATATCGATCTGGAAGAGGCGGGCTTCGCCGACACCAGGCGGAAGCACGGGGAAGCAGACAAACTCTTTCAGATCCTACTCTGGTTCGCGCTGCACCACGGGCGGCTGCCGCTGGCCGAAGTCAAGCGGCGCAAGGGGAACCCGGACGGATTTCGCCGGCAGATCAGCAATCTGCGAAAACGGCTTGCCAACCTGATCCCCGCCGAAGGGGAGTCGATCCTCTGGGATCCGGAACAGGAAGCCTACACGTGCGGCTTCAAGATCAAGCGGGCAGGTGACATCGATCTTCCGCTGCCTTCGGACGGGTCGTGGATGAGCTGCCAAATCATCGAGCGCCGCAATGGCCGCATTGCGGTGGGCGTCAAAGCGAACAGCGTTCGGCGCGCCAGGGATGCCCGCACGGGCGAACCCGGTGCGGCAGAACATCAAGAGACAGTATGGAATGAGTACTCGCTGGTGGATCTGGGACTCGCCCGGGACGTGGACCGGCTCCTGCCGGAGGGCCAGACTCTCCTTGAACTTCTGCGTTCGGGCGGGAGGCTCGTGCGGGCCGGTGACGACATGGCCGTCCTGAAACTCAACCGGTGGCTGCGTGACCGGACCGGCCTGGGTGGCGATCCTCTCCAGTTCAGCGAAGCGACAGGGACCTGGATCGCAGCCTTCGATTGCTCCTCAGAGCGCCCCCGGTAGACTCCTTCAGCGCTCCGCCGTGGAATTTTCCACGGTCGCAAACGGGTCTGCCGAAAATTCTTCAAAACTAAATTTCCCTTGTTTCCAACCACATGGCATTCGGCACGGGGGAAAAACCGGCGTTCCGAGGAATTTTCCACGGATCGGGGCAGAGGCAATCGATGAGCACCTTACCCTCTGCTACCAACCCAACGGTCCCGCCGGCGGCCACAGCTCCCAACGCCGGCCCTCCCTTGAATGTGGAACCCCTCGTGCGCGAGGCTCTGGCTGACGTGGCGCTCGTCATCGGCAGCGCCGCCGCCCTGCACCAGCTCGATGACGATCTGGTGTGGACGGTGATGAAGCGGCTGGACCGCATCCGCGTCCGGCTGCTGCGCGAACTCAAAGGTCTCGCGCCGCGCGAGGAGTATGAACCGGGCGGGGCTCGCCCGCCGCGCATTCACGCCGCCGTGGACGAGTTCCTCGTCCGCAACCGCGCCGGGATGGGGGAGTAGGCCATGCAGTTCACAGGCCTCTCTCCCTCCTGGCAGCGCCTGCTGCGCTTGTTCCAGACGATCCACTTCGGACGTGTCGAGGAGCTCGAAATCCGCAGTGGCGAGCCCGTGTTCAGCCCGGAGCCGCGCGTTTTCCTCGAACTGAAACTGGATGCCGCCGACGGTCCGCGGCCAGAAAGCCGGCTCGACCGGTTTGAACTGCGAAGCCAGGTCGAGCGGTTCATCGAACAGGTCGGGCGACTGAAGGATGGCACGGTGGAGCGCATCGAGGTGCGCCACGGCCTGCCCTTCCGGATGGTGATCGAAGCGATGCCCGCGGAGGTGGACTCATGAGCGCCGCCGCCATTGATCCCCTCGTCCTTCGGCAGGCCGAGATCCGCGCCAGCCGCATCGTGGGCGCCACAGGTTACACGCGCGACGACTGGGAAGACCTCCGGCAGGAGCTTCTGCTTGATTACGTCCGCCGGCAGCCCAGGTTTGATCCGGCACGTGGGGACCAGCGCGGTTTCGTTTCCGGGGTTCTTCGAAATCACGCGGCGAAACTTGCGAGAGCGGGAATCCGCGCCGAAATCGGTAGCGAACTCCCGGATGACTCGCGCGAACTCTGCGCCTGCGCAACCACGCGCGTGGAAGCGGATCTTCACCTCCGCATCGATGTCCAGACGGTTCTTTCGCGCCTGCCCGAGCACCTTCGCACCCTCGCGCTTCAGTTGACCGAGATGAGCCCGCGCGAGGTGTGCCGGGAATCGGGCAGATCGCGGTCCTGCATCTACCGCTGGATCGCCGAACTCCGCCGTGCGTTCGTCGCGGCGGGAATCACGGCGGCCTCTCTGGCCATGCGAGGAGGCGCGCGATGAACCGGCAACAAGCGATCGTCGAGATTCCCTGCGAGCAGATCCGCATCGGCGAGCGCCACCGCAAGGACATGGGCGACCTGGAGGTCCTGGCCGCCAGCATCGCCCGCGAAGGGCTGCTGCAACCCATCGGGATCACGGAAGACTTCCGGCTGGTGTTCGGGCAGCGGCGCTTGCTCGCTGTCCGCGACCACCTCAAGTGGCCGCGGATTCCCACTCGGGTTGTCCGGGTCTCCAGTCTGCTTGCCGCTGAACACGACGAGAACGAGGTTCGCAAGAGCTTCACTGCCTCTGAGCGGACGGCGATTGCCTCGGCCCTGGAGCAGGAGATTGGCAATCGGCAGGGCCAGAGGACGGACCGGCAACTTCAGGACAATTGTCCTGAAGTTCCAGCGGGAGTCCAAACTCGGGAGCTCGTCGCCAAGAAAGCCGGTTTCAACAGCTACAAGAGTTACGAGCGCGCCAAGCACGTTGTTGAATGTGGCACGCCGGAGCTGGTCGAAGCCATGGACTCCGGCGAACTCTCAATCCACGCCGCCGCCGTCGTTGCTCAACAACCAGCCGACACGCAGCGCACCATCGTTCAGATGCCCGCCGCCGTGCGCCGCCAGATCGTGCGCCAACTGCGCCAGGCCACCG
>DYJN01000099.1 GCA_020723085.1 Arcobacter sp.
GTGGGCGACGGGCCGGTAGGCGCCGTCGGGCGGCAGTTGGATGAGCATTTCGGCCTGCCTGCGGGCCATCGCCGCGACGAGTGGGCGGTAGGCATGAAGATGGTCATCGATCTGCCGGACGGCTGCGCGCTCCAGGAGGGCACGGTCTGGCACACCATCGGATTCCCCGAGCCGGAGATCTTCGGATTTCTTTACGTGCATCCCGGCCGCATCGCCAGCGTCGGCATCTTTGTTCCCTCCTGGATGGACAGCCCCGTGCGGACCTCCTACCGTTACTTGCAGCATTTCGTGCAGCACCCGTACCTCTGGAGGCGCCTGCGGGGCGGGCGCCTGCGCAGTTGGGGGGCGAAGTCGCTGCTCGAGTCCGGGCGGCGCGGCGAACCCTGGCTCGCCGGAGACGGCTATGCGCGCATCGGCGAGTGCTCGGGATCCACAAACGTGCTCACCGGCTCGGGCGTCGATGAAGCATGGCTCACCGGCGCTCTGCTGGCGGAAGCCGTGCTCGAAATGCTGCGCGAGGGCAAGCCCTTCACGCGGGACAATCTCGAAGCCGCGTATGTGGCGCGGCGGCGCGCCTCATGGCTCGAGCGCGAGTCCCGCACGGCGGAGAGAGCGCGCAACGGTTTTCAGTGGGGGCTGCTGGCGGGCTTCTTCGGCATGGCCCTGGCCGGGCTGACCGGCGGGCGGCTGGCGCTGCCGCGCCGCAGAGAGGAACGCAGGCCGAAGAAGCTGGCCGACTATTACGCCGGGCGGCTCTCGCGCTCCCAGATCGAGCGCGCGCGGCGCCGCGCCGAGGCCGAAGCGCGGCCTCTCCACGACATCCTGATGGACCTGTGCGGGTGGCCTCCGGTCGAGTATGACGGCCAATTGCTCGTCTCGCACCAGGACGCGCTCCTGATGGGCGGCAAGGTGCAGGCGCCGGGAGAGTTTCCCGACCACGTCGTGTTCCGCCGCCCGGAGCTCTGCCTCGAGTGCGAGGCGCGCCTGTGCGTGGAGATCTGTTCGGGAGAGGCAATCCGCATTTCAGGGGAAAACCCCGCCGGCGTTCCGGCATTTGACCGGGACAAGTGCGTGCATTGCGGCGCCTGTCTCTGGAATTGCCCCGTATCGAATATCGAGTTTTGCGCCGCCCCTGGCGGCCTTCATTCCGCGGAAAACTGAGATATTTCTATGCCGTATCAAATCATCGTGTGCGGCGGGCTGGCGCCCGATCCGCTCCAGACGCTGGAGCCGGTGTTCGACCCGGCGAAGCCGTCCCTGAAGAATGAGCTGATGCTGCCGGCGGTCTTCGATCCCTGGGCCGCCCATGCGCTGTACGAGGCGGGGCGCCTGGCGAAGGAGCATCCCGGGACGCTGGTGCGCGTTGTCAGCCTTGCGCCGAAGGCGAAGCTGCAGCAGGTGATGATGACCGTGGCTCAGAAGCTGCCCTTCGAACTGGCGGCGCTGGACGGTCCTGGCGGCGGCTTCACGGACTCGGGCGCGGTGGCTGCGGCTCTCGCCGCCGCCATCGCCGCCATGCCGGACCTGGACCGCTCGCGGCTGCTGCTGTTCGGCGGCTGGGAGTCCGCCACCCGGGGCGCGGGCGCGGTGATGCAGCGCGTCGCCGAACGGCTCGGCATCACCGAGCAGTTCCTCGCCGTGGACGAGCTCAGCGTGGAGGCGGACGGCGCCCTGCGGATCAAGGAGCGGATCGAGGGAGGGCGGCATCAGATCTCGCGCTGTTCTGGTCCTCCGGCGATGCTCGCCTGGGCGACCGGCAGCCTGCCGGAGCCGCCCAACCACCCGCAGACCGGCATGGCGAACATGCGGGTCATCATGCCCGCGCTGCAGAAGGCGAGGCCCGTGGCGCTGGAGCCGGGCATCGAGTACCTGCGCACGGCCCTGCCCGCGGCCGTCCGCCAAACCCGCGTGGTGAAAGACGTTCCGGCGGCGGAAATCGCCCGCGAAATCGCGGAATGGATCCGGCAATAAGGAGCGCAGTCTCATGGAAAAGATTCTGGTTTTATTGCACACTGAAGACGGACAGCTCCCTCCGTCCGCGCTGGAAACCCTGGGTCTGGCGCGGGAGCTGGGCGGCGGATTCGACCTGGCCGTGCTCGGCGCGGGCGCTGCGGCGGCTGCGCAGCACGCCTCCGGCGGAGCGGCGAAGTGCTTTGCGGTGGAAGGAGAGCCGTTCGCCGTCTCCCGTTATGCCACCGATGCCGCAGCCTGCGAAGCTCTGATCCGCGCCTCCGGCGCGCCGCTCATCCTGGCGCCGGACACCATGCGCTTCCACCGGGCGCTGCCCGGTGTCGCCGAGCGTCTGGGAGCCGCCATCGACACGCATGTGGTCTCGGTTTCGCCCGGCGGCGAGGTGCAGCGCTGGTATTACCGGCAGCGCATCGAGGCGGCGCTGCGGCGCGGGCAGCGCCCGTGGATCCTGCTGGTGGAACCGGGCTCGCAGACGCCCGCCGCTCTTCAGGCGGGTTCCGCGCCGGAGCTGCTGAATGTGTCCTGCAATACCCGCACGACGGTCGAGGGCTTCTCCACGCCCATCGCAGGCGAGCAGACCATCCGTCCCGACGCCCCGCTGCTGTTCGTCGCGGGAGCGGGCTGGACGAAAAAGCAGAAGGATGGCGCGGTGCACGTGGACGAGGCGGCGGAGCTGATCCTGGACTTCGTCCGCCGCACGCAGTGCTCGCTGGGCTCCTCGAAGTCGCTGGTGGATCTATCCGGGGAAGGCGAGGCGGTGCTGCCGTTCCTGACCCATCTGCATCAGGTGGGACAGACAGGTTCGTCGCCGCGGCACCGCAAGGGTCTCGCCACCTGCTGCCACGGCGAAGAGCCGCATGTGGTCGGCTGGCGCTTCATTCAGGAGCGCCGCGCCGTCAACCTGGATCCCAACTGCGGCTGGGTGCGCGGCAAGGCGGACGTCGTCTACGTCGCCGACGCCTTCGAAGTCATGCGCGAGCTGCTGAAGCTGCTCTGAGCGGGGCGTCGCGGGCAGACAGCATGCGGAATGGCGTGACGTCGCCCCGGTTCAGCGCAATTCCGGCTCTCCGGCAGGCGCCGCCCGCAAGAGCGCCTGCCCGGAGAACGCCTTCCCGGGAGACCGGAGAGACAGGTGGATGAAATGGCGGCTCACCGGGCGCAGTGCACTGAGGGAGAACGGCGGAACTCCCTGGCGCCACTGTGAAATTCTCTAGCCGTGGGCTTTTGGAAAATGGCCGACGCGCGCGTCAGAATGCACGGAAATATGCGTGGAATCAGGGGATCTGGATCCCGGCATGGGAAGCGCCCCGCACGCCGCCTCGATCAGCGGGGAAAAAAATCACGGCTGGTACGGCAGCTGGAAGGGTGTCAGTGACCGGGCATCGCCCTGAGCCACGGCGAGAGGCAGCATCCCTTCAACAGCCTCAGATGCCGCCAGGCGCACCTCGATCAGATACGTGCCTGGCAGCTCGGGGTTCTCCCTCACCGACATGACCTGATGCTCGACGGCGCCGGAGGAAACCCGGATCCCTGTCAGCATCGGTTCCTGCTGGACAAGCGGCCCCACGCCCAGGACCACGGCTTCCTCACGGCGAGCCGGGTTGATAGCAGAGACCAGCGTTCCGTCGAGCTTGCGGGCGAAGAGGATGATGGGTGGCACGGGGCGCACAACGATGGCGGCAGGCAAGGCTTCCACCCCGGCGAGCACAAGGCTCAGGGCGTACACGCCCGGAGTCAGCTGGCCGGGAACCTGAACCGTGATGTGGCCATCGTCTGAGTTGAGCACCGCCGCCGGCAGGCCCCCGATCATAGCCGTGACGCTGCCAGCCGGCAGCCCGGCGGGAATCCCTGTCACCGGCAGAATGGCCGCGGCGCCGGGATACAGGTATTGATCCATCAGCTCCGACATCCGCACGAACGGCTTCCCGTTGGCAGGCAGCACAGTGAGAGAAGAGGGCAGCCGGAAGGAAGCCAGGCCCACAACGGCGGTCATGGGCGTCACGGCCTGCACTGCGTCGCTGCGCGCCGCCAGCCAGGCCAGCGCGCGGCCCTCGTCCGCCACCCAGATTCTCCGCACCGCCACATCGCTGGCGCCCACGCCGAGCGATGGCGCCCACTTTCGGAAGTCCACGCCCGAGCCGGTGATCTCCACAGCCATTTCAGCTCCAGCCGGGATCTGCACGTCGGCCACGGACACCGCCGGCTCGGCCGCCTCCGCATAGGAGACCACGGGCGAGGCATCCCCGTGGACGTAGAGAGAACTCTGCCCGTCCCTGTTGAACGCCACGAGCACGCCCCGGTGGCCGGCCGGCGCCGGCGGCGGCGTCGCCACCAGCCGGCCATCCTGCGCCTGCACGGCGCAGGCGGCGCCATCGACCCACACCGCCGTGGATTCCGAAAGCCCCTGCCCTTCCAGGATCAGCCTGCCGGACTCGTCCCGCGTGATGGAATCGATTGACGGCGGCGGGTTGCGGAGGATCCAGAGTCCGGAGGGCAGCACGTAGGACTCGCCATTGTTCTGGAACAGGAGATGGCGCGGCCCCTCGCCCGAAAAAGGCGATACCGACACGTCGGCCATCAGGTAGCCGGAAGCGTAAGGGCGGAGACTCCCCTCAACGATATTCTCAGGCGCGCTCAGAATGGAGACGGAAAATCCGGGAGTGACAGCATTGGCCCCGTATCCGGTGAAGACCGCGCTGCCCGTGTTCCCCAGCACGTGGACAATGGCGGGCTTGATCACGTTCTGTCCGATGAACGAGTACGTCTGCACAGAATGCAGCGAAACGGAAGGCCGTTCCGTCACGGCAATATCGACACCCTCGGCGGCGCCCCCTGCCTCCACCAGCACGGGCGTTCCAGGCGCGCCCCCGCCATAAAAGGCCAGGTCGAACGGAGCGCCGGGCAGGATGCGCCCGGCGGGCGAAGACGGCAGCTCGAGATTCACCGGCTGAGGCTCGCCGGCGATGGCCGGGGGCAGCGCATGGGCGTACACAAAATACGGCCCCGGCAAGAGTCCATCGATGCGATAGCTGCCATCCGGCGCGGTCAGCGTGCTCACTGCGTCCCTGCCCGGAGAAAACGCCGCCACCGAGGCCAGCGGCACGCCCTGTCCGTTCATGACGATCCTTCCCTGGATCGACCCGGTGCTGAGCCGGAAATCCCCGCTCGGGTACAGCAGGGAAATCGCCGCAATGTCGTCCTGCGTCAGCGGATGCGCCTTGGTCACCGCCCGCGTGAGCTCGGTCGACATCACGCTCGACGTCCAGGTGTGCTGCAGCCCCAGTGTGTGGCCGAACTCATGAACCACCGTCAGGAAAAACCGCTCGGTCCAGCTCGGCCGGCTGGACAGGTCGCGGGGCAGCCGCAGCACTGAACGCGCGATGGGAGTGAATGCGCCATCCGGTCCTTCAGCCGGATCGAGCCTGGCTACCGGACCGCCTTGGGCGATGATCCCCGGAGGAAGCTCATCGGTGAACTCCACCTGAATGGAAGGGGCGCCCATTTCGGCGCCGGACTCCCGGAACCCGCCAAACGCGAGGCGCAGCTCGGAAGTCGGCGCCGAATTCCACACAGCGGCTGCCGCGTGAATCTGGCTCAATACCGCCGCTTCCGAATCGCCTTCCGCCAGCGTCAGCGAGCCGTTGAGGGCGATGAAATACTGCACCTGTTTGCCCGGCAGAGCCCGAAGATCGTACTTGTCATAGATGGCAATGAAGGGCGCCTGAGCGGAGGCATAGCGGACAAAGTGATAGTAAGCGGACGACGGCAACGCAAGAACCAGCAGAGCGAGCAGGACCCGCCGCACCATCACTGCCCCTCCCTCCGCACCGCCGCTCTCGCGATCATGTCCCGCAGCCGGGCGAGCGACAGCCTCTCTCCGCTGTCTTCCACCGCCCGCCCCATGCGGTTGACGAACTCCGCCTCAATCTTGCCCCGCACTAGCAGGACTTCGCCCCCCGCAACCGTCTTCACCTGAAACACGCCCTGACTCAGCCCGATCACCTGCACCAACCCGCGCGGACTCGCCCACAGGAACAGCACGTACTCCCTGCCCGGCTCCAGAACCGGCGAACCAGCGATGCTCTGCCGGTACCGCCCATACGTCCCTCCGGGCACGTACACTTCAGCCGAAGGAGAAACCGTGCCCTTCAGAACCTCCGAAACCTGCAGGCGGTAGACGGTATAAATCATCGACCCGCGCTGCACCGCCGAGGCGGCCGCCGCTCGCGCCCGCACCACCGCCGTCGACTTCTGAACCATCTCCTCCACGCTGAGCCTTTCGAGCGTGGTCGCCCCTGCCGCCAAGACGGCGGCCGCGAGCACGATGGCGGCGCGGAGCAGGCGCATGGCAATACCCAGCTACTCGACTCGCAATCGGCCCGCCAAACATATGCCCTTCCAAATCAATGGATTATGTGAGACTCCGAAGCCTTGGCCGCGTCGGTCTGACACAGTGTGCGTCACATTGTCCCAGTTCCGCCCGCCACTCACAGCGGCATCCGTACCACCAGCACCGGCACGTCCACCCCGTGGCGGACTTCGTTGATCGTCGCGCCGAAGACGAGATCCATCACCCCGCGGTGGCCGTGCGCGCCCATCACGATCAGGTCCGGAGCCAGCGCCCGTGCCTGGCGGATGATGATCGTCCTCGCTTCCTTGCCGTGCAGAATGGCCACTTCGGCCTGCACCCCGGCCCGCCTCACGGCTTCAGCCAGCTCTTCGAAGTAGCGCCGGCCCTGCTCGATCTCCGCCGTGCGCGCCTCCTCCCCGTACAACTGGCTGGCGACGCCCTCCTCGACGTGCAGCAGGTGAATGACTGCGCCGTGCGGCCTGCCCAGAGACACGGCATGGGCCAGGGCCACGCGGTCCAGATCGGAGTGATCCACGGGTACCAGGATCTTGCGGTAGACCGGCTCGGCGAAACGCAGCTCCCCGGCTTCGGGCATCACCGCGGCGGCCCTGTCGCGCAGCCGCGCCGCCCCCACATAAGCCAGCAGGCCCGCCAGCGGAGCGATGATGGCGGCGGCAGCCCACCGGGGCAGCACCGCCAGCTCGGTCCAGGCCAGCCAAAGGTTCAGGCCGATGATCAGCGCCGCGCACGAGTAGCCCAGCGCCTTCACCCACCCCGGATTGACCAGTTCTCCCATGCGGCGGCGGTTGCCGGTGAAGCGCACCAGGGGCACGATGGCGAACGGCAGTTGCAGGCTCAGCACCACTTGGCTCAGAATCAGCAGCCGGTACGCGCCCCCGTCGCCGGCATATTGGATCGTGAGGGCGGCCGGCACGATGGCCACCCCGCGCGTGATCAGACGCCTCAGCCAGGGCCGCATGCGGAAGTTCAGGAACCCTTCCATCACGATCTGCCCTGCCATGGTGCCGGTGACCGTCGAGGACTGGCCGGAAAACAGCAGCGCCAGCGCGAAGGCGACGCCCGCCAGCGTCGTGCCGAGCAGCGGCGTCAGCATGGCGTGCGCCTGTCCGATTTCGGTGACCGCCAGCCCGCGGCTGTAGAACGTCGAAGCGGCCAGGATCAGAATGGCCGCGTTCACAAACAGCGCTCCGTTCAGGGCGATGGCCGAGTCGACAAGGTTGAACCGGCAGGCGCCGCGGCGGGATTCGACGTCGGCGCCGAACGACCTCGTCTGCACGAGCGACGAGTGCAGGTAGAGGTTGTGCGGCATCACCGTCGCCCCCAGCATTCCCACGGCGACATACAGGCTGGCCGAGTCCAGCCGAGGCACGAGCCCTCCGGCCACTTCTCCCCACACCGGGCGCGCAAGCAGGATTTCCACCAGAAAACAGCCGGCGATCACGGTAATGAAGCCGAGAATGATGGTCTCGATCAACCGGATGCCGAACCGCCCGAACCAGAGGACGAGCAACGTATCGGCCGCAGTGAGGACCACTCCCGCCAGCAGTGGCAGGCCGAACAGTAGGTGCAGTCCAATGGCCGCGCCCAGCAGCTCCGCCAGATCGCAGGCGGCGATGGCGATCTCGGCCAGCACCCACAGGGCATGGCTCACCGGGCGCGGATAGGCCTCGCGGCACGCCTGCGCCAGATCGCGGCCGGTGACGATGCCCAGCCGCGCGCTCAACGTCTGCAGCAGGATCGCCATCAGGTTCGACGCCACCAGCACCCACAGCAGGCGGTAGCCGAAGCGCGAACCGGCCTCGATGTCAGTCGCCCAGTTGCCCGGATCCATGTAGCCGACGCTGACCAGATACGCCGGCCCGGCAAAAGCGAACATGCGTTTCCACAGCGTAGGGTGGGCCGTCGAAACCGACGAGTGGACCTCGGGCAGGGACGGCGCGGCGGAACCCATCGTGCCCCTTAGTTTAGCTTGCGGCGGCGGGGG
>DYJN01000168.1 GCA_020723085.1 Arcobacter sp.
GCGCCCGGTCCTCGGCCCACTCCTTCGGCAGGTACAGCCGCCACGCCACCGGCAGAATTGCCTCTCCTGTGGCCACGTTCACGCTCACCGCCACCTGGCAGTTGTCCTGCTTCCCCAGTTGCCCGCAGTCCTGCCTTGCCACGCCCACCGAGTGCCGCCCCTTCTTGGGGATCTCCGTGTCATCGACGATCCAGGCCACAATCGGGCCGCGGCGCTCGATCACAGGCAACACCTGCCGGCGGACCGAAGCCTGCACCGCCTCATTCGCTCCACGGCGAGTGGGCTACGAAGGGATGCAGCGGCCGCCGGGCGGCCTGCACACGGTCCGGACGGAGCCGGGCGGCCACCGGTTCGATGCGTTTCCGCCCGTCCGAGCAGC
Organism: Arcobacter sp.; assembly: GCA_020723085.1. Taxonomy (GTDB): domain Bacteria; phylum Acidobacteriota; class Terriglobia; order Bryobacterales; family Bryobacteraceae; genus JANWVO01. The sequence goes on from DYJN01000168.1 coordinate 380, forward strand.
AGCTCGCGGCAGGAATTCTCAAGCGACAGGGAAGCAGCGGTGAGTGCTCCACAGCTCAATGAGAAGGAAGCCGCGGCGGGAATCCTTTTGAGCGGCTCGCGGCGGCCGGCATGCCCCGGCAGCGCAAAGCCACGTGTCTCCGCTCGTGGCCCCGAAGCGCGCACCGCAGGAGCCCGGCCTCGGAGGGGCGCTGCAGTTGAAACAATTCCAACATAGAATGTTTTGGCTGCGGCCCGGCACTTTTCGGAGAGGGGACGCGGGGCGGGAAGACAAGGCAGCTCCGCCCAGCCGAAGCATGGCCGGCGCCGGCCAACCCGGCAACGGCGCGCCCGGATGCGGCCCCGACGCGGCACGCGCGGCGAGCATCAGCAGATGCCGGATGCCCGTGCACAGGCTGTGGCGCATGGAAGATGGCTCTACTTCTGCTCGCGCGCCTCAGCCAGCAAGGCTTTCACGATCTTGCGGAGGTGCGTCTCCGGCAAGACGGCATCGTGGCTCGCGACCACGCGGCCATTGCGGTCGAGGAACAGTGTGCGGGGCAGGGTTGTCAGGCCTCCGTACTGGCGCGCCACTGCGCCGTCGCCGAGCAGGACCGGGTAGTTCACTTTGTACTGAGCGAGGAAGGGGGTCACGGCAGCCCAGCCACGCTCATCCATGGCAACGGCCACCACCGTGAAACCATCTGCCTGATAATCGCGGTGCACCCGGATCAACGCGGGGATCTCCGTCCTGCAATGGGCGCACCACGTGGCCCAGAAATGAAGCAGGACAACCTTGCCGCGAAAGTCTGACAACTTCCGCACGATGCCTTGCGCGTCACGCAACCGGAAGTCCGGGGCTCGCGGCCGCTCGTCAGCGGGCGCTCGCCCCGGAGCCAAACCGGCCGCGAGGATGCCGAAGAAGAC
>DYJN01000169.1 GCA_020723085.1 Arcobacter sp.
GTTAACTTAATGGTTGCCAGCTAAACAGATCTCGAGTATGCTGTAGTGGATGGCGACGCGAACGGAAGCGGACTTGGGGACAGAGGATTGGCAGGTCGTTCGCCAGTTGTTGCCGGCGGGATGGGAGGAACAAGCACGGCTGACTGGGGCGCTGCGCCGGGCTCGCGGCATTGATGGCGCTGAAGAACTCCTGCGCATCCTGCTGATCCACCTTGCGTCCGGGCATTCGCTGGCGGAGACGGCGGTGCGGGCGCGCCGGGCGGGGCTCGGGCGGCTGAGTGCGGTGGCGCTGTTCAAGCGAATGCAGGCGTCGGAGGAATGGCTTCGCTGGTTGGCTGCCGCCGAACGGGATCTTCTGACCGAGGGCGCTCCAGTCAGCCGGCGGCGGCTGCGCGCGGTGGATGCCACAGCCGTGTCCGAGCCGGGCAGCACGGGCACGGACTGGCGGATCCACTACGCGATTAACTTAACGAACCTCCAGTGCGATTTCTTCGAACTAACAGGTGTGCATGGAGGTGAGACCTGGCGGCGGATTCCGGTATCGCCAGGCGACGTGCTGCTGGGCGACCGGGCTTACGGCACGCCCCCCGGAGTGGCTCACGTGGTGGCCGCCGGGGGCGATGTCCTGACGCGGATCAACCTTCGCTCGTTGCCGCTGTACGACTCCGCAGGCGCTCGCATCGATATCCTCAGAACGGTTCGGCAACTCCCTGTGGGGCAAGCCTTGGACGTGCCGGCGGCGGTGCATGCTGAGGCCGGCCAGGTCATTCACGGCCGCCTGGTGGCGGTCCGGCGGTCCGCTCAAGCCGCCCGCATCGAGCGGAAGCGGCTGCTCCGGATCGCGCAAAGAAAGCAACGGCAGCCCTCGGGCAAGAGCCTGAGGGCGGCGCAGTATCTCTTGCTTTGGACAACGCTGGATGAGGCAGTCACAAGCCGGGAAGCGGCGGAGTATTATCGCTGGCGTTGGCAGATCGAGCTGGGCTTCAAGAGGATGAAGTCGATTCTGGGTTTGGGCCATTTGCCCAAGAAAGATCCGGCCAGCGCCCGCGCTTGGCTGCACGGCAAGCTGCTGACCAGTCTGCTTGCCGAACGGATGATTCAGATAGCCAGCGCTATTTCCCCCTGGGGCTACGAATTGGAAGAACCGGCGCAGCCGTTGGCGTGAAACAGAATACATGTACCACGAGTTGTGCGCCGCCATACTTCCGCACTGCGGACTGAGCGATACGTTGAGGCGATGGGACGAGATCAGCCGCAGCTTGGCCGAGCCGAAGCGAGCACGG
>DYJN01000035.1 GCA_020723085.1 Arcobacter sp.
ATGGCTGCAGCGCGGGCTGCGCTTCCGCCGCGGGAGATTCCACTGCCGCCGGCGCCCCGGCGCGCGCGCCGAAAAAGCGCGGCAGTTGCATCGCCGCCACGACGAGCACCGCGATGGTCGCCACCGAACCGATGACCATATAGAGCGCGCGGTTGGAGTGCTTCCGCGGCTCCGGCACGGGCGGCGCGCCCCACGCCTGCTCGGGACTCTGCGCCGCAGCGCTCCAATCGGCTGCTGCCGCCGCGGAAGCCGTGGCGGGCGGGGCTGCGGCGGCGCCGAGACTGGAAGCCAGGCTGCGCAGCGCCGCACCCATCGCCGCGGCGCTCTGGAAGCGGCGGTTGCGGTCCTTCTCAATCGCCGTCAGGATGATGTCGTTCAGGCCCTGCGGCACGTCCGGCATGCATTGCGCCGGCGGCACCGGCATCTCCTGCAGGTGCTTGCGCATCAGCGAGTATTCACTGTCGGCTTCGAAGGGCACCCGCCCGGTGACGAGCTGATACAGCGTGATTCCCAACGAGTAGATGTCGGTGCGCGCGTCGATGTCCGGCGCGCCTTCGATCTGCTCCGGCGAAATGTAGGGCAGCGAGCCGACCATGAAGCCCGTCTTCGTCATCGACCGGTCCTGCGCGAACTTGGCGATGCCGAAGTCGAGCAGCTTCACCACGCCGTCCGGCGTCAGCATCATGTTCGAGGGCTTCAGGTCCCGGTGAATGATGCCCTTCGCGTGCGCGTAGGCAAGCGCATCGCAGACCTGTGCGATGTAGTTGATGGTTTCCTCGAGGCGCAGCGGCCCGGAGCGCACCAGTTCCTCCAGCGTTACGCCGTCGACGAACTCCATCAGCATCAGAAGCTGGTTTTCAAAGTGCAGCGCCGTGTGCAGCGCGGCGATGTTGGGATGGCTCAGCGTCGCCTGCAGCTTGATCTCGCGGATGAACCGCTCGCCAAGCTCGGGGTACTCGGCCAGGTTCGGCAGCAGGATCTTCATGGCTTCCACACGGTCCGAGATCAGGTTGCGGACCTTGTACACCTTGCCCATGCCGCCGGCGCCGAGCACCGCCATTACTTCGTAGTCGCCGATCCTGTCCCCTGGCTGATAGGACATCTCTCCTCCTTTGTCGAGCGCCTCCTCGCGCTCAGTTCCTGACCGTGTCTCCGACCTTCGGCGGCCTTGCGCCGTTGAAAGTGCCGACGGCCGACTCCTCGTCCGCCTCCGTGACCGTCAGCGTCCCCAGCGTGTCCTCGACCCTGCGGATGACGCGCCCCGTGGCGGGATCCTTGATCTCGCGGCCCACTCGCCGCACACTCAGCACCATGCCCGGCCGCACCCCCGCCCGCGTGCCGACGTTGACGACCAGCGTGTTGCCCGTGACGTCGGCCACCAGGCCCTCCACCGGCCGGACTTTGGCCTCGATCCGCACAGCATTCGCCGTGAGCTGTTTGGCGAGCGCGTCCACGGCTTGGCGCGTGGCTTCGCCCAGAATCGTGCTGGCGAAATTCGTGCTGCGCATGTCCATGGCGCCGCCTCCCGCCGAGCCGCCGCTTCCGCCCGCACCGAGCAGCGATGTCCCGCTGCGCTTGGATTCGCCGTTGCCCGTGGCGACCGCCAGAATCTCGCCCGTCTCCACATTCACCAACCGCGCCGTTACAGCGACGACAGCCTTCGCCTTTCGGAGGCTCGTCCCGCCCAGCCCCCATTTGCCCACGGACCTGCCAAATCCGCCCAGCCCCACCTGCCGGTCGTCACGGCCGAATTGCGTGATCGAGCCGACGATGATCGCGTCCACCCCCAGCAGCCGCCCGATCCGCGCCGCCGACGCCGGGTCGGCACGGTCGCTGTTGGAGAAGTTCTGCTCCGCCAGCAGCTTGTCCAGCGCCTTGCGCTCGATCACCGAATAGGCGCCGCCCTCCACCAGCTTCTCCACCAGCATGTCGCTGATGCCGGTCCCCACATCCACATCCGTGCCGAAGATGGCGGCTATGCCGCTGCGCACTGTCCCGTAATCGAAATTCAGAACCGCCACCCGTTTCTTCTGCGGCGCCTGGCCCCAGGCGGCAGCCGCGCAAACCGCCAGGGCCAGCGTTCCAATCCAGCGATTCCTCATATCAGGCCATACCTCCACTAAAGGCGGGCAATCCTCCGCACTGCCTCCATTAGATTAAACGAAGAATCCGCCCGGTACAAGCGGCAACAAGACCTGATTTTTCAGGGAATCCATGCCTTCCCCGTCGCCGATGCGTCATAACCGGCCGCCGCCTCCAGCCGCCGGCGGAAACCGCCTGTCGAGAGCGTGTCGAACACCGCCCGCACAGGCCGCAATTGCAGATCCTCCCGCCGCGCGGCAAGGTCGAACCGCTCTTCTTCCAACGGAATAAAGTCCAGCCCGAAGGCGCGAGCCGCCGAAGATGCGGCCACGCAACAGTCGGCCTCGCCGCGCGCCACCGCCGCCGCCGCCGGTAGATGGCCCTCGGCGATCTTGTCATAGCCGTGAATCTGACTCTTTTTCAGGCCTGCCCGCCTCAGCTCCCGGTCCAGCAGGGAGCGGCTTCCGGCGCCCGCCTCGCGGTTCACAAACCGCACCCCGCGCCGCGCCAGATCCTCCACCCCGCGCAGCCCCAGCGGATTGCCCCGCGCCACAACCAGCCCTTCCTCCCATCGCGCAAACGTCACCACGGCCAGCTCCTCGCCCGGAAACGCGCGGCGCAGCTGCGGCAGATTCCACTCCCCCGTAGCCGCGTCTTTCAGATGAACGCCGGCCACCCGCACGTGCCCGCGCTTCAGCAGATCCAACGCCGTCCGGCTCGAAACCGGCGCCAGCAGCACGCGTGCGCCACCCGCCGACTGAACCGCCGCTGCCAGCAGCCCCAAGGCCGGGTCGCAGCCCGCCACCGCCACGGTCTTCTCGCCGCTCTCCGGGCACGCCATCTCCACTTCCACCTGCATGCCGCCCAGCAGGCGCACGATCCTCCCGTCGCTCTGCGCCAGAAAGTAGCCCTGCCTCCGGCACGGCGCGCAGACCCAGCCCGAAGCGCATCGCGCCATCCGCACCGGCGCCCCCGCTTCAGGCCTGCCCGCGATCATCGTGGCCCGGCACAGCCGCGGCGCGGACTCCGCCTCTCCGCCTCCGAGCGCGAACAACTGCTCCACCGGCACGTCCAGCGCGGCCGCCATCCGCAGCGCCACGGCCGTGTTCGGGATGAACGACCCGTTCTCGATCGCGTACACCGTCTGCCGGCTTACCCCGGCCAGCCGGCCCAGCGCCGCTGCGCTGAGGCCGCGCGCCGCCCGGACTTCCGCCAGCCGCACCCGGATGTCTTCCATCGGCTTCGTTCTCCAGACTCGCCCGCCGCCCGGCGTCGAGTCAAGACGTTCCGCCTCAATGATATACTAAACGCTACAATGTCAAAGATACGAGACGCCCTCGCGTTTTTCGCGCTCGCCTGCGCCTCCATCCTCCCGGCCGCTGCCCAGAGCGCCCCTTCCGCCGTGCAATGGCTCACCGCGCTCCAGTCCCTCCAGCAGCGGCTCGGCTCGGAAGGCCCCGTCAGCAGCGCGGAGTTGCAGGCCATCGCCTCCGAACTGCGCTTCCTCCAGCGCGAGATCTCGCTCAGCCGAACGCTCCGGACCGGCCCTGTTCCCGGCCCCCAGGACGCCGCCGGCCTCCGGCAGTACGCCGCGCGCCTGCGCGCGGAGATCGAAGAGCAGGAGCGGCAGCGCCCCGGCGGCGCCTTCCGCCTCGGCCGCATGGGCATCGACGTCGCCGCGCCGGGACCCCAGGCGCCCGTGGCCACCGTCGAGGATGAGGCCTCCTGGCGCGACTGGAACCAGCCCGTCCTCTCCGCCGCCCTCGAGAGCTTCCCCGGCGTCACCCTCCAGCGCACCGGCGCCCGCAACGAGCACGCCGTCTTCGTCCGCGGCTTCGACGTCCGCCAGACGCCGCTCTATATCGACGGCATCCCGGTCTACATCCCCTATGACGGCTACGTCGATTTGGACCGCTTCGTCACCAGCGGCGTGCAGGAGATCCAGCTGGCCAAGGGCTTCACCTCGCCCCTTTACGGCCCCAACGCCTTCGGCGGCGCCATCAATATCGTCTCCAAAGAGCCGGAATCCCGCCTCGGCATCGACGGCGGCCAGGGGGTCGCCAGCGGCGGGTTGCTGGACACCTGGCTCAACGTGGGCAGCCGGTGGGGGAAGGGCTGGCTGAGCGGCGGCATCTCACGGCTTTCTGCGGAGGACTTCCCCCTGCCCGGCAGTTTCCGCCCCACGCCGGCGCAGCCTGCCGGAGAACGGTTGAACGCGGGCTTCGAAGATCTCGACCTGCGCCTTCGCGCGGCTTGGACGCCACAGTCCGATGCGCAGTATGTGTTTTCCTACTACCGCCACAACGGCGAAAAGGAGCAGCCCCCTTACGCCGGCGCCGACCCATCGGTCCGGGTGCGCTACTGGCAGTGGCCCATGTGGGACAAGGAGAGCTTCTACTTCTCCGCGCGCGGCCGCGCCCGCCCCTCCGGCGCCTGGACGGCGCGGCTGTTTTACGACAAATTCGACAACCTGCTGCGCTCCTTCGACGACGCCCGCTATGCGGCGCAGACGTTCCGCAGCTCCTTCAGCAGCTATTACGATGACGACGCCTGGGGCGGCTCCGGACAGTATTCGCTGCGCGCCGGCCGCCGCCACACGCTGCACGGCTCGCTCTTCTATAAAGACGACACCCACCGCGAGCACAATCTCGGCCAGCCCTGGCGCAGCTTTCGCGACCGCTCCGTTTCGGCCGGCTTCCAGGACAACGTGCAATTGGCGGAGCGCACCTCGGCCGTCCTCGGCTTCAGCGCCGACCGGCTGAGCGTGCTCAACGCCATGGACTTCCAGAACGGCCGGATCTCGCCCTTCCCGCGCAACTCGATGGCCGCCGTCAACGGTCAGGCGGGCGTGTTTCACTCGCTCGGCGATTCCACCAGGCTCCGGTTCACCTTCGCCCGCAAGACCCGCCTGCCCACCATGAAAGACCGGTACTCCTACCGGCTGGGCGTCGCAGTCCCCAACCCGGATCTCGGCGCGGAATCCGTCGCGCATTGGGAGGCCGGCGCAGCCCGGCTCTTCGGCCGCTCCACGCTGGCCGACGTCTCGTTCTTCTGGAGCGAGATCGGCGGCCTCGCGCAGCGCTTCTTCCTCCAGCCCAATCTCTGGCAGCTCCGCAACCTCGGCGATGCCCGGCACCGCGGCGCCGAACTCTCCCTCCGCGGCACGGCCTCGCACAGGCTGGCCTGGGACGCCAACTACGCCTACATCGACCGGAAGTTCCTCTCCGGCGGCGGCGTCGTTCTTGTCGACGTGCCCCGCCACAGTGGAACCGCCCGCCTGAGCTGCACGCCGTGGCCGCGGCTGAGCCTCCAGGCCAGCCTCCAGGCGGAATCCGGCCGGCTGTATCAGAACGACGCCGGCCGCACGGGACGCGTGCCGGGCTTCGCCGTGCCCGGCTTCGGCGCGATCCTGCGGCTGCACGCGGCGGCCGATCTCCTGGCGGGCGTCGACAACGTGGGCGACCGCTTCTACTTCATCTCGGAAGGCTATCCTGAAGCAGGCCGCACATTCTATGTCAAGCTCCGTTTCCGCCTCTGAGCCGACGCGCCTGTGGACGCGCGCGGCCGCGCTCGGCAGCCTGTGGGCGGCGCTCGAGATCACCTTCGGCAGCCTCCTGCATAACCTCCGCATCCCGTTCGCGGGCACCGCGCTGGCTGCTGCCGGAGCGCTCCTGATGACCACCGCCATCCAGCGCTGGCCCTCGCCGGGCCTTGTCTGGCGCGCGGCCCTGATCGCCGCCCTGATGAAGTCCATCTCGCCGAGCGCGATCATCCTCGGCCCGATGGCCGGCATCTTCGCCGAAGGCGTGATTCTCTTCCTCGTCTTGCGCCTGCTCGGCCGCGGATTCCCAGGCTGCCTGCTGGGCGGAGCCTTGGCCGTCAGCTGGACGCTGGCGCAGAAGATCCTGTCGCTGTTGATCACCTACGGCCTCAACTTCATCGCACTGTACGAAGGGCTGGTGCGCTTCGCCGCCCGGGCGACAGGGTGGCGAGCCCTCGGCCCCGGGGACGTCGTGCTCGCGCTGTTGGCCGTGCAAGCCGCGCTCGGCGCCGCCGCCGGCGCGGCGGGTTGGTGGCTGGGCCGCCGGCGGCGCGGGAGCGGCCTCGTCCAGCTCGGCAGAACCGCCGTCGCGTACTCGGCTCCTTCCCCCGCCGCCGCCGAACCCGGCCACCCGGCCGCGCTGCCGCTGCTCGCCCTCTCGCTCGTCCTCGGGCTGTGGTGGATCGGCCGCGCCGGACTCCTGCCCGGTGGTGCAGCTCTGCTGGCTGCCGTCGCCTTCATCGCATCCCGCTACCGCCGCGGCATGCGCCGCCTCGCCAAGCCGCGGCTCTGGATCGAACTGACGGCCGTGCTGCTCCTGTCCGGACTCCTGCTCGGCGCGCTCGGCAGCGGCCAGAGTTGGCGCAGCGGCCTGCTCGCCGGCGCCGGCATGACCGTGCGAGCCGTGTTCGTCGTCGTGATGTTTTCCGCCATCGGCATGGAACTGAAGCGCGCTCCCTGGATTCAGCGGCTGAGCCGCGGGCGCTTCGCTCCCGCCCATCAGGCGCTGGAGGCCGCCTTCCAGGCGCTGCCCGATTTCATCGCGTCCCTGCGCGATCTGCCCGCCGTGTGGCGCCGCCCGCTCCGCGCCGTCTCCGAACTGCTTGACCGCGCCGAGCTCTGGCAGCAGGAGTTCGAGCGCCGCCACCTGCGCGCCCCCCGCATCATCCTCACCGGCCCCAGAGGCGCCGGCAAGACCACCCTGCTCGAATCCGCGGCGCGGAGCCTTCAGGCCTTGGGGCTGCGCCCCGCCGGCATCCTCTCGCCCGGCTACTTCGAAAACGGCCGGCGCGTGCGCTACGAAATCCTGATCCTCGACACCGGCGAGCGGCTCCCTCTGGCCGAGCGCGATGGCAACGCGCCGCCGGACTCCGGCGGCTGTTATCGCTTCCAGCCCGGGACCATCGCCGCCGGGCTCCAGGCGCTCTCTGACGGCCGGCTCGCCGCCGCGGACGTCGTCATCGTCGACGAAGTCGGCCCGATGGAACTGCGCGGCGAAGGCTGGGCCCCCGCGCTCGACGCCGTCGCCGCGATGCCTGCCCCCATGGTGTGGGTCGTCCGTCCCAATCTGGTCGACGAAGTCCGCCGCCGCTGGCGATGGCATGAGGCGGAAGTGATCGAAGCCGCCTCTGCCGGCGCGGCGGAGCTCGCCGCCAGGCTCGCTCAGGCGGTTCCCGCGCGCCAGCCCGCGCGCGCCTGACTCACCCCTGGTTCTCCTTCCACTCCTCGTACCACGCCATCTGGATTGCTTCGAGCTTCGCCTCGTTCGACGCCGCCGGGTCGCCGTCGAAGCCCTCGAGCCCGGTCACCATGCGGTGCAGATCCGTGAAGCGCACCGTCAGCGGGTCGATGTCCGGGTGCGCCTCGTACAGCGCCATGCCGATGTCTTCAAAATCGTTCCACGTCATTGCCCGTCTTCTCCTGCTCGATCCTGGCGCCCTTCAGCGCCTGACGCACGGCCGTGTTCATGAGGTTTTCGGCCAGCCGCCGCGTGGCCGCGTCGAGCTTCTCGATGCGGTCCCGGATCAGGCGGTGGTCGCTCGAGTGATAGACCACCTGAAGCTCGTTGATGGCCGCATCCACGGCAGCCCGCTCTTCCTCCGTGAGATCCAGCCACGCATCGCTCACGCGCGCCTTCTCGACCGCCGCCAGGATGTTGTCCGCCTCGACCCGCGCCTCGCGCGCCTGCCGCTCGTTCAGGTCCTCTTCGGCCTTCTCGTACGACTCGCGGATCATCGCCTCCACCTGCTCCTCGGTCAGCCCGTAGCTGGGCTTCACCTCGATGCTCTGCTCCTTGCCGCTGCGCAGGTCGCGCGCGGTGACGTTCAGGATGCCGTTGGCGTCGATCAGGAACCGCACCTCGATGCGCGCCATGCCCGCCGGCATCGGCTCGATGTCCTTCAGATCGAAGCGCGCCAGAGACCGGCAGTCCTTCACCAGCTCGCGCTCCCCCTGCACCACATGGATCAGCACGTTGCGCTGCCCGTCGACCGAGGTCGTGAAGACCTCCGTAGCCGAAGCCGGAATCGTTGAATTGCGATGGATCAGCCTGCTCACCACGCCGCCCATCGTTTCGATGCCGAGCGAAAGGGGTGTGACATCCAGCAGCAGCTTGTCCTGCACGTCGCCCGCCAGGATCGCCGCCTGCACCGCGGCTCCCAGGGCCACTACTTCATCGGGGTTCAGCTCCGAGTGCGGCTTGGACTGGAACAGCGCCTCCACGGCGCGCCGCACCAGCGGAATGCGCGTCGAGCCGCCCACCAGCACGACCTCGTCGATCTGCTCCGGCTCGAGCCCGGCGTCCCGCATCGCCTGGCGGCATGGTCCGAGCGTGCGGTCCACGATGTCGCGGATCAGGTTCTCGAACAGCTCGCGCTTCAGCTCGCGCTGGTAGCGGCGGCCGCGGTATTCCACGTCGATCACCGTGGCTGGCTGGAACGAGAGTTCCTCCTTGGCGCGGATCACCGCCTGACGGATGGTCTGCACCGCTTCGCCGTTGTACGAAAGATCCTCGCCCCATTCGCTGGCTATGTCCTCGAGCGCGATGGCCAGCAGGCGGTTGTCGATGTCGTCGCCGCCCAGATGCGTGTCGCCGTTGGTGGACAGGACTTCGAAGATGCCTTCATGCAGGCGCAGGATCGAAATGTCGAACGTGCCGCCGCCGAGGTCATACACCGCGACGATGCCCTCGCGCCGCTTGTCCAGCCCGTAGGCGAGCGAGGCGGCCGTGGGCTCGTTCACCAGCCGCAGCACCTCCAGCCCCGCGATGCGGCCCGCATCGCGCGTGGCCTGCCGCTGCGCATCGTTGAAGTACGCCGGCACGGTGATCACCGCCTGCGTGATCTCCTCGCCCAGGTGCTGCTCGGCGCGCCGCTTCAGCTCCTTGAGAATCTGCGCCGAGATCTCCGGCGGCGTGAACAGCCGGTCGCCGAGCGCCAGCCGGATCACCTGCTCGCTGCCTTCCGCGATGCGGAAGGGGAACAGCTTCAGCTCTTCGGCGACATCTTCGCGTCCGCGTCCCATCAGGCGCTTGACCGAATACACCGTGCGCTCCGGCGCGTCGATCAGCAGCCGGCGCGCCGCTTCGCCGACGACGAATGAGCCGTCTGAAGCCAGGCTGACGATGCTCGGCGCCATCCGGCTGCCGTCGGCGCCGGGAATGATCTCCGGACCCGTCAGGTCCATGAATGCCGCCAGCGAATTCGTCGTGCCCAGGTCGATGCCGATGATGCGGCGCTTCCGCGCCGAGGAAAAATCAATCTGAAAAGTGCTCATGGGTTTTGCCGGAACCGCGCCGTCAGGCGTTGCGCGCGGTCAGTTGCCTGTCCACTTCCTGGACCAGATTGCTGATGTAGCGGCGGCGGTTCAGAGCGGAACGGATCTCGGCCAGAATTTGCCTGCGGCCCTCCTCCGGCGCGGCATCGTGGCGGGCGAACATCGCCTCCAGCTCGCGGTCGATGGCTGCCAGCATCCCGAGGAAGTTGCGCCTCATGGCGTCGAGCTGCGGCAGCGCCTCCGTCTCGCCCCCGCGCAGCTCGTCGAGCGCCATGTTCAGCTCGAAGACCTCCTCCAGCAGCTCCGGCGGCACGTCCTTGTTCCGCTGATCGCCCACGGGAAACCCTTCTTGCCGCAAGACGTACTCGGCGCGCTGGATCGGATCCTTCAACACGCGGTAAGCATCGTTCAAAATCGAAGACGCCTCCAGCGAAAACCGCCGCTCCTGCTCGGAACGCCTCGTATACCGGTCCGGATGCAGCAGCCGGCTGAGCTTGTAGAAGCGGCTCTTCAGCTCCTCCGGGTCCACCGCCAGCCGCCGGGGCAGGTCGAAGAACTCGAAATAGTCCGGCGTCGGCGCCTGGATCGTGTTGCAATAGCGGCAGAACAGCGAACCAGCGTCCTTCGCCCCGCAATGCCAGCAGTCGTGCAGGTGTGCCATCAGGCAGAAAACGACGTTCCGCACCCGCAGCTCTTGGCCGCGTGGGGATTGTCAAACGCGAAGCCCGAGTGCATCAGCGATTCCTTGTAATCGAGCGTCATGCCGTCGAGGAAGATCATGCTCTTCGGATCCACGTAAACCTCGACGTCCTCGAAGCGGAAGATGTGGTCCGAAGGCCGCGGCTTCGGCTCGTAGCGGAACAGATAACTGAGTCCCGAGCAGCCGCCGCCCTGCACTCCGAGGCGCAGCCCTCCGCCGCTGACGCCCTGCTTGGCGAATGCCTCGCGGATCTTCTGGACGGCTTTGGGAGTGACGTGAACTTCAGCCATGAGTGCGGTTCCCCCGCCGGCGCCGGCGCCCGCCGCCCGGACGGACGCCCGCGCCTCCTTCCAGATTATGCCTGCTGCGCGGCGCCGGCAGGCACGCCCGCCTTCTTCTTGTAGTCCTCGATCGCCGCCTTGATGGCGTCCTCGGCGAGCACCGAGCAGTGGATCTTCACCGGCGGCAGGCTCAGCTCGTTGACGATCACCGTGTTCTTGAGCTGCATCGCCTCGTCCACCGTCTTGCCCTTGATCAGCTCGGTGGCGAGCGACGAGCTGGCGATCGCCGAGCCGCAGCCGAACGTCTTGAACTTGGCGTCCTCGATGACGCCCGTCTCGGGGTTCACCTTGATCTGCAGCTTCATCACGTCGCCGCATTCCGGCGCGCCGACAAGCCCGGTGCCCACGTTGGGGTCTCTCTTGTCCAGGCTGCCGACGTTGCGCGGGTTGCTGTAGTGGTCCAGAACTTTGTCGCTGTATGCCATGGTTTCCTCAAATCCCCTTCTGCATTGGTTTCCGTACCGCTTGTCCCGGCTTCGCTCAGTGGGCGCTCCACTCGACCTTCTTCAGGTCGATGCCCTCTTTCGCCATCTCGTACAGCGGCGACAGCTCGCGCAGCTTCCGCACCACCTCCACAACTTTGCCGATGGCGTAGTCGATCTCCTCGTCAGTGGTGAACCGCCCCAGCCCGAAGCGGATCGACGAGTGCGCCAGATCGTCGCCGGCGCCCAGCGCCTTCAGCACGTAGCTCGGCTCCAGCGTCGCCGACGTGCACGCCGAGCCCGACGATACCGCGATGTCGTTGATGCCCATCAGCAGGCTCTCGCCTTCCACGTAAGCGAAACTCATGTTCAGGTTGTGCGGCAGCCGCCGCTCCATCGTGCCGTTGATGTAGACCTCGTCGAGCTGCGCCAGAATGCTGTCCTTCAGCCGGTCGCGCATCGCCCGGATGCGCGGCATCTCTTCCGGCATCAGCTGCTGGCAAAGCTCCGCCGCCTTGCCGAAGCCCACGATCCCCGGCACGTTCAGCGTGCCCGAGCGCATGCCGCGCTCGTGCCCGCCGCCGTCCATCTGCGCCGTAAGCTGCACGCGCGGGCTCTTGCGCCGCACATAGAGCGCGCCCACGCCCTTCGGTCCGTACATCTTGTGCGCCGTGCACGACAGCAGATCGATGTTGTCCGCGATCACGTCCACCGGGATCTTGCCTGCCGCCTGCGTGGCGTCCGTGTGGAACAGCACGCCCTTCTCGTGGCAGATCCGCCCGATCGCGCGGATGTCCTGGACGGTGCCGATCTCGTTGTTGCCGTACATGATCGACACAAGGATCGTCTTGTCCGTGATCGAATCCCGCAACTGGTCCAGATCGATCAGCCCGTCCGGGCGTACCGGCAGATAAGTGACCCGGCAGCCCCGCTTCTCCAGCCGCTTGCACGTGTCGAGCACCGCTTTGTGCTCGGTGGCGGCGGTGATGATGTGGTTGCCCTTCTCGGCGTACATCTCCGCCACGCCCTTGATGGCGAGGTTGTTCGATTCGGTGGCGCCGCTCGTGAAGACGATCTCCTTCGGGTTGGCGTTGATCAGGGAGGCGATCTGTTTGCGCCCCTTCTCCACCGCTTCTTCAGCCACCCAGCCGAAGCTGTGATTGCGGCTGGCGGCGTTGCCGAAGTGCTCGCGGAAATACGGCAGCATCGCTTCCAGCACGCGCTCGTCCATCGGCGTCGTCGCGTGGTAATCGAGATAAATCGGGAATTTCAACATGGACGTCCTTCCTCTCCTGTCCTCAACCGGGAATGACCGTCAGCGCTCCCCCGAGCCGCGCATGCCTGCCCCCGCCGGGCGGCGTCTCTTCGCTCAGGTCTGCTATGGTGATGCTCTCCAGCACCTGCTGGATTCGCTCGTGCACCTTGCGCAAAGGTTCGCGCACGTTGCAGCACTCCCAGATCTCGCACTCGCCATGCCCGCTGAAGCAGTTGGTCAGCAGTACCGGACCGTCGATGGCGCGGATCACTTCGAGCGCCGTGATCAGCGACGGATCCCGCGCGAGGCGGTAGCCGCCGTTTACGCCCTGCTCGCTGAGCAGAAACCCCTCGTGGACCAGCCGCTGCAACACCTTTGAGAGGATCGGCGCGGGGATCCCGTATGCTTCGGCCATCTCCTTGGTGCTCGCCGGCCGCTCCTTGCCGAACACGGCAATGTGCTTCAGGCTGATCAGCCCGTAATCGGCCTTCTTGGTCAGCTTGAGCATCGGTGGCGAATCCTGGACTGAATCGGTCCACTTCCTACTCTAGCATTCTGTACCAAATCGGTCAAGGATGATCCGCGCGCATACCAGCGCCGCGGCCTGGACAACAGCGAAAACCAGTCCCTCCTGACGGGGGAGCCGCGCCAGCCGCACGGCGCGGGCGCCGCTGCTTGCGGCCGGAATTCTGCCGGATTCCTGCCTTCGCGCACGGCGCTCAAACCGTAGGAGATCCCTCTCCCCGTGGGGATGCAGCCTTCGGCCGGCGTCCGGGGCAAGCCCCGCCGGGATGGGCGGTGATCAGCCCAGCCGGATGCGGCGCAGGTCGATCTTCTCTTCGTCGGCGACGCCCAGCCCCAGCATGCCGGCGAGTTCGACGTGCTCGGGCTGCATGCGGATGAAGTTGCTGTCCTGATCGTCGGGCGCCAGGGCGATGGGCGCCATGCCCATCTGGCCTCGTTTCATGTCGAGCACATTCCATCCGGTCCGGTCGAGCGCCACGGGATCGGTTCCGAAGTAGAGCGTTTTGTGCTCCCACAGATACTTCGCCGTGCGGCGCGCCGGACCTCCGTGGTAGGCGCCCTTGACGCCGTCGATGATGTTCAGCACCACCTTCTCGCGGAAGATGGGGTGGTCGACAACGGCGGGGATGAACATGCCGCAGGCGTTGTTGGTGCGGCTGACGTGGCTGCGGGCGACGTTGTTGACGAAGCCGTGGCTGAGGTTCTTGAGCGCAATGGTGATGCCCGCGCTCTGGTGGTGTTTCAGCACGCCGAGGTTGACCGCCTTGTTCGCGGTCTGCGAAAGGAGCTTCGCCACATAGGAGCGGCGGTGGTGCGGGTCGCGCGGGTTGTGACCCTGGCCCACGAGCGGCAGTTCAATGTACTGGTCGCGGTCGTATCCGTCCATGTCGAGCTGGAGCTTGTCGTACTTGACCGTGGCGCAGCTCCAGCGGACGCCCTCCGGCAGCCATTTCTGGAAGCCGCCGCTCAGGAACTCGCTCTGGTAGCGGTCGTAGGCGAAGATGTCGCCGCGCTTGACGCCCGCCGCCTCCAGCCCCGCCACGATCTCCTGAAACACTTCCGCCGAAGAGATGATGTAAGGCTGGCCTACCGGATTGACCTTGATGATCACGACGTCGCCCGGCTGGAAGAAGAGCCGCCATGCCTCCTGCCAGGAGGGAGCGCCGGTCAGCTCCATCATGCCGCGGCGCATCATCTCGCGCACCGGCTCGCGCTGGTACACGCCGCCGGCGATGCTGCCCGGATGTTCTACCGCAATCACGCGCCCGGGGAACAGCCCCGGGATGCCCAGCCTGCGTTCCTGCGCCAGCGCCCGCGCCTGCGCCGCCGCCAGCGCGGAGAGAAATGCCCTTCGGTTGAACTCCACGGGTGACCTCCTGTTCACAGCTTCTTCTCTTGATGGCGGTGTCGGCGTCCGGCGCGTTACTTGGCGGCGCCGGAGGATCTTCAGTGCGGCTGGTGCTACGATGGAGGGTAATTCCCGGGCGCCGCGCCCCCCCAGGTGGCTGTACGCCTATGGATCTGGATCAGCTCCACACGTTCCTGGAGATCGTGCGGCTGAAGAGCTTCTCCAAAGCCGCTTTGACGTGCTACCGCACGCAGCCCGCCATCAGCGCGCAGATCCGGCAGCTGGAACAGGAATTGAACGCAAGCCTGTTCGAAAGGCTGGGAACCCGCATCCAGCTCACCCCTGCCGGGAGGATTTTCGCCGGCTACGCGGAAAAGATCCTGGATCTCAGGCGGCAGGCTCAGGACGCCATCAACGAACTCGAACGGGCGCCGCGTGGCGAACTCGTCATCGCCGCCAACGAAGCCACCTGCATCTACGTCCTGCCGACCGTATTCAGCTCGTTCAAGAAGCGCTTCCCCAACGTCCAGTTGCTGGTCGACCGCAGCTACGGGCGGCACGTGGTGGAGTCCGTGGTCGACAACCTGGCCGATTTCGGCTTCGCCCAGCTTCCCGTGCAGGAGAAGCGGCTTCAGGTGGTCCACGTCTATACCGACGAGATCAAGCTCCTCGTGCCTGCCGCGCACCCTCTGGCCGGCGCCGCGGCGGTGACGGCGCGCGACATCGCCCCGTATCCGCTGCTGCTGCCGAAAGGAGGCGCCACCAGGACCCGGTTGAACGAGTGGCTGGAGCCGGTGGAAGACGAGATCCGGATCTCGATGGAGCTGGATTCGACCGAAATGATCAAGAGGTTTGTGCTGGCGGGAATGGGCATCTCGTTCATGGCGGCATCCCACTTCCGGGAAGGGGCCGAAGCCGGCCACTTTGCGGCTGTCAGCCTGGCGCCGGAGCCGCTGATGCGGCGGCTCGGGCTCGTCTACCGCAAGGACAAGGCGTTGTCCAAGGCTGCGCTGGGATTTATCGAAAGCGTCATGGAGCTCGCGGCTCAGAACCAGGCCGCTCCGGCAGCCGGAGGCGTCCGATGACGATTCAGACACGGCCGGGGCGGTTCCGTCATACGGTGATCCTGACGGCGACGGAAAAGGGACTGGAGCGGTTCGATAGCTTGGACGCCATGCCTCCGGTGCTGCGCGCCCAATGCCTTCGGGCGCTGGAGAGCCGGGCCAGCGGCACGGTGGTGATTGCGGGCGAGGCGGATGCCCGTTGCGCCCGGCCGCAGGCGGAGGAGGCGCCGCCGGCGGCGCCAACCGGGACGTGCTGCCAGCCCTCGGGGCGGGGCAGGGAAGTTTGGATCGCCCTCGGACTCCTGCTGGCGGTTCTGGCCGCTGCTGCCTGCATTCTCCTCTGGCGAAGCTGAGCCGCGGCAAAGCGGATTCCAATCTCCGCGGTTCGCGCCGATAAGCAGGACATGGAACGCCGAAAGACGCGGCGCGAACCGGTGAAGATCCACGCCGTGCTCAGCACGCTGCATGAGGAAAAGGGTGAGACGCGCAAAGGGCCGCCCGTGCAGGCCCTGCTCGAAGAGATCTCAGGCAGGGGGGCGCGGATCCGCCTGCCGCTGCCGCTCCGCCCGGGCACGCTCGTGCAACTGGAGACGACGGAGGATCTGCTGCTGGGCGAGATCATTCACTGCCGGGGGGAGCAGGACGGATTCGTCGCCGGCATAGAGGTGGATTGCGTGCTGCACTCGGCCGCAGGCGTGCGAGCGCTGATGCGCGCGCTGCTGGAAGAAGCCGCCGGCCCCTCAGGCGGCGATGCCGCGCAGACCCACGTAAAGCGACACGACGAGCACAGTCATCAGTGCCGCCAGCAGAACCCAGCTTAGCGCCTCGGCCCGGCGGCTTCGCATGAAGGCGCGATGGAGTACTCGCTTCACGGCCGTCCCATTCCCATCGAACTAGACGTAGCTAAAGTGTACCAGAGTTGCCGAAATTCTCAACCACCTTCGTCGTATCGGCTGTAACCATTTCCGGGATTAGGGGATTTCACGAAGCGGCGCTGCCGGATGCCGCGCTATATTACGAAGCATGAAGAGAGCGGTGGTCTTCGGGTGCGCCGGTCAGCTGGGAGTGGAGCTGGAGAGAGAGTTCCGTCAGAGGGGTTACGACGTCGCCGGCTGGGACCGCAGGCAGGTGGACATCACGAACGCGGATGCTGTGGAGGGAGCGGTAGCCCGCATCAATCCCGACGTCGTGTTGAATGCCGCCGCCTACAATCAGGTCGACGTCGCCGAAAGCGAGCCGGGCGCCGCCTTTCAGGTGAACGCTCTGGCTGTGCGCAATATCGCGCTGGCATGCCGCCAAAGCGGCGCCCGGCTCGTTCACTACTCGACGGACTACGTATTTGATGGCGCGGCGGGAAGACCGTATGTGGAAACCGATGTGCCCCATCCGCTCGGCGCCTATGCCGTTTCCAAGCTGGCAGGCGAATATTACGCCAAGGCGTATCTCGACGACGCGTTGGTCGTACGCACCTCGGGCGTCTTCGGGCTGGGCGGCTTGCAGACGGCGCGCGGCAATTTCATCGAGCTCATGCTGCGCCTGGCCCGCGAGGGCAAGACGATCCGCGTGGTCGAGGATCATACGGGCAGCCCGACCTACGCGCCCCTGCTGGCGGCGCGCACGGCGGATCTGGTGGAGCGCGGCGTGACCGGGGTCATCCACGTCGGCGGCGGCACGCCCATCAGCTGGTTCGATTTCGCGCGGATGATCTTCGCCGAAGCAGGCTACCAGCCCGACCTGCGTCCCACCAACGATCGCGAGTATCGCACCCCAGCGCGCAGACCCAAGTATTCCGCCTTGTCGAACGAACGCATGGAGTCGCTGGGCTTGGCCCCCATGCCGCCGCTGGAAACGGCCGTGCGCAGCTACCTGCAGTTGCGCAGCCGCATGGTGCCGGCGTAAGCCGCGCCCTCCCGTTGACCTGTTCCTGTCCGGGATCAGCTCGCAGCAGCCGGCCGCCTCTGGCGGCTGCCCGCCCGTGGTCTCCTCCCTCAGGTTCCTCTGACTCGGGTCACAACCTTCCCTCTTGACCCCTGTGGGGTTCGCAGCCCAGCACCGCCGGCGCCGCTCCCCTCCGGGAACTTTCGTGGCCCCATTCGCCGGTTTGACCCGGCCTTCAGCCCCCCGCTAGAATGGGAGTGGCCGTGCCCGCCGGGGTGCGGCCCGTCCGCGTCCCCATCGTCTAGCCCGGCCTAGGACACCGCCCTTTCACGGCGATAACGCGGGTTCGAATCCCGCTGGGGACGCCATAGCCCTCCCTTCGATCTCCCTCCGGCGCCCTTGCGCCCGCCTCGCGCACCGCCCCTCCCGCCAGAGTGCCGCCCCTATGGTGAGAATCCCGATGAAACAGGAAATTTCGAAACGAACCTAAGAGTCAATAACTGCCTTATTTTTCAATATCTTATATCGCTTATCCGGGCGCGCGGCCAGCCCTTTTTCCACAGGATGCCGGTTACTCGAAGCGGAACCGCGCCCGCCCCTCATGCTCATGCGCGATGCCCCGCTTCGTCCCCCGCACAAACTCCACCATATGCCGGGCGTAAGGCGAATCCACCTCCCGCTCGATCCGCTCAAGCGCGTCCTTCAACTTCAGCTTCGACCGGTACAGCAGCCGGTACGCCCGCTTGATGGCGCTGATGTCGGCGCCTGTGAACCCCGCCCGCCGCAGCCCCACCACGTTCAGCCCCACCGGGCTGGCATACACGCCGCTGTATAGGAGGAATGGCGGCAGGTCCTGGTTCACCCGCACGCCGCCGCCGATCATTGCCAGCCGCCCGATGCGGCAATACTGATGCACCACCACGCAGCCGCTGACGAACGCCTGATCCTCCACCGTCACATGGCCTGCGATCAGCGCGCAGCTTGCGATCACGGTGTTGTCGCCCACGGTCGCGTTGTGCGCGATGTGGCCCGAACTCATGATAAAGTTGCCGTCGCCCACCCGCGTCACGCTCTCCGGCGCCGTGCCGCGGCTGATGGTGAAGTGCTCGCGGATCTTGTTCCCGTTCCCGATCACCAGATAGCTGCGCTCGCCCGTGAAGTTCTTGTCGAACGGGTCGGTCCCAAGCGCCGCCCCCGCGCTGATCTCGTTGTCGTCGCCGATCGCCGTCCAGCGCTTGACGAACACATACGGCTCGAGCACGCACCGCGCTCCGATCACCACGTCCTGCTCGATGACGCAGAACTCCCCGATCCGGGTCTGCGGACCGATCACCGCACCGGGGTGCACCTTCGCCGTGGGCGCGACATAGGCGGACGGATCAACGGGCATACACTGGGTATAATACCGGGCGGCAACGGAGAAACGAGGCGCGCATGAGAGTCAGGGATATCGCCGAACGGCTCGGGCTCACCTGGGAGGGCGACGGCGAGCGGGAAGTGCTGCGCGTGGCGCCGCTGGACACCGCCGGCTCGGGCGAGCTGGCTTTCGCCAACAGCCGCCGCGCCCTGCGCGACGCGCAGTCCTCCTCCGCCGGCTGCCTCCTCGTTCCGCTGGAGTTTCCGAACCCCGGCGGACGCACCCTGATCCGCGCGAAAGATCCGCGCGCCGCCTGCGCCAAAGTCATACCCTGGCTGCACCCCGTTCCGCAGCCGCCCCGGGGCATCCACCCCGCCGCCCTTATCGGCGCGGACTGCGACATCGCCGCCGGCGTCAGCATCGGCCCTCTCTGCGTCGTCGGCGATGGCGTCCGCATCGGCTCTGGCAGCGTGCTCTATCCCGGAGTGCACGTCTACCCGGGCGTCGAAATCGGCGAGCGCGCCGTCATCCACTCCGGCGCGGTCATCGGCGCCGACGGCTTCGGCTTTGTCTTCGAGGACGGCCGTTACAGCAAATTCCCGCAGGTCGGCCGGGTCGTGATCGGCAACGACGTCGAGATCGGCGCCAACTGCACCATTGACCGCGCCGCGCTCGGCGTCACTTCCATCGGCGACGGATCCAAGCTCGACAACCTGGTTCACATCGCCCACAACTGCCGCATCGGCCGCCACGTCGTCATCGCCGCGCAGACCGGCTTGGCCGGCGGGACCGTCATCGAAGACTACGCCGTCATCGGCGGCCAGGTCGGCATGGGCGACAACGTCACCGTCAAGTCCGGCGCCGTCGTCGGCTCAGGCGCGGGCATCCTCAGCTCGAAGGTCCTGCGCGGCGGCGAAGTCTGGTGGGGCACGCCCGCACGGCCCCTGAAAGAGTACCTCGAGACGCTCGCCAACGTCGGCCGCCTCCCTCAACTGCGGCGCGAAGTCGAAGAACTCCGCCGCCGCCTGGAAGAACTGGAAAAACCGCGCGGCTCATGAGGATCATCGTCGGCGGCACGGGCAGGAAAACCGGCAAGACGTCGCTCGTCTGCCGCATCCTCGCCCTCAGCCCCGAACGCCGCTGGACCGCAGTCAAGGTTTCGCACCATGCCCCCGCCGCGGGCGCGCCCTTTGAGCTGATCGAAGAGACCCAGGCGGGCCCGTCCGGCGACACCCGCCGCTATCTCGCCGCCGGCGCCGCCCGCGCCTTCTGGCTGCGCGGCGATTTCGATCAGGGCCTTCCCGCGCTGCGCGCTCTGCTCGGCGCCTGCGAAAACTGGATCGTCGAATCCACCCGCGCCGCCCGCCGGGTCGAAGCCGATCTCGTGCTCATCGCGGGCGGCCCGTCCTTGCCGGACGAGGACGCCTTAACTGCCCTGCTCCGCGGCGGGCAGCCGGATCGAAAGCGCGAGCCGCTCCGCTGAATCTTCGGCCTGCACTTCAAACGCGCCCCCGGCAGCCGCCAGAAACCTCCCCAGAAAGCCGCGCTCGGAAGCCGCTTTCAGCATCCTTGCCGCGCCGCGCGCATCCTCGCAGCCTTCGGCCAAGATCCGCGCCGCAATCCAGCCCTGCCCGCCCTCCACACCCGCATGGATGGGATCATGACAGCCGGCCACGTCGCGGAAAAACGCCACCACGTGCCAGACGAGGCGCGGCAGCGTCTCGGGCGCCAGCACCCACGCCTCGGACTCCAGATGGAGGTCGAGCACCGCTTCGTCTTCCGCCAGCATCCGCCGGCTCACGTCCTGCAGCACCGCCGCCAGCGAGTGCGCCGTCCGCGCCGGTGGCTGAGCCATCGCGCACAGCTCCGCATCGTCCAGCAGCCAGCTTGCATGTTGCACCATCGCCCGCAGGCGGCGGCAGTGCGGAATCAGGTCCGGCCGCGCCTCGCTCACTACCATGTCGAGATAGTATGCCGCCGACTCGATGCCCGACAGCGGCTGCCGCAGTTCGTGAGTCAGATGGCGGATCAGCCCCGCCGCGTCCGGCAGTTCTGTCTCAGCGTTTTGCAGCGGCGCGGATCCGGCAGGCTGCATGACGGACTCCCCAAGCAGAATAGCATCCGCCGTCAGCGCGGGTGTTCGCGCGAATGGCGCTCGTCGTGATCCTCGGCCGCTTCCAGATGTGTGATCATCTCCACCGGGCTGCCGAAGCCCCTTTCGAGCGCCTCCTCGATCAGCGTCGCCGTATGATGCGCCGAGCCGAGGCTTGTCGCATACGGGAAGATCAGGTGCGCCTCGACGAGGAACCGCCCTCCCGTCGTGCGCAGCCGCAGTCCGTGATAGCCGATCCCGTGCTCTTTCGTCAGGCCGTCCAGCGCCCCGCGCAGCCGCCGCTCGACCTCCGGATCGGCGTAATCGAGCAGCCCCAGTGCGCTGCGCCACACGAGCTGCGCGCCCGACCACAGGATCTGCAGCGCCACCAGCATCGCCACGATCGGATCGAACGGCTTCCATCCGGTGACGATCACGAGCGCTACACCTACAAACGCCGCCACGCTGGTGATGCAGTCGGTCAGGACATGCTTGCCGTTGGCTTCGAGGATCAGGGAGTGGTGCTTCCGTCCCGTGCGGATCAGATGCCAGCCGAGCCCGCCGTTGATCAGCCCCAGCGCCAGCGTGATGCCCGCCCCCGCCGTCAGGCGCTGCAACGGCAGCCCCTGCCGCCACTGGTAAATCGAAGTGACGAGGATCGAGACCGCCGCCGCCGCGATCAGAGCCCCCTCGAATCCGGCGGAGAAGAACGCGATGCGGTCCAGCCCGTAGTGATACCGCCCCCCCGCGGGACGCCGGCTGAGCCGCAGCGCGAAGGCGGCGAAGCCGACCGCCGCCACATGCACCACGCTCTCGATGGCGTCGGAGAAGATCGATGACGAATTGGTGAGATACCACGCCGCCGCCTTGCCCGCCAGCATCAGCGCGCCCACGGTGAGAGACAGCCGCATGGCCAGCGCCGGCGCCGCGCCCTGGTGCGAGTGGTCCACAAGCAGAATTCTAGCCGAGCGGCGCGGCCGCTACTTCTTCCAGGAGATCGAGAGCCCCTGCACCGATTCGGCCAGGAACTCCGTGCGCACCGCCGGGTCCGTCCGGATGCGCTCGAGAAACGGCCGCAGCTCGAATGCGGCGTTGCGCGTGTTGTGCGCCAGAATCACGCCGCCGCGGCGCACCTTCGGCAGCGCGAGCTCGTAGTAGCGCAGGTAGTCCGGCTTCCAGGCGTCGATGAGCACGATGTCGAACGGACCCTCGATGCGCGCCACTTCCGTCAACGCATTGGCCAGCCGCGCTTCGACGACATCGCTGACGCCCATCGCCGCGAAGTTCTTCAGCGCCTCCGCGTGGCGTCCGGGATCGATCTCGATCGTGATCAGGCGGCCGCCCGTCTTCTTCAGCGCCATCGCGAACCAGCCGCCCGAGTACCCTGTCGACGTGCCGATCTCGAGCACGCGCCGCGCCTTCAACTCGAGCGTCAGGCGGTAGAAGAACTGCGCGTCCGCCGGATCGACGCTCATGTTGCGGCGGGCGTCTTTCCGCATGGACTCAAGCACCGCACGGGCGCGCTGTTCGGAATACGGTCCGGCCAGAAGGGAGACGAGCAGCAGCAGGATCATTGGAAAGCAGGGCCGCCGGGGCCCTGCCTTTTACAGTATCAGCCCTAGGGGCCGATGCCGCCGCACAGGTTGCACACTACGCGGAAGCCCATCTGGCGCAGCAGGCGGCGGGCGGTGGCGGAACGCATGCCGCTCCTGCAATGCACGAGGACGGGGCGCGAAGGGTCGAGCCGGTGCGGATGGCGCGGCAGCGCCCAGCGGAATGTGCGGCCTGCCGGGGATCGGGCGCTCAAGCCGCTTCTGCGCCTCGCGCACGTCCATGAATTGCACGTCCGGGTTCCGCCCGATCAGGCTTTTTGCCTGGCAAGGAGACAGTTCAGCGATCCTCTGCCTCTTCTGCTGCAATGTCCGGCAGCCCGGCGACGCCTTCCACAAGCACCGCTTCTTCCGAGGCTTCGCCGTCATTGCTCATCCGCCACGAGCGGGCTTCTGCAAACGAGCCGGCGCGGAAGGCGAGGATCAGGTTCGATACGTGCGGGTGCGCCTGCCGGCGGTCTTCTTCCGACATCGCGGCGCCGCCATTGTGGTGCGAGTGATAAAAGCCGAGAATTTCGAGTCCGGCTTCGCGCGCCTCCCGCTGCACGGCGATCTGCTCTTCCGGGTCGATAAGGAAATGTTTCCGCCGGTCGCCCGGGTGGACGTTGCGGCAGGGCGCGGCGAGCCGCACCTCCCGCCGCGCGCCGCTCTGCCGCCCCACAAGAATGCCGCAGGCCTCTTCCGGCGCCGCTGCGCGGGCGTGGGTGATCACGGCCTTCCACGCTTTCCCACGGACGCGCAGCATACCTGCACTGTAGCGTGGCCGGAACCCCGTCCGCCGCGCCGGGAGGCGTCGAACGCGGCCGCCAGATGCAGCCCGTAGCTGCGGGCAACCGGGCATCTCCCCGCGGCGGGCTGAAGCCTCTTCCATTCCCGCCGCCCTGCGGGTTCACGCCTTATCCACAGACATTTCCACAGGCTGTGAAAATCATGCCCGGTAGGCGGCCAGCCGC
Organism: Arcobacter sp.; assembly: GCA_020723085.1. Classification (GTDB taxonomy): domain Bacteria; phylum Acidobacteriota; class Terriglobia; order Bryobacterales; family Bryobacteraceae; genus JANWVO01. The sequence goes on from DYJN01000035.1 coordinate 22,943, forward strand.
GGCAGCAGCGAAGACGGCACCTGCGCCTCCAGTTCGCAGCCCTCTTCTCCATACCGCTCGGCGACCACTCTCCCGTACTCATGCACCAGGTGCACGACGCCCAGATCGCTCATGGGGACGCGCAGGCGCACGCCGGCGAGCGGATCGTCAGGCAGACACCGGTCGATGGTCTCCAGCAGTTGATCGATGCCGGCGCCGGTGGCGGCGGAGACGACCACCGCAGGTGCGCCTCCTGCCTCCCCAGCCAGCCGCCGCGCGAGCGATTCGCCGTCGATGCCGGCGCGCTCGAGCAGGTCGGCTTTGTTGAGCACCAGCACCTGAGGCGTATCAAGGGCTCCGATTTCGGCCAGGACCTGGCGCACGTGGGAGCAGTATTCGGCTGCGGCGGGCGAGGAGGCGTCGACGATATGCAGCAGCAGCGACGCCTCGGTCACCTCTTCGAGCGTGGCGCGGAACGCTTCCACGAGCGTCGTGGGCAGCTGCCGGATGAAGCCCACCGTGTCGGACAGAAGCACCCTGCGGTTGGACGGCAGCACGAGCTGCCGGACCGTCGGGTCGAGGGTGGCGAACATGCGGGCGTCGGCCATCACCGCGGCGCCGCAGAGCCGGTTGAACAGCGTGCTCTTGCCGGCGTTGGTGTAGCCCGCCAGCGCCACCGTGGCCAGCGGCACGGCTTGCCGCAGCCGCCGCTGCGTGGCGCGCGAGCGGCGCACGCCTTCCAGGTCTTTGCGGATTTTCTTGATGCGGGCGCGAATGCGGCGCCGGTCGGTTTCCAGCTTGGTTTCGCCCGGGCCGCGCGTGCCGATGCCGCCGCCGAGGCGGCTGAGCGCTGCGCCCCTTCCCGTGAGCCGCGGCAGGAGGTAGCCGAGCTGCGCGAGCTCCACCTGCAACTGCCCTTCGCGGGTTCTCGCCCGGCGGGCGAAGATGTCGAGGATCAGCTGCGTGCGGTCGAGCACTTTGACCCCGAGGCGGTTTTCGAGGTTGCGCTGCATCGTGCCGGGCAGTTCGTGATCGAAAATGACAAGATCGGCTGAGAGCGCTTCGGCCACGGACCGGATCTCTTCGGTCTTGCCGGCGCCGACCAGCGTCGCGGCATCCAGGGCGGGGCGCGCCTGCAGGATCTTCTCCACTACTACGGCGCCCGCGCTTTCCGCCAGCGCCGCCAGCTCTTCGAGCGATTCCGCGGCGGAAAAGTCTGCCGCCCTGTCTTTGGCCGTCTCGACGGCCACGACGATGGCTCGTTCAGATCCGGGGAGCGGGCTCAGCGGCGTCAGGCCTCCTGCGGCTCGGCTCCGGCGGGCTGCCCGGCGGCGCCGGCGGCAGCGTGCGCGCCCGCGGCGGGCGCCGGGGCGTGAGCCGGCTTGGTCACAACCACGGTGGAGATGGCGTGCTTGAAGATGAGCTGCTCCTGGTTGTTCGTCTCCAGAACCACGGAGTACTTGTCGAAGCTCTTGATGCGGCCGGAGAGCTTCACTCCGCTTATCAGATAAATGGTCAGGAGAATTTTCTCTTTTCTGGCATTATTCAGGAACGCTTCCTGAATATTCTGCGCCTGCTTTTCGGCGCCGGCGCGCCTCGGCGCCATCGGGGCTTTTCTTGTTTCTTCTATCATTGTTGCGCCCCTCCTTCCCTCAGTCACTTCCTCGCCATGTGCGGCTTCCGGGGCATTCAATCCACAGCCCGCGCCGGCGGTTCCCGCTGCGGGGCTTCCCGCGCCAGGCCCCCGGCGCACGGCCTCATCGGGCCCTGCCGGGCTGCATTGAGTGTAATCGGAAAACTCGAAGGGGCGCAAGGGACGCACGCGCCGGCGCGGGCCGATGCGCTACATTCATTCTGGAGTGGGCAAGGCCGAAACACAGGGCGCGCGCATCGCGGTGGCGAGCATGGTGATCAGCGGCTCTCTTGCCGTGGCCAAGCTGATCGTGGGATGGCTGGCCGGTTCGGCCTCGGTGGTCGCCGACGGGGTGGAAAGCGCCGGCGACGTGCTGGCATCGAGCATCGTGCTGCTGGGCCTCACCGTGGCCGCGCGGCCTCCGGACAAGAACCACCCCTACGGCCACGGGCGTTTCGAGACGCTTACCGGTCTGGTCACCGGCCTCGGGCTGGCCCTTGCCGGGGCTGGGATCATCTGGAGTTCGCTGCAGGACACCAGTCTGCGCCATGCGCCGCCGGCCGCGTTCGCGCTGTATCCGGTAGCGGCGTCGGTGGCGCTGAAGGGCGTCATGGCGGCGCTGAAACTGCGCGTGGGCCGCCGCATCCGCAGCTCGGCGCTGGTGGCCGATGCCTGGAACGACACCGTGGACATCTTCTCCGGATCCGTCGCGCTGGCAGCCGTGGGGCTGGCGCTGTACGACCCGGAGCATTTTCTGTCCGCGGACCGTTACGGCGGCGCCATCATCGGCGGCATCGTCGTCCTGCTGGGCATCCGGGTGGTGCATGAGACGTCGCTGACGCTGATGGACACGATGCCCGGCGAGGAGATGATGGCCAGCATCCGGCAATCGGCCCTGAAAGTGCGTGGCGCGCTCGACGTGGAAAAGTGCTACGCCCGCAAGACGGGGCTGCGCTATCACGTCGATCTGCACCTGGAAGTCGACCCGGAGATGACCGTGCGCCGCAGCCACGCCATTGCCGAGCAGGTGCGCAACCGCGTCAAGCAGGATCTGGCTTGGGTCGAGGACGTGCTCGTGCATGTCGAGCCATACGGGGAGAGAGGCTTCCATGGAGAATCCTGAATTCGCCCGGCTTCTTGGCGAGACCGCCGATCTGATGGAGATCGCCGGCGAGGATCCGTTCCGCATCCGCAGCTACCGCAACGCCGCCGCCGCCATCGAGAACCTGCCGGAGCGGATCGCCGACATCCTGCGCGACCCGGCGCGCGAGATCACGGCGGTTCCGGGCATCGGCAAGGGCATCGCCGGCGCGCTGCGCGAGATCGCCGAGCGCGGCAGCTTCGCGCGGCGCGACGAGATGCTGGCCAAGTACCCCCCGACCGCGCTCGAGCTGCTGCGCATTCCCGGCGTCGGGCCGAAGACAGTGCGCGCGCTGTGGGAGCACTACCGCGTCAGCACGCTGGAAGACCTGGCCCGGCTGTGCGAAGAGCAGAAGGTCCGGGCGTTGAAGGGCATGGGCCCGAAAATGGAGCAGAAGATCCTGGCCGGCATCGCGCACTACCGGCAGGTGGCCGGGCGATTTCTGCTGAGCCACGCCGCTGCCGCGGCGGCGGAGCTGGCGCCCGCCGTGAACGGCACGCCCGCTGGCAGCCTGCGGCGCGGGCGCGAGACGGTGGGCGATCTCGACATCCTGAGCACCGATCCCGGCGCCATCGAGCGCTTCCTCGCTCATCCCGGCGTGCACGACGTGCTCGCGCACGGGGAAACGAAAGCCAGCGCGCGGTTCGGCAGCGAAGGTTTGCAGGTGGACGTGCGGGTGGTGGCGCCGGAGAGCTTCGGCGCGGCTTTGCAGTACTTCACAGGCAGCAAGGAGCACAACGTCGCCCTGCGCCAGCGCGCCCTGAAGATGGGCTTGACTCTGAACGAATACGGCCTGTTCATGCTCGAAGGCGAACGGCGCATGGCAGGCGAGACCGAGGAGGGGATTTACGAGGCGCTCGGTCTTGTCTTCATTCCTCCCGAGCTGCGGGAGAACCAGGGCGAGATTGATGCCGCCGAGCGCCGCGCGCTGCCCGCGCTGATCGAGCCGGAAGACCTGCGCGGCGACCTGCATATGCACACGCGCGAAAGCGACGGACGGGCCACGCTGGAAGAGATGGCCGCCGCCGCGCGCGAGCGCGGCTACGACTACATCGCCATCACCGACCACTCGAAGGCGCTGGCCATGGCCAACGGCCTGGACGAGAAGCGGGCCGTGGCTTTCGCCGCCGAAGTGCGGAGATTCAACCAGAGCGGCGCGGGCGTCCACGTTTTTGCGGGGCTCGAGTGCGACATCCTGCGCGACGGGCGGATGGACCTGGCCGAGGACGCGCTGACTGAACTGGATTTTGTCGTGGCCAGCGTCCACTCCTACATGAATCTCGAGCCGCGGGAGATGACGGACCGGCTGTTGCGGGCGATGGAATGCCGCGCCGTCCGGGCGCTCGGACACCCCACGGGCCGCGTGCTGCTGCACCGCGACGCGTATCACTACGAGTTCGAGACCGTGGCGCGCGAGGCGGCGCGGCGCGGCGTGTGGATGGAGATCAATTCGAGTCCCGAGCGGCTGGACCTGCATGCGGCGCTGATCCGCCGGGCGCGCGAACTCGGATGCCGGTTCGTGATCTCGACCGACGCGCACCATCCGAAGCACCTGGCCAACATCGCTTTCGGCGTGCGGATGGCGCGGCGCGGCTGGCTGACGGCGGACGACGTCATGAACACGCTGCCGCTCGGAAAATTCCGCGCCGCGCTGGGAAGATGAAACCAATGCCCATGAAATTGATTTCCTCCGAAGAGCTCCTTTCGACGCCCATCTTCCGCGTGACCATGGATCATGCGGTGGATCCGGACGGCTTTGAGATCCGGCGCGCCATCGTCCGCCACCGCGGCAGCGCGGTGATGATGGCGGTGGACGGGCGCCGCCGCGTGCTGCTGGTCCGGCAGTACCGGCTGCCTGCGCGGGCTTATCTGTGGGAGCTGCCCGCGGGCAGGATCGACGAAGGCGAGACGCCGCTCAAGGCGGCGCGGCGGGAACTGCGCGAAGAGACCGGCTGCAGGGCGCGGCGGTGGACGAAGCTCGCCGAGTTTTTTCCAAGCCCCGGCTACGTCGAGGAGAAGATGACGATCTATCTGGCGCGCGAGCTTCGCATGGGGGAGGCGCAGCCGATGGAGGACGAGAGGATCGAAACCGGCTGGTTCACGCTGGCGCAGATGGGGGAGATGATCGCGCGGGGCGAGATCCGGGACGCCAAGACGATGATCGGCTGGGCGATGCTGAAATGCCGCCTGCCTCAGCTGCGCGGCAGGCGGGCGAAATAGGCGAACAGCCGGCGGAGCGCTTCGCCCCGGTGCGAAATCCGCATTTTCGTGCCGGCGTCGAGTTCGGCGAAGGTTTGTCCCAGCGGGGGGAAGAAAAATAAGGGGTCGTAGCCGAAGCCGCGGCTGCCGCGCGGCGCATCGAGAATCACGCCTTCCACCGAGCCGCGGAACGTGGCGATGAGCGCGCCTTTCCGCGCCAGGGCGATGACGCAGACGAAGCGAGCCCGGCGGTCCTCGCTCTGCGCGAGCCGTTCGAGCAGCAGGCGGTTGTTGGCCTCGTCGGCGCCCTCCGGGCTGAAGCGGGCCGAGCGCACGCCCGGCGCGCCGCCGAGCGCGTCCACCTCCAGGCCGGAATCGTCGGCGAAGAGATATTCCTCGCACCAGGCCGAATAATGCAGGGCCTTTTTGGTGGCGTTTTCTTCAAAAGTCGCGCCATTTTCCTCGCAGGGAGGCAGGGTGGCGAGGCCGTCGAGCGGGCGGATATCGGCCCAGGAGCAGCCGAGCGCGGCGGCCGCCGTGCGGAACTCGGCCAGCTTGCCGGGGTTGCCGGTGGCGCAGCGCAGAATCATTTGCGGGCGAGCGCCTCCCGCTGCGCGTCCAGCAGTGAGCCGATGCCTGCGCGCGCCAGCGCGAGCATCTCCGCCAGCCGGCTGTCGCTGAACGCCGCCTTCTCCGCCGTGGCTTGCAGTTCGACGAACTCGCCGCCGGAAGTCATCACCACGTTCATGTCGACCTCGGCCTGCGAGTCCTCCTCGTAACAGAGATCGAGCCGCGTTTCGCCGCCGATGACGCCCACGCTGGCGGCGGCGACCAGCCGTGGCAGTGGAGGGCGCGGGAACACGCCGAAGGGCATCATGCGTTCGAAGGCCAGCGCCAGGGCCACGCAGCCGCCGGTGATGGCGGCGGTGCGCGTGCCGCCGTCGGCCTGCAGCACGTCGCAGTCGACGATCACGGTGCGCTCGCCCAAGGCTTCCATGTCCACCACCGCGCGCAGGGAGCGGCCGATGAGGCGCTGAATTTCCTGAGTGCGCCCGCTCGGGCGGCCCTTGGTGATTTCCCGCGGCGTGCGCTGAGCGGTGGCGCGGGGCAGCATGGAGTATTCGGCCGTGACCCAGCCGCGGCCGCTGTTCCGGAGGAAGGACGGCACGCCGTCTTCGATGGTGGCGGCGCACAGCACGCGGGTGTGGCCGGCTTCAATCAGGCACGAGCCTTCGGCGGTGAGGAGGAAGTTCGTCTGGATGCGCACGGGGCGCAGTTCGTCCGGGCGGCGGTTATCGGGACGCATGGAGATCTCAGGAGGCCGATTGGGCCGAATAGATGAATCCGTAATACAGCACGATGGCCAGCAGGATGAACGCGGTGATCAGGAGGACGAGGCAGCCGATGGCGCCGGGGTTTTCCGGGCCGCTGCGCGGCTTCTTCCCGCGCGCCGGCTTGATCTTGGCCATACGCGCACTATCGTAGCATCCGGGGTGCGCAGGGTTACGGGACGCATTGATACGATGTCGTGCGTGATGCGATTGCGGCGCCGTGAACTCCTCTTCGCCCCGCTGGCGGGCCTGACCAGCCGGTTGAGAGCGCAGCAGAAGAAGCTGCGGCTCGGCTACGACACCTACTCGCTGCGTGCCTGGGGCATGAAGGCGATGGAGCATCTCGATTTTGCGGCGCGCCATGGCTGCACGGCGCTGCAGATCTCCTCGCTCGGGGACTTTGAGTCGCTCGAGCCGGCGCATCTGGCGAAGGTGCGGGCTCGGGCGGAAGAGCTGGGCATCCTGCTCGACGCGGGCACGGGGTGCATCTGCCCGTCGGCGCGGGCGTGGCGCAGCCGCACAGAGACGCCGGAAGAGCATCTGCGCCGGGCGCTGCGCGTGGCGCGGGCCATCGGCGCGCGCTCGCTGCGGTGCTATCTGGGGAGCTTCGAGGACCGGCTGCATCCCGGCGGGATCGAGTTTCACATGGAAAACACGATCCGCGTGCTGCGGGCGGTTGGCGAGGCGGCGCTGGAGGCGCAGGTGAAGATCGCGCTCGAGAACCACTCGGGCGACCTGCAGGCGTGGGAGTGCCGGCGGATCGTCGAGGAGGCGGGCACGGACGCCGTGGGTGCGTGTCTCGACACGGGCAATCCGATATGGTGCGCCGAGCATCCCGAAGTGACGCTGGAAGTGCTGGGACCGGTGGCGGTGACGACGCACGTTCGCGACACGGCGATCTTTGCGCATCCGCGCGGGTGCGCAGCGCATTGGACGGCGCTGGGAGACGGTTCGGTCGACATGGCGCGGCTGGCGGAGCTGCAGAAGCGGATCTGCCCCGGCGCGCCGCTGCATCTGGAGATCATCACGGGGCGGCCGCCGCGGATCGTGCCGTTTTATGAAGAGTCATTCTGGAAGGCGTTTCCGCAGGCGCGCGCGGGCGAGTTCGCGCGCTTCCTGGGCCTGGTGAAGAGCGGCTTGCCCCTGATGAAGCCGATGGTGATGGAGGACGTGCCGGGCATGAACGTGGAGGAATACCGCGCGGCGCTGAAGAAGCAGCAGTGGCTCGACCTGGTGCGCAGCCTGGAATTTGCCAGGAAACGCCTGATCTGAAGCGCGGCGCATGTGAGCAGCTGTCCCCCTCGGGGAGGCGGTGCAGGGGTGCATTGTATCCTGAAAGATTGGAGGTGACCCCCGCTTGAGCCGCATCAGCATGGCGTTTCGCGCCTTCTTTGGCGTCCTGGGAGGCACGCTGCCTGACGACATCGCCCGCGCCCACGGCTTCGAGAAGCCGGCGGCGAAGCGGCCCGAGCCGTCCCGGGAGCCTGCCAAGCCCGAAACAGGAGCGCTGCAACTGCTCGGGCTGCTGCAACGCGAGGCGCGCCTCATCGATTTCTTCCTCGAAGACATCACGCCTTACCCGGACGATCAGGTGGGGGCCGGCGTGCGAACGATCCACGCGCAATGCCAGGAGCTGCTGCGCAAGCACTTTCGGCTGGCGCCGGTGATCGACGGCGTCGAGGGCACCTATGTGAAAACCGAGTCGGCGGGGGCGCTGGCGCGTGAGCCGGGCGCCATCCGTTTCACCGGCAACCTGCCCCCGCAAGGCAAGCCCTCCGGCGGCCTGCTGCGGCACAGGGGCTGGCGCGCTGACGCGGTGAGCCTGCCTGCCGTGAGCCCGAAACAGAATCTCTCGATTCTGGCGCCCGCTGAACTGGAAGTGGAATAGTCCGCCTTGCTCTACGCCGGCATCGATCTGGGAACGACCAACTGCGCCGCCGCACAGGCGGCGCCGGGAGAGGAAGCAGCAGTGGAGCTGCTCGCGATCCCGCAGCTGATCGCCCCGGGAGAGGTTTTCGCCGAAACGGTGCTGCCATCGGCGCTATACCTTGCGGGAGAGAACGAATTTCCCAAGGAAGCGCTCGCACTGCCCTGGGGCGGCGGCGCGCGCATCGTAGGACGCTTTGCGGCGCGGCGGGGCGCGGAGACGCTGGGGCGGCTGGTGACCTCGGCCAAGAGCTGGCTGTCCGCTGCGGGCGCCGAGCGCACCGCACCCATCCTGCCGCCCAACGCGCCGCCGGAGTGGCCGCGCGTGTCCCCGGTGGAGGCCAGCCGGGCGTATCTGGAGCACATCCGCGGCGCCTGGGACCACCTGCATCCGGATGAGCCGCTCGCGCAGTGCCGCGCCGTTCTGACCGTGCCCGCCTCGTTCGATGAAGCGGCGCGGCGGCTCACGCAGAAGGCGGCCGAACAGGCCGGACTGCCGGAGCCGGTGCTGCTCGAAGAGCCGCAGGCGGCTCTGTATGCGTGGATCGAGCGTCACCCGGACTGGCGCGAGCGGCTGCGCCCCGGCGATCTGATCCTGGTCGTCGACGTGGGCGGCGGAACCACGGACTTCACGCTGATCCGCGCCGCCGAGCGCGAGGGAGCGCTGGAACTGGAGCGGATCGCCGTGGGCGATCACCTCCTGCTCGGCGGCGACAACATGGACCTGGCGGTGGCGCACACGGTGGCGCGGCGGCTGCCCAAGCTCGACACGCTGCAATTCCAGTCGCTGTGGCAGCAGTGCCGGCTGGCGAAAGAAGCGCTGCTCGAGGATGGCTCGCTGAAAGAAGCCCCGGTGACGCTGCTGGGCCGCGGTTCGTCGCTGATCGGCGCCACGATCCGCGGCAAGCTTGGGCGGGAAGAAGTGGAGTCGATTCTGGTGGACGGATTCTTTCCGCGGGTGTCGAGCCGCGAAGCGCCGGAGCGCCGGCGGCGCGCGGCGCTGGCCGAGATCGGGCTGCCTTACGAGCAGGATGCCGCGATCACGAGACATCTGGGGCACTTTCTGCGGCGGGGTGGAGAACTGGCCTGCCCGACACACGTGCTGTTCAACGGGGGCGTGTTCCGGGCGGCGCGCCTGCGCGAGCGGGTGACCGAGGTGTTGAATGCGTGGCTCGCCGAAGAAGGACGCCCGCCGGCGCACGTGCTGGAAGGCGATGACCTGATGCACGCCGTGGCGCGCGGCGCTGCCTTCTACGGGCGCGCGCGTCACGAAGGCGGCATCCGCATCCGCGGCGGCATTCCGCACTCGTATTACCTTGGCATCGAAACGGCGATGCCGGCTGTGCCGGGTCTGCAGCCCCCTATGAAGGCGCTGACGGTGGTACCGTTCGGCATGGAGGAGGGAACGCAGGCGGCGGTGCCCGGACGCGAGTTCGCGCTATATGTCGGCGAGCCGGCGCACTTCCGCTTCTTCGTTTCATCCTCGCGGAAGCAGGATGCCGTGGGCGACCTGCTGGATGAGATTCCGGAAGACGTGGAAGAGGTTGCTCCTGTGGAGGTGTGCCTGGAGGGAGAAGCGGGCGCGATGGCGCGCGTGACGCTGGAGGTTCAGGTGACCGAGACGGGCGTGCTGGAGTTGTGGGCGAAAGGGCTGCCGGGTACGGCGTATGAAGGGCGGCGTTGGAAGCTGGAGTTTCAGCTCAAGAGGCGTCAGTGATGAAGGTCGGCATTGATCTGGGGACGACGAATTCGGCCGTGGCGTTCATCGATCCGCGCGAAGCGCAAGGCGCCGACTTCCCGCCCGTGCATGTGCTGCCGATTCCGCAGAAGACCGCCTCCGGCGCGGTGGAGCCGCGGCGCACGCTGCCGTCGTTCCTTCTGCTGGAAGGAGATGGGATCGTTGGCGAGTATGCGCGCGAGCAGGGCGCGCTGGCGCCCACGCGGTTGATCCACTCAGCCAAGAGCTGGCTCTCGAACTCCGAAGTCGACCGCACGGCGAAGATCCTGCCGTGGGACGCACAGGAGGCGGGGCGGGTGACGTCCCCGGTGGAGGCATCGGCGCGCTATCTGGCGCATCTGCGCGAGGCATGGGAGGCGGCGGGGCGCGGAAGACTTGCAGAGCAGGACGTGGTGTTGACGGTGCCCGCTTCGTTCGACGAAGAGGCGCGGGAGCTTACCGTGGAGGCGGCGCGGCAGGCGGGCATCGGGAATCTGACGCTGCTGGAAGAGCCTGCCGCGGCGTTCTACGCATGGATTGCAAACCACCTGGCGCAATCGCAGAAATCGCTGCAGGATGGCATGAGCGTGCTGGTGGTGGATGTCGGCGGCGGCACGTCGGACTTCACGGTGATCCGCGTCAGCCGGGAGGGGGATCGCGTGTCGTTCACGCGCACGGCGGTGGGACGGCATCTGCTGCTCGGCGGCGACAATCTCGATCTGACGCTGGCATGGCTGGTGGAGTCGAAGCTGGAGAGGCAGCTGGCGCTGCGGCAGCGCGCGGCGCTGCGGCGGCAGTGTTCGGCGGCGAAAGAGCAGCTGCTGGCTGAGCCCGGCGCCTCATCGGTGGAGATCACGGTGCTGGGGGCGGGGACGTCGCTGATCGGCGGCACGCTGAAGGCGCCGATTCTGCGCGAAGAAGCACTGGAACTGGCGCTGGACGGCTTTCTGCCATTCTGCCCGCTGGAGGAGAGGCCGCAGGAAGACAGGCGCAGCCTGTTCCGCGAGGCGGGGCTGCCCTATGTGAGCGACCCGGCAGTTACGCGCCACCTGGCGGCCTTTCTGTCTTCCTCAGGCTCGCCGCCGCCGGATGCGATTCTGTTCAACGGCGGCTTTTTCATCCCGGAGGCGCTGCGGCGGCGGCTGGCGGATGTGGTGGAGAGCTGGTACGGCAAGCGCCCGCTGATCTTCGAGAACAACGATCTGGATCTGGCGGTGGCCATCGGCGCGGCCTATTACGGCTATGTGCGCGGCACCGGCGCCGGCGTGCTCGTGCGCGGCGGGCTGCCGCGGGCCTATTATCTCGGGGTGGAATCCCCTTCGGAGGACGTCATCCGCACGGTGTGCCTCATGCCGCGGGGCACAGAGGAAGGCTCAACGCTTGAACTGGAGCTGGAGAGCCTGCAACTGGTGGCGAACAAGGCGGTGAGCTTCCGGCTGTATTCCTCGCTGACGAGGACAGAGGACCGCTGCGGTGAAGTGGTAGAGTTTCCGGCTTCCGCCGCGGGTGAAGAGCTGCACGTGCATGCGCCGCTGGAAGCGGTGATCCGCTTCGGCAGGAAGGCCGAAGAGCGGCTGATTCCGGTGAAGCTGGGCGCGCGGCTCACCGAGACCGGCACGCTGGAGCTGTGGGCCGAGTCGCGCATCAGCGAGCACCGCTGGCGGCTGCAGTTCGAACTGCGAAAACCTGTGCTGGCGGAGCAGCAGAAGCGTGCGCGGCCTGCGGCGGTGATCAGCGCGGAATCGGTGGAGCGCGCCTGCGCGGCGGTGCGGGAAGTGTTCGAAGCGGGCTCGGCGCCGCAGGAGGAGCTGCCGGCGCGGCTGGAACAGATCCTGGCGCTGGGGCGGAACTCGTGGCCGCTGGAAGTGATCAGGAAGCTGGCGGATGCGTTTCTGGAAGCCAGCGCAGGGAGGCGGCTTTCGGCGGGGCACGAGGTGCGCTGGCTGAATCTGGCGGGGCTGTGCCTGCGGCCCGGATTCGGCCATCCGGCTGACGAATACCGGATCGAACTGGCGCGGCGCGTATGGGCGCAGGGGCTCGCCTTCGACAACAAGGTGGAGAACGAGACGCAGTGGTGGATCTTCTGGGGGCGCGTGGCAGGCGGGCTGAACCGCAATCAGCAGGCGGACGTATATCAGCGAATCGCATGGGCGCTGCTGCCCAAGGGCAAACCGCCCCGGCTGAACCCGAGCCTGGAACGCGAGATGTGGCGCTGCGCGGCGTCGCTCGAGCTGCTGCCCGCGGGGACGCGCACCGACCTGGGCAACGCGCTGGCGCGGCGGCTGCGCGCGAATCCGAATCCGAGCGACTTCTGGTGCCTGGCCAGAATCGGGGCGCGGAAGCTGTTTTACGCGCCCGCCAATCAGGTGCTTCCCGCGGCGACGGCGGCGCGATGGATCGAGAGCATCCTCAAGCTGCCGGGATGCGAAGAGTGCCTGGCGCGGCTGGCGCAGTGGACCGGCGACGCCGCGCGCGACATCCCGCCGGCGACCCTCGAGAGCGTGCGGCGCGTCCTGGCGGACAAGCCGGAGTGGCTGAGGATTCTCGAAGGCGAGGCGGGCGCGGACCTGGAATCGATGGCGCGCGTGTTCGGCGAAGAGCTGCCGGAAGGGCTGGTGCTTGGATGAAGGAGGACGCCTGGGTCGCTGCCATCCGCCGGTGGACCGCCGGGCGCCGGCGCGCGGACGTGATCGCGGGCATCGGCGATGACTGCGCGATTCTGCGGCCCGCGGCGGGTCAGGAGCTGCTGGTCACGACTGACCTGCTGGTGGAAGGCGTGCACTTCCGCCGCGGCTGGCTGACCGCGCGTCAGACGGGATGGAAGGCGCTGGCGCGGGGACTGAGCGATATCGCCGCGATGGGCGGCGAGGCGCGGCATGCGCTGGTTTCGCTGGCGCTGCCCGCGTGGGCGGACGAGCGCTGGACGAAGGAGTTCTACAGCGGGCTGGGGGAGCTGGCGGAGAAGTGGGGCGTGACCGTCGTGGGGGGGGACCTGACGCGCGGACGGCTCTTCGCCGCCGACATCGTGGTGCTGGGATCGGCGCCGCAGGGGAGGGCGCTGCGGCGGGATGGGGCGAGAACAGGAGACGTCATTTATGTTTCCGGCGCGCTGGGGCGCGCGGCGGCGGGCGGATACCGTGATGCTCCCGAGCCGCGGCTTGGGCTGGGCCGCAAGCTGCGGGACAAGGCCACCGCGTGCCTGGATCTGAGCGACGGGCTTGTCCTGGATCTGCACCGGATGTGCGCGGCCAGCGGGACGTCCGCGGAACTGGATGGCGTTCTGCCGAGCGCTCCGGGGGCGACGATCGAGCAGGCGCTGTTCGGCGGCGAAGATTACGAACTGCTCTGCACGCTGCCGCCGGGCACGGAGCCGCCGCGCGGTTTCACACGGATCGGAAGGATGGTGAAGGGCAAGCCAGCCGGCGCCGTGTGGTTCGCCGGCGCCCGGTTGAAGATCGCCGGGTGGGACCCGTTCCGCTCAGAACCGCGAACTGGAGTCAGTCCGGCTCTCCGGCGGCAATCCGAGCGGCTTCGTTGACGGCTTTCAGCAGCTTTTCCGCCTCGAAGGGCTTGGGGATGTAGCCGTCCATGCCAGCCTTCAGGCAGACTTCTTCATCGCCCCGCATGGCGTTGGCAGTCAGGGCGAAGATGGGCTTGTGGCCGCCAACGGCCGCTTCCAGAGCGCGGATCTGCTTCGTCGCTTCCAGCCCGTCCATCTCAGGCATCTGCACGTCCATCAGGATCACGTCGAAGTGTTCGCGCTCGGCTTTTTGGACCGCCTGCCGGCCGTTCTCCACGCTGACGACTTCGTGTCCCAGCCGTGTCATCAGCAGTTCCACCAGCCGCCGGTTCACTTGATTGTCCTCGGCCAGCAGGATGCGCAGGGGCCGCTCGGGGCGTTGGGGAGCCGGGGGCGGCGGAAGAGTGTGCCGGCTGGCCGGCCGGTTTGTCTCGAGGAGCGCGGCGGCCGGTTCGGTGCATACGCCTGCGAGAATCTCCACCGTGAACACAGATCCTTCGCCCGGCCGGCTTTCGACGCGGATCTCGCCTCCCATCAGCCGTGCGAGCCTGGAAGAGATGGCGAGGCCGAGGCCCGTGCCTCCGAACCGGCGCGTGATGGATCCGTCCGCCTGGCGGAAGGCTTCGAAGATTGCTTCCTGCTGTTCCTCCGGGATGCCGATGCCCGTGTCCCGAACACGGAACCGCAGTACGATCCGGCTGTTGGTGGCCGGCTCTGATTCCAGGCTGAGCTCCACGCCGCCTTTTTCGGTGAATTTCACGGCGTTGTTCAGCAGGTTCAGAAGGATCTGGTACACACGCTGCTCGTCGCCTTTCACGGCTTCAGGCACATCCGGAGCGCAGCGGAGAGACAGGTGCAGATCCTTGGAGAGCGCACGCGGCGAAACCGCGCGCAGGGCGTGTTCAGCTGTGCGCCGCGGCGAGAACGGCTCGGCCAGGATTTCCATATGGCCGGCTTCGATCTTGGACAGGTCGAGGATGTCGTTCAGCAGGTGCAGCAGCCGGTCGGCAGACAGCTTGACAGTCTCGAGGTACTCCCGCTGCTCGTCGCTGAGCCCGGTCGACAGCGCCAGGTCCGTCATGCCCAGGATGCCGTTCATCGGGGTCCGGATCTCGTGGGAGATGTTGGCCAGAAATTCGTCCTTGAGCCGATTGGCGCGCTCGCTGCGCTCCTTTTCGATCCGGAGCTGGCGCGTGCGCTCTTCGACGGCGCGCTCCAGCCTTGCTTTCTCTCTCAGGTGCCGCCGGCGGGACTGCCGCAGATAGAGCAGCACCGAGGACAGAATCGTGACGATGAACAGAACCCGTGTGAGCGGGTGGGCCCACCACGGGGGGTGGATGCGGAATTCGAAGACCGCGGGAGCATCGCTCCAGTTGCGGTAGCCGTCGAAGCCGCGCACCTCCAGCCGGTATCTGCCTGGGGGCAGGTCCGGGAACTCGATTTCGCTCAGCCGGGTTTCCTTCCATTCGTCCGACAAGCCTGCCAGGCGGTAAAGGTAACGCTGGGCAGAGGGACGTGCAAAGCGAAGGACGGCAAACCGTGCCCTCAAAGTACTTTCGCGGTGTTTCACCTCGGCGAACCGCCCGGGTTCGAACGTATGTTTTCCCAGCCGGACCGAAGTCAACACGGTCTGAGGCGGACCGGGCGAGGGCTTGGCGGCTGACTCCCGGAAGCGGGACAGGCCGCCGCTGGTGCCGATCCACACCGCACCACCGGGTTCGGCCGCGAACGCGTCTGTATTGCAGTCGTCCCAGATCAGGCCGTCGCCGCGACGGTATTGGATCCAGTTTCTGCCGTCGAACACCGCCACGCCGCGGTCGCTGCCCGCCCAAAGATGCCCCCGTGCATCGAATTTCGCAAAATAGAGCAGCTGGGAAGGCAGCCCGTCCGCCGTGGTAAAGTGCCAGAATTTCATGCGGCCGCCGTCTGGAACGCCTCGCGTGAGGCCGCCGGGAATGTCGTAGACGATCCAGATCTCGCCGTCAGGCCCGAGGCTGATGCCGTGAACTGAGTCGTCCATCAGGCCGTCTTCTCTCCCGAACCGCTTCCACTTTCCCTTGGCATACCGGTAAAGGCCATTTTCGGCGCCGAACCAGACCGTTCCATCCGCCGCCACGGAGACGGCCAAGCCGCGGAGCGCCTCTCCCCCGGGCAGGGGCAGACCGGTGATGCGCCCGCCGGGACGGATCACAACCAGCGAGGCGCGCTGTGAGACCGCCGCGTAGATGGTTCCGTCCGGCCCTTCGGACAGCCGCCTGACGAACGCGCCCGGCTCCAGCGCGGGAATCCGGAATTCCCGCACCCGGCCGGTGCGCGGATCCCGGCGGTACAGATGTCCGCTCTGCGGAGCGGCCCAGACGGCGCCGTCCCGCGCAGCCAGCATGGCAATGATCGGCCCCGAAGGAAACTCCGGGGCCTTCTGGAACGAATACCCTCCACGGTTGTCTACGGCGCGGTACACGCCGTCTCCCGTGCCGGCCCACGCTTGGCCGCCTGCTCCAACGACGATCTGCCACACCGTTTCATTGCCCAGCCCCTCGGTATCCGAGAACCCTTCCCACTCCCCGTAGCCGATCCACCGCGCCAGGCCTCGCCCGTTCATGCCCAACCACACTGAGCCTTCCCGATCCAGATACACGCTGGAAACCGAGTCTCCCGGCAGCCCGTTCCGCTTGCCCACGATCTGCCACCGGCCCTGATTCAGGACGGCCAGTCCCCCGTAAACGGGCACCAGCAGCCGTCCCTCGTAATCTCCGCCCACCTGCGGCACCCACGGGCTGCGGAGATCCACCGGGCCGGAGACCTGCTCAAATCGCGCGGCGCCTTTCCGCAGCACTTCCAGGCGCTGCGCGCTGCGGACGTACAGGTCGCCGTGCGCATCCTCATAAATGAAGCTCCATGGCCCATGCCTCGAACTGGGTTGCGCTGCCGCCAGCCTCACCCGATCCTTTCCGTCCAGTTCGCAGAGATCCCTCGCGCAGCCGAACACGACGCGTCCCGTGCGCGTCACGGTCACGCTCGCCACAGCCCTGGCCTTGTCGGTCAGACCGCCCTCTCCGGAGCGCGATACAAGTTTGAACGTCCATTCTTTGCGCGGTCCCGCGCGCGTTCCAATGGCCAGCCCCCCCCGCGTCGCCACATAGAGGCGCCCCGCCTCATCCGAAGCGAGTCCGCTCTTGCCGTTCACCCGTTGCGGCTCCAGCGCGGGCAGCACGGCGGGCACGAACCGGTCCCGCTCCCGGCGGTATAGCCCTTTTGTCGTCCCCACCCACAACGTACCGTCGACCGTCTGATGGATCGACAGAATGAAGGCGCCCGGTTCGATCTCTTTCTTGCCGAATTCCGTGAATCCCCGCCCGTCGTAACGGAACAGGCCATTCTGCGTGCCCACCCACAGAAAGCCCTCGCGGTCCTGGTATATGCTTTCCACCGCCAGATTGTCCAGGCCGCTGTCGAAATCGAACACCTGAAACGTGTATTGTTGAGCGGCGAGAGACTTGGCCAGCACCAGCCCGAGGCCGAGCAGGGCAAGCGGGGAGCGGGTGCGAGGCCGCATCAGTCCGTCTATCGGCAGATCCCTTCCGGCTCTGCAGGGCGAACCGGACCATGCCGCCCCGCCTCCGGCTACCATGAAAGAGCATGAGCGGCCCTCCGGAAGAGCTGGTCGATCACATCGTCACCCACCTGGCCGAAGAGCAGCCCGCCCTGATCGCCGAGCTCGGCGATGAGGAGGTGAAGCGCCGCGCCGCCGCGGGAATCGCGCGCGCCCACGCCCGCGGCTTCGTCCAGCCGGAGTCCGTCACGGCGTTTGTCGCCCTGATGTTCCTCGTCGCCCCGGACTTCGACGCGCATCCCGCCATCGCCCGCGCCCTCAGGCTGCGCGGCACAGAAGCCGAGCGGCTCCGCCTGCTGTTTGAACGAACGCGCGAAGAGGACTGGGATCAGGCCGCGGCGGCCTCCAAAGGCTGGGAGTCCGTGCTGCCGGAGCCATGAAGCGCCGGCGCGCCGTCGTCTCCTGGTCCTCCGGCAAGGACGCCGCCTGGGCGTTGCATCTTGTGCGGCAGCAGGGCTTACTCGAGACCGTGGGGTTGCTGACTTCCATCAACGCAGAGTTTCAGCGCGTCTCCATGCACGGCGTGCGGCGGGAACTGCTCGAACAGCAGGCAAGGGCCGCAGGGCTGCCCCTTCTGACGGTGGAGCTGCCGTGGCCGTGTTCGAATGAAGAATATGAGCGGCGCATGGGGCTGGCCTGCGCGCGGCTCCGGGCGGAAGGCGTGGAAGTTGTCGTGTTCGGAGACATCTTTCTGGTTGACGTGCGCCAGTACCGCGAGAGGCAATTGGCCGGCACGGGGATCGAGCCGTTGTTCCCGTTGTGGGGGCGCGGAACGCGTGAACTGGCGCTCGACATGCTCGCTGGCGGCATGCGGGCGCGGATCTCCTGCCTGGACCCGGCACGCGTCAGCCGCCGCTTCGCGGGCGCGGAGTTCACTGCGGACCTGGTGCGCTCGCTGCCTGCCTCTGTCGACCCGTGCGGCGAGAACGGCGAATTCCATACGTTTGTCTTCGACGCCCCGGTCTTCGCGCACGCGCTGGACGTCGCCGCCGGAGACGTGGTGGAGCGCGACGGCTTCGTTTACGCCGATCTGCTTGCCGCCGGCGGCAGAGCCGCCCGCTGTTACAATAGCCGGAGAGCGGGCCCGTAGCTCAGTTGGATAGAGCGTCTGGCTTCGAACCAGCAGGTCGGGGGTTCGAGTCCCTCCGGGCCCGCCATT
>DYJN01000170.1 GCA_020723085.1 Arcobacter sp.
TGGGGCATGCCCCGCACCTCGGCTAGGAACTCGTCGGACAGGATCGAGATGTCCGGCTTCTCGAGCCCCGCCGCGGCGAAGATGTCCACCACGCCTTCGGGGGCAACGGCGCGCGAGATGATCTGGCGGATTGCGTGTTCGAGTTCCGCCTCCGACGGCGCTTCGCCGGGCGCGCGCTTGGCCAGGACCGCCTGGATGGCCTGGAAGAAAGCCACGTCGTCCCGGATGCGCAGCGCCTCCTCGTGCGGCACTGCCAGGGCGAACGTCTGCGACAACTCGCGCACCGCGCGGATGCAGCGGTCCTTGCCGTTGTCCTGCGCCAGGATGTGCTCTTGCGCCCGTGGCAGTAGCGCAAGCCGCTCCTCAGGCCCGCCCGTCTTCCACACCGACCAGTCGAAGCCGTGGAAAAGGCCGCAGCAGACCTCGTATTTCTCCCGCATGAGGGCGACCGCCTCGTCCTGGTCCAGCGCGGTGCGGCCGGTGCCGCCGCTCTCGGTGTAGGTGGCGAGGGCGGCCTTCAGCTCGTGGGCGAGGCCGAGGTAGTCCACCACCAGGCCGCCGGGCTTGTCGCGAAAGACGCGGTTGACGCGCGCGATTGCCTGCATCAAGCCGTGGCCGCGCATGGGTTTGTCCACGTACATCGTGTGCAGGCTGGGTGCGTCGAAGCCGGTGAGCCACATGTCGCGGACGAGCACGACCTTGAGCGGATCGGCGGCGTCCCGGAAGCGGTTGGCCAGCGCCTCGCGCCGCGGCTTGTTGCGGATGTGGGGCTGCCAGTCGGGCGGGTCCGAGGCCGAGCCGGTCATCACCACCTTGATCGCGCCCTCGGCATCGTCGTCGTGCGCCCACGCGGGCCGGAGGCGCACGAGCTCGCGGTACAGCTCGACGCAGATGCGCCGACTCATGCAGACGATCATCGCCTTGCCGTCCATCGTCTCGAGCCGTTTCTCGAAGTGCTCGACGATGTCCTGCGCCACGAGCCGGAGGCGCTTCTCGGCCCCGACGATTGCTTCGAGCTGCGCCCACTTGGTCTTGAGCCTCTCCTTGCGCTCGACCTCCTCGCCCTCGGTCGCCTCCTCGAAGTCCGGGTCAATCTTTGGACGCTCGGCCTCGTCGAGCGCGAGTTTCGCCAGCCGGCTCTCGTAGTAGATCGGCACCGTCGCACCGTCCTGTACGGCGCGCTGGATGTCGTAGACGCTGATGTAGTCGCCGAAGACCGCGCGCGTATTGGCGTCCGCGAGCTCGA
>DYJN01000036.1:0-19132 GCA_020723085.1 Arcobacter sp.
GTTTTCACCATGCGGTGCTGCACAAGGACTCGCGGCAGCGCATGGCGCCCGGGTTTGAGTCGAGCTTCCTGCCGCCCTACAGCCCGGAACTGAAGCCCGTCGAGCGCGTGTGGAAGCTGACGCGGCGGCTCTGCCTTCATAACCGGCACTTCCCGCTGCTGGAAGAGCTCATTTACGGCGTGGAGAACCCGTTCGAACGGTGGCACAGGGGCAACCCGACGCTACGCCGGCTATGCGCAAATATTTAAGACGCTCAGTTTAGCTGGTTGAATTCTTCGGCAGGCGGGTTGGAGAGCCGGAGGGACGGGCGAGGGCTGGAGGCGGAGGCGCCTCGCCCGTTAGGAGCGCTCCTCGTGGCGAACTTGGGGGACACAGGCAAGAGCCCCCCGGAATACCTTGGCAGGTGGCGGACCCCTCCATTCGAATCCAGAGCCGCAGCCCAAGGCGTCGACCGTGGACAGCTGTCATTGAGGAGCGGATCCGGGGCATGACGGCTGCGTGACCGAACCACCCGGCGCCGGATGCCACCTGCGCGGCGGAGCATCCCGGTGATTCCGCAATTGCGCGAGTCTCTCCCGAGGGACTCCAACAAAGCGGACGGGCATGCCGGCACGGTCCGCGATGAGGCGTGCATCGCGGGGCGGCAGATCTCCGCCTGCTTCTATCTCCAGGCAGCCGTCCTCGATCCTGACAGGCGCAATCAGCAGCTCGTCGCATAATTGCGCGGGCAGAGCCCGGAGGACGCGCCGGTCCAACTGCGCAGCACAGCCCGCGCCGGGCGCTCCGGCAGGGGCGGCGATTGCCGGCAGGTGGTCCGGTGCAGTGCTCACCGCCCAATCGGTCGCCGCCGGCGCTGCATCAGCCGGCGATGCCTGCTGTGGGGCGCCAGCAGCGGCGGCTGCCTGTGCGCTCAACGCCGCTGCGCCGCGGAGAGTCTCCAGCGACGGGTAACTGTGCTCGGTCTTCAGCCACCGGAGGGGCTCTCCCGTCCACCGGGCGCGAGCGAATTGCCACACCGCGCGGAGAGAGGCGGCGGCGTTGATCAGATTGCCCCAGATCATGCGCACCGGCGCGCCCGCGGCAAACGGCCACCCATAGACGCGGGCGGAACAGTACATTCGGACCGCCAGCCTTTCGCAGCAAAGCGCCAGATTGGCGGCGAGCAACAGGTTCAGCCACCCATGGCCGGCGATGGCCTCGCCCAGCCACCATGTCTCCGATGCAGCCTTGGACGCAGCCCAATCCACCAGCGCCCAGAGAAAGATGAGATTGCTCAGCAGCCCAATCCAGCTTCCCCACAGGACCTTGCGGTCCCGCCAGAAGAACCACGCCTGAAGACGCGGCCGCCGCATCCGGCGGCCCCACCCGCAGCGCTGCCAGGCTTGCAGGCAGTTGCCGGTGACCCAGCGCGTGCGCTGCCGTACGGCGGCACGGAAGCCGCGCGGGAAGTACTCGCGCGTCGCCAGGGGATCGCCGTTCTCGTAATGTATGGGCACGAACACTTGGCGGCAGCCGAGTTCGTGCAGACGCAAACCGACGACGTAGTCTTCCGTCAGGGCGGCAGGATCAAAGAGCCGGTTGCACTCGGCCTCGGCCAGCTTCTCCAGTTCCTCGCGCCGGAATGCAGTGCCTACGCCGCAGCCCGGAAGGAATCCGCCGAGTGCCGCCCGTATGACCAGGTCTTTTGTCTGACTCTCGGCGAAATCATCGCAGTAGACGCCGTGCGTCAGCTCGTGCAGAGGCGTTGCCAGCGCAAGCACGGGCACCTGGACCATCCCCGCCTCGGTGGTCAGGCGGCTCACGAGGCTCAGCGAGTCGGGGTGGATCAGGTCTTCCGCATCATGGATGAGCACAATCTCGGCTGCCGCGCCGCCGTGCATCTCCTGTTCGATCAACCTCTGATAGATCCAGTTCAGGCAGTCCGCCTTGGAAGTCGGACCGTCATGCGGCACCAGCGCGGCGCGAACCTGCGGATGCCGCGCAGCCGCCCGTTCCACCGCACGCCGGGTCTCCTCGTCGTTGGCGTAGACGCCGGCCAAGATTTCGTAGTTGCGGTAGCGGATCGAAGCCAGGTTGTGATCCAGCATCCTTTCGATCACGCCCGCTTCTTTCCACAACGGCAGCAGAATGGCGATGCGCTTTTCCGGACCTGAGACGGGCTGCGCGGGGGCGGAGGATCTCCGCGCGGCGAACAGCCACACAACGTCGAGCGCCAAGTCGTCCAAACCGCTGAGCAGGAGGTAAACGGCAAGCCAGATCAAAAAAACGGGCAACAGGGCTGACGCCCATTGCCGATCAAGCCCGCCAGCCGCATGGAGCAGGACTTCCACCATCACACAAGTGCGGCGGAGCAGGGAAATCTCTCATGGAGATTGCCTCGGCTGCCGGGAAGGCGGAGGCAAGCTCGCCCATCACGCGCTTCCCGGCGCGGTTACCCGGCGAGCGGTGGCGGCGCGGTGCGGAAGCCGCGCGAATTCCGCGTGCTTGAATGCGGGGACACGACGACACTCCTGAGGCAGTCCGGATGGGCATCACAACAGAGGAAGGCCGACGGGAGCCCGACGGACTCAGGCGTGGGATGTCGATCCGCGTGGCGGGGCGGAATCCCCTCCTTCCGCCCCCTGAATCGCGGGCAGGACTTACTTCTTGGGAGCGCCCTCCAGCGTTCCCTTCTCCTTGTAAAACTTGCCGATCGCGTTCAGCAGCGGGTTCTGCTTGGTCGGCTTGCCCTTTTCGTGGCAAGTCGTGCAGGGCTTCTTTTCTTTCTTGCTCAACTCCACGGTGGCGAACGCGCTGCCGGTGAGCAGCAGGGCTGCCGCCGCGGCGGCAGGAATCATCAATCGCAGTCCTTTCATGACTATTGCGCTTGCTCCTTTTGCAAAGATCAGGGCCGTGTGCGCGGCCACCCGTCAGAATACCACCATTGCCGCAGACGAGTCCGGCAGCGCCTCCGTTCCCACAAAGACTAAAGATGGTCACAGGCGCGGGGGAGTCGTCACCACCACAGCCCGGGCGTTCGCTGCTCCCCCTGCCCGGTAGGCGTGCGGATGCGACGCGTCAAAGTACACGCTGTCGCCCGCGTGGAGCAGCGTTTCTTCGTCCTCATACCGCAGTGCAAGATTGCCTTCCAGCACCAGGATGAACTCCGCGCCGTCATGCACATGGTCCTGCGCCTGCCCAGGCGCGCGCGGCTCGAACTCCGCCAGATATGCCTGCATCGGCTTCTCTTGCGCCGAAAACGCCAGCACCTCGAACCAGTACGCCGGCGCAGGTGAGTCGGGGCGGTCGGGAAAGCGCATCCGCTCCCCCTTTCTCACGACCGAGAACACCCCGCGCTTCTTCCTGTCCGCGAAGAAGTACTCCAGCCCGACGTCGAACACCATAGCGATGCGCGCCAGTGTCGGCAGCGTCGGCACCGCCTTGCCGTTCTCCAGTTGCGACAGCATGGACGGCGACAGCCCCGTGTGCTTGCCCAGATCGACCAGCCCGATCTTTTTTCTGAGCCGCAGCCGCCGGAGTTTCTCTCCCAGTTGATACGAGCCCAACACCCGGTGGATGGTTTCCGATCCCGTCTCGGAGGGGCCAACGGAATCTCGTTTCACTGTCACTGAAGTTTCCTGCAATATTTTTAGCATGCTGGAACCATGATTTCAATGTAGCTTGAAAATATTTTAAGCTGACCGTACTCTGGGAGTGTCAGAGGGGAGAAACCCATGCCCAAGAGCAACACCGCCTACGGCCGGTTTGACGATCCAGACCTTGTCGTGCTCGCCCAAGAAGGCGACAACCAGGCTTTTGCCGAGTTGATCGAGCGCCACCAGCCCACATGCCGGCGTCTCGCCCTGTCCATCCTGAAGAATGCGGAAGATGCGGAGGACGAGGTCCAGAACGCTCTCTGGAAGGCGTTCGAGCACATCGGGCAGTTCCAGCAGGACGCGAAGTTCTCCACGTGGCTATCCCGTATCGTCGTGAATCAGTGTCTGATGCGTCTGCGGAAGGACAAGCGCGCGCGCACGGTGTCCATCGACGAACCCGTGTCGGTGGAAGACAGCCTCCGCCTGGATCTTCCCGATCTGAATCCTTCTCCCGAGGAGGCTCTTGGCCGGAGCGAGCTCGGAGCAGTGCTCCAGATCGAAATCCGCCGCATCCCCCCGCTGCTGAGGGAAGTGATCCTTCTCCGGGATGTGGAGGAGAGGCCGATGGAGGAGATCTCGGAGAAGCTCGGGATCTCCGTCGCCGCAGCCAAGAGCCGGCTCCTGCGGGCGCGTCTGGAACTGCGGGCGCGGATGCAGAAGCATCTCGGCGTCATGGGGCTGGCCACTCTGACAGGCTGAAATTCAGGTGGCGCCTCGCGCCGTTATCCCTGCTATAGTAAAAACAGATGACGGCCCAGGCACTGGCTGGCGGCGCCGCTCTCGCCGCATGAAAGTACGCCTGCCCCTCATTCGTGGACTCGAGAGCTTCTTCGGAACCCGCGACGAGAACCTGCGCCTACTCGAATCCGGCTTCGGAGTAGCCACGCGTCTCACGACCGACGCCTTCGAAATCGAAGGCGAGCCCGAGGCTGTTTCGCGCTCGGAGAGCATCGTCCGCGATTTCATTTCCCTCACGGAATCCGGCCACAAGATCTCCGCCGGCGACGTCAACAGTTTTCTTCGCGTGCTGACCGCAGACGACACGGTCACGCTCCGCTCGCTGTTCGAAAGCGGGCGGGCTCGCAACTTCGGGAAAAAATCGCTGGTTCCGAAGACGCCCAATCAGCGCGCATATCTCGACGCTATCGAGCGCTACGACCTTGTGTTCGGGATCGGTCCGGCGGGCACGGGAAAGACTTATCTGGCCGTCGCCATGGCCGTCTCCGCCCTTCTGAACAAGCAGGTCACCCGCATCATTCTGACGCGCCCCGCCGTGGAGGCGGGCGAGCGGCTCGGCTTCCTCCCGGGGACGCTTCAGGAGAAGGTCGACCCGTACCTGCGCCCGCTCTATGACGCCCTGTTCGACATGCTCGAAACCGACCGCGTCGAGAAGTATCTCGAGCGGAACGTGATCGAGGTCGCCCCGCTGGCTTTCATGCGCGGGCGCACGCTCAACGACAGCTTCATCATTCTCGACGAGGCGCAGAACTCCACCGCCGAGCAGATGAAGATGTTCCTCACCCGCCAGGGATTCAACTCGAAGACCGTGGTCACCGGGGACCTGACGCAGATCGACCTGCCGCCCGGCAAGCGCTGCGGCCTGAGCGAAGCCGTCGACATCCTGAAGGGGGTCGAGGGCATTCAGGTCGTCTATTTCGACCAGAGCGATGTCGTGCGCAATTCGCTCGTCCAGCGCATCGTGCGCGCATACGAACAATACAATGAACTGATGGGGCCGGGCCGCCAGATGTCGCTGAAGCTCGATCAGCCGCCGGCTGAATCCCCCCAGGAAGCCGCCGTTCCAGAGGGATGAACGAGGATCCGCTGCTTGTCTTCGCCGCCGCCACGCCGGGCGTGGACCGCCCCGCGTTGCGCCGGTTCGCCGCGCGGCTCCGCGACGAGGTGGCGGGGGGCCGTTCCTTCTGCTGCCGAATCACATCCGGCCGGGAAGTGCGCGAACTGAACCGGCGGTTTCTTGGCGAGGACAGGTCCACGGATGTCCTCAGTTTTCCTTCCGGTTCCGGAATCGGGCCGCTCGGCGACATCGCCATCGCCTTTCCGTACGCCCGGCGGCAGGCGGAGGCGCTCGGCCACTCCCCCGATGTCGAGCTGCGCGTGCTGCTGCTCCACGGCGTGCTCCACCTGCTCGGCTACGATCACGAGACCGACCGCGGGCGCATGCGGCGCGCCGAAGAGCGCTGGCGGACGCGCCTCGGGCTGCCGCATTCGCTCACCGGGCGCGGGAGCCGCTCATGATCTTCCTGCTGGCGGCGCTGTTTCTGCTGCTGTTGGCCGTGATCGGCTTCGTGCAGCTGCTCTATCTCGAATCGCTCCGTCTGCGCACGCGCGAGACGCCCGCGCTGGAATGGTTCAAGCAACACCTGCAGGACGAGCTGGGCTATGAAACGGAGCACGGCGCGTTCGTCTTTTCCCTGATCAAGCACACACTGTTGGTGCTCTGCGGCGCAGCGCTCATGGTGGCATCGCCCGGCGCCGGCTGGCTCGCCCGGCTGGAGCCCGCCGCTGCCGCCTGGCTCGTCATGATCGTCGCCTCCTACGTGCTGCCGCAGATGCTTTACCGGCGCTCGACGGGACGGTGGATCTCTCCCCTGGTTCCGTTGCTCCGGTTCCTGGAACTCTTCTTCCGCCCCGTGACGCTGACGCTGGCCTTTTTCGAGAAGCTCTTCGAGCTGAGCGAGTCCGGTCAGCCGGAGGCGCCCGCCTCCAGCGCCGAGGAAATTGAGGCGCTGATCTCCGCCGGCGAGGAGGAAGGGATTCTGGAGCGCGAGGACTCGCGCCTGATCCAGAACGTCGTCGCCTTCGGCGACAAGCGCGTGCGCGAAGTGATGACGCCGCGGCGCTCCATTGTGGCGATGGAGGTCAGCGGCTCGCTCGAGGACCTCCGGCGCCTGGCCAAGGAGGAGCAGTTCTCGCGCATTCCCATCTATGAAGGCCGCATCGATCAGATCATCGGCTTTGTCCACGTGCGCGATCTGTTCGAGCTCGACGACGAGCACCGCCACAGCAAGACCATCCGCGATCTGCTCCGGCCCATCGAAGCTGTGCCGGAGACCAAGCCGGTGCCCGCGCTGCTGCGCGAGATGCAGGAGCGCGGCATCCACATTGTGTATGTGGTGGACGAATATGGCCGCGTGGCGGGGCTCGCCACCATGGAAGATCTGGTGGAGGAGGTCTTCGGCGAGATCCGCGACGAACACGAGCCGCAGCATGACATCGAGCGCAACGCCGACGGCTCGATCACCGTCTCCGGGGCTTTTGACATCGACCACCTGAACGAATACTTCGGCTTCCGCCCGGGCGAGGACGTGGAGGCAACCACCATCGGCGGGCTGGTTTCGGAATGGCACGGCTCGGTGCCGCGCCCCGGCGAAGTGGTCGAAAAAGACGGGCTGCGCATCGAGGTCCTCTCCGCCGACGACTACCGCGTGGACCGCGTGCGCGTCAGCGCCGTGCCTGCCAGCCAGGAGAATCCGGACGATGAAGACGAAAAGTGACTCCACCGCCCGGGGCAGGCGCCGAAAATTCGTCTCCGGCTTTGTCTCGATTCTCGGCCGCCCCAATGCGGGCAAGTCCACGCTGCTGAATGCGCTCGTCGGCTCGAAGCTCGCCATCGTCAGCGACAAGCCGCAGACCACCCGCACTCTCATCCAGGGCGTCTGGACCACGGACTCCTCGCAGGCTGTCTTCCTCGACACGCCCGGCATCCATGATGCCGAGACCCGCTTCAACCGGTGGATGATGAGCTCGGTGCTCGAGGCGCTCAAGGAGCGCGACCTGCTCCTGCTCGTCATCGACAGCACGCGCCCGCCCTCGCCCGCTGACGAGCGGTCTGTGGAGATGATCCGCCAGGCGAAGACGCCCGCCCTTGCGGTTTTCAACAAGGTGGACGCCGTCAAGCCCAAGTCCGTGCTGCTGCCTCTGATCGACCAGTACAGCCGGTGGCATGAGTTCGAAGACTACCTGCCCATCTCGGCGCTTACCGGCGACGGGCTGGATGATGTGCGTTCCGCCATCGTTTCACGCCTGCCGGAAGGACCCGCGTGGTTTCCTCCGGATCATCTCACCGATCAGCCCGAGCGATTCCTCGCCGCCGAGATCATCCGCGAAAAAGTGCTTCACTTGACCCGGCAGGAGGTGCCCCACGCGGTGGCGGTGCTGATCGACGACTGGAAAGAGGAGCCGCGCTTGCTGCGCATTCTCGCCGCCATCCACGTCGAACGCCCGGGTCAGAAAGCCATCGTGCTCGGCGCAAAGGGCGCGCGGCTGAAAGAGGCCGGCACGGCCGCCCGGCTCGAACTCGAGGCCGTTTTCGGTCGCAAGGTCTACCTGGAGCTGTTCGTCAAGGTGAGCGAAAACTGGCGGGAAAACGAGCGTTTCCTGCGCGAACTCGACTGGCGCTCCATGCGCGGGGCCGCCTCCCCGGAGACGGCCGAAGAATAATCCGCGTCCAGGCTCATTCGGTGAGCCTCCTGCACCCTCACACTTCTGGTGAAGGAGGTTCGAATCCGAATGTTCACCACCCGCAGAGCCGTTCTCCCGATCCTGTTGCTGGCGCCCGCCGCCGCCCGCGCCGGCGTCGGGAAGAAGGAGGTCCGCTACCTCGGCGGCGTCTGGACGGACGTCCGCGAAGGCACGGAAGGCAAGGTCCGCCTGGAGGACGCCGCCGCGGTCTTCGTCTTCGAGGGAAAGCAGCATACGCTGCCCTATTCGAGCATCACCAGCCTGGAATACGGCCAGAAGGTCGGCCGCCGCATCGGCGCCACCATCGGCTGGGGCGTCACCACCCTGGGCATCGCCGCGCTGCCGATGCTGCTGTCCAAGAAGCGCCGCCATTTCGCCACCATCGGCTACACGGACGAGCAGGGCAAGCCGCAAGGCCTGGTCGTGGAATTCGGCAAGGAAATCAACCGCAGCGCAATGAAAATTCTGTCGATCAAATCCGGGAAACAGATCGAATTTGAAAGTGACAAAGCGCGCGAAGAGTTCCACCACTGAATTGCGGCCGTCAGCGCCGCCTCACGACGGCGATCCAGTTGCCCCGGCTCGGCGCCGACACCTCCAGCCATCCGCGCCCTTCGGCTTCGGTCTCGGCGCCGAGCCGCCCGGCGCCGGCGTCTATCCACCGGATCGAGAACCGCCCCGGCGGCGTCTGCAGTTCCACCGTGCCGCCGGCAGGGAAGTACACCGCCCAGGCGCGCCCCGGAGCATGCGCCGCCCAGGCTTCCGCCTCTTCGCGGCTGGAAAGCAGAGCGGGCGGCGCGGGTTCCATCTCCCACGGCTTCACCAGCGATTCCAGCAGCCGCAGCGCGCGCAGCACGGCTTCGGATTTCGGGCTCAATCCCAGCCCCGCCGGCGGGCGGTGGAACCGCACGGACGCGAAGCCCGCCAGCACGTGGCGGATCACCCGTTCCACGCCGTCCTGATCCGTGTGCCCGAACCGGTTGCCGTCCGCCCCGTACGTCTTCACGGCGTTGACCGGACGCGGCCGCCCGAGAAGTTGCCCGCGCACCCACAAAGCGTTGTACCAGTGGTCATCCCCCTTGTTGTGGTTGTTCTGGCTCATGTCCACAAAGTCATACAGCTCCGGGTGATCCAGCGTCCTGCGGTGCCGGGGCGCGCGGAGGTTCCAGTCGTCCCACATCTCGGTCAACCAAACCTGCACGCCCGCCCGCGCCGCTCGCTCGCGGATGAACTGCGCCCAGTAGCGGCTCCACTCCTCCTCGCCGCTGGTTTCGTTGTCCATGCAGTAGAGAACGTTGCCGTGCCGCAGCGCATAGGACAGCATCTTTTCCACGAACTTCTGCTGGTAAGGCAGCACCACGGTGTTGTTGCGCTGCCTGGGTGTCGTAAAGAAAAACGGTTGCCGGTTCCGGCCGGGATGCTCCGGATATTCAGCGGCGAATCCCGACTCTGCGTGAGTGTAATTCACGTTATTCGAGGGATTATACGGATGCGGCGGCCAGTGCTGCGTGCTGTAATCGAACCGGTCCCACACCTCGATCTGGACGATGATGCCGCGCCTTTCCGTCCACTCCAGGAAGCGCTCGAAACGCCGCCAGTACTCCGGATTCCACCGGTTCAGATCGTACTTGCCGGACGGCAGCCGGAGGAACGGATACTCCTCCCAGCCCCGGTCGCGGCGGTCCGACATGGTGTTGCGGACGTAGTTGCCGCCGGCGCCGGCGAGACGGTTCAGGTGTTCGGCCAATTCCTCGTCGGGCCACTGAAAGAGATTGTCGTCATCGCTCGCTCCGGCGAGCAATACCGTCCGCCCGCCGTATTCCCAATAGAACGGATTGGCAGCCGAGGGACGAATGCGGGGCGGGGGCTGCGCCAGCGCCGCAGCGCCCGTCAGCAGGATCAGGATTGCGCTCGGGTTCGGCACAGCCGCGATTCTATCAGCGGCGGATATGCAGGTCAGCGGCTCGCTGTGAGCTCCCGGACGAGCTTGTCATACTCTTCCCTCAGCTTGGCGTGCTCCCGGGTGTTGGCTGGACCAGCGAACCCGGCATGCACGGAGCGCACCCGGTGCTCGCGGTCCAGAAAAATCGTCGTCGGAAAACCGCCGAAATTCGCCAGTTGCGGCAGCACCCGCACCACCTCGCCTTCCTCCGTCGTGCCCGCGTAGAGGATCGGATACTCGACGCCGTGCCGGCGCGCAAAGGCGCGCAACTGGTTCCGGTCCCGCTCCGATTCGCCCGTGTACTCAAAGCCCAGAGCCACTACCGCCAGCCCCCCGGCGCCGTACTTCCTGTGCAGCTCCACCAGCAGCTCCGCCTCGTCGTGGCAGTTGGGGCACCACGAACCCATGATGGTGAGCAGCACCGGCTTGCCCCGGAATTGCGGATCCTCGGCCGATACGGGCTTGCCATCCAAGTCCACCGCGCGAAACCGGACCGGCTCCAGCGGGTTCTTCACCGACACATAGCGCGACGGATCCGGCGGCTCCGGCAGTCCGAGTTCCGCCGCCTTCTCCACCCGCGCCGCCGTGAATCCGGTCTTTCCGTCAATCACCCCTTTCAGCGTTCCATCCGGTTGAAGTTCCGCTTCAATCAGGGTGGCGCGGATGCCGTCGAAATGCGAGAGCCGGAGCTTCTGGCCCTCTATTCGTCCAGCCAGTGAGCCGAAATCTCCATCCAGCCGTTGGATCGTTCCGTTGACTGCGGCGCCGGATTGGGCGAAGTAGCCGTTCATCACCCGCACGCCGCGCGTGGCGTTGGTCTGAATCCGCCACGCGCCAGCCGCCTGCGCGGGCGCCTGGTCACCGTTGTCGGGCTTCGGCTGAAAAGGCTCGGCTGAAAATGCGCGCCGCGTCACGCCCGCCCGTGTCCGCCGCTGATACACGCCGCGCAGCGCGCGTCCGTCCCACTCCGCTTCGAGCCTTGAATCAAAGTAGTCCCAGACGAGTTCCAGACGCCGCCCGGCGAAGCTCCCTGACGTGGACCAGATGCGCCGCTCGCCGTCGAGAATGGCTCCGCTCGCCTGCGCGCCGGAGAGTTTCAGCTCCATGCGGAACTCGACGCGCCGTCCGTCGGCATCGAGCGCCGCGTCCCACAGCCCGGATGGCGGCGCCGCCAGGAGGAATCCCAGCAGCAGGAGGGTGGTCATGGCACGATTGTAGCGGGATCCGCGCGCCTAGCGGCGGCCGAAGCCCCACCCGATGTTGATCCCGTAAACGAACACCTTCTCGCCCTTCAGAATGTCCACGGCGATCTCGGGACCCAGGGTGACGTGCTCCTTCCAGTGAAACTCCCAGCCTGCGCCCGTCCGGAAGAGTCCGCGGTACTTGCTGTGATGTTCGGCTTCCGCTGCATGCTCGGGCTCCTCCTTCCGCTTCAACTCGCGGTCGAAGCCCGGTCCTGCAATCAGGCGCAGCCCCTTCCAGGGGTGCCAGGCAGCCGTGAAGGCGTACACGTCCTCGCGGAAATCCCCGCCGACATATTCGAAGCTCGCCAGCGCGCCCAGCCGGTGATGGAAGCGGTATTCGTAATCGGCGCCGATCGTGCCGCCGTCTTTCTCCGTGTTATGGCTTCCGCCGGCGAGAACCGCGAAGTGGTGGCGGTGGATCTCTTCAGTCTCGTGACCCTCATGCCCTCCGTGCTGAGCCGCCAGCGGGCACGCGGCAAGGACGGCGGCAAGCGGGAGGGAGGAGAAAGCTCGGGCAAAGAACATGCGATATCAGGGTACCAAAGTCCTGATTTGCCGGCCCGCCGCTTCTATTCGGGCGCGAACACCAGCACCCGCACGCCTTTGCCCGGCAGCGGGAACTCCGCCTGTCCCGCGCCGCCTGTAATCAGATCTTCGATCAACCAATCGCCGCCATCCTGCCACCGCAGCCGCACCTGCCGGGTTTCCCTCCCGTGGTTGAACACGAACACAATCCGCCGGGTTCCCGCCTCCAGCCAGCGCGCCTCCACTCCCCCCTCCGCCAGCAGCGGCTTCTTCACGCCCGCCCAGTCGAGCAGCGACACGAACCACCGCCGCGCGTCTTCGTCCGGCGTGGAATGATAGGCTGCCGACGGATACGAGCCCACCAACAGCGCCTTGCCCTTGCCAAAGGACGACTCCACCGCCGCCACGGCGCCATCCTCAAACCGCGCGGCAACCTTCCCTCCCAGCGGTTCGAGCACTTCGCGGAACCACCGTGCCCGCACCCGGAAGCCGCCTTCGAACAGGAGCGCCGTCCTCCCGCCCGGCGCCGTCTCCACCGACGCCTCGCGCGCCCCGAACACTTCGTGCAGTCCCATGCCCGGAATGATCTCCGAAGCCCTTCCTGCTTCGCTGTTCCAACCCGCGCGCGCCTCCGCCACCAGATGCCCTCCGCCCCGCACATACTCCCGCAACACCCCGCCCAGATACGACGGCAGCATGGGCGGATAGGGAAGATACACCAGCCTGTACTGCCGCAGCGCATCGGCCGACAGCGCGCCGGCGTGCACGAAATCCACCGGAACATTCTCCGGCCAGAATGCTTTATAGACGCCGAGCAGCGAATCCCGTTCGATCCCCGCCACCTCGCCCTGCGGCCCCCCATAGGCGGTCTGCCGCTGCCGCCCGCCCACAAAATGCGCCAGCGGGTTGTACACCACGGCCACCTCCGCCCGCGGCGGGCGCGCTTCCAGCAGCAGCTTTTCATGCCGCGCCACGGTCTGCGCGAACCGCCCCGCCTCCCGCGCCCGCTCCGTGACCGTCCCGTCCAGATGAATCATGCCGAAGCCGCCCGCCTCATACCCGGTGCTCATCGGATAGAACGCGTAGAAGTGAATGCCCTTCGCTCCGCGCGCCAGCGCCGACCACGCCCAGATGCGCAGATCGTCCGCCGTCACCTCCGGGCTCGCGTTCAAGGCGATCGCGCCGGATCCCGCCTGCAACTCTCCGATCACAAAACCCCGCCGCCCTTCGCCGAATCCGAAGCTCCGCGTGAAATCCAGCAGCGCCCCGCGCCACACCGGATCGCGGTCCACGAAGGCCGAGTGCTTCGGGTAGAAGCTCGTCCCGTAGTAATCCACCTGCCGCGCCATCGTCCAGTCGTCGGACTGTCCTTCCCACCAGTGCGGCGAGGCGAACAGTCCCACCCCGGCGGCATGGCTCGTCGCCACGGCTTCCGGCGCGCCCGCCTTCACCGCCTCGTACCGCTCGCGCAGATCCTCGCCCAGCTTGTCGGCGATGAACATCTTCCAGTCGATGTAGTCCGTGTAGCTCAGAATCGTGGACAACCGGTTCGGTTCGACTTCCTCCCATGAGCCGTACCGCCGGTACCAGGCTCTGTTCAAAGCCTCCAGAGATCCGTACTTCTTCCGCAGCCACTGGCGGAACCGCCGCTTCGTATTCGCGCAGAAACAGAATTCCGGGTTCGGAATATAGGTCGGATTCGCCCAGTTGATCACATGGGGCTCGCTCCACAGGTCCCAGCCGAGCAGGGCTCTGCTGCGCGAGGCGTGCCGCGCCAGCGCGCGGTAAAAGGCGTTGTCCGCGCTGCGCACGCCCGGGTGGTCGCGGCAATAGCCCGGCGACGATTCCGGCTGCACAGCCTGTCCGTTGGAAGAGACGAACAGCGAGTCGGGATGCTTCCGCCCCACCCACTCGGGCGCGGAGTCCATATAGACCTGCACGAAGACGCGCATGCCTTCCTCTTCCGCGAGTTCGAGCAGCACGTCGAGCGTCGAGAAGTCGTAGCGCCCCGGTTCGGGCTCCGCCGACGCCCAGTCCACCCAGCAGCGGAAGGTGCGGAAGCCGAGCTCCCGGATTTTGCGGATGTCTGCCCGCCACTGCTCCTTCCGGGCGCGTGGTTCAGGTTCGAGCATCGGCGCCCGCGCCTTGCCTCCGCCGTACCACACCGACACCGGCAGCACCCCGTTCCCGCCGGCAGCCGCCAGAGAGGTCAGCACCAACAAAAAGACTGATTTCTGTTTCATGGCTCCAGCCGGAACAGCGCGCAGGCGCCCGCTTCGAGACGGTGCGCGAACCCGCCGTGGATCTTGCCGAGGTTCTTCCTTCTCAGGACGTCGAAGACGCGCAGCGTGGCGCGTTTCTCGCCCAGTCCGAGTTCGCGCCAGATGATGTCGGCGCTGACCGCGCGCGCCGCGCGGTTCACCAGCATCAGCGCCGTCTCGCCGTCGTTCAGCGCGCGCACCCAGATCTCGATGTCGGGATCGTGCCACGCCAGGCGCGCCGGCGCCGCGCCGCGCTCCTGCACCTGCATGACGGCGACGTCGAGCACCGCCGGCTTCCGCCCGCGCGCCATCGCCCACTCCGCCAGGGCGCAGGGCGAAGCCGCCGCCTGCCACGCCGCCAGAAACGCTACGGGGATCAGCACGCCCTCATCCTACCCGAGATGCGCGCCCGCGCATCAGCGCCCGTTCGCGCGCCACCGCCGCGCCACCAGCAGCGCCAGCTCGAGCGCCTGCTCGTAGTTGAGCCGGGGATCCACCTCGCTTTCATACGCGCGCGCCAGATCCGCGTCGCACAGCCCGCGCGCCCCGCCGGTGCACTCGGTCACGTTCTCGCCCGTCAGTTCGATGTGCATCCCGCCGAGGATGGAGCCGCACTGCGGATGAATGTCGATCGCCTGGCTCAGCTCGCTTTCGATGTCGTCGAAGCTGCGCGTCTTGTAGCCGTTCAGCGTCCGGCGCGTGTTGCCGTGCATCGGATCGCAGATCCACAGCACGCGGCGCCCTTCCCGCCGCACGGCTTCGATCACCGGCGGCAGCTCCGCCGCAATGCGCGCCGCGCCATAGCGGTGGATGAGGACCAGCCGCCCCGGCTCGTTCTGCGGGTTCAGCTTCTCGGCGATCCGCAGGATGTCGTCCACGGTGAGTCCGGGACCGATCTTCACTCCCACCGGGTTCGAGATGCCGCGCAGGTATTCGATGTGCGCCCCGTCCGGCGACGCCGTGCGGATCCCCGCCCAGGGGAAGTGCGTGGACAGGTTGAACCATCCGGGGCGGTGCGGCACGCGCCGCGTCTGCGCCTGTTCGTACGGCAGCAGCAGCGCTTCATGAGAGGTGTAGAAGTCGATCCGGTCGCTGCCCGCCGCGCTCATGCCGAGGATGTTCTCCATGAACAGCAGGCTCTCGGTGATCGAGCGCAGCATCGTGTGATACTC
This sequence comes from Arcobacter sp., assembly GCA_020723085.1. GTDB lineage: Bacteria > Acidobacteriota > Terriglobia > Bryobacterales > Bryobacteraceae > JANWVO01. Next base: position 15,262 of record DYJN01000036.1, read on the forward strand.
GTTCGCCTGCGGCGAGTGGCGTGTCCAGTCCAGATCCCAGTATTCGGGGTGGTGCAGGTCCGCGAAGCCGCCTTTCACGAGGGCGCGGACGAAGTTCAGCGTCAGCGCCGCGCGCTCATATCCGCGCAGAAGCAGCGACGGATCGGGCGTGCGCGCCTCCGGCGCCTGCTCCGGGCGGTTCACCATGTCGCCGCGGAATGCGGGCAGCCGCTCCCCGTTCACCTCCTCGAAATCCGCCGAGCGCGGCTTGGCGTACTGCCCGGCGAACCGCCCCACGCGCACCACCGGCTTCTGCGTGCCCTGCACCAGCACCAGGCTCATCTGAATGAGCACCTTGAGCTGGTTGGCGATGCGCCGCGAATTGCAGTCGGCGAACCTCTCCGCGCAGTCGCCCCCTTGCAGCACAAAGCACTTGCCCGCAGCCGCCTGCGCGAAGTGCTCCTTCAGCGCCACAATTTCCCAGCTCGTCACCAGCGGGGGCAGAGCCGCCAGTTCATCCAGAGCTTCTTCAAGCGCCTCCGGTTCTGGATACTCCGGCTGCTGCATCGCAGGGAATCGCTTCCACGAATCCGGCGACCAGTCAACTCCCATTTGATTTCAGGGTAGCATTGTAGTCTCATGCGGCTTCGAGCGTGGTTCGCCGTGCTCGTTCTCTGCGCGCCGCTTCCCGGGCAGGAGGAACCGCGCGCTTCCGGCGCGCCCCGCAGGAAGATCGGGCTCGCGCTGTCCGGCGGCAGCGCCCTTGGTCTGGCGCACATCGGCGTCCTCCAGTGGCTCGAAGAGCGCCATATCCCCGTCGATTTCATCGCCGGCACCAGCATGGGAGCGATCATCGGCGGGCTCTACGCCACCGGCAGCGACGGGAAGGCCATCGAGCGCTTCGCCGCCGGGATGGACTGGAACGCGGTCTTCGCCCCTTCCGTTCCCTTCCGGCATCTCGCCTTCCGCCGCAAGGAGGACCGCCGCGACTTTCCCTCCACCATCGAGTTCGGCATCGGCAGGGGACTCAAACTGCCCGCAGGCGTCTCCGCGGGACACGGCGCGGCGCTCGCCATCAGCCGCTTCGCGGCTGCCTACGATCAGCTCGCCTCTTTCGACGAACTGCCCACGCCATTCCGCTGCGTCGCCACGGACCTCCGGCAGGGCAGGGAAGTGGTCTTCTCCCGCGGTCCGCTCACGACGGCCCTGCGGGCTTCGATGAGCCTGCCCGCGCTGTTCACGCCCGTCGAGATGGACGGCATGGTGCTGGTCGACGGCGGGCTGCTGAACAACCTCCCGGTCGATGTCGTCAAAGCGATGGGCGCTGACATCGTCATCGCGGTCGCCCTGGAAAAGCCGCCGGATGAACAGCAGTATTATTCGCTGCTCGGCGTGGCCGGCCGCAGCATTTCCATCATGATCGCCGCCAACGAGCGCCGCAGCATGGGGCTCGCCGATCTCGTCATCATGCCCGATCTCAGCCGGCTCGGCACGAGCGATTACGCCCGCCTGGAAGAATTCATCACCCGCGGCCGCCAGGCGGCGGAACGCAAGGCCCTTTGGCTGAACCAGCTCGCGCTGCCGGAGAAGGAATACGCGGCCTATCTCGAAGCGCGCCGCGGCCGGATGCAGCCGGGCACTGTTCGGCCGCAACGGATCGTCGTCGAGGGCCGGCTTGCGGAAAGGCGGAGAAAAGCTCTCGTGAAGGCCCTCGCCGCCGATCTGTCCCGCCCGGCTGACAGCGTGCAACTGGAGACCGAACTCAACAAAATCGCCGGAATGGGCCGCTTTGACGCGGTGTCTTATTCCTTTCTGCGGCAAGACAATACCGAAGGCATTGTCATCCGCCCCCACCAGAAAATCCACGGCCCCCCATTCCTGAATGTGTCCTTCCTTCTCGACGCCTCGCGCCAGGAGGGTTTCCGTTTCGGCATCGGCGGCCGGCTGACTTTCCTGGATATCGGAGGCCCCGCATCGGAATGGCGCACGGACCTCTCCATCGGGCAGATCAACCGGATTTCCAGCGAATACTATTACCGGATCGCCGGAGGAAAGTGGTTCCTCGCGCCTCAGGGCTTTTATCTGGAAGACAGCCGCCCCCTCTATCGCGGCACGGACCAGATCGCCGATTTCATCTCCAAACGGGCGGGCGCGGCGCTCGACCTCGGCTACGCCTTCGGCCGGTTCCAGGAATTGCGCATCGGCTCGTCTACGGGCGAGGCGCGCATCGCCGTCACCAGGGGACCGGAGATCCTGGAGCCGCTGAAAGGCCGTTTCACGGACGTCCATCTCCGCTGGGCTTATGAGGGGCAGGACAGCGCGCTCGTTCCCCGCAGGGGCATCCGCGCCACGCTGCTGGCTGCCTGGCTGCTGAATCATCCCGGCGTCGAGGCGCGCCCTCCGCTGGCGGATCTCACGTTCAGTTACGCCCGGCCGTTCAACGAACGCTGGTCGCTGCTGGCGGACACGGCAGCCGGCTTCACCGGCTGGCAGGAGGCGCTGAACAACCAGTTCACCATCGGCGGCGTAGCACGGCTCGACGCCCTCGGGCGCGGGCGCGAAGCGGGCAACCGCTACTACTTCGGCGGCGCGCGCCTGTTGCGCTCGCTCAACAGTCAGAGCCTCGGCATGTTCGGCCGCTTCTATCTGTTCGCCGCCGCCGAAAGCGGCAACGCGTGGCGCGCGGGCATGAGCCCTCTGCCGCGCTACAGCGGCTCCCTCGGTCTGATGGGGGAGACGTCGTTCGGCGCCGTCTACTTCGGAGGCGGCATCGGAGACCGGGGCGACCGCCGGATGTTTTTCCGCCTCGGCCGCGTGTTTTGACGGAAAGCGCCCCTGCCGCCTGCCCCGCGCCGCGCAGCCGGGCCTGGCCCCCGCGGGCGCCTATTTCAGCTTCTCGCGGAAGAACTCCACCGTCCGCTGCCACGCCAGTTTCGCCGCCGCTTCATCGTAGCGGGGCGTCGTGTCGTTATGGAAGCCGTGGTTCGTGTTTTCGTAAATATACGCGCGGTATTCTTTGCCGTTTTCTTTGAGTGCGGCCTCATAGGCAGGCCAGCCCTCGTTCACGCGCCTGTCGAGCCCGGCATAATGCAGCAGCAGCGAAGCGCGGATTTTCGGCGCTTCCGCTGCCGGGGGTTGCCCGCCGTAGAATGGCACGGCCGCTGCCAGTTCGTCTCCCAGCCGCACGGCCAGCATGTTCGCCACGCCGCCCCCGTAACAGAAGCCCACCACGCCGATCTTGCCCGTGCATTGCGGATGCCGTTTCAGCCAGCGCGCTGCGGCGATGAAGTCCTCGTTCAGCTTCTGCCGGTCGACTTCGCGGAACAGCTGTACGCCTCTCTCGTCGTCGCCCGGATACCCGCCCTTGCTCGTGAGCCCGTCAGGCGCCAGCGCCAGAAACCCTTCTATTGCCAGCCGCCGCGCGACATCCTCGATATACGGGTTCAGGCCGCGGTTTTCGTGGATCACCAGCACACCGGGCAGCTTGCCCTGAGCCCTGGCAGGTCTCACCAGGTAGCACCGGATCTTCCCGTTGCCGCCGGGCGAGTCCACGTCCACGCGCCCGGGCTCGATCCGCCCGTCGTCCGGCGCCACCTGCTGCGCCCAGGCATAGTGCGGCCGCAGGCTCTCCCAGAGCGCCGCGGCGGTCACGGCGCCGGTGGCGTAGCGTTGCGCTCCATCGAGGAAGGCGCGCCTGTCAATGTCGCCGTGGACATAGCGGTCGAACAGATCCAGCAGACCCTGAGGAAAGTCCGAGGCCTTCTTTCGATCCATGGAGGTCCTCCCTGGCAGGGCTCATCCTATCATGCGCGGCGTCCATCGCGGCTGGGCGCAAGGCGCATCGGGCCGCTTGTTGCGCGCCTTCGGCGCTACACGCGCGGCACCCTATCGC
>DYJN01000036.1:19232-40918 GCA_020723085.1 Arcobacter sp.
CGCATCGGGCCGCTTGTTGCGCGCCTTCGGCGCTACACGCGCGGCACCCTATCGCTGGCGGCGCGCAAGGCGCATCGGGCCGCTTGTTGCGCGCCTTCGGCGCTTCACGCGCGGCGCCCTATCGCTGGCTGCGCGCAAGGCGCATCGGGCCGCTTGTTGCGCGCCTTCGGCGCTTCACGCGCGGCACCCTATCGCCTTCGGCGCTTCACGCGCGGCACCCATTCGCCTTCGGCGCTCCACGCGCTGCACCCGTCCGGCTTGCGCGGAACGCCTGGGCAGGGGCCGGGACTATTTCATCAACTGCTGCGACATGCGCAAGAGCGATTCCCGCATCGACTCCTGCTCGGCAGAGAGCGGTTCCGCGGCATGAGGCGCAGCCGCCATGCCCGCCTTCCATTGGAGAGAAGGCAGCCGGACGACTTCGCGGAACACGGAGACGAGTTCAGGGTCGCGCCAGCCGAGTTCAGCCTCATGGCGGAGCTGACGGATGGCCTCGTCCACGGGGAGCGCCTTCTTGTAACTCCGCTGCGACGTCAACGCGTCGAAAATGTCGGCCAGTTGCAGGATGCGAGCCAGAAGGGGGATGTCTTCGCCCTTCAAGCCGTCCGGATATCCGGAGCCGTCCCACCGCTCATGATGATTGCGGATGATGGGCAACACCGGACGGAGGGAATGCATGGGGCGGCAGATCTCTTCTCCCTTCCAGGTATGCGAGCGCATCACGGCCCACTCTTCCTCGTTCAGCTCGCCCTGTTTGAAAAGAATGGCGTCCGGCACGGCCACTTTGCCGATGTCGTGCAGGAAGCCGCCGCGGTACAGCGCCAGCAGATCCTCGTCGGGAAGCCCGATGGCCGAGCCCAGCGCCACGCTCAGCCCCGCCAGCCGCTGGCAGTGGTTGCCCGTCTCCTTGTCCCGCCGCTCGACCGTCTGCGCCAGCGCGAACAGGATCGTCTCGGCTTCCTCGAGGGAATCGACAATCCGTTTCTGGCGCAGCATGGAGCGGATGCGCGTGCGGAGCACGGCGGGCTGAAGCGGTTTGACGAGAAACTCATCGGCGCCCGACTCCAGTCCGGCGACTTCGTTTTCGATGCCCTGCACGCTGGTGACGATCAGAACCGGGATCAGATGCGTCCGGCGGCTGGACTTGATCCTGCGGCAAAATTCCAGTCCGCTGTTGGGCCGCCCGCTCCAGTCGCTGACGATCCACTCAGAGATGACCAAGTCCACGTTCTCGCGCTCCAGCACCTGAATGGCCTCTTCCTGCGAGCGCGCCTCGAGCAGGCGGTACGGGCCGGCCTTGAGAATGCCCTTGATCAGTTGGCGGTTCAAGTCGACGTGGTCCACCAGGAGAATGGTGGCGCGGCCGAGCGAATCGGTCCAGGGCACGGCCAACGCGGAAGGCGCGGCCCCCGCGGCCAAGGACGCCAGCTCCGCACCGGTTTGGACCGGATCCGCCATCCATCATCGGATCGGCAGAATGCGGTCCATTCTTTAATGGGACAGATCAGTAGCCCCCCGGCGCGGGAGCGGCGCCGCCGGCGCGGACGACGGGCGGCAGTCCCAGCCGGCGCCGGCACTCGTCGAGCATCTCCGCCGTGCGGGTCGCGCCGCAGCGCGTGGCGCCGGTGGAGCGGACCTCGAGCAGGGCGTCGAGGGTGCGCACGCCGCCGGCAGCCTTCACCTGCACATGGGGCGCAGCGTGCCTCCGCATCAGCCGCAGGTCGTCGAGCGTGGCGCCGCCGGGCGCGTAGCCGGTGCTCGTCTTCACCCAGTCGGCGTTCAGCTCGCTCGAGATCTGGCACAGCCGGATCTTCTGCTCGTTCGTCAAGTAGCAGTTTTCGAAGATGACTTTCACCTTCCGCCCGGCGGCGTGCGTCACGTCGATCACGGCTTTCAGATCCTGCCGCACGTAGTCCCAATCGCCGCTGAGCACCGCGCTGATGTTGACCACCATGTCGAGCTCTTCCCCGCCATCGGCGAGGGCGCGGCGCGCTTCGGCCACCTTGACTTCCGTTGTGTGCCCGCCGTGCGGGAATCCGATGGTCGTGCTCGCCCGGACGTTGCTGCCCCTGAGCATCGACGCGCACAGCGGCAGAGCGTAGGGCAGAATGCAGACGCTGGCCACGCCGTAGTCCAGCGCCAGCCGGATGCCATCCTCGAGCTGCTGCCGCGTCAGCGTGGGGTTCAGCAGTGAGTGGTCGATCATCTTGGCGATGTCCAGATATGTGTAATCCATAAAGGTTCCTCGCGTTGCCGAACCCCCGTTGTCCCGCACCGCCGCCGTGGCTGTCAACCGCCGCGCGCGGAAGCTGCTAGCGTTTCAGTTGTGAAGCCCCTGGCTGCCCTGGCGGCGTTGCTGGCCCTCAGCGGCGCCATCCCGCTGCCCGGCCCGGTTGCCGCCGTGAAGTGGAGGCACGGGCAGGCGGTGGCCCTTGCGGGGCCGGGCGGCGCTCCGGTTCTTCAGGTTCTCCGGCCGCCGTCCGGCATGCGAAGCGTCGATGCGGGCCGCGCCGTGGCCGGCGCGCGGCGCGTTGACGTGATCGACTTCGCCCCGGACTGTGAAGGCACGGTGCACGCGCTTCTGCTGGCGGCATTCCCGCTGGGGCGGGACCGTCGGCTCCTCTGTCACTTTCCCGGGCAGGGCGAGGCATCCTGCGACGATCTGGGCGATCTTCGCTGCCTTCTGCTGGCCGCTGACGCCCCGGGGCGGATCTGGTGCCTGGGCGAAGGGCCCGAGGGCGCATGGCTGCGCCGGCTTGCCGGATCTGAAGGCGGCCGCCGCATCTGGCTGCCCGCCGGCGGTCCGCGGAGTTCCGCGGGAGCCGCCCGGCGCGCGTGGATGGAAGCGGCGGCGCCCGGGCGGCTCCGCATCGTCTGGCCCGGACTGGCCCTGCTGGCTGATGTCGACCTGGCAAACGGAAGGGCGCAGATGAGCCGCCTGCCCGCACCCGCGGGGCGGTCCGGGCTCGAAACATTCGCGGCTGACGGGGACAGGCTTCTGGCGCTGCTGCCTCTGGGCGCGGCTGCCGGAGCCGCTCTGAACGAGCCTTACGGGCTGTTCGAGCTGCGCGGCGCCTGGCGCAGACTCGCGCCGGAGCGGAGCTGGCCGCGGGGCGCGCGCCTGGCGGGCGCGGAGGACGGCGCCGTCTGGATCTGGAACCGCATGGAGCGGAGGCTGGAACGCGTCCCGCTTGCTTCGCCCTGACAGCGCTTGTCCCGGGGAACCGGCGCCGGTATCGTGTAGATCATGACGCTGTCGCGGCGCGCCTTTCTGCTCCAGGCTGCGGCGGCGCCGCGGCGGGCGCGGCTGGAAGCGCTCGAGCGCGTCATGGGGCCGGCGCCGCCTTTCGACGTTCCCGTCCCGTGGAAAACCACAGGCGAGTGGCGGGAAGACGCGTACATCCGGCGCCACATTGTGTTTCAATCGGAACCGGACGATTTTGTTCCGGCCTGGCTCCTGCTGCCGGACCGGCCGCACCGCAAGCGGCCCGCCGCGCTTTGCCTCCACCAGACGACGGGAATCGGCAAGGACGAGCCCGCCGGCCTCGGAGGAAGCCCGAGCCTGCACTATGCGAAGGAGCTGGCGCTGCGCGGCTGGACGGCGCTCGCGCCCGATTACCCGAACTTCGGCGAATACCGCTGCGACCCGTATGCCCGCGGCTACGCCAGCGCGACGATGAAGGGCATTGTGAACCACGCGCGCGCCGTGCGGATGCTGGCCGCGCTGCCCGGCGTGGACGCGCGGCGCATCGCCGCCGTGGGCCATTCCCTCGGCGGCCACAACGCCCTGTTTCTGGCGGCTTTCGATCCGCGCGTGGCGGCTGTCGCCGCCAGTTGCAGTTTCACATCGTTCCGGCGCTACAAGGGCGGCGATCTCCGCGGCTGGAGCCACGCGGGCTACATGCCCCGCATCGCATCCGAATTCGGCTGCGATCCGGCGCGGATGCCGTTCGATTTCTCCGATGTTCTGGCGCTGATCGCGCCGCGCCCCGTGTTCGTGAATGCGCCGCTCGGCGACGACAACTTCTCCGTGGAAGGCGTGCGCGAATGCCTGGATGCCGTGGGCAGCCTGTTTCCCGCAGGAAGGCTCGCCGCCGAGTTTCCCGATTTCGGCCACGGCTGGCCCGAGCCGGTGCGGGGCAGGGCGTGGTCCTGGCTCGAGCGCGTGCTCTGAGCCGCGGGAATTCAGGCAACCATTTCCTGCCAGGTGACCACGCGCTTCTCGTAAATCGAGCGCGTGCCCATCAGCGCGACCAGCGTGGCTTCAAAGGCGCTCTCCACGTCGTTCAAGGGCCGCCTGCCGTGGCGGACGTTGTCCAGAAACGCCGCCAGAGACAGAAGGGTGGAGTCCTTGCCGGCGCCGGGAACTTCCAGCTTCATCCGCTCCCGGGACTGGCGCGGCTGGAACTCGGCGCGGATCAGATCGAGGGCGCCTTCGCTCGAGAAGACCCGCTCCTGGACGCCCGTGAATCCGGGCGGATCAAAGTAGTGATGGCTGAAGTTCACCTGCACGCCGCCCTCGAACTCGTAGATCAGGCTGTAGTGGTCCATGACGGTGCGGCCGGGAGGCGTGTCGATGAACAGGGACGTGCCGCCGTCTCCGTAACAGCGCAGCGGCGGCTTGCCGATGGCCCAGCGGAACAGGTCGAGAATGTGAATCCCCTGGTCCACAACAATGTCGCCGCATTTTGTTTTATCGAAGTACCAGGGAATGTTCCGCGGCAGGTCGCCGCCGTGGCGCATGCCGTGGCACTGGAGCACGCGGCCGGCCTTGCCTTCGTGAATCCAGCCGACGGCGGCGGCGCGCGCCGGGTCGTGGCGGAGCTGGAAGCCCACCTGCATCACCCCTTTGGCCCGGCGGGCGGCGTCGCGGACGGCGCGGCAGTCTTCGACGGTCAGCGCGAGAGGCTTCTCGGCGTAAAGGTGGAGTCCGCGCTCCAGCACGGCGATGTCGATCTCGCGGTGCGTGAAGTCCGGCGCCGCCTGAATGACGGCGTCGAGGTTGCGCACCTCGTCGAGCATCCGGCGGTAATCAGTAAAGGTCCGCGCGGCGCCGCCTTTTTTCGACACCATGGTCGCCGCCGCATCGGCGCGCTCGGGCAGGATGTCGCAGACTGCGGCGATCTCCGCGCCGTCCAGCTCAAGCAGGTTCCGCAGGAGAAACGAGCCGCGGTTGCCCGTGCCGATCATGGCGATGCGCAGCCTCTCGGGACGGTCCTGCGCCCGCAGGATGGCGGGCGCGGCGAGGATCGATCTTCGGGTCAAGTTCATAATGGTGCCTCCTGAAGCGGGCGTAGCGCGGGTCCGGCCCGCAGCCCGATCCGGCTGCCATGGGGCGAGCGTGCGCCGCCGCAGGCATCGCGCCGCCGGAAGATCCGGCGCGAAGGGCGGAAACAAGCCGCATCAGCCGCATGGGAGCCCGGATTCACACTTATCGTACACGAGCGGCGCCCGCCTGTCGCGGCCGCACTGTTCGGCCCGGAATCTGTATAGTGTTTGATTTGGCCACTTGGGATTCGAGAGAAATGGCGGCAATTCAGCTTCAGCAATGCCCGGTGTGCGGGCAAAAGCCTCTGGTCCGGAGACGTCGGACGCTGCTCGAGAAGTTCCGCCACGCCGCCGTCTACCGCTGCCCCGCCTGCCGGTTCGAAGCCGCCGCGCCGCTGACGCTCGTCTATCCGCAACTGTCCCGCATCGCCCGCTGCCCGCACTGCGGGACCACGGAGCTCCGCTTGTTGGCCAAGAAAGACCCCATCGAGAAAACCTACCGCGGCCCCCTGAGCCAGTTGTGGGGATTGCTGGGCGCGCCGCTGCTGTACTGCCGCTTCTGCCGCCTGCAGTTCTACGACTTCCGGCGGCGCTTGACGCTGGACGGCGATAGAATCGCCTGACATGAGATTCCTGCTCATCCTGGCGCTGGCGCTTCCGGCAGCCGGCGCCGACAGGCGCAACACCGAGACGCCGGACACAGACACGCGGCAAAGCTTCGCCGCGCCGGACAGCCTGGACGCATGGAAGGCCCGCCGGCTGGCGCTGCGGCAGCAGATCCGGGCGGCGGCGGGGCTGTGGCCCGCGCCGCCGAAACATCCTCTGACGGTTTTGTTCACAGGCCGCGTGGAGCGCGAAGGCTACACCGTCGAGAAGGTCGCCATCGAAACCCTGCCGGGTTTCTGGCTGGGCGGCAATCTGTACCGGCCGAAGGAGCCGGGGCGGCATCCGGCGGTGCTGCACCCGCACGGGCACTGGCCTTACGGGAGGCTGGAAAACAGCGCGCTGTGTTCCACGCCGCTGCTGGGCGCCAACTTCGCCCGCAACGTCTTCGTCGTATTCGCCTACGACATGCTCGGCTACAACGACACCGTGCAGGCGCCCCACGACTTCACCGGGCCGGAGTATCAGCTCTGGAACTTCACTCCGCTGGGCCTGCAATTGTGGAACTCGATCCGCGCCGCCGATTTTCTGGAATCGCTGCCGGACGTCGACCCGAAGCGTCTGGCGATGACGGGCGCCAGCGGCGGGGGCACGCAGACCTTCCTCATGGCTGCCGTCGATGACCGCCTTGCCGCCGCCGCGCCGGTGAACATGGTGAGCGGGCTGATGCAGGGCGGCTGCGTCTGCGAGAATGCGCCCGGGCTGCGAATCGGCACGAACAACATCGAAATCGCCGCACTGTTCGCCCCGCGCCCGATGCTGCTCGTGTCCGCCACCGGCGACTGGACGCGGGAAGTGCCGAAGGTCGAGTTCCCCGCCATGCGGAAAGTGTGGGAATTGTTCGGCCGTCCCGGCGATCTGGAAGTTGTGCAATTCGACGCGCCGCACAACTACCACAAGGAAAGCCGCGAGGCGGTGTACGAGTTTTTCCGCCGGCGCCTGGCGCCGGAGCGTCCCGCCTGGCGCGAACGGAACACGGCGGTGGAGAAGCTGCAGGACATGCTCGTGTTCCACGGCAGGCGCCTGCCGGAGGGATCACTGTCGTTTGAGGATCTGTTCGCGCAGTGGAAACGCTCCTCGCGTGCGGCTGCGCGGCGGATGAGCGCCGCGGAGGCGCGGGAGCGGCTGCGCGTGGCGTTCTCCTGGGAGCGCCGCCCGAAGCTCGAGGAGCTTCCCTCGCGGTGGTTCGGCGGGCGGGCGCCAGCGGTCCTGCTGCTCGATCCGGACGGCATGGCGGCGGCGGAGAAGTCGGAAGAATTCCGCGCCCTGCGCGCCGCCGGCAGAGCGGTGCTCGTGATGGACGTCTTCCAGACGGGGAGCGCCACGGCGCCGCGCAACCGTTCCCACCGGCACTTCCTGACGTTCAACGTCAGCGACGATGCAGGGCGCGTGCAGGACGCGGCGGCTGCGATCGAGGAACTGGCGCGGCGCACGAAGCAGCCTGTCGAGGTCCGCGCCTCCGGACGCGCCCGCTGGTGGGCGCTGTTCGCCGCAGCCATCGCCGGGGCCCCGGCGCGCTTCGACGCCGGGGCGGAGGAGTTCGACGAAGACGAGGCGCGGCTGGCGCGCGAGTTCTTCGTGCCCGGGCTGCTGCATGCCGGCGGCGTGGAAAGCGCTTTGCGGGCGGCCGGCGCGTCAGCGGCTCAGTTCAGGAAATAGGCGCGGTAGAGCGTGTCGCGCTGCTTCGGGATGAACCCCGCGTCGCGGATGATGCGCCGCAGTTCCTCTTCCGAAGCCCGGTTGCGCGCGCCTGCCGCGCTGACGACGTTCTCCTCGATCATGATCGAGCCGACGTCGTTGCCCCCGAACCGCAGCCCGACCTGACAGACTTTCAGACCCTGCGTCACCCAGGAGGACTGAATGTTCGGGACATTCTCCAGGTAAAGCCGGCTGATCGCCAGCGTCTTCAGGTACTCGACGCCCGTAGCCTCTTCTTTCACGAACCGCCCCAGCGACGTGTTCTCCCGCTGGAACGACCACGGAATGAATGCCGTGAATCCGCCGGTTTCCTCCTGAATGCGGCGGATCACCTCCAGGTGATGCACGCGCTGCTCGATCGTCTCTCCGCAGCCGAACATCATCGTGGCGGTCGTGTTCATCCCCAGACGGTGCGCCGTCAGATGGACGTCGACCCACTCCTGCGACGAGCACTTCAGGCGCGAGATGCGCTGGCGGACGTCGTCATGCAGGATCTCGGCGCCGCCGCCGGGGATGGAATCGAGCCCGGCATCGCGCAGCCGGGCGATCGTGTCCCGCAGGCTGAGTCCGCTGGTCCCGGCGATGCACCAGATCTCGGGAGCGGAGAAGCAGTGCAGCCAGATGCGCGGGAAGCGCTGCTTGATGGCGCGCAACAGGTTCTCGTACCACTCGATCTTCAGCTCGGGGTTCAGCCCGCCCTGCATCAGCACGCCGGTGCCGCCCAGATCGAGCGTTTCCTGGATCTTCGCGCAGATGGTCTCCGTGTCCAGCACGTAGCCTTCCTGGTGGCCCATGGGGCGGTAGAAGGCGCAGAAGCTGCAGTATTCGGTGCAGAAGTTCGTGTAGTTGATGTTCCGGTCGATGATGTAGGAGACGACCCCTTCCGGGTGCCACTTGCGGCGCCTGGCGTCGGCTGCCATGCCGATGCCGATCAGGTCATCGCTGCGGAACAGCTCGGCGGCTTCTTTCTGCGTCATCATCGGCGATCCCCTCCCGGGCGCCCCGCGCGCGATCGAGCGCGCGCGCAGCGGCGAGGAAGGCTTCCAGACCCGCGCGTTCGGCGTTCCCGAAGCGATAAGCCACGTTGCGGTCGAAATAGCGGGCGACCAGCTCTCGGGAGAAGCCCCTCGATTCAGCCTCGCTTTCAATGATAGCGTCCATCGACGCCCGGCCGTAAGAAAACGACCCCTCCAGCACCGCATCCAGCCTGGCGAGGCCCGCGCCGGGCCGGCCGGCCCAGAGGGCGAACACCATCGGCAGTCCCGTAAGCTCGAACCACGCCTGCCCGAGATCGAGGTATTCCAGCCCGGTACGCTCCGGATCGACCGCCAGCGCGGCATCGCCGATCAGCAGGGCCGCATCGGCGGCCGCGAGCATCGCGCCGAGGTGCGGGGGCATGGCCTGCACGGCAGGCGATGAGCCGAAGCGCTCTTGCAGCACCACGCGGGCCAGTTCCACCGAGGTCCGGGACCCGGCGTCGGCCGCCAGCGTCTTCACCTCGCCCCAAGGGCGGCGCGAGAACAGCAGAATGCTGCGGACCTCTCCCCGGCACGCGATGCACAATTCCGATACCGGCTGCAGGCCGTGGCGATCCATCTCGACCACGGGCACGATGCCCAGATCGGCTTCGCCGCCGACGACCCGCCGCGCGCACTCCGAGGGAACGGCGAACGACACTTCGGCCTCGCCTTTTTCCGGTCCATGGAGAAGCCCCCACACGAGCGGCGCCGTGTTCAGGTAGCTCACGGCGCAGATGCGGGGTTTCGCGCTGATGCGCCTGCTGATGCTCAAGTACGAGTGTACCATTCCGGCGGTACTGCCCTGAATGAGCCGGAAGTCCTTTTTTTCTGACAGAAATCCGCGTCATAATGGGAACGCATTCTGATACTTGGAGGAGCGCGGGCGCAATGAGACTTTTCTCCGCAGTGTTGCTGTCGCTGGCCGCCGCGGGCGGGTGGGCCGCCTCGGCGCAGATTCTCAACCCCCTTCCGGCGCGGGTTTTCGGCCAGCCGGCCCAACCCCGCAACCTGGCGGAACTGGCCTCTCCCGAATCGCTGGCGCCGAACCTGGCTGAAGCCCGGAGCCTGTTCTCGCCGGGCGCCGTAGCCGTGGACGCCACTGCGGACCCCCCGATTCTGTATGTTGCCGATACCGGCAACCACCGCGTCCTGGCCTGGCGCGACGCAACGGTGGCGGAAATGGCCCGTCCGGCGGACCTCGTCATTGGCCAGCGCAGTTTCTCGGCGAGCGCCGCCGTTCAGATCACCGCGCCTCAGGCATTCACAAGCGCGCTTTATTCGCCCACATCAGTTGCCGTGGACGCGTATGGAAACCTGTTTGTGGCCGATTCCGGCAACAACCGCATTCTGAGGTTCCCCAGGCCTTTTGAACAGCCCGCTGACGCGCCCGTAGAGGCCGATCTGGTCATCGGGCAACCGGGCCTCAAATCGAATCTCCCCAACCGCAGCTCATCCGCTTCCGAGCCGCCCACCGCAGCCACGATTAAAACCAACGCCGGCAGCATCGGGGGCGTCCAGTTTTCCTCGCTCGCTTTCGACGCCGAAGGCAACCTGTGGTTCACCGACTCCGGCAACCACCGCATCCTCCGCTATCCTGCCGCTGCGGTGAGCGGCGAGTCCAACACCGGCGACGGGGGGGCGGATATTGAAGCCGATCTTGTGCTGGGCCAGCCGGATTTTGTCACCGCCAAGCCCAACCCGGGGCGGCTCGACCCGGCGCAGGGCGATCGCCTGCGCCGCGACAGCATCCGCTTCGGAGGTCCGCTCGCGTTCGATTGGCAGGGCAACCTCTTCTTCGCCGACGATCTCGGGCGCGTGCTCGTCTGGCAGCCGCCGTTCCAGAATGGCCAGGCGGCGTCGCGGATACTCGGGCTCTACATCCAGCGGCCGGACACGGATCCGCTGCCCGAAGTGAACCAGTACACTTTCGGCTTTCGCCCCGGCTTGAGCGGCAACACCCCGGTTTTCGCCGGCGGCCCGCAGGGGCTGTGGTGCGAGGGCGACTACCTGTTCGTCGCCGACACGGAAAACCATCGAGTGGTCCGCTTCGACCCCGTGGCGAGCTGGCCGCCGGAAGATCCGGATCAGGGACAGATTTCGCCGCCGATGAGCGCAGTGTTCGGCCAGGACGATTTCAACCGGAACACTCCCAACCGCTGGCAATTCGCCGAACCGACGGCGCAGTCCTACCGCGCGCCGCTCGGGGGCGTCTTCGCAGCCGGCCGGATGTTCATTGCCGACCGGGGCAACCACCGCGTGCTCAGCCACCCGTATGATGCGGAGAATCACCAGCCGCTGCCAGCCGACGCCGCCTACGGCCAGATGGAATTTGCGCTCCGCTCGCCCAACCTGATCGAGGGGCGCGAACTCAGCGGCGGCACGCTTCAGATAGCGGCAGGCAATCAGGTGATCCCGCTCGGCATCGGCCCCGCGGCGGCCCTCCATTATCCGGACAATCCTGACGAGCCGCCGCACCTCTACATCGCCGACACCGGCAACAACCGCGTGCTGGCCTTCTGGGACGCCCGCCGCTTCGAGTTCGGGCAGACGGCGGACTTCGTCATCGGGCAGGTGGGACACACCCGGAGCCTGGTCAACTCGCCCTTCAACAATCCTTCGCAACCAACGCGCACCGGACTCATGCTGCCGTCCTCGGTAGCCGTGGATGCGGAAGGGAACCTCTGGGTGGCTGACACCGGCAACGGGAGGCTGCTGCGTTTTCCAAGGCCCTTTGACAAACGCGAGAATCATCAGGAGGCCGACGTTGTGCTTGGCCAGCCGGATTTCGAAACGCCACCCGCCGGCGAACCTGCACGCGACCGCCTGTTCCGCCCCGTGAGCGTTGCCGTCACGCCCAGCGGCAGGGTCGTAACCGCCGACCTTGCCCACCACCGCGTGCTGATTTTCGAGGGCCCCTTCGAAAACGGCCAGCCCGCGGCGCTCGTGCTCGGACAGCCCGGCGGCGATACCGGCGCAGCCAGCAGCGAACTCACCGGGATGAACCTCCCCCTCGGCGTCGCCGCCGATGCCCAAGAGCGCATCTACGTCGCCGATGCCAACAATAACCGTCTCCTCGTATTCGACCGTCCCGAGTTCCTCACCGACGGCAGCGGTCCCGCGCTTGCCTTGAATGTGGCCGCCTCGAACCGGAATGTCACACCGGCCGGCATCGCCCTGAACCAGGCGACGGGCGACATCTGGATCGCCGACGCCCGCGGCAACCGTGTCCTCCGCTACCCCGCTTACGAGCTTCTCGCCCTCTCCGGCGAACCCGAGTGGAACTACGCTTTCCCGACATACGGCCCGCGCGCTCTCGCCCTCGACCGCCGCGGCGCCCTGCTGGTCGCCGACGCCGCCCACCGCATCACGATGCACTACCCGCTGCACTCCGCCGTCAACGGCGCCAGCGGCTTCCCGCGCGTCGCCCCAGCCACCATCGTGCAGTTGGAAGCCCCCGGCGTCCGCTTTACGGAGAGCCGCGCCGAAGCCGGTGCAGCGCCTCTGCCCAAGACCCTCGCCGGCATCGAAGTGCTCGTCGAGGGAATCCCCGCGCCCCTCTATAGCGTCGACGGCGGGGTCATCCGCCTCGTCGTGCCGAAGAACGCTCCCATCAGCGGCACAGCGGAATTCCTCGTCCGCAACCCGGACACGGGCGAGATCCTCTCCCACAGCTACGTGCCCATGTTCAACGCATCGCCGGCGGTGCTATTCTCCGGCGCCAACCCGGCTTCCAGCGGCCAGGCTCGCGCGATCAACGAGAGCGGCGCCGAGAACAGCTCGGGCAACCCGGCCTCAGTGGGGCAGGAGCTCACCGTATTTCTTACCGGCACAGGTTTTATCGATGGTCTCCCGGAAGACGGCGAGGCGCCTGGCAGCCCCGTTCCCGTTGGCGAGGTCCAGGCGTTCCTGCTTTCAACCTCGGCTGCCATCTCCGCTCCGGTGGTCTCCGCCGCGCTCGACCCGTCCGAGCCAGGCGTCTGGCGCGTCGCCGTCCGCGTGCCTCAGGTTCCCGTAGATGGCGTCTATGGCTTCGCGGTCATCTATCGCAGCATGGCCAGCAGCACCTTTACGGCGGGCGACACAACGTACCGGTCCGTGCCCGCCGTCAGCATCCGCCGCTGATCAGCCCCTGGCCTGCGCCGATTCCCAGGTCTCGAGGAACCTGCGCGCCCCCTCGGGCGACAGGTAGCGGTTCAGCAGCGCCCGCTCCGTTCTCAACAGGTCCACGATAATAAGCCCGTCGAGCACGTTGGAGAAGCCGGGATCCACGTTGAAGGCGGCCAGCCGCCCGCCAAGCCGCAGATACTGCCGCAAGAGAACCGGCATCCCTTTGCCATCCGGCTCCAGCGAGGCAACCAGGTCCGAGAGCTGCTCGGGCTGGAGAAGGCGCAGGCGCCGCCACTCGCGACGCACCTCCTCTGCCTCCGGCAGCCGCAACGGCCGTCGTGGGCGCACCAGCCGGGACAGTTGTGCGTCGCCCGCCACTTCCATCAATCCCGTCGACAGCAGCAGCCTTGAGACAGGTCCGTAGCTGTTGCTGATGCTGACCGGACCGAACAGATGCCGGCACTCCGGATGACGGCAGATCCACGCCCCGATCCCCTGCCACAACGCCAGCAGGGGCATGTACAGCTTCTGGTAACCCGGACACACGAAAGACCGCCCGAGCTCTGCCGCCGCACCCAGCCGGGAGAAGAATCCGGGATGGAAGCGGAACAGCGTCGAGGTGTAGAGCCCCTTTACGCCGTGTTCCTGGAGGATCCGCCCGGAGTGCCCGATCCTGTAGCCGCCGGCGATCACGCCCTCTTTCAGGTTCCAGAGCACCATCTGATCGTAATGGGCGTCAAAGCGGTCGAGGTCCGTCTCCCGCCCTGTTCCTTCCCCCGCGGCGCGGAACGACAGCTCCCGCAGCCGTCCAATTTCCTCCATCAGCTCCTGTTCGTCTGCGCCGCGGCACACGGTGACCGCCCAATCCGCGGTCTCGAGCAGGCAGCCCCGCCGCAGCGCTCTCTCCATCAGGTCCCGCCGGATCGCCGCCCGCCCGCATTCTCCGCCCGGCGCCGCGGGGCTGCCTGTCCCGCCGGAACACTTCCCCAACAGCACATTCCGCGCCTGGAGGTGAGCTGCCATGGCGTGGTCGTCATACCGCTCCAATTGCGAGAACGGAATCGGGGCGCCTGCGCGCACCCGCACCTTCGCGCCGCGCTTGTTCAGCACCTCGAAGGGCAGCCGCACCGTCTTCAGCCGGGGATGAACGGCGCCCAGAAGATGAAAGACCGGACTGTTGCCCGCCTGGATGTGCAGCGGCAAAACCGTTGCTTTGGCCAGCCGGATCAGACGGGCGACGGAAGGCTCCCAGTCGGGATCTCTCACGCCCCAGTGCTTCCAGTCAATACGCGAAACGTCCCCCGCGGGAAACACGATCAGAGCCCCGCCGCGTTTCAGCCACTTCACCGCCTCCAGCAACGGCGCCCGGTTGGCACCAGTGCTTCCCATGCGCCCGTATGGATCCACGCGGATCAGATAGGATTCGAGCGCCTCGTGGCGGGGAAGCAGCCGGTTGACCAGGATCCGCACGTCTTTCCGGCGCCTCAGGCATAGCGCCGCCGCAATCGCGCCGTCCAGCAAGCCTGTCGGGTGGTTTGCGGCCACTACCAGCCGCCCGCTTTCCGGGATCCGCGGCCACAGCCCTGCGGGCGTGTCCAGTTCCACCTCCAAAGCGGCCAGCAGTTTCTCGAAAATGTTTTCCCCAGGCGCGTCCGCAGCGGCTCTCATCAGGTCGAACAGTCCCCGGAAAAGCGCCTTGCGCGCCAGTTCCGCCAGTTGAGGGCGGCGGACTCTGACACGGCGCCAGGGCGGATTCACCGGCGCAGACAGAATGCGGAGACCTTTGGATGCATGCACGGCCACAGTATCAGGACCGCCATTGACAACATCGTGAAATGCGGGTTTCGGCCGCCTTACAGGGCGCGCTGGCGCACTGTGCCACCCTCGCAGGGCGGGCAGACGCTATGCGGACGAACAAGGCGGAGGCGCCGGCGGCGGACGCGCAACTCCCGGGCGCTCCGTTCTCCGAACGCCCCGCACGGTTTCCGGCGGGCCGCTGCCGAAGCAGCGGACCGGCAAGGAAGCGCTGGTGGAGGGCGTGCCCACCCCGGCGCTGCGCGTCAGCGAGGCCGTCTTCCGGCGCATCGTTCCGAAGGACGCTCCCCCCGCCGGCTTCGCGGAGTCTCTCGCGCGCCGCGATCCTGCTTCGTGTTGAACAAGTGGGCGCGGAGCGAGCGCGGAGTCTCTCGCGCGCCGGGAGCCTGCCGGAGAGACCGTGCTCCACATCCTCTTCTGGATCTTCAACGCCGCTCCCGCGGCGCTGTTCGCCGCGATGAATTCCGCAGCGCAGGGTCAGGCACGCGCCGTGAGCCTGAACGGCGCGGCCAAGAACTCATCCAATCCGGCTGCTGCCGGGCTGAGCATGCGCCTGACGGGAACGGAACCGGCGGACCGCCTGCCGCCGGATGGCGAGGCGCCGGGAGCGGAAATTCCCGTCAGTCGCGTCCCGGCGTCCCTGCTGTCCGGCAGCGCCGAAGCGTTTCTGTTGCCGAATCCTGTGGCGTCGCCCGATCTCCCGGAGTCCGGCGTGCAGCGCGAGCGGGTGACGGCGCCTCAGTTGGGCGCGGACGGCCTCGATGGCTTCGCGGTGATCTGCCGCAGCACGGCGGGGAACAACTCCCCGGCGGGGTCGACGAGATCCGGTATATTGCGGGCGGCGGCGATCCAGCGGTGACGCAGCGGGCGGGACGGGGAGATTCAGGCTCTGAGATTAAGCAGGGAGGGCTCGCCGCGCGCGGCGAGCCGGCAGAGGGAGTCCGCGAAGCGCAGGTGGGGATCGAGAGAGGCGAGCGCTTCGGCGGCTTCACGGCGCAGGGTGCGAGCCTCGTGCTCGCAGGCTTCGCCGAGCTGCTGGATGCGCTCCATCGCTCCGCGCGCCGAGGGAGGGGCGCTTTCGGGGTTGCAGAGCGGGAGGACTTGGCTGAGCAGGCGGGCGCGGCGTTCGAGAGCCTCCAGATAGCGCGGGTCGCGGCGGCGCAGCATCAGCAGCAATTCCTCGCTGGCTGCGGCGAGGTCGGCGAGGGCCTTTTCCAGGGGATGCATCGGGTTCACCCGTTGCCGGACCGCTTGCCGAAAGCGACGGTCTGGAGACTTTCGATGGCGGCGTTGAGCATGGTTTTCTGGCCTTCGAGCTGTGCCAGCAGCGTGTCGGCGGCTTGCAGGCGCGCCACGAGCGTGAGGCGCGTGGCGCTGACGCGCTCGTAGATGGCGTTGATCTGATCGGTCAGGCGCTCGTCGGTTTCGTCCAGGCCTTGGATGAAAGCGGAGATGGAGCCGGAGAGGGCGTCGCTGTGCTGCGTGATGCGGCCTTCCAGCGCGCTCAGGCCCAAGGCGCCGTCGCCCAGCAGGGAGAAGACGGCGGGGATCTCGCTGTCGGTCAGGCTCTCTATGACGGAGGAGTCGAAACTCATGACGCCGTCGGAGGAGATCGAGATGCCAAGTTCGAAGAGGCTGGAAGGGGCGCCTGCGGCGCGGTAGCCGGTGATTTCGCGCAGAGCGGCCTTCAGGTCGTGGACAAACGACTCGCCCAGCAGCGGCCCGTCCTGCTCGCCGGTCTGTGCGTCGAGCTGCGCCACCAGAGCGTTGTAGGCGTCAGTGAAGCTCTCAAGCGCGCTGCTGACGCCCGATGCCGACGGCTGGACGGAGACGTCGATCGTCTGGCCCGGCTCGGTCAGCGCCTTGAGCTCCAGCGTGACGCCTTCGATGGCGCCGGTGATCGTGTTTGACGTCGAGCTGATGGCGATGCCGTTCAACTCGAAGGCAGCGTTGGAGCCGGCCGAGACCGTGGTCAGCAGATTGGAGCCGGGATCGCCGGGGGTCTGCCGCAGTTCGATCGTCCGCGCGCCGGTCTCGTTGGCGGTGATCGACAGGTAGTACCGCCCCGGCCCCGTGCCGCTGTCCAGAATCGTGGCCGTCACGCCGTAGCCGCCGGCGTTGATGGCGTCGCGCAGCCCGGCGAGATTGTCGGCCTCCGGTGCGAGCGTGACCGTGTGGCTCACGCCGTCCAGCACCAGCTCGAGCGCGGCGCCGCCGGAGGTGACCGGCGTCGTGTCCGTGTCATCGTAGCCCGATGCCGTCCGCGACACCGCCTGCGAAGCCAGGCTCGTAATGTTCGTGATCCGGTACAGGCCCGGCGACGCTGAGGCGCTCGCCGTCGCCTGCACGGAATAGGAACTGCTCGTCGCCGCCAGCGCGCCGCCCTGCGACAGCTCTCCCAATGCATGGATCGCCGCCGCCAGCTCCGCCGCCGCCGACCGCAGGTCCGCCGCCGCCATCTTCCGGCTCAACAGTCCGCTCTGCTCCTGCTCGAGCGCCCGCGCCGGCAGGCTGGCGATTGACACAGAGCGGTCCAGAATCAGCTGGAAATCGTCAGAGAAGCTGCTGATGCCTGTAAAAGTGAGAGGAGCGAGGCCCATAGTGCCGCCTCCGCGTCTCTCTTATCGGCGGCGCCGGCCGGCCTTAGAGCTTTTCTGGTCCGCTCAGCTTCGGAAGATCCGCCGCAGCGTGAACATTCCGGCGTGCGAGCGCGAGTGCTCCAGCTTGCTCCAGTTGTCGCTGACCGAGATCAGCATGCCGCTGACATGGTTCGAGCGCGACGAGCACAAGAACTGCGCCAGCGCCGCCTGTTCGTCCGGCTTCGTGCCGCCCGACGTGCGCAGTTCCAGCGCCGCTTCCAGCTCGGCGGCGCCCACCCGCGGCCCGGCGGCGATGATGTCATCAGTCAGGCTCGTGTAGGTCGGCCCCGGATTCATGCAGTTGACCTGCACGTTGGCGTCCCGCACCTCCTCGGCCAGCGTCTCGGCCAAACGCGCCAGCGCCGCCTGAGCCGCGGCGTAAGAAGAGAAACCCGGCCTCGGCTGCGCCGCTCCCGGCCCCGCGAGCAGGACGATCTTGCCCGCCCGCGCCGCCAGCATGTCAGGAAGCACGGCGCGGCACAGATGCATCGCCCCGCCCAGGTTCGTGGCGATGCCGTCCATCCACTCCCGCGGGTCCGAGTCCGCCAGCGGCCCGATCGAGCCGAAGGCCCCGTGAGCGCTCACCAGGACGCGCACCGGGCCGGCAAAGCCGCGGAAACGCTCCACCGCCCGCTCCACCTGATCCCACTCGCGCACGTCGCACAGCAGAGCGGCCGCCTGCCCGCCCGCGTGCGTGATCTCCATCTGCGCCAGCTCGAGTTCCGCTCTCGAGCGGGCCAGCAGTCCGACACGCGCGCCGAGCCCGGCGAAGGCCAGAGCCAGCCGCTTGCCGATGCCGCGCCCGGCGCCTGAAACCAGCACCGCCTGATCGAGGAATTCATTCGCATCCGCCACGGGGCAGCAGTCTCCTCCCCGATCCTAGCAGGCTCCACAGGGCGCTCAGCGGATGCCCTTGCTCTGGTACATCGCCAGGTCGGCGCGCTTCAGGAGTTCCTCGAGCGGCTCGCCCGGGCGGTGCTCGGCCACGCCCATGGCCAGCCCGACCCGCAACCGCAACGTCTCGCCGGCCACCGTGAGCTGGTAGTCGCCGCTGAGCGACTGTTCGAGCAGCCGGGCGCGCACCATCGCATCGCGCAACGGAACCGGCAGCAGGACGACAAACTCGTCTCCGCCCCAGCGCGCCGCCATGTCGTCGGCGCGGATCTGCCGCCGGAGGCGGCCGGCGAAGACGCGCAGCAGCTCGTCGCCGGCCAGATGGCCGTGCACGTCGTTGACCCGCTTGAAGTGGTTCAGATCGATCAGCACCAAGCTGAACCCGACGCCCGACTCGATCATCTCCGCCGCCCGCTTCTCAAAGGACGCCCGGTTGGCCAGCCCGGTGAGCGCGTCGCGCTGCGCCGCCCTCTCCGACTCGTCGAGCCGGCTCCGGTAGGCCTGCATCTCCTTCTCCAGCTCGGCGACGATCTGCCGGTTTTCCTCGCGCATCTCCTCCACGAGCGACGTGATCAATTGCACCTGCGCCAGAATCTGCTGCCGCAGCTCCTGCATGTCATCGCGCTCTGCCGCGCGGCGCAGCCCGCTGGCCACGCCGAGAAATTCCGACTCGTGCCTGCTGCCGCGGTCCTGCAACGAAACGGCCGTGGCCTCCAGCAGGCGCACGACTTCGGCCAGCTCCACCGTGCCCGCCAGTTCGCGGGAGATGAAGTCGTGCGCCGTTTCCAGAGCGCGGTCCAGATTCCGCCGCGCCTCGGAAAAGGCCTCGCGGCTCGGGTCTGCGGCCAGCCGCTGGCGCGCTGCGGCCACCGTCGGCGGCTGGCCCCGGATCTTCTCCGCGCAGGGCTGGAAAACGTGCCGCTCCACGCCCCCCAGGGCTTCCAGATACGCTGTCAGGGCGCTCTGAAACAGTGCATGCTGGTATTCGGCCCGCTCCAGGTTCGCTTTCAGGCTGATGAATTCTCTCGTCGACATTACGTATGCGTCGTCCGCTTCATGCCCCATATCGGCCGGCCGGAGCTGAGATTGAAAGAACGTAATGGCGTTTCGTCCCTGAAAGAGCAACGATTTGCGCCGGAGCAGCGGATCGGCTACGATAAGGAGTTGTGGCGCCCGTTGAGGCGCGCTATTGCGCCCGGGTGCCGGCCAACCCGCCGGGACGACATTTGAGCACAGTTCCCGCAGCGTCATCGAGAGGTCAGACCCATGTTTGCAGTGATCGAAACAGGCGGCAAGCAGTACCGCGTCGCGCCCGGCGAAACCGTGGCGGTGGAGACGCTGGCCGGCGAGGCCGGCACGGCTGTCGAATTCGACCGCGTCATTGCCGTCGGCAAGGATGACGGCACCCTGATCACCGGCGCCGAGGCCTCCTCCGCCCGCGTGCGGGGCGAGATCCAGAAGCACGGCCGCGGCGACAAGGTGATCGTCTTCAAGTTCAAACGGAAGAAGCAATACAAGCGCACGATTGGACACCGGCAAAACTTCACCGAGGTGAAGATCTCCGGCATCGTGCTCTGATTGGGGAGGACTTTCCGCCATGGCGCATAAAAAAGGGCTCGGCAGCTCCAAGAACGGCCGCGACAGCACAGCGCAGCGGCTCGGCATCAAGGTTTTCGGCGGCGAACTCGTCAAGGGCGGCGCCATCCTGGTCCGCCAGCGCGGCACGCGCTACAAGCCGGGCGACAACGTCGGCATTGGCAGCGACGACACGCTCTTCGCCCGCGTCGGCGGGCGGGTCGAATGGCGCGACCGCGGCCGTCTGGGCAAGTGGGTCAGCGTCGTCGAAGTGGAATCCTGACGCGGTTCCGCCGTCAGCCATCCGGGATGCGAGCCGCCGGGCGCTCCCCAAGCCCCGGCGGCTCTTTTCATCTCCGCGCGCTGGAGCAGATCGATGTTTGTTGATGAAGCGATCATCCGCGTCAAGGCGGGAGACGGAGGCAACGGCTGCGTCGCCTTCCGGCGCGAGAAGTACGTTCCGCGCGGGGGGCCGAGCGGCGGCGACGGCGGCAAGGGCGGCGACGTCGTGCTCGTCGCCAGCCAGCACCACAACACCCTGCTCCATTTTCGCTTCAATCCCGAGCACCGCGCCGAGCGCGGCCGCCACGGCGAAGGCAGCAACCGCACGGGCCGCAGCGGCGCCGACCTGGAAGTCCCCGTGCCCATCGGCACCGTGGTCTACGACGCCGATTCCGGCGGCCCGCTGTTCGACTTCACCGCCCCCGGCGACCGCTTCATCGCCGCCCGCGGCGGCCGCGGCGGCCGCGGCAACCAGCATTTCGCCACGCCCGCCCGGCAGGCCCCGACGCGCGCCGAGCCGGGCCATCCTGGCGAGGAGCGCCGCCTGCGGCTCGTTCTGAAACTGCTGGCCGACGCCGGCCTGGTGGGTTTCCCCAATGCCGGCAAGTCCACGCTGATTTCGCGCATCTCGGCGGCGCGGCCCAAGATCGCCGACTACCCGTTCACCACGCTGGAGCCGCACCTCGGCGTCGTGCAGATGCCGGATCTGCGCACCTTTGTCGTCGCCGACATCCCCGGTCTGATCGAAGGCGCGCATGAGGGCCACGGCTTGGGGATCCAGTTTCTGCGCCATGTCGAGCGCACGCGGCTGCTGCTCCACCTGGTCGACGTCAGCGAGGCCAGCGGCCGCGATCCGAAGCACGACTTCGACATCATCCTGGCCGAACTGGCCGGCTACAGCGCCGAGCTGGCGCGCAAGCCCATGTTCGTCGTCGCCACCAAGCTCGACGCGCTACAGGACCGCCGCCGCCTGGAAAGCCTGCGGCGCAAGGCCCGCCGCCGCGGACTGCCCTTTTTCGCGATCTCCGCCGTCACCGGGCGCGGCCTGAATGAGCTGCTGCACGCGGTGGCCGAAGCCTTGCTTGCGCCTGCAGTCGCCGCGGCCGCACCACCGCGGGCCTCCGGGCCCGGCGCGGGTTGACAACCTGGCTGCGGCCGCTCAGCGGCTCGTTTCCGTGATCAGCGCCGCCGGGCTGTAAGTCTTCCGTTCGGCGAGGTACTGCAGTTCGGCGAGCCTCTTGTACACCTGCCCTGCAATGCCGGAAGCCACGGGGCCGTTCACCGGCGCCCCGCCTGTCAACAGGACTGTCACCACCAGCTTGCGCCCCGCCACGTCATTGAAGCTGGCAAACCAGCCCAGGTGCGTGCGCGAGTCGGTGCAGGTGCCCGTCTTGCCGAAAATGGGGGTTGAGGAATCGAACGCGGCCCGGCGCGCCGTGCCGTAATCGACCGCCCCCATCATTCCCGGCAGGAGGTCCTCGATCCGCGCCGCCAGCTCGATGCGGCGCTTCAGGCGCGGCGCCAGCCGTTCGGCTTCCTCCTGCGAGCGGGGATGCTGCAGCCAGTACAGCGAGCCGCCGTTGGCGATGGCCGAGACCATCGCCGCCAGTTGCAGCGGCGTGATGGCGATGGCCTCGCCGAAGCTCGTCATCATGCCGCAGGGCACCTCCTTCGGTTTCCATTCCGGCAGAATGCCGGAGCTCTCCCCGTCGATGCCGAGCCCGGA
>DYJN01000171.1 GCA_020723085.1 Arcobacter sp.
GCGCGCGTGACGGGGCAGTCATCGGCGATGAGCACCCGGATGCGGTCTTCTTCCTGGTGAGGCATCGTCTCTCCTCGAAAATGTCAACGGATTCAACGGATGAAACGGATTGAAAAGATAAGATTAACCATAAATGTCCAGTAAATCCCGCAGCATTGACATCGCCGACGGGATCGGGTCCGGCTCGTCGATGATTGCGGTGATGACGCCGTAGATGTCTGTGGTGTAGACGACGCCCATCTGCTTGCGACCGAGCCGTCCAAGTGGGTGTTCCGGCGGCAGCGGCGTAGGGGTGACGGAGAGCGTATAGCCGCCATCCGGCTGGCGTTCGGCGCGGGCAAGCAAGCGATAGCGCCGTCCCTGCTGGCGCGCCGCGACCAGGGTCCCCGCATCGACCGTCGCGATGCCGGCGCGCGCCACGTCGTCCAATGTAGCGGGGAAACCCACCACGGCGTTCGCCAAGATGACGAGTTTCGCCGCCGCGTCCCAGCCGTCCAAATCCCAGGAGGCGTCGGCCTCGAGCACGCCCTCGGCGCGCGCGCGTTCGAGCGCCTCATTCCACGGCACGCCATCGGCGAGCATGTCCATCACGTAACCCGTGACCAGGTTGGGCACGGCCTCGATGCGCCGAACGACCGCGCCGCGCAAATCCCGCGCGCCCAGGTTGATCGCCGGAAGACCGCCTGCGACCGTGCCATCGAAGCGCAGTTGCACGCCGTTGGCCTTTGCCAGCTCATGCAATTCACGGTAAGCCACCACCAGCGGCCCCTTGTTCGGCGTGACGACGTGCATCCCCTTCTGCATCGCCATGCGGATGCAGCTCAGGGCCGGTTCCGCACCCTGCGCCAGGTTGACCGGCGAGGCTTCCAGCAGCACGTCCGCCTCCGCCGCTTCGACCAGCGACAGCGCATCCCAACCCGCGCGCCCCGCGCCGGGATACGCGCCGACCGAACCGCCGGCCTGCTTGATCCCCGCGACGCGCGCCGGATCCAGCCCGTTTGCGTCGTAAGCCGCGCCGCGGCTGTCCGCTGCCCCCACGAGCACCAGTTCCAGGCCATATCGCTCACGCAGCAACGCATCCTTTTCGGCAATCACCACGCAGAAGCGGCGACCCAGGTTCCCTAAGCCAACGAGTATGTAACGTATTGTTTGCATCGAATCCCCCTCACGAATTATGAATCAGCGAATGAGCGAATCACGAATCAGTATCCAGCTTCCAGCATCCAGCATCCAGC
>DYJN01000172.1 GCA_020723085.1 Arcobacter sp.
AGCCGCCAACGCCCGGCTGTATCTGCCGGGACGGCCTGCGGCGGTGGACTGGCGCACGGTTTGAGCTGCCGCGGCAGCCTGTGCATGGCGTCTTCCACGCGCAGCGCGAAGCGTTCGAGCTGGTCGCGGGTGGCGACATTCATGTGATAGCGGGCGTGGTAGCGGATACGAACGCCGCGCCCGCACAGCGCGCGCAAATAGCGGGCGACGACTTTGCGCGGAGGATCGCCCATGGCCCAGGCCATCCACCGGGGGCGGCCGTAGGTGACGACGGCGGCGATATGGCGCAGATGCGTCAATCCGGGACGCACCTTTGCCGGATCGCTGATGTCGAACGCCACGCCGGGCACAAGCACCCGATCAAAGAAGCCCTTGAGAATGGCGGGCAGGCCAAAGCACCAGGTTGGAAAGCACAGCACCAGGGCTTCGGCCCGCTGCAGACGCTGCACATAGCTGGCCACGGCTGCGGTGTTGCGGGTGGTGTCGCGGTAATTCAAGCGTTCCTCGCGTGACAGCACCGGGTTGAAGTCTTCGGCGTAGAGGTCGCAGTCATCGACCTCGTGGCCTGCTGCGCGCAGCGCCTGCACCACGCGGGCGTGCAGCGCCGCATGGAAGCTGGTCTCCACCGGATGGGCATACAGCACGAGAATGCGCATGGTGGCTCAAGGCGTTGCCAGACTCTGCAAGGTGCGCACGGCGGCGCGCGACTGCGCGGCGAGTCCGGCCAGGTCCAGGCCGGGAATGGCGCCGTTGCGCACCACCTCCTTGCCGCCGACCAGCAGGGCGCGCAGGCCGGCGCCGCCGCTGGCCACGGGAGCGACTGCAGGATCGTGCAGGCCGAAATGGCGCGGCTGATCCAGGGCGTAGATGGCGATGTCCGCGGCCATGCCCGGTTGCAGGGCGCCCACGCCGTCCAGGCCCAGCACGCGTGCGCCGCCCGCCGTGCCCCAGCGCACCACGTCTTCCACAGTGGCGTCCGCCGCGCCGGTTTCGCCACAGCCTCCGGCGTACTCGGGCCGTGCCGCGTGGCCACCGCGAGCGCGGGTCATCAGCCAGGCGACATGCGCTTCGTTGAGCATGTCGGCAGCCTCATTCGATGCGGCGCCATCCACCGCCAGCGAAATGGGTGTGCCTGCGCTTTCGAGCGCACGGATGGGGGCGATGCCGCTGCCCAGCCGCCCATTGCTCTGCGGGCAGTGGGCGATGCCGGTTCCGGTGCCGCCGAGCAAG
>DYJN01000100.1 GCA_020723085.1 Arcobacter sp.
GCTCGAGTGGGCGTCCGCGCATGGGATTCCGGTGCGCGGGCACTGCATTTTCTGGGGAGTGCCGCGCTTCGTCCCCGAATGGCTGAAGCCGCTGGGAGACGCGCCGCTCCTGCTGGCCGTCCGGCAGCGCGCGCGGTCCATCGCCGCGCGGTACCGCGGGCAGTTCGCCGAATACGACCTGAACAACGAGATGATCCACGCGAACTGGTTTGAACAGCGGCTGGGACCGGGCATCACGCGCGACATGGCCCGGTGGGTGAAAGAAGCGGATCCCGGCGCCGTCCTTTTCTTCAATGACTACGACATCCTCACTGGACGGCGGCTGGATGATTACCTGAAACATATCCGCACGGTTTTGTCATCCGGCGCTCCGATGGACGGCATAGGGGTGCAGGGCCATCTGCACGGGGATTCGTTCGACGAGAACGAGCTGCGCCGCGCCCTGGACGCCCTGGCTGAACTGAAGATGCCGGTCCGCATCACGGAGTTCAATTTCCCCGGGCAGCGCTCGAAGTATTACGGGCAGCGCGGGTCGCAATTGAGCCGTGAAGAAGAAGCAGCCAAGGCGGACGCCCTGCGCCGCTACTTCCGCATCTGTTTCGCCCATCCGGCGGTCACCGGCATCCTGATGTGGGGCTTCTGGGAGGGCGTCAACTGGATCCCGCAGTCCTCCCTTTACAAACGGGACTGGGGCGCCACGCCCGCCGCGGGGGCCTACCGCCGGCTCGTCTTCGGCGAGTGGTGGACGCGCGCCGAGGCGAGGGCGGACGCGAACGGGCTCGCCACCGTGCGGGCGTTCTTCGGCACGCACAGGGTCCGCGCGAATGGAAAGGAGGCCACTGTCACGCTGCCGAAAAGCGCAGGCGTGAAGACCGTGGATTTGCAGTGAAGCGCCGCTCGAACCCCGGCGGGATCACTTCTTCTGCTTCATGTAGGCCAGCAGATCGGCGATGTCGCTGCCGGCGAATGAGCCCCACTTGAGGTTCTTGCCGCGGATCTGCCTCAGCATCTCCGGACCGTGGTTCCAGAGCACCGCCACCATGCCGAAGCTGTTGTCGCCTTCGCCGTGTGCGAGCTTCGGCATGCCGGAAGCGTGGCACGCATTGCAGCCTTTGGAGACGAACGCCTTGGCGCCGGCCGCCGCGTTGCCGCCTTCATTGGCGAATTGCAGCGTCCAGATGTAGCCCACCAGCCGCGTCATCTCTTCGGGCCGCAGCTCGCTGTTCTTCGGCGCCTTGCCTGGATGGTTCCACAGCGCCGCCGCCAGTTCCGCATTGCTTTTCGGGCCGCTCTTGCCGAGTTGCCGGGCGCCTGCGTGGCAGCCGGCGCACCCTTTCACCTTGAACAGCTCCGCGCCCGTGGAAGCGGAAGCCGGCGCATACTTGGGAGCAGCCTTGGAAGCCGTAGGCAGGCTGTGCAAGTAAACGGTGATGTCGTTCATCTCTTCGGCCGTCAGCTTCGGCAGCGCCGCCTTCTTCGCTTCGATCGCTCCCTTCATTTGCGGCGAGTGGTTCCACATCTGGCGTGCCAGCTCGATGGGGTCCGTGATCGCCGGCCACTGGCTGACGTCGGGTGCGCCGCCTTGGCCCTGGTGGCATCCCGCACAGCCTTTCTCGGCGAACAGCTTCTTGCCCCGCCCCGCATCGCCCTTCTTTTCAAAGAAGCGCGCGGAATAGAAATAGGCGTAAAGGTCCGCCGCCTGCTGCGTGGTGAGCTTCGGCGGCTTCAAGCTGGCGCGCTCCATGGCCTCCCACATCTGCGGCGCGTGGTTCCACATCAGGGACGCCATAGACGCCGGCGTATAGCCGCGTCCCGCCGTCCTGCCAAGATCCGGTCCCGACTTGCCCCCCTGTCCGTTCACGCTATGGCAGACGCTGCACTTCTGGCTTTTGAACAGCTCCGCGCCGCGCGCCGAGTCGCCCAGCGGCACAGCCGCGGCACAGAGAGAATACGTGACGACGGAAACGATGCACAGTTTCACCATGAGTGCCTCCTGGTTCCGCACATCATCACTTTAGCCGAGCCCGGCGAAAAAACAAGGGGCAGGCTGCAGCCTGCCCCGGTGCATGGAATTCCCGGTCCTCTACATGAGCAGCCGCACGCCGCCCATGTACATATGGGTTCTGAAGCCTTCGAAGACATGGATCGTCTGGCTCAGGCCGAAATAACGGTATTCGGAGAAGAACTCCATCTTCGGCGTCACCGGCAGCGCCAGCCGTCCCTGCGGCTGGTAATAGTCCGTCGGACGCACGCCTGAAGTCGTGGTGAAGGATCCGCCCGCGCTGATGCGGCCGCTGTAGCGGCGCGCGAGAGGCAGGCGCAGGTCGATCATCATCGTGCCCGTGTGGGCGTAATCCCGGTAATTGCTGGCCGCCGGGAAAAGCCCCAACGGGTAGAGGAAGTCGATGTCGCTGCGGATCTTCGAGCGCTGGTACTCGGCGATGATGGCGGCGTTTTTGCCGCCGCCGGGCAGCCACTGCAGGCTGCCCGTGATCGCGTCCGCCTCATACCAGTACTTCGCATCCGGGTTCGGGTTCTCGTTCGTCAGCCGGCTGTAGTTCACATTGAAGTAGAGGCTTTTGGGCAGTTCGAACCGCGTCTGGAAACGGAGCCTCGTGTGGTCGTAAAGCCCTGTGCGGTAGTAGGTCTTGATGCCGTCGATGAACTCCATGTCGCCGGTGAGGCTCACCCGCTTCACCGGGCGCAGCACGAAGCCGAACACCCCGCCCTGCCGCTCCATCTCCAGCCGGTCCGCGGGGCTGCCCTGGGAGTACGTGCTCGCCTTCATCAAGGATCGGCCCCACTCGTAGCGGTGCCCGCCGCGGATGGTGAGCTGTTTTGAGACATCCCAGATGGCTTCAATCTGCTGGCGGTGCCGGGAGACCTCCAGGCGCTCGCCGCCCGTGAAGGTCACCGTCGAGGACGCCGTGGGCGTGAAGAACTGAAGCGAACGGAGCGTGTTGATGCCCGTCGTATGGAAACGGTCCGTCTCCCAGCTCTCCCGTAAGCGGATGCGCGAATTCAGGCGTGCTTCGGCGGCGGCGCTGCCCGAAACGTGCGGCATGGTGGCATTGCCGAAATAGTAGTCCGTGGATCCGGTGAGCAGCAGCAGCGGGTTATTGGGATCGGCGATGCGCCCCCGCTCCAGCTGGTTCAGCTCGGAGTAGGTCTTCGGGCGGCTGCGGACGAAACTGCCGGACAGATCCAGCCACTGCCAGGGAGATGCGGTCACCAGCGCCTTGGTGTGCTCGCCCTCGCCGCGGATGCGGTAAAGCTGGTTGCCGCTGGCGAGCGCCAGGATCTGCCCGAGATAGGGAGTCGACCGGTTGCCGCTCAGCGTTTCGGTCGAATAGACCCTCTGGTCGTCGCTGAACCGGCGCCCACCCTGCTCGACGGTGGCGTGGAAGCGGTCGAGTTCGACACGGATGCCGCCGCGGACTTCATAGAGGCTCCAGTCGATCACGTTGCGCAACGGATACTCGTTCGGCGGCAGCACCAGCGGCGTGATGCCCGTCCCGTAGCTGGAATTGCGGCTGAAGCCCAAGTACGGCATGACGCGCGCGCCGGGAAAAAGCGTCAGCTCGTTGTCGTAGTTGCGGATGCGCGTGTCCATGGTCCGCTGGTTGAACAACAGCGGCGAGCCGGGCTGTCCGATGTTGGCGAACGACGGCAGCGCGTTGAACATGGCGATGTTCGAGTAGGTGCTGTTCAGGCGGTAGACGCCGCGCTTCACCATGTCGAGCCGCGCCGTGTTGTAGGGATCGCCGCCCCACGCCGTCATCGTGAGCAATCCGCTGTCGAGCCAACGGGAGTCCTGCGGCTCCAGGCGGAGCTGCCCGCTGGTGAGGCGCGTGCCCTGGCTCAGGTTCACAAGGCTGCGGTAGGTATTGAGGTCGCCGGCGCGCGTGATCCAGCGGGCGCCCAAGTCGATGTGCCCGCCGAAGGCGCTCTCCGTTCCCGTGGGCTCGGGATTCACTTCCCACTTTTTTTCCTGAGCCTTGGCGGGCGCGGGCTCCTGCACTGCTTCAGTCACCCCGGCGGGCGCGGCAGCCGAAGCCATCGCCACAACGGGGGGCGCTGAGGCCAGCCGCTTCGCTGCGCGCACCTTGCGGAGCTTCTTTTTTGACGCAGTCCTGAGCGGGGGGCGGTTCGCTTCCTTGGGAGTGGGCGCGCCCTGCGCCAGAAGCGCCAGCGGCAGGGCGAGAGCCAGCAGGAATCTCATCTCAGCATCGCTCCATTCACGTTGGATCCATGCACTTTCTGATGGCAGGCGGTGCAGTTGCGCCACCGCGGCAGCCGCAGGTCGTGCGTCGCGATGGCGATGCCGCCCGCCGTCGTCGCCCGCGGCGGCGACTGGATATTGGAATGGCACTCCAGGCAAAGGTTGGCCGCCTCGTGCCGCGTCATCATCCGCGGATTGGCCGAACCGTGGGCTTCATGGCAGATGGTGCAAGGCTCGTTGCGCACCGGCGCGTGCTCAAAGACGAAGGGGCCCCGCTTGTCGGCGTGGCACTGGAAGCAGCTCGGCTGCTGTCCGCTCGTCAGCCGCATGTTGCGATTCAGGAAGCTGGCATGCGGGTTGTGGCAGCCCGTGCAGGACATGGCGCCTTCCGGCAGCGGATGGCGGTGCGGCTTCTGGAAGCTCGCCCACACATCCATGTGGCACTGCCGGCAGTTCTGATTCACGCCAGCCGCGCGCCGGAACTGGCGCGCGCTGGCTTCCTCGCCCGTCTTGTGCACGTTGTGGCAGGAGGTGCAGGCGACGCTGTTGCGCGCGTGCCCGCTCTGGATGCGGCCCACCTGCGTCTGCTGGTTCCTGTGGCAGCCGAGGCACATCTGATCGATGGCCGCCGGCGTCATGTTCTTCGGCGAGAGGATGTCATCGGCCGATGTGCTTTCCGCGTGCACCGAGCCTGGCCCGTGGCAGGACTCGCAGGCCTTGCCCTGCCAGCCGCGCCGCTTGTTGGTCTCCAGAATCGTGTGTGCGTTCTTCTTGAAGTTGGCGTGGATCTCGTCGTGGCAGCCCGCGCATGTATCCGAACCGACATATTCTTTCTTGGCGGGGGAAGCGGCGGCAGGCGCCTGGGTCTTCTTGGCCGCTTCCTGGCCGCCCGGCGCTGCCGCCAGCCAGCCCGCCCATGCGAGGGCGGCGATCAGCGGCACATAGCGGAATCTCATGGAAACTCCCTTGGGTGAAATCGGGGCAGGCGCCGGAAGCGCCTGCCCCATGCTGGCATCAGTCACCCGGTTAGCGGGCGTGGGCCTTGTTCACGCTGTAAGTGGCGTTTGGCCCGTGGCACACTCCACAGCTCTCGCCGAGCGTGGTCGTGTGGGCCAAGGCGTGTGAGGCCGCCTCCCGGCTGGCGTGGCACCCAAGGCAGGCGGCCGATGTCGGCGGCGCCGGGTCCAGCCACCCGCGCGGATCCACCGTGCTGAGGACTCCCCTGGACGGCGCCTGCTGGCTGTTGTTCACGTGGCAGAGGTTGCAGCTGGCAGCCGTGGCGGGCGGCGGCAGCGCCACACGGTTGTAATTGTGCGGTATGTTGCCGAAGCCGTAGATGGTGTAATCCCGCGGCTGTTCCTCACCCGTGTGGATGCGGTGGATCATCGCCACCAGGTTGATGGATTCCGTCGGCGCCTGGGCCGCCGGACGCCGCGACGCGTCGGTCATCGACGGGTTGTGGCAGATCACGCAGTTTTCGATCTCGTTCCGGTTCTCACCGTGCAGGACGAGCCGCGCATGGCACGTGTTGCAGGTCGCTGTCGTGGTGACCACGCGCCGCGCCTGCACCTCGCTGCCGTCCACCGAGAAGTTTTTCACGTCGTTCGGAATGTTGACCTCGATCACGCGCTCCTTCAGCGTGCCTTCGAGGATCTTCTCGTCGGTCCGGCCTTCGAGCGCGATTGTCCAGGTGCCTTTGCCGTCAGCCGGAATCGCCGTGCTCATCGTGTAGCTGTACAGCCCGGGACTGCCCGTCACGCCGGCCACGGTCACCGTGTCCTGGACATAGCCCTTGGTCGCCGCCGTGCCGAAGTTCTGGCCGTAGTCGGTATCGAGCGGCGCCAGAGTGAACGCCAGCCGCCCGCGCCCGGCGCCGGGGATCAGGTCTTCAATCGCCATCGGCTCGCCAGCCCGGTCTTTCAGCGAGAACGCGATCACCGGCTTCTTGCCCGGCTCGGCATTGTCGATCCGTTCGATCTTGGCCACAGCGCCGCGCAGCAGTGAGGAGTTCTGCTCGGTGATGTGCGCGCCCATGATGGAGGCGTCGAAATCGAGCTCGCCCTGCGGGATGTGGCAGTTCTTGCACTGGTTGTCCGAGATCTGGATGATCCCCAGGTGGTTCTCGCCCGTGGCGAAGTTCACGTTGTCATGGCAGCTGCCGCAAGCCCTCCGCGTCGGGTTCGCCAGCCAGGCATCCTTCTGCGCCGCCTTCTCGTTCTTCTCCACGTGGCACCACTGGCAGTTGTTCGCTCCCGAGGGCATGCCGACCCCCGAGTAGTCCGACACGCGGTTGCCAAACCCGACGATCTGATAGGGCTTGCCCGCCTGCACGCTCGGCAGGTTCGCGCCCATGTGGATCCTGTGGACCATCTGGGTCATGTCGATGGTGTTGTCCGTCTCGGGGTTCGTGTTGTCCACCGTGACGCCGCCGATCGTATAGCCGGGCGTGTGGCACAGGATGCAGTTGTCGATGCCTCGGCGGGAACCGCCGTGGAACGACAGATCCTCATGGCACTTGTTGCAGGACTCGGTCGCAAGCAGCTGCCGCACCTTCTTCACAGCCGAACCGTCGGGGACAAAGTAATAGTTGTCCGTCGCGTAGTTCGTGCCAAGTTCGAATTCGCTCAGATTGCGGCTTCCATACATCGAGATGGCATGAGTCGCTGTGCGGTCGTAGTCCGAGGGCAGCTTCGTGGCGAACATGTAGATGTACTCGCCCTCCGCCACCTTCTCGTACTTTCCGCCGGAGTCCGCCGATGCCTGCCGCGCCCGCTTGCCTGCTGTGGGCGCCCAAGTGCTCGTCTTCAGGCGGGTCGTATAAGCCCTGAAGTGCGTGCCGTCGTTGGGCAGCACTGCCAGGATGAAACTTGTGGA
The DNA here is from genome assembly GCA_020723085.1 of Arcobacter sp. GTDB lineage: Bacteria > Acidobacteriota > Terriglobia > Bryobacterales > Bryobacteraceae > JANWVO01. The sequence goes on from DYJN01000100.1 coordinate 7,097, forward strand.
GACGGGACCCGGCGTATTGATGCCCTCCCGCTCCAGCGGAACTCCTTTCGGATCCGTGATCCGGAACCGCACTTTCACGGTCCCATCCGAAGCGATTTCATGACCAAGTATCTTGAAAACCAGTCCTGGGCGGACGAAATTAATGGTTGCTTCGTCGGCGTAGTACGCCTTGTCCCTTTGGGTGAACGGCGAATCCGTGGAGCTCACAAGCGCTGTTGAAGTGATCAACACCAGTACCGCGAGCGTCCATTTCATCCAGCCACCTGAGCGTCTCCATGAACGCATACTGCACTCCTTCCACGAGCTATCTAAGATTCCGTGCTTCCGCAACTCCTGAACAAAGCTCAAGGCCGATATCCGGCTCAGGAGCTCTTTTGCAGGAACCAAGCCAAACCTACCGCATCCAGTCTCTGGTGTCAAGTGTTTTAATATCCAATACTTGCAAGCAAACGCTCGTGGCGGTCCCAATCTGGAATTTTGGACCCACATGGGCGATATTCCACACCCCTGTGCGAACTGCCCCATGCCGCCGTCTTTTTTTAGCGCCGCCATCCCGCAGCCTCCATCTAGTCAATATGGAGCGACCAACCGCCGATTCGCAGTGACGCGGGTTACGCTGTG
>DYJN01000101.1 GCA_020723085.1 Arcobacter sp.
GTGGTGGGCTCGGCAGAACTCGAATCTGCGACCTCTACCGTGTCAAGGTAGCGCTCTAACCAACTGAGCTACGAGCCCGAGCGGGGACAACCTCATCTTACCATGACGGCCACGGCGTGCAGTTGGAGCTGCGGGATTTCGGCTTGCCAGCCGCCCGGGACGGCGCGCCAGGAAAGGGGCGCGGCGCCGGGTTCGAGGCGGGCGGACCGGGGTCTGGAACCCGGAACAGTCAGGCGGACCGGGCCAACGGGCGGGATGAAATCTACGGTGGCGTAATCTCCCGCGACCTGCATGGCTGTGGTGTTGATGAGATGCACGAGCAGCGCGCCGCCCTTGCGGCGGAGCACTACTTCCACGGCGGGCGGCGCGTCCACCTGCACGGCGGGACGGAACCGGGGCTTGATCAGCGCCCGCGCAAAGTCCCGGATGGCGGCGGCGTGGGTGGCGGCGTAGACATCGCCGATGGGACCGGGGACGAGGATGACCTGGCCTTTGCCGAATTCGCTGCCCAGCGCTGCGGGTTTGCCGTTGCGGGTGGTGTTGAGTTCCGGGTAGCGCTGATCCAGCACGCGCGCCTGTCCGGGCTCCACATCCAGCCAGAGTCCTGCGGCGTTGCCCACGGCGCCGTGGCGCAGCCAAGCCTGGGCGTGCGCGGGCTCGCCCGTGCTGCGGCAGCCGAGCCGGGATGCGAGCTTCTGCGCGTTCCGCGCGCCGCCGGCCAGCAGGACGCCGCCGTTGCGGGCGTATTCGAGCAGGGTCTCCAGGCACCCGTCGCCCGGCTCGTCCCAGTCCGGCAGGACGATCACCGGGTAGCGCGCGGCGGCGCGGCCGAGTTTCCAGTCGGGGAGCACATCGACAGACCACTGACAGGCCAGCAGGAGATCGATCCAGCCGCGTGCCGGGTCGGAGAGCCGCCCCCAACCGCCGAACAGCCTGTTGCCGGTGCGGTAGAGCGACTCGCGCGAAAAGACCACGCCGATCTGCGGCACGGTCTGGGTCCGCTGGCTCCACGGCTGCAAGCGGCGGCAGTGAGCGGCCAGCTCGGCCATGATTCCGATGTGCGCGTCTTCAAAATGCCCGGAGCGGGATGGATGGTAGTAGACCTGAAAACCGCCGGACTGGGCGAGGACGATGCCGGCCTCTTGCATGAGCTGGGGGGCGGGCTTGAAGACATGCCCGATGCGGTTGGAGCCGGCCTGCTGGAAGCCCCAGGCCATGAGATCCCAGGGCCTGCCGGTCTGGCCGAGATAGCGGGCCTCGAGCCGCGCGGTGGAGATGCTGGCATTGCCGAGGTAGTCGCCGGAGAGAAAATCCACCGGCAATTCCGGCTCTTCCGGCACCATTGTGGAGTACAGCCAGTTGCTGGCGATCTGAAAATCCGGATGGCTTTTATGCAATTCTTCCACATAATGGCGGACGTACAGGCGGAATTGCCGGCGGTTGAATTCGAGCCATTCCAGCCAGCCGGGTTCGCCGGCCTTTCTGGGGGCGGGCTTGCCGAAGGCGCGCAAGGCGGCATCGCAGTAGTCCGGATGCGTGGCCCAGCACTCGCCGTCGACCCACGCGCCGTCGAGCTGGTATTTGGAGGCGGCCTCGCGAAGCTGCGGGATCATGAGGCGGTCCACATAAGGACCGAACGTGGAAGCCTGGCGGGCGTCGGGCTTGCCTTCGGGGGAGACGCGGGCCCACTCGGGATGGCGGCGTACGGCCTCGCTGTCCCAGACGCCGGAAAAATGGATGAACAGAGCGATGCCCCGGCGGGCGGTTTCGGCGCGCCAGACGGCGAGCGAATCGCGGACGATGCCGGGGGCTGAAGGACCCACTTCCGAAGGCCAGCCAAGCCAGCCGGGATGGCCTTTGGAATCGTACTGGACGAAGTCGGGGCGCACGCGGTCGAGGAGGCGGCCGACGGCCTCGGGTGTGACATCGCGGCCGAGTTCGGTGTCCTTCTCGTTGGGATGCAGGTCGAAGTGCAGGCCGAAATAGCATTCCGCGCGGCGGAGGCGGCGCGGGGCGGTCTGCGCGGCGAGCGCCGCGGCGGGCAGGGCGGCGGCGAAGCGGCGGCGGGTGAGGTTTGTGAACGGCATCGTAGATACAATATAGGGTTCCGATGTCGTTTCAAATCGGCCAGCGGGAGCGCGGCGGCGCAGTGGTGCTGGAGTTGGAGGGGCGTTTTGTGCTCGGCGAGCCGGTGGAGCAGTTCCGCGCGCGCCTGGAGGAGCTGATCCGGGCGGGCCGGCTGCATATTGCGCTGGACATGAGGAATGTGGACTACATCGACTCGAGCGCGCTGGGCTGCCTGGTGATGGCGCACACGAAGATCACCCGCGCGGGCGGCGGGATGGCGATCTTCGGCATGAACGAAAAGGGCCTCGAACTGCTGGTGATCACCAAGCTGGCGACGGTCTTCCGGCTGGCCGGCAACGAGCTGGACGCGGTGAGCCTGTGTTTTCCGGACCGCAGGGCGAGAAGCTTCGACATCCTCGAGTTTGTCCGGAAGCACTGGGGCGAGGAAACGGGCGGCAACGCATGAGAATCGTCGTGGTTGGCGGCGTGGCGGCGGGGCTGAGCGCCGCGTCGCGCGCCCGCAGGATAGATCCATCGGCGGAGATCGTAGTCTTCGAAAAAGGCAAGCGAATTTCCTACGGCGCGTGCGGGCTGCCGTATCTGCTGGAGGGGCAGGTCCGCTCGATCGAACAGCTCGTCGTGTACAAGCCGGAGTTCTTCGAGAAGGAGCGCAACATCCGCATCCGCACGGAGAGCGAGGTGGCGGCGGTGCATCACGGGCGGCGCGAGGCGGTGCTCGCCAGCGGCGAGCGCGTGCGCTACGACCGGCTGGTGTGGGCGGCGGGGGCGCGTCCGGCGCGGCGTGCGGCGCAGCCGCGGGTGTTCCGGCTGCACACGGACGAGGACGCGCTGCGGCTCAACGAATTTCTGGAAGCGGAGCGCCCGCGGACGGCGGCGGTGGCGGGGGGAGGCTACATCGGTCTGGAAGCGGCGACGGCGCTGCGGGCGCGCGGGCTGCGCGTGCGATTGTATGAAGCCTCTACGGCGCTGCTGCACCGCGAGGATGCGTGGCTGACGAAACGCGTGACGGAGCGGCTGGAGCAGTGCGGCGTGGAGCTGCGGCTGAACGAGCCCGTGGATCCGGAGTCGCTGGAGGCGGGAGTGGTGATCGACGCCACAGGGCTGCGTCCCAATGTTGAGGTGCTCGAGCAAGCCGGCGCGGCGCTGGGGCGCACCGGGGCGCTGGCGGTGAGCGAGCACATGGAGACATCGCTGCATGGCGTATTCGCCGCGGGCGACTGCTGCGAAGCGCGCCACATTGTCACCGGGCGGCCGGTGTGGATTCCGCTGGGCACGACGGCGAACCGCATGGGGCGCGTGGCGGGCGCCAATGCCGCGGGGCGGCGCGAGCGGTTTGAAGGCGTGGCGGGGACTTCGATTGTGCGGGTGGCGGGGCTGGCGGTGGCGGTGACGGGGCTGTCGCAGCAGCAGGCGCGGCGGGAAGGATTTTCGCCCGTCGAGGCGGTTGTGGAAGGGCGCGAGCGGGCGCGGTATTTCTTTGGCAAGACGATCGCGGTGCAACTGGTGGCGGACAGGCGGAGCCGCCGGCTGCTGGGCGCGGCGGTGATCGGCGACGACGGCGTGCTGGCGCGCATCAACACGGCGGCGGCGGCATTGGCGGCGGGGATGGACGTGGAGACGCTGGCGGGACTTGACCTTGCGTACGCACCGCCTTACTCGGCGGTGGCGGATCCGCTGCTGGTGTGCGCGCAGCAGTTGCTGCGGCTGCTGGATAGGTAAGGACGCGCGGCTCTGGAAGCGCGGGCTGCTAGACTGGGATTTTCGGAAGCCCTGTTGCGGACCGAAGGACTGACATGCTCAAGGCAGGACGGACAGCGCCGGACTTCATGCTGGAGCGGCTCGAAGGCGGGCGTGTCTCGCTGAGGGAGATTCTGAGGGAGGGACCAGCGGCGGTCGTGTTTTTCAAAGCGGGCTGTCCGACCTGCCAGCTCGCGTTGCCGTTTCTGGACCGTCTGCGGGGCGGATCCCTGCCGATCTACGCGGTCAGCCAGGATAATGCGGCGCGGACGCGCGAGTTCCTGCGGCTGTTTCCTGTGCGGCTGCCGGTGCTGCTGGACGCCGCTGCGGAAGGCTATCCGGCAAGCAGCGCGTACGGGATCGAGCATGTGCCGTCGCTGTTCGTGATCGAAGCGGGCAGGACGATTTCAGAGACCTGCGAGGTGTTTGACCGGAGGGTGTATGACGGGCTGGCGCGGCGCGCGGGCAAGGCGATGTTTGCGCCAGGCGAGCCCGTGCCGGCGTATAAGCCCGGTTGAGGGGCGAAGAATCGGGCTCCCGGCGGGAGTGCAGCGGCATCGAATTGAGAGAAGCGAGGAAGGAGCGGAGCAGACGGAATGCCGAAGGTACAGGAGATCCTCAAGGGGGCAGCGGCGATCGCCAAGGGGATGTCGGTGACGCTGAAGGAGATGATGAATCCGATCATCACCGACGACTATCCCGACGCGCCGCCCGTATTCCAGGAGCGCTATCGCGGGCTGCACGTGTTGCAGCGGGACGACAACGGTCTGGAAAAGTGCGTCGCCTGTTTCCTGTGCTCGGCGGCATGCCCGGTGCAGTGCATCTACATTGAAGCGGCGGACAACACGGAGCAGGAGCGGATCAGCGGCGGCGAGCGGTACGCGGCGGTGTACAACATCGACTACAGCCGCTGCATCTTCTGCGGATACTGCGTGGAGGCATGTCCGACGGACGCGATCACGCACGGGCACGGCTTTGAGCTGGCGAGCTTCAATACGAGCACGCTGATCTACCGCAAGGAACAGCTGCTGGCGCCGCTGAAGGAAGGCGCCGCGGGGAAGGTGAAGCTGGACCATCCGGTTGCTGCGGGCGACGGCGGTCACTGACGCGAGAGGACGCGGAAAGCGCGGCGGGCGACGATCAGTTCTTCATTGGTGGCAAGAGCCACCACCTTCACCCGCGAGGCGGGGCTCGATATCACGCGGTCGCCCTGCGCATCTTCGTTGGCGGCTGCATCTAGTCCGACGCCGAGGAACGCGAGCCCTTCGCAGATGGCGCGGCGGAGGGCGGGACTGTTCTCGCCGATGCCGCCGGTGAAGGCGATGGCGTCGAGCCCGTTCATCACAGCGGCGCAGCCGGCGATGGCTTTGCGGACTTGATAGACGAACACTTCGAGGGCGAGGTTGGCGGGCGCCGATCCGGCGCGCGCGGCTTCCATGATGTCGCGGACATCGCCGCCGGCGACGCCGCTGAGCCCGGCAAGACCGCTGACGCGGGACAACTGCGTGCGGACCTGCTCCGTAGTCCAGCCGTTGCGATCCATCATGTAGAGTACGGCGAAGACGTCGAGGTCGCCGTGGCGGGTGGCATTCTCGAGTCCGGATTGCGGGGAGAAGCCCATGGTGGTGTCCACGGAGACGCCGCGGTCGATGGCGCAGACCGAAGAGCTGCCGCCGAGGTGGCAGCTCGCGAGGCGCAGGTCGGAGGGCGCGCAGCCGAGCAGTTCGGGCACGCGCAGGCTGACGTATTCGTGGGAGGCGCCGTGGAATCCGTATTTTTCCACGCCGTGAAGGGTGCGCCAATCCTGGGGGACGCCGTAGACGCGGGCGTATTCGGGCTTGTTCCGGTGGAACTCGGTTTCGAAAGCGGCGACGAGAGGGACGCCGGGCATGGCCTGGCGGAAGGCGCGGATGGCGTCCAGATAAATGGCGTTGTGGAGCGGGGCGGCGAGCAGGAACTGGGCCATGGCCTGTTCGACGCCGTCATCGATCCGGTAGGCGCCCTGGTAACGGGGTCCGCCATGCGCGGTCTTGAAAGCGACGGCGTCGACGGGGACCTCGCCGGCGCGGATTTCGCCAATGGCGGCGGCATAATTGGTGACGCGCTCGAAGCGGCCGCGGGCGAGGACGCGCTCCTCGGGCATGGCGAGGATCTGATACTTGAGCGATGTGGAGCCGAGGTTCGGGATGAGGATGTTCATGCTTTACTTGCCGGCTGCGAGCCCCTGGAGATTCTGCGCCGCCCGGGACTGGAAGGGGCTTTTCATCCTGGCGCAGGCCGTCCAGTGTTTCCGGGCGGCGGCGAGGCGGGCCCTGTCGCGTTTGGGGCCCTTGCCGGCGAGATTGTAGTTGGCGAGACCGAGATAGAAATAAGCTCCGGGCAGCAGGTCGTTGGCGGCGGAGCCGGCCTGGATGGCGGGGAGGCCTTCGGCGAGGATTTTCTCGCATTCGGGCCATTTCTCGCGGGCGCCGAAGGCGATGCCTGCGATCCAATAGCCGCGGGCCAGGGTGTCTTTCTTCTTTTTCTCCCAGGAAGCGGCATCCATGCCGTCAGGCGCGGGCCGTGAAGGCAGCATCTGGACGAGCGCGGAAGCGTATTCGGCGGCTTTGTCGAAATTCTTCGTCGAGCTGAGGTGCGTATCGGCGGCGAAGACGAGCATGTCCTCGTTGGCGAAGCCCTGGGCAGCGGCGTTTTCGGCATATTCGAGCGCGCGCTTCATGTCTTTCATCTGGATGAGGGCGATGAAGCCGCGGCCGGCGGTCTGGGTCATGTACTGGCTTTTGGGGTTGGCCTTTTCGAGTCCCTGGGCCAGCAGGAGGATGGCCTGGGGATCGCCGCTCTTCAGGGCAGCCGCATAGAAGGAGTATTCGGCGCGGGTGATGACCTGTTTGGCGAAATCGACTTCAGCCTTCCAGGTTTCGGCTTCCGTCTCGTCCTCGGGCTCCTTGGACTCGATTTTCTTTTTCGCCGCGGCGATGGTGGCGTTGGCCCACTCGACGATGCAGGCGGCGTCATTTTTTTCCTCGCATGCCTGCAGGGCGTTGTACGCGGCGGGGGCGTTGTCCGGCTCGGCGGCGAGGAGGTCCCGGGCGCCGGCGATGACCTTGTCGAGCGCCTTGGTCTTCAGCCATAGCGGCACGACCTGGTTCAGTGCGTATGGCTTGCCGGCGTGGTTTGGGTATTTCTGGAGGAATTCTTCGTAGAGCTGGATCTTTTTCGCGTCGTCGGATTCGGAGCCGGCGATTTGCAGCAGAAGCCCCTCCGGCGTCTGCGTGTCGATCTGATAGCGCTGGCTCTGGGCGCCGGCGGGCGCGGCGGCGAGGAGCGCGGCGAGAAGCGCGAGTTTCATGGATGCCTCCCTGTTACGTCTGCTGATAATATTACAGAGTTCCGCGCCGATGGGCGAGGGGAGAGCGAGAGACGGGCAATGATTCCCACTACATATCTGGCGACGCTGCTGCTGATGATCCTGTCGATGCTGTGCTGGGGGTCCTGGGCCAATACGATGAAGATGGCCGGGCGCTGGCGGTTCGAGCTGTACTACTTCGACTATGTGATCGGAGTGATGCTGAGTGCGGCGGTGGCGGCGTTCACCTTCGGCAGCATGGACACCGTGATTCCAGGCTCGGATCAGGTGCTGTTCCCGTTTCTGGACAACCTGGCGGTAACGGGCAAGAGGCAGATGGCGATGGCGGCGGCGGGAGGGGTCATATTCAACCTGGCGAACCTGCTGCTCGTGGCGGCGATTTCAGTGGCGGGGCTGGCCGTGGCGTTTCCGGTCGGGATCGGCTTGGCGCTGATCGTCGGGGCGGCGCTGAACTACCTCATCCATCCGGCGG
>DYJN01000102.1 GCA_020723085.1 Arcobacter sp.
CCGGATTCTCAACCGCATCGAAGCCTCCGGCTACGACGTTTTCGCCCGCCGCGCCGTCGTCAGCCGCCCGGAAAAATATTGGATCACCTCACAAGCCATATGCTCCGCCGCACTCTGCGCCGCTCCAGCCTGGCCGCGCTGGCTGTCTGCGCGCTGAATTACCTGCTGTTCCTCGCCCTCGGCGCGCCGCTGCTGACGGACCGCATCGCCGAATGGATCATGGCGCGCACGCCCAACGGGCAGGCCGTGTTCCTGCTCGCCTGGCTGGGCGAATGGGCCAAGCCGCTGGCAGCCACAGGCGGCCTGGCGGCAATCGGCGCGGCGGCGTGGCTGGCCGTGTTCGCGTTCGATCTCGCTCTCAGCCGTCTGCGGTCCGGTACCGCCCGGGAGGTCGCCGCGCAGGGACAGGGGCTCACGCGGCGGGACGTCTTCACGCCGCTGCTGATGGCGGGGTGGGCCGGGCTGGTGGCAGGCGAGAGCTTCGCGCGCAACCGCGCCTATGCCGCGCGCGCTGCGGCGCCGCAACCGCTCCACCCGTTCTCGCCTCCTGCCGACACCTTCGGCGGGGCCTTGGTGCGTCCGTTCGTAACGCCCGTGGAAGCCTTCTACGGGATGAGCAAGAACACGGTGGATCCGGTGATCGATCCGCGCGAGTGGAGGCTCGCGGTCACGCTCGACGGCCGGCCGCTACGCAGCATCTCCTACACCGAGCTGCTCTCGCTGCCGCGCCTCCAGCGCATCACCACCATGCGCTGCGTGTCCAACACCCTCAAGTCGAATCTCATGGGAACGGCCGAGTGGAGCGGGCTGTCTTTGCGGCAGTTGGTGGATGCGTCCCGCATTCCATCGGGCGTCGTCGAGGTCGCCTTCCTGGGCGCCGACGGCCACGATGATTCCCTCGATCCGCGCTACGCACTGTCTGACGATTTCCTGCTGGCGCTGGGGATGAACGGCAGGACGCTGGACCGCACGCACGGCTTTCCCCTGCGGATCGTGGCGCCGCGGTATTACGGCTTCAAGAGCGTCAAATGGCTGCGCGAGATCCGGCTGGTGACACGCCCGTATTTCGGCACCTGGCCGAAGATGGGTTACACGAAGGAACCGGTGGTCCACACCGGCAGCTACATTGACCGCGTCCGCCGCGAGGGAGACCGCCTGCGCGTGGGCGGCGTCGCCTTTGCCGGCACACGCGGCGTCCGCCGCGTGCAAGTCCGCGCCGATCGGGGTCCGTGGGTGGAGGCGCAACTGGAGACGCCCATGGCGCGGTACACATGGACGCGCTGGAAGGCGGAACTGGCCGCGCCCCGAGCTGAATTCGTGCAGGCGCGGGCGCAGGACGGCGAAGGGCGCTGGCAGGCGGAACAGGAAAAGCCCCTGTTCCCCGACGGCGTCGCCGGTCCGACGGTCAAAAGAGTCTCGTGAGCCCCGCCGTCCCGCTCGCTGCCGCCATCGCCGGAATGATGCTCGTCCTGGGCCGGCGCTCCCGCCGGCAATACCTGCAATTGCCGGAACTGCCCGCGGCGGCGGAAGTCCGCGAAATCCGCAGCCGCGTGACCGCCGTCATCCCCGCGCGCGATGAAGAGCCGGTCATCGCCCGTTGCGTGCGCTCTCTCGCGCCGCACGTGCGAACCATTGTGGTCGATGACCACTCCGCCGACCGCACGGCGGAGGAAGCCCGCGCCGCCGGAGCCGAGGCCATCCCCGCGCCGCCGCTGCCGCCGGGGTGGCTCGGCAAGCCCCATGCCTGCTGGACGGGCGCGCAGCGCGCCGAAACAGAATGGCTGCTTTTTGTCGATGCCGACACCTGGTACGAGCCGGGCTTCGTTCCGGCGGTTGTTGGCTTCGCGGAATCGCGCGGGCTGGACGCCGTAACGGTCTTTCCGCGTCAGGTCTGCCTGCGGTGGTTTGAATCGGCGCTGGTGGAATACGGGCTGGGTCTGTACTTCTCGGGCGCCGACGCCCGGAAGCTCAACGACCCCGCCTGCCCGGAGGCGCTGGCCAATGGCCAGTGCCTTCTAATCCGGCGCGCGGAGTATCTCCGGCTCGGAGGGCATGCCGCCGTGGCATCCTGCGTGACGGAAGACGTCGCCCTCGCGGTCCTGTTCAAGAAGATGGCCGTGCCCTTCGCCGTCTGCCGCGCCGAACCGCTCGCCCGCGTGCGCATGTACGATTCGTTCCGCTCTCTCTGGCGCGGCTTCCAGAAGAACTCCTTCCGCGTGCTGTTTCACAACCCGCGCTCCGGGCTTCAGGTGGTGCTCGCCTCCATCGTCATGACCTCGTGGCTGCCCGCTTCCGCCCTGCTTGTCTGGACCGGTCACCCAGCCCCCGCCCTGCTGCTGCCGCTGGCGGCGGTGGCGGCGTGGAAGCCCTGGTATGGCAGCTGGCGGCGCGCGCTGTGGGCGCCGCTCGCCGTCTATCTGTTTCAGGGCATCGTGACCAGCGCGATGCTGGCATCGATCACCGGCCGTGGCGCGGTCTGGAAGGGACGCCGTGTCTGAGCTCGTCTCCTATCCCGTCCCCTGGGATCTCGTGCTCGGCCTCACCCCGCACATCCGGCGAGGCACACGGCGGGATCTGACGGACTTTACCGCGCAGGTCGTCGCCCGCATGCAGCCGCCGCCGGTGATCCGAGGGCTCGAGAACCTGCCCGGGGATCCGCGCTTCGTTCTGGCGGCGAATCATTATCAGCGCAAGGGCCTGTGGATCCTGCATCCGGCATCGGTCCTCACGCAGGCTCTGGTGAGGCGCTATGGCACGCTGGAGCCGCCTGTCCGCTGGCTGGTGACCGCCTACTGGCCCCGGTGGCGCTTCGGACCATTCTCACTCCGCTCGCCCGGTGACTGGATTCTGCCGCGAGTAGCGCATGCGCTGTGGTGCTATCCGGTGAGCTTTCATGGCGTGGATCCGGCTTTCACCGCGCGCTCGCTGCGCGGGCTGTTGCGCGAGCTTCCCCGCCTCGAGTGCCCGATCGGAATCTTTCCGGAAGGCGCGGCCGGCGCAGCCGGAAGAATCGGCCCGGCGCTTCCGGGCGTCGACAGGCTGCTCCGGCGGATCGGCCGCCCCGTGGTTCCCGCATGGATCGGCGAACGCGACTCGCGCCTCGTGATCCGCTTCGGACCGCCGGTTCCGCCGGAGACTGACGTCATGAGCGCGATTTGCGCGGCGTCCGGCATGCGGAGTTCTGGGTGACCCGCTTGCCGGCAGCGGCAAGCAGAGGCGCGCCCGCTTCCGGACGGCTGGCGTTGGATGGCCCCGGGGGTCTTGCGTCGAAAACACGGCCTCGCAGCGGTTCGCCTCGTGGGATGCCACGAGAAGCCGTGCGGCGCAGGGCGCCCGGCGGACGCCTGCGGCGCGAGAGCAAGCGTGCGCGCCTTGCCCCGCGCCGCGGACGATGCCGGGCGCCACTTGAGCGGAGAGAAAAAACCTTCCTGGTTGACGAGATTACGGGGGAGAACTCTTTGTCTTGATCGTCATCCTTGCCGCCGGCCAGGATTCCGATCGCAAGACTTGCAGCCCATAGGTGGCCATTTTCTGGAATGCTTCGCGCGGCGCGGATGGCGGCGCCACCGTGAACACGATATAGAATGGGCGGACACGCGGGGCGGCCATGCGTCCCCCTTTGATGTGGATAGACGACAAAGTGATTTCCTCTTCCGGAAATGTAGTCAATGGACTCGGTGGATCGTAACAAAGGGTGCAGTAACACCACCCGTATAGTTGGCCGCAATCGCAGGAGTTGCCGCCCACTTGCCCCGGTTTGCAGCCGCAGTTCTCGGGCGGACAAGGGTTCTGCTTGAATCCAGCCGACTGTGGCGAGGCGTGCACAGCCACGACGCCTACCTGCCTGTCCGCGGCCATCCATCTGGCAATGGCGTCTTCGAGAGATCGAACCTGGACGGCGCCGGAGCCGGCGCTTCGCGCGGCGTCCGCCTTCGTGAGCTTGGAGCCAGACGCGATGCGATCGAGCAATGCGCGGGTGGCGTTCTCGATCCGCTGCAGCACGGAGGGCTCATACCCATCCTGGTGCACGATCAGCGCGCGGATCGGTCTCTCCGCGATGCCGGCGGCAGGTGCGCTGTGTTCTCCGGCAACCGGCGACGCCGCCGCGGCTGCCGGTACTCTCGGACGCGGCTCCTGCGCAGCCGTTAAAACACACAGAAGCGTGGAGATCAAAAAGAAAGGTCGAGTCATCGGTTGCATCCCCTTCACACATATATACGGAAAGAAGCGCTGATTTTTCAAGATCCGGCGAGCCGATTTGGCGGCCGAATCGCGCCTTGCCCCCGCGCAGGTTCCCGCCGCTTCGGATTCGCGCAGAACCCCTCTCTTTCCATGCCGGACGTGCCCTCCGAGTTCGTGCTCAGCCTGTGTTTTGACGGACGCATGCCCGAGGGCGCGGTCTCGCACCATCCCGCGTTCCTGGCAGGACTCTGAGAGGCGATTCCGACGTCATGGCTTCCGGGCGCTACGGCTGCAGCACGAGAGAAGAAGGGCCTTGGACCCGCTCCCCTTCCGGCTTGGCGGATTCGCGGTCTCGATGCGGAGGACAAGAACAGCGCGGAGGCAGGGATCGCCTCCAGCCGGTCAGCGGCCCGGTTGCCGTTCGAAGACGATCCGGTTGCGGAACTCCCGTCCACCAGGCAGCGGACCGTGGACGTCCACGGTGAGCGTCTTTCCATCCCGGCTCAGGCGTCCGAGCACCTGCTCGATCACCCTGCCGCCCTCCATCCAAGTGTCCTCGAATGTCCGCCCCCGGATCTTCGATACAGCCCGCACGTCTCCCATCGATCCTTCGATGACGCGCACCGGCACTTCCTTCCCATCCGACCACGGCAACTCCGCCCGCAGCCGCCGCCCGCCGGCGAATGTCAGATCCAGGCGGCGCGAGCCGTCCTCCGTGAAGCTCAGCGTGAAACTGCGGAACGGCGGGCCGGGGTCGAACTTCGACCGCGCCGCATTGTACTGCCACCGGCCCGTGAACGGCGTAATCCGCCTCGCCTGCCCCGCGCCAAGCGCCACGGCGAGGGCCAGCGCGGCGGAAGCCCGCAGCATCGCGCGTCCCCGGCTGCGCCGCCATCCGGCCGATGGTTCGTTTCCTGCCGGGCGCATGACGGCGCTCCCCTGTCCTGTTCGCCGCATAGGGCCTCTACGTCCTCCTATTGCTGAGGATCGGCGCGCCTGCCGGATTCTGTCGCCAGCTCCATGACGTCGAGCCGGGCTCTCCGCGGGTCCGGGCCCGCGCCGGCAGTCCCGTCCGGGCGGAACTCGAAGATGAGGTCCTTCTTCGGATCATGGCGCGGCCACTGCGGCAGCCCCGGACCGTTCGGGTCTCCCTTCCGGGCGAAATTCACCCAGTAGCTCTGGATCATCCGTGAGACGGCACGGTCCTGATCGGAGATTTCCACGCCGGGCCGCGATGCGAGCGTGCCGAAAACGAAGGCGATTTCACCGCCATGGGGCGCCCCCATCCGCAACTTCTCCCGCAGCGCCGTCTGGACGTACGAGAACCGGTAGCGATAGGCCGGCGCTCCGATGGCGGCGAAGGCGTCGGCCGCGAAACGCGCCGGCTCGGCTTGGCCGAAGTCGTCATTCATGCGCGCAATCAGCGTGGCCAGGTCCGCCGTGCCGTCCGGATCATAGGCCGCCTTCGCCTGTTCGCTCCACTTGCCGAAGCGGGCGAACAACTGCTCCTTGGAGGTTGCGCGCACGCGGCTGCCCGCGGTATCTGCGCTGTTGCTGCCGGCGATGATCGGAACCCGCGGCATGCGCCGGGCCTTGTAGGCGCTCTCTGCGGTTTCGGTGATCAGCTTGCCGTCGAGGATCGGCGTCAACTCATGCCGTCGCGGCCCGCCCGCGCCCGGCTGCGCGGCCGGCCCCTGGAGGATCTGTTCCGCGCTCAGCGAGCGCAGGCGCGCCAGCGCGGCCTCGTCCGTGCCCTCGATCCCCATCGAGAGCGCGAATTCGACCCCGATGGTTTCAGCCGAAACAGGATAGTTCGGATCCACGCCGTCCCTGCTCATCGGCCTCGCGGTGAGCACGCTGTCGCGCGAGCCGCCAGACTGCACGATCGCCTTCTGGAACAGGCCCCGCGCCGGCGGAGAGGCCAGCATGCTGTGCACGCTCACTCCTCCGGCGGAAAACCCGAAAATTGTGACGTTCTTCGGATCGCCTCCGAAGGCGGCGATGTTCCGCTGCACCCATTTCAGGGCCGCGATCTGATCCATGTAAGCGTAGTTGCCCTTCAGCTCCCCGGGACGCTCGCGGCTCAACGCAGGAAACGCGAAGAACCCGAAGCGCCCGAGCCGGTAGTTGAAGCTGACCAGAATCACGCCCTGCCGGGCGAACCCGGCGCCCAAATTGGCAGGCGACGAGCCCGAGCCGCCCACGAATCCGCCGCCGTGGATCCACACCATCACCGGCAGCCGCGCCCCTGCCCGCGCACCCGCGGGCCGCCAGACATTCAGATAGAGACAGTCCTCCGAGACCCGGGGCGCCTGCGCCCCGCCAGCCTGGGGCGGGCCGAAGCGGCCCTGCATGCAGTTCGGCCCGAACTCCGCCGCCCGGCGCAAGCCGGCCCACGGTGCGACAGGCTGAGGCGGGCGCCACCGCCATTCGCCTACAGGAGGCGCAGCGTACGGAATGCCCTTGTAGACGGTCACGCCGTCTTCGATCACACCCTCGAGCAGCCCGCTGTCCACCCGCGCCGCCGTATCCGGCTGCTGCCCGGCGAGGGCGCCCGCCACGGCGCACACCGCCAGCAGACTCGCGGCGAAGGCGGCTCCGCCGCCAACCATCCACAGCCTGTTCCTGCTTCCTACGGGCATCTGTCTGCTCCTTTTTCTCGGCCTACTTCGAACCCGGCCCTTCCCCGAGATGACTGCGGAAGAACGCCGCCAGCTTCTCCACCGCGGGCGTCACGAACTGCGGCCGGTCATAGAGGTCGATGTGGCTCGCCCCATCGATGATGTAGAGTTCCTTGGGCTCCCTGCACTTCTGGTAAGCCCGCTCGCTCCAGAACCGCGTGTCGGCCCTGGAGCCGGCAATCAGCAGCGCCGCGCGGGGCGAGATCATGTCGAGCTGCTGGAGCGGGAAAAACGCCATCTGGAGCGGCAGGCTGGAGAGCCTATACCGGCTGGGCGAGTTGGGATGCTGCGCCTGCGGCGTGCGGTAGTAGTCGTATCCTTCGCGGTACAGCACAGGCGTCTTCTCCGTGAATGCCGCCGGGCTGTCCGGCACCACCGGCGCCAGCCGCGGAGGCTCCCCGCGCGCTTCGCGCGAGCGCGCCTCGGCGGCATCGCTCAGCCTCTTCATCCGCTCTTCATAGGAGATCGTGCCCATGCCTTCCCGCCGCGCCTCGCCGAGATCGAAGAGGCTGACGGCGGCCACCGCCTTCACGCG
>DYJN01000103.1 GCA_020723085.1 Arcobacter sp.
CCGGGCGTCCCGCGGCCTTGCCCAACGGTGCCCGTGCTGCTATAATCGCCTGACATGCATCTGTACCACAGGGTTATCCGTCTCCTTGCGCTCACCGCAGTTGCCGCCGTGGCCGCATTGGCCCAAGGGACTACGTCACGCGTCATCGGCGTGGTGTCGGATCCCAGCGGCGCCAGCATCCCCGGCGCAACAGTCACGCTCACCAACGAAGGAACCAACGCCGCTCTCGCCACCAGGACGGCGGACAACGGCGCTTACTTCTTCGAAGCCGTCCCCAGCGGCTCCTACACGGTCACAGTGGAGGCACCCGGCTTCCGCCGGTTCACCTCCCGCCGCAACGCCGTCACCATCGGACAGCCAACGACAGTAAACGTGACGCTGGAAGTCGGCACGGTGACCGAAGTGGTCGAGGTCACCGGCTCCGCCGAACTCGTGCAAACCTCCACGTCTGGCAACATTGGCAATCTCTTCACCGAAAGCGTCATTCGAGACCTTCCCATCGTCGGCGTCCGCGGGCGCAACCCGCTCGACCTTGTCACCCGCCAGCCCGGCGTCGTCAGCGGCGCCAACACCGGCGGCGGCGTTCACGTCAACGGCGCGCGCGACCGCGCCTGGAACTTCACCATCGACGGCATCGACGCCAACGAGACCAGCGCCGGCGGCTCCAACTTCGCTCCCATCCGCATGAACCCCGACACGCTCAGCGAATTCCGCGTCCTCACGGGCAACGCCACCGCCGAATACGGCCGCAACTCCGGCGGGCAGGTGGCTATGGTCACCAAGAGCGGCACCAACGAGATCCACGGCGCCGCCTGGTGGTTCTACCGCACCCCCCGCCTCAGCGCCAATGAGTGGCAGAACAACATCAACAAAGTCGGCAAACGCCAGTACCAGCAGAACATGCCGGGCATCGGCATCGGCGGGCCAATCATCAAGAACAAGCTTTTCTACTACGGCAACCTCCAGATCCTGCGCACGCGCGAGTCCGCCGTCGTCAACTCCACC
Source organism: Arcobacter sp. (assembly GCA_020723085.1). Lineage (GTDB taxonomy): Bacteria > Acidobacteriota > Terriglobia > Bryobacterales > Bryobacteraceae > JANWVO01. Next base: position 1,006 of record DYJN01000103.1, read on the forward strand.
GTCTACACCAAGGAAGCCCGCGAAGGCATCTGGCGCTACAACAAGGCAGGACGCAACCAGCCCTTCGGCGTCGCCGGCTCCGTCATCGATGCCCAAGGCAACGTGCTGCCCGGCGCCACCATCGGCTCTTACAACGTCATCGCCGGCGACCCGCAGCGCATCGGCTGGGACGCGCGCACCAAGGCCATCGCCCAGGCGGCGCCCCTGCCCAACAACTTCGCCATCGGCGACGGGCTGAACACCGCCGCCTACACCTTCACCGCCCTGCAATTCGAAAAGCAGCACGACGTCACCCTCCGGGGCGACTACATCATCAACGACCGCAACACATTCTTCGCCCGCGTCAGCTTCGGGCGCCAGGACACCAACTGCGACCGAGTCAACGGCGGAACGCCCGTCTGGCCAGGCGCGCCATGCCGCGTCAACACCAAGCGCGATCCCAAGAACTACGCCTTCAATTGGCGCACCATGCCTTCGCCGTCCACGACCAATGAGTTCGTGTTCGGCCTGAATCAGTTCGCCTTCGACTTCAACATCCCCACGGCCGATCTTGACAAGGTGAATCTGGCAACCCCGGTCGCCAACCCCATCCTGTACAGCTTCGGCAACGCCCGCAAGCTCAAGACCTGGCAGATCGTCGACAACTTCGCCTGGCTGCGCGGTGCGCACAACATCAAATTCGGGATCAATTTCAGGCTCGGCCGCCACCGCGACGTGCGCGGCTCGCTCGGCGGATACAACGCCACACAGTCGGCCGATTTCTCGCGCGTCGTCAACACCGTCAGCGCCTCCGCCTTCGGCTTGCCCTCCGACATCAACCAGCAGTACGACAGGCTCACCCTCGAAAGCCACATCAACTTCATGCTGGGCCGCGTGGGCAACACCAACCGCGGCTTCCCCTCCACGGCTGACAGCTACACGACCGGACTGTACAACTTCCTGGCCAAGTTCAACGAGTACGACTTCTATATTCAGGACACCTGGAAGCTCAACCGCAATTTCACCGTCGATCTCGGCCTCCGCCTGGAGGTCAAGCAGGCGCCCACCAGCTCCGACGGCCGCATCCGCCGGCCCGATCAGTACGTCGCCGCCGGCGGCGCGCCCACCAACACGCTCAAGTGGGTCCCCGGCAGCCTCTTCCGCGATGCGGTCAACAACTGGGCGCCATCCATCGGCTTCGCCTGGGATCCCACCGGCAGCGGCAAGACCTCCATCCGTTCCAACTACCGCATCGCCTACGACCGGATCAACACGTTCGTGCTCAGTTCGCAGGTCTTCCAGAACCTTCCCGGCATCGTCATCGGATTCAATGACGCCACTTACGGCCAGAGCGGCGGGAGGCTTGCCGGCTTGCCCGAACTCAAGCCCCCTGCCGTGGCGCCCGAGTCCCTCGCCCAGCCCGCCGCTTTCTCCAACCGCGCCATCACCGTCGTCGATCCCGACTTCCAGATGCCGACCACCCATCAGTGGAGCTTCGCCATCCAGCGCGAGGTCTTCCGCAACGCGGTCGTCGAGGTCAACTACATCGGGCGCCGCGCCTACAACCTCTTCGGCGCTTATGACGCCAATCAGGCCGACTGGCGCAACAACGGCTTCTTCAACGCCCTCGGTGTCGTCAAGGGCGGCGGCGAGAGCCAGCTCATCAACCAGCTGATGGGGGTCGATTCGCGCCGGAGGTCCGGTGAAACGGGCTCCGCAGCCATGCGCCGCATCTATTCGGTCGATCTCTCCAACAACAACTTCGCCTTCATCACGCAGGACCTCTCGCGCCGCGTCGTTGGAGGACGCGGCCAGGCTGAGGCTGCCGGCTTGGGGCCTTTTTTCTTCCTGCCCTTCCCGCAGTTCGCCAACGGCATGAACGTCATCGACTCGAACGACCTCTCCACCTACCATGCCGGCCAGGTTCAGTTCCTCAAGCGCATGAGCGGCGGCTTGGAGTTCCAGTTCAGCTACACCCTCGCCAAGTCGCTCGACACGCGCTCCTACGACCCGACGTTCACCGTCGTGTCGCGCGCGAACAACCAGAGCGCGGGAGGCACGGCCTTCGACATCTATAACCGCAAGCTGAATTACGCCCTCAGCGATTTCGACCGCAGGCATGCGGTTCAGACCTACTGGGTCTGGGAGCTGCCGTTCGGCCGCGGGCGCCGCTTCGCCTCCTCCGCCTCCGGCCTTGCGCAGCGCCTGATCGGCGGCTGGCAGGTGGCCGGCATGGGCACCTTCCAGAGCGGACGCCCGATGTCGGTCTATTCGGGCTTCTATACGTTCAACAACGTCGTGCAGAGCTTCGCCAACTGCTCCGGCTGCACTCCGGACATGGGCAAGGCGGAGGATATCGACGGCATCAAGTGGTTCTTCACCGCCGACCAGCGCTCACGCTTCTCCAACCCCTCCCCCGGCGAGCTCGGCAACACGGGTCGCAACTTCTTCCGGGGTCCCGGCGGATGGGGCGTCGACATGAGCGTGCTCAAGCGCACCATGATCACCGAGCGCTGGAACTTCGAACTCCGCGCCGACATGACCAACGTCTTCAACCATCCGGTCTTCGGCTTCCCCACGGCTACACGCAGCTCCTCGATCTTCGGCCGCATCCGCGACGGCGTCATCAGCGGCTCGCGCAAGATCCAGATCGGCGCCAAGCTGAATTTCTGACCCGCCGTCCCGCACGGTTCGTTTGACAGAAGGGCCGCAGTCTCCCGCCGCCAGGCGCAGGGTCCGCGGCCCTTTCTCCTGCTCCCGCCAGCCCCGCTTGCCCGCGCCGCTCCGCTTCCCGTACACTGCTTCTTCCGGCTGATTTCTGGAGATTCCAGCCTGTTGATCTCCTGAATGCCGGGGGCTTATCCCGCCATGTCAGTGGACGCAACACGCACAGCGGCTCGTTTTCATCCTTCGAGCGCCGCCGATTTCCTCCCCCGCCCGCTGCTCGCCCAGGTTCAGACGGGGCGGCTGTGTGAAACGCTCGAGCGGACCTTCGCCAGCGTGCCCGCGTGGCGCGAAAAGATGCGCGCCGCCGGCATCTCGTCCGGCGCCGTCCGCAGTCTCGCCGATCTCCCGAAGCTGCCCTTCACCACCAAGTCCGACCTTCGCGACGCGTACCCCTTCGGCCTCTTCGCCAGCCCTATGGAGCAGATCGTCCGGCTCCACGCCTCCAGCGGCACCACCGGCAAGCCCATCGTCGTCGCTTACACGCGCGAAGACGTCCACGTCTGGACCTCGGTCATGATCCGCAGCTTCGCCATGGCCGGCGTCCATGCCGGCGACGTCGTCCAGAACGCATACGGATACGGCCTGTTCACCGGCGGGCTCGGCGCGCACTACGGAGCGGAGGGACTGGGCGCCACGGTCATCCCCGCCTCGGGCGGCAACACCGAACGCCAGATCCTGGTCATGAAGGATTTCGGCGTCACCGTCATCTGCTGCACGCCCAGCTATTTCCTGCACATGATCGACCGCGCCGCGCAGCTCGGCGTCGACCTGCGCGAACTGCCGGTTCGCATCGGCATCTTCGGCGCCGAGCCCTGGACCGAAGCCATGCGGCGCCGCATCCAGAACCTCGCAGGCATCCGCGCCTTCGACATCTACGGGCTTTCCGAAATCATCGGACCCGGCGTGGCGATGGAGTGCGAATGCCGCGAGGGGCTGCACGTCTTCGAGGACCACTTCTATCCCGAGGTGGTGGATCCCGGCACCGGCGAACCTCTGCCCGACGGCGAGGAGGGCGAACTCGTGCTCACCACGCTCACCAAACGCGCCATGCCCGTGATCCGCTACCGCACGCGCGACATCACCGCCCTCATCCCGGAGCCTTGTTCCTGCGGGCGCACTCTGCGCCGCATCCGCCGCATCGGCCGCCGCAGCGACGACATGCTCATTGTCCGCGGCGTCAATGTCTTCCCTTCCCAGGTGGAGGCCGCCCTGCTCGAGGTCGAACACACGCTGCCCCATTACCAGATCGTGCTGACGCGCGCGCACGGGCTCGACCAGATGGAAGTCCAGGTCGAGGTTACGCCCGAGACGTTCAGCGACCGCGTCAGCGCGATGGAACAGCTCAGCGGAAAGATCGCCGAAGCGCTGGAGCGCGTTCTCGGGCTCCGCGTCCAGGTCACGCTTGTCGAACCCAACACGATCGCCCGCAGCGAGGGGAAAGCCCGCCGCGTCGTCGACCGGAGGTCCGCCGTATGAAGCTCCAGCAATTGTCCGTCTTCTGCGAGAACAAGCCGGGCCGCCTGCTCGAGCCTGTCCGCCTGCTGGCCCGCGCGGGAGTCGACCTGCGCGCCCTCACGCTCGCCGACACGGAGAAATTCGGCATTTTGCGCCTGATCGTCCGCGACTGGCAGGAAGCCCGGCAACTGCTGCAATCCGCCGGCGCTGTCGTGAAAGTGACGGAGGTGATCGCCGTCGAAGTGCCCGACCGTCCAGGCGGCCTCGCCGAGGTGCTCGAGCGGCTTGACGGCTCCGGCATCAACATCGAGTACATGTACGCGTTCCCCTATGTCCGCGGCGAACGCGCCGTCCTGGTCTTCCGCTTCGACGACACCGACGGCGCCATCCGATGCCTCACCGCAGGCGGCATCCGCGTTCTGGAACGCACCGAACTCGACGGCTTCTGAAGATTCTGCCCCGGATTCCTCAAACAGCCAGCGCCACAGCCAGGCAGCCCGTCAGTACCGCGGCGGAGCCGGCGCAGCCCGCGACCCAGCGGCCGCCGGTAGCGCCGCGGACCGGGCCGAAATGCTCGCGATGCGGCGGCGCCACCGCGCCCCAGGCCGCCGCGGCTACTGCTTCTTCGCGCGCGGAGCTCCGCCCGGCGATGTCCATCCCGGCGGCGGATTGTATTCCGGCCGCGTCTTCACCTGAGTCGCCGTCGGAAAATCAGGCGGCACTTTTTGCGTCACTTTTCCCGTCGCCGCCCACTCCGTCCCCCGCTGGAACGTCGTGATGAAGCCCACGCAGTTCATCGCCGCGATGTCGTGGCCAAGCACGGTGTGGAACACGCGGCCCTTGCCGTACTCCACGGCCATCAGGATCGGCTCTTCCCGCCCGGTGCCGCGGTTGGACGGGTCCGAGAACGCGATCGACAGCACCTTCATGTTCTCCCCCGGCCCGCGCATGCGCGCATACAGCTCATCGGCAGCGTGCATCCACTCCTCGGGCAGCCCCTCGGTGACCGGGTGGCTCCGCACGAAATTGCGGATCTTGAACGGGAGCCGCGCGCCGTGGCTGCCCGCCGGTCCGGGCGAGGTGTCGCTGATCACCTTCCCGTCCTTCACATACCAGTAGGGGCCGTGCTTCTCCGTGCGTCCCCGCCACCCGCCGACGCCGATCATGAGGTTGTACTCGCGCCAGTTGGGGAACGCATTGTCGGCGGCGTGCACGGAGACGAAACCGCCGCCGTTGCGCACGTAGGCTTCAAACGACGCCTTCAGTGCATCCGGCCACCGCTCGTCGGGCGCATCGTAGTTCCCCACGACGGCCTTGTACTTGCCCCACTCGGGCCGGAAGTTCGCGAAGTCCCCGCCCTTGGGCGGCGCAACCACGACGGTGACCTCGAACAGCCCCGTCTCTTCGAGCATCCGCTTCAGATACGGCGTGGTCTCTTCCCAGGCATGGTAGGGCCCGCCTTGTTCCCCGGTGAGAATCATCACCGGAATCTTCGGCCCCGCCGCCTGCACGCCGGGGACCCACACGCTTGCAAGAGCTGCGAAAGAAAGTAAGAGTAGCGTTCGGCCAAACATCGCGGCGCTCCTTGTCTCGCCTTGATTCTACACGCTTGCCAGGGAGCCGCTCCATTCCCCCTGCGGCGTGCGCCGTCCGGACGTCTCCGCGCGTGCCGGCGTCAGCTCCGCCGGCAGATCCGCCAGCAGATCATCAGAAACGCGGCGCCAAGCAGCGCCAGTGTCAGCGGTTCAGGCGTGTCGAGCCGGAAAGGGAAATACGGCAACCCTGCAAACATCGGCGCGCTCGCCGAAGCACGCTTATCCCATTCCCTCCGGTCTCTGCCTGCCGCTGAGTCCCGCGCGCCAGCCTCGTCTGCCATGGCGCCTGCACAGTGCTGCGCTCTGCTGTTCACCATGTCCTCCTCCCGGTCCTTGGTTGAAAGCCAGTTTAGCAGGTCGCTGAAAAAAGCTCGACTCTGTATATTGGGGCACGTAGAATCAAAGATTTACGGCTTTATTTTTATGACCAAGCGAGACATTTCAGCATCCTGTTAGGGGATCCTTGCGCCGCAGACAAGGCCTGTGGCTATGGGACTTCCTGCCCATTGACGTCCTGCCGTTCAGCCGTGGCGCCGTTCCACCGCATCCGGCAGCCAATACGATTTAACAGGCCGCTGAAATAGGCAGGATTCCAAA
>DYJN01000173.1 GCA_020723085.1 Arcobacter sp.
GGCAGATTCATCAGACGAGCGCCGACGGTCAGCGCGCCGGGGCCGAGTCGCATTGATGCGCCGAAATCGGCGGCTGCATAGAGCCCGCCGATGGTCGGGCGCATGGTGTAGCGCGTGGCGAAGTTGCGCCCGAACTCGAACGCGGCGTGCAGTGAAACATCCTGTGTCGGCGCATACAGATAGCCGATGCGCGCGCCGGCATAGCCGCTCGCCACGCGCCAGCCGGGGCCGTCGTGGAAGTAGCTGCCGCTGTAGTCGATGCGGGCATAGCCCGCCACCAGGCCGGGCTGAATGGTTCCGATTGCCAGTGGCAAATTGCCGTTGATGGCGACGTGGGCGTCCGTGTAACTCGCCGCTTCGCGTTTGCCGTGGGTGAGGCTGGCGGTGAGGCCGTAGCCGCCGGGCAGACTGGTTTGCGCGGCCAGGCGCAGCGCGGGCACGCTCGACGACAAACCGTTTCCGGTGTTCAGGCTGGCGTTGGAGTAGCCCACGGTCAGTGTGGCGGCGGTGGCTGTGGTGATGCTGGCCGCAAGCAGGGTTGCGGCAACGGCGAAGATAGAGGCATGGGTGCGCATGGTGGCGTGTCCGGGTAGGGGAGATACCGGGATATGCGCCGGGGCGGCATGAGTTCATGGTTCCGCCGCGTTCCGCCCTGCGATCTGCTTCGACGATGGGGTGGCGAAACGCCACCCCACGACAAAAAGGGGGCGTTTCGCTACCCCCTTGCAGTGACGCTTCAAACGACGGGTATCCGGATTTGGCTGTGTAGGAAGTCACTGGTGACAGAAAATAAGCTCATCGCCGCCGCATCACGCGCCAGCGCGCCGCCTACCGCCGCCGCCAACGCGAACGCGGCACCGGGTCGGCGACGTGCTGACGAGCGACACCATCGACCATTGCTTGCGTGCCGCCAAGGGTGTCAATTGAACTGACACCCTTTCATCGCCCATTTCTTTGCCCCTGCCTTTGTCTTTGCGCCGCCGCGGGCGGGTGCAGTGGCGCTTTTGGCGTTCAAGGCGCAGCCGAGAACGCTGCCTTTCGGGTCTCGGGCGGAGCCTGAGCAGGTGGGGACGAGGGCGCAAACGCAGGAAACCAAGCGCGTCAGCGCGCAGGTTTTCGAGGCTTGTGACCACGGCCCCCTACCCTGCACTTGTTT
>DYJN01000104.1 GCA_020723085.1 Arcobacter sp.
GACGCCCTCGAAGAATCGCGCGTCTATCCGGACGATCCCCGCCGCGACGTCGTCCACATCCTCGACGTGCAGGAAGCCCGCCAGTGGGAGCTGCCCGTCGTCTTCGTCTGCGGACTGCTCGAAGGCGAATTCCCCCGCCGCTCCCTGCCCGACCCCGTCCTGCCCGAGCCAGTCCGCCTCGCGCTCCGCGAGCATGGCTTCCCTGTGCGCATCCGCGCCGATCGCGAGGAGGAGGAGCGCTTCCACTTCGAGATCGCCTGCACCCGCGCGACACAGCGTCTTGTGCTCTCATGGCCGGAGCGCAACGAGAAGGGCGAGCCCAACCTCCGCTCCTTCCTGCTCGACGCCTTGGATCTGGATCGTGCGCCCAAAGCGCCGGCGCGCAGCTTCCTCGTCCGCCCTTCCCGCCACGCCCAGCCCGCTCCCCGCCCTGCGCTGCAATCGGATGCCGCCCTGATGAACGTCCGCGCCATCCGCTCCTCCCTGCGCGCCACCGCCGTCGAGTCCTACCTCCAGTGCCCCTTCCAGTTCTTCGCCCGCTCCATCCTGGAACTGCAAGCCCTCCCGCCGTTGCCCTCGGAGAGGTTCGACCCGGTCTTCCTCGGCGGTCTCGCCCACAAGATCCTCGCCGAGTGGCACCAGCGCGGCGGCGGCATCGAAGCCCTCGCCGATGAGCTCTCCGACCGCGAGCTGCGCCGCAACGGTCTTCAGGAGACGCACCAGACCCTCCTCAGCCGCGCCGCCATGAAGCGCTGCCTCGCCGCCTACGCCGCAGGCGAAATCGCCCGCACGGATTGGCAGGTCCGGCTTGAAACAGATCTGCAGCTTTATGTTTCAGGCGTCGAGATCCGCGGCCGCGCCGACCGCGTCGACATCTCCCCCGATCAAACCTGCAGGGTCTACGACTTCAAATATTCCAGGGCACAGTCCATCCAGAACCGGCAGCCCGTCTCCGTGCAGGTGGAACTTTACGCTGAGGCGCTGTCGCAGCAGGAGGGGCTCCTCCCCGCCGCGCTATACTACGTCGCTCTGAAAGACCAGGCGAAGCTCATCGGTCCGGAGGATCCTCGGACGGCGCGGGAAAGCGTCGCCGCCGCGCTCGACAAGACCCGCGCCGCCATCGAAAACTTCCAGTCCGGCCGCATAGAGGTCCGTCCGGCGGTCCAGGACCTTTGCGATTTTTGCGAATTCCGCGATGCCTGCCGGTGGCAGCAGGAAGCCGCCGCCCTCGCGGCTGCCGGCGGAGAAGGCGGCGCGGAGGAGGCTTGACCCGCGCCTCTTCCGCGCCGCCCGCGGCTTCAACCCTGCTCCGCCGGACGGATCTTCAGCACAAACCACACCAGCACTGCCGCGCCGATCGCGAACACCGTGTCGCCCGGCGCCCGCATCCAACGCAGCGTCTGCATCAGCGGCGTCTGCAGAAACTCCATGCTCCGCGCGTACCAGTAGCTCTGGCTCACGCTCGCCCACGTCTGCAGCAGCCCCACCGGCAGCAGGCTGAACACCGTCATCGCGAACAGCCCGATGTTCATCGCCCAGAAGGCGAACTTCATCACCCGGTCGTTCCACTCTTCCCTCTGCCCCATTGCCCGCAGGCAGACGAGCATCAGCCCGATGCCGAGCATGCCGTAGACGCCGAACAGCGCCGCATGCCCGTGCACCGGCGTCGTGTTCAGCCCCTGCATGAAGTACAGCGCGATCGGCGGGTTGATCATGAACCCGAACAGCCCCGCGCCCAGCATGTTCCAGAACGCCACGGCGACAAAGTAGTAAATCGGCCAGCGGTACCGCCGCGCCCACTCCGTCGCCCGCCCGCGCCGCAGGTCGTCCACCGCTCCAAAGGCCACCATCGCCAGCGGCACCACCTCCAGAGCGCTGAACGCAGAACCCCACGCCAGCGCCACCGTCGGCGTGCCCGCGAAGTAGAGGTGATGGCACGTGCCGATGATCCCGCCCGCCAGATAGAGCGTCGCCGACAGCAGCGCCGCCTCCGCCGCCAGCTTCGGCCTCACCAGCCCCAGCCGCGCGAAGAAGAACGCGATCACCACTGTGGCGAACACCTCGAAGAATCCCTCCACCCACAGATGCACCACCCACCACCGCCAGTACTCCACGATCGACAGGTGCGAGTGCTGCCCCCACAGGATCCCCGCCCCGTAAAGCAGCCCGATCGCGGCCCCGCTCATCAGATAGACCGTCAGCAGCGGCTTGTGCTCTCCCGCATCCTTCAGCACGGGTTTGACGCTGCGGATCACCAGGAACAGCCAGAGGAACAGTCCCACCAGCAGGAGGATCTGCCAGATGCGCCCCAGATCCAGGTACTCGTAGCCCTGATGGCCCCAGAGAAACGCCTGCGCATCCGTCAGCCGGTTGTGGATGCTCAGCCACTCCCCCGCCAGCGATCCCACTACGATCACCAGCAGCGCCGCGAACAGCACGTTCACGCCCAGCGCCTGATGCTTCGGCTCGTGCCTCGAAACCAGCGGTCCGATGAACAGCCCCGCCGCCAGCCACGACGTTGCGATCCAGAAGACGCCCAGCTGAATGTGCCACGTCCGCGTCACACTGTACGGCAGCCACTTCGACAGCGGAATCCCGTACAACCCGTCCCCCTCCACGCCGTAATGCGCCGTCACCACTCCGAGCGCGATCTGCGTCAGGATCAGCAGCGCCACAACCCAGAAGTACTTCAGCGTCGCCCGCTGCGACGGCGTCGCCTTGAGCGCCAGCAGCGGATCCTCGGCCGGATGCTCCGCCGGCGCTTCCTTCGGCTGCGCCGCGTACCACCAGATCATCGCACAGATCCCGCCCAGCAGCATCAGAATGCTTACCCCCGTCCACATCACGCTCTCGCCCGTCGGACGGTTCCCTACCAGCGGTTCATGCGGCCAGTTGTGCGTGTAGCTGATCGTGTCCCCGGGACGGTTCGTTGACGCCGACCACGCCGTCCACCAGAAAAACGCCGCCAGCTTCCGCGCCCGCTCCGGATCCGGCACCGCTCCCTTCGGAATCGCGTACGCCGGCTCGCCCTCGGCGAACAGCTTCCTGTAATGGGCCACGTTCGCTTCGATCGCCCGCGCCCGCACTTCGTCGATCACGATCGTCCGCGTCGCCTCGTCGTACGTGTTGGTCCGGAACATCTTCTCCAGACGCCCGCGCAGCGCCGCCTGTCGCTCCGCATCCAGATCCTTGTACGCCTTCCCGTGTTCGCTCCGCGCCCACTCGTTCAACACGAACTCGAGTTCGCGCCGCAGCGAGTCCGCCGTCCAGTCCGGCGCCACATAGCTGCCGTGCCCCCACACCGACCCCACTTCCATCCCGCCCATCGACTGCCAGATGTTCTGCCCTTGCCCCACCTCCCCGCTGTCGATCACCACGCGCCCATCCTTCGTTACCACGCGATCCGGGATCGGCGGCTTCTCCTGATAAATCCTCGTCCCGATCCAGCCCAGGATCGAAAATGAAACCACGACCACTGCGCCGAACGCCAGCCACAACTTCTTCATGAGCACTGCTCCTTTCCGTCCCACCCCCGCAAACCCTATCTGACACCTGTTCCGTCTCCACCACCATGACTCCGGTCACATTCGCCGCCCCGCCAGCCGCTCTTTTCGAGCCTGAGGCGGATCCCTGATCCGCATCTTTCGCAGCTTTCTCAGGCGCGCCCGTAACGCCTGACACCACCGCGATTCCTGCCGGACTGCCGGAGCCGTCCGCCGCTCTGGCCGCCGGTTTTTCTTGACATCAGTTAGCAAAGTGATATCATGATGCTAGCGAGACCGGATGGCCTCGCCGCTAGATTGGAGGATCACCCCATGTTGAAAGAGCGCGTAATGGAGGCGTGGAACGGCATTCCCGTTCTGCTGCTCGTATTGGCGTTGTTGGTAATCTCGATCGCCGGCATCGTCTGGGCTGCGAAGTCAGAACAATCGGAGATGCGCGGCGCGTGGATCGCCTTGTGGCTCCTCGTCCTTCTCGTGGACAATCTGTTCTGGGCCGGCTTTTTCACCGTCCAGCCCAATCAGGGCGTCGTGCTCACGCTGTTCGGCAGGTACGTCGGCACCGTGACTGCGCCGGGACTGCGCTTCGCCAATCCCTTCTACTCAAAGAAGCCCGTGTCGCTCCGCGTGCGCAACTTCGAGACGTCGAAGATGAAGGTGAACGACCATGACGGCAACCCGATCGAGATCGCCGCGGTGGTCGTCTGGAAGGTAGTCGACACCGCCGAGGCGATCTTCCAGGTGGACAACTACGAGAACTACGTCCACGTGCAGAGCGAAGCCGCGGTGCGCAACCTGGCGACGGCTTATCCGTACGACGCGCGCGAGGACAACCAGGTCTCCCTGCGCGGCAGCACCGCGGAAGTCGCCGCGCGGCTCCAGGAGGAGATCCAGGAGCGGCTCGCCGTCGCCGGCGTGGAAGTGATCGAGGCGCGCATCAGCTACCTCGCCTACGCCCCCGAGATCGCCGCCGCCATGCTCCGCCGCCAGCAGGCGAGCGCGGTCATCGCCGCGCGGCAGAAGATCGTCGAAGGCGCCGTCGGCATGGTCGAGACCGCGCTCGAAATGCTCGCCAATAAGAACGTCATCCAGCTCGACGGCGAACAGCGCGCCGCGATGGTCCAGAACCTCCTCGTCGTCCTCTGCGGCGAGGCGGCTGCGCAGCCCGTCCTCAATACCGGCACCCTCTACCAGTAAGCGGAGCCCCCCGGCGATGGCGGAGCGCAAGTCATTCCTGTTGCGGATCGACTCGGAAGTGCTCGACGCTCTCAAAAAGTGGGCCGGCGACGACTTGCGCTCCCTCAATGCCCAAATCGAGTTCCTGCTCCGCAAGGCTCTCCGCGAGCAGCGCCGCCTCAAGGACAAAGAGGATCGCCCCGCTGGCGGCAAGACCGCCTAGAATGGCTAGTCATGCTTCCCGATTACGAAAAGCTCGGAGCCTTCTATCTCGGACGGCTCCAGCCCGGCGGCGAGACCTTTCTGTACCGCAGCAGGGATCTCGCCACCCACGCCGTCTGCGTCGGCATGACCGGCTCCGGCAAGACCGGGCTCTGCATCGCGCTGCTCGAAGAAGCCGCCATCGATTCCATCCCCGCCATCGTCGTCGATCCCAAGGGCGATCTCTCGAATCTCCTGCTGGCCTTCCCCAACCTCTCGCCCGAGGAATTCGCCCCTTGGATCAACGCCGATGAGGCGCGGAACAAGGGCATGGAACCTGCCGCCTTTGCCGCCGCCGAGGCCGAAAAATGGCGCAAGGGCCTGGAGCAGTGGCATCAGGGTCCCGATCGCATCCGCCGCCTCCGCGATGCCTGCGAGTTCGCCGTCTACACGCCTGGCTCCGATGCGGGCATTCCTGTTTCGGTGCTCAAGTCATTCGACGCCCCCTCGCCGGAGGAACTCAGCGACCGCGAAGCCCTGCGCGACCGCGTCTCCGGCACGGCCACTTCGCTGCTTGCTCTCGCGGGCATCGACGCCGATCCCGTCCAATCGCGCGAGCACGTCCTGCTCTCCGCAATCCTCGACGCCTCCTGGCGCGAAGGCCGCAGCCTCGATCTCGGCGCTCTCATCCAGCAGGTCCAGCAGCCGCCCTTCGCTCGCCTTGGCGTGCTCGATGTCGAGTCGTTTTATCCCTCCAAAGACCGCTTCGCTCTTGCCATGGCGCTCAACAACCTGCTTGCCGCCCCGGGCTTCGAAGCTTGGCGCGAGGGCGTTGCTCTCGACATCGACTCGCTGCTCTGGTCCCCCGCCGGCAGGCCTCGCATCAGCATCTTCTCCATCGCGCACCTCAACGACGCGGAGCGCATGTTCTTCGTCTCGCTGCTGCTGAACCAGCTCCTCGCTTGGGTCCGCCGCCAGAGCGGCACTTCCAGCCTCCGCGCCCTCTTCTACATGGACGAGATCTTCGGCTACTTCCCGCCCGTCGCCAACCCGCCTTCCAAACAGCCCCTCCTCACGCTGCTCAAGCAGGCGCGCGCCTTCGGTCTCGGGGTGGTGCTCGCCACGCAGAACCCCGTCGATCTCGACTACAAGGGCCTCTCTAATACCGGCACTTGGTTCATCGGACGCCTCCAGACCGAACGCGACAAGGCGCGTGTCCTCGAAGGGCTGGAAGGCGCCTCCGCCGCCTCCGGCTTGCCCTTCAACAGGCAGGAGATGGAACAGCTCCTCGCCGGGCTGGGCAACCGCGTCTTCCTCATGAACAACGTCCATCAGGATGCGCCCGTGCTGTTCCAGACCCGCTGGACGCTCAGCTACCTTCGCGGTCCGATGTCGCGCGCCGAACTCCGCCGCCTCAAACCGCAGTCCGCTCAGCCGGCGGAGACGCCCGGAATCATGCGCCCCATGGCTGCCGCCGCCATCGCCGTGTCCGCAGCCCCCAGCCCTGTCTCGCAGAGTTCGGCGCCCCCGGTGCTGCCTCCCGGCGTGCCGCAGTATTTCGCGCCCCTGCGGGGCGGGGTTCTGCAATACGAACCCCGCCTGCTCGGCGTCGCACAGCTGCAATATGCGGACAGGAAACTCGGCATCGATGCCGTTGAAACCGTGTCGCTGTCTTGCCCCATATCGGAGGACCCGGTCCCGGTCGACTGGGCCAATGCCGAGGACTGCGATGCCGACATTCAGTCCCTGCGCCGGATGCCGGAGGAAGGCGCTGAGTTCGCCCCCTTGCCCGCCGCCGCCGCGCAGCCGAAGAATTACGCGCAGTGGCAGAAGCAGTTCGCCCTCTGGCTCTATCAGAACCGCGCGCTCGAACTCCTCCGCAGCCCTTCCACGGGCCTTGTCGCCCGCCCCGGCGAGAACGAGCGCGACTTCCGCATCCGCGTCCAGCAGGCCGCGCGCGAACTGCGCGATCAGCAGATCGCGAAGCTCGAAGCGAAGTACGCGCCGAAGCTCCGCGCGCTCGAAGAGCGCAAGCGCCGTGCGGAACTGCGCGTCGCCCAGGAAAGGCAGCAGGCTTCGGCCCAGACCCTGCACACGATGATCTCCGTCGGCGCATCGCTGCTGGGGATGTTCGCCGGCCGCAAGACGGTCAGCGCCGCCAACGTTGGCCGCCTCGGCACGGCTGCCCGCGCCGCCACGCGCCTCGGCAAGGAGCGCAGCGACATCGCCTTGGCCTCGGAAACAGTGGAAAGCGTCCAGGCGCAGATCGATCAACTCTCCGCCGAGTTCCAGCGCGAAGTCGATTCGCTCCCCCAGTATGGCGAAGAGTCCTTCGAGTCGATCCGCCTCAATCCGCGCAAGACCGGCATCCAGGTTCAGCTCTGCGCCCTCGTCTGGATGTAGCCCCGATGGGGACAGCCTGATCCGG
>DYJN01000174.1 GCA_020723085.1 Arcobacter sp.
TCTGGCGCATAAGCAACAGCGACGGGCGCTTCGGGCGAGCGCGCAGCGCGCGGCCGGCGGTACGTGACGAGCGTCGCCGTGGACTGCGCAGGCACTTCCAGCGGTACGGGCCGCGAGTTCAAACAGAACTGATCGAAGGCCCAGAAGCAGAAAGAGTACAGTCCGCGATTGCGCCACATGCCGTAGGCTTCCCGCATCGGTGGGTCGGGCGGGCCGTAGATTCCGGCCAAGTACATGCACTCGGAGGCCGGGCGGCCGAGCTTGAGCGGAAACTCGAGCGTCTGCCGCATCAGCCGCGCGTTCTTCTGCCAGACGTCATAATCGAAACCCTCCGCGCGGAAGTATTTCACGCCGTTGCCGGCAGTCTTCCATTCGTTGGGAAGGTTCACGTGGAAGTTGAGCGCGCGGAACGCTGGGTCCGGCGCGGGCTTGCCCTGATTCGCGTCAAGCGGCCACAGGCACTCGAAGACCGCCGATGGGTGGAACCGCCGAACGTAGCTGATGACCTCGGCGCAGTACTCCCAGATGCGGTCTCGCAGGAAGTCCGCCGCTTCGATGTCGTCGCTGGGCGAGTCCGTGTTTGCAAGGAACCGGTGCAAAGGCCGACCGTAGCGGGCCTGGAACGCCGCCTTGGTGTCGTCGTCATAGAACGGCATGCCAGAGGCGTTCGGGAAGTACCACCACTGTGTTTCGCCGAACTGGAGCACGATGGGCAGTCCCGCGGCGGCGATCTCGTCGGCACACTCCTTGTACATCTGCTTGAGGTAAGCCCGCACCCGCGTGCCAAAATGCATCTGGTGTGAGGGGATGGGCAGGAAGACCGGCTCGCCGTCCCAGTAGCGCGCCGCCATCGCCATCGGAGGCAGGTAGCACTCCATCGAGAAGGCGAAACTGGCGTCGATGCCGGCCTGCTTGAACTGCGCGGCCAGGTCGCGAATCCAGTTGCGCGCGCCGTGGGTCATTACGGGCGAGATGGTGTCGATCATCTCCCAGTCGCCCTCGGCGCCCGGCTGGTCGAGCGCCGGCGCGCCCTGCGAGATGCTCAACTGTGGGCTCGCCGAGATGGTGAAGGTGTAGCTTGGCGCGCGGGAACGGATGCGGATCGAACTGCCCTCGCTCGTGCACCAGACGCCCG
>DYJN01000037.1:0-30562 GCA_020723085.1 Arcobacter sp.
GTTGGTCGACGAGATGCGCGTACGATGCGGAGCCGGGTAATGAAAGTAGCTCAGCGCGTCGTCGATGCCCGCCTCGAAGATCCCCATCGCCACGGCGAAACGGCTCTGCAGTTGCCGCGGCAGTTCGGCCGCCCTGGCCTTGGCGCTGTTCTTGTCGCGCTGCACGAATACCGCTTTCATCGCTTCGGCCACCTCGGCCAGGCTGCGTCTGGACACCTGCGCCGACACGTTGCGATAGAAGTGCACCTTGCAGCGCTGCCATTCCGATTTCATTATCTTGTTCACCGCGTTCTTCAACCCTCCGTGCGCGTCGGAGACCACCAGCCGCACCCCGTGCAGACCGCGCCCCTTCAGGTCCATGAAAAACTGCGTCCAGCCTTCTTCGCTTTCCGCCAGGATCACGTCGAAGCCCACGACCCCGCGCCGGCCCTGCGGGTTGACGCCGGTGGCGATCCCCACTGCCATCGACTCGACCCGTTCATCCTTCCTCGCCTTCTCGTAGACGGCGTACCCACAGGTAGCGGCGTTCGCCCAGCCGCCGCGCTGGAAACTGCCGCGCCTTGTCGTCCAGTGCCGCCCACAACCGGCTCACTTGGCCTGCCGGCACCCCGGCAATGCCAAGCTGCTCCAACACCGTCCCGATCCTCCGCGTCGACACCCCTTGGACCACCGCTTCCTGGATCACGCTGATCAGCGCCTGCTCGCTCCGCTTGCGGTGCTCGATGAAGCTCGGCACATAGCCGCCCCCCTCGCCTTCGGCGCCTGCAACTCCAGCGTTGCCAGCCGCGTGTCCCACCGCCGCGGCCGGTAGCCATGGCGATACGTCGTCCGCTCGGCACTCCGCTCGTGCGGAGCGGCGCCCACCTTGGCCGCGACTTCCGACTCCATCAGGAAGTCCGCCATCAACTGCGCCATAGCCTGGATCGGGTCGTCCGCCTCTTTTACCTGCTCAACCAGCTTGTCGGCGAGCTCCTCACGGTTTATTCTGTCCTTGGCCATCTGTGTCCTGTTCCTTTCGTGAAAGTTGGCAATACTTCCACTGGATCCGGTAGCGGGCGGCCATTATCAAGCGCTTAACAGGTCGCTGAAATACGCTCAATTCAGCACATTGACGCACGCAGGATCAAATACTTACGGCTTTATTCTTATGACCAAGCGAGAAATTCCAGCATCCTGTTAATTCACACTCTGGATTTTACGCGGCCGAAGAAAACCCGGGGGCGCCTGCTCAAACACAAGGAGAACCCCACGGCCAAGCAAAAGTTCCGCCTCTGCGACCTGCTCCGCTACAACCTCAAAACGGTCCGCGCCTATTTGCTCAAGGGAGGTTTTCAGCAACTCTGGAACTACGATTCCGCCGCCGGGGCCGGCAAGTTCCTCGGCGAGTGGCGCTGGCGGACCATGCGCTCGCGGATTGAGCCGATGAATCGGATCGCCCGCACTTTACGCAAGCATCGCGAACTGATCCTCAACTACTTTCGGGCGCAGAAAGAGTTTTCCAGTGGAGTCCTTGAGGGCTTGAACGACAAAGCCAAAGCAACCATGAGAAAATCGTGCGGGTTCCGAACCTATCGCGTCCTCGAACTCGCGCTCTATCACTCACTTGGCAAGCTGCCTGAACCGGAGCTTGCCCACGGATTTTTCTGACGAGTCCGAAAAGAAAGGGCGGCCCTGGGGGCCGCCCTGGCGTGCCTGGAAGGAAAAGCGTCTACTTCTCGATCCGCATGCCGTAGAACGAGCGGTAGACGAAGCTCATGGAAACCAGCAGGAAGACCACAGCGAGGAGGTGGGTGAGCGTGGACTGGCCCTGGTTGCGCATGCTGACGGCGAGCTCGACGGCGAGCAGGCCGAAGAGCGTGGTGAATTTGATGGTCGGGTTGAGCGCGACCGAGGAGGTGTCCTTGAACGGGTCGCCGACGGTGTCGCCGACGACGGTGGCGGCATGCAGGTCGGTGCCTTTGGCCTTCATCTCGGTTTCGACGATCTTCTTGGCGTTGTCCCAGGCGCCGCCGGCGTTGGCCATGAAGATCGCCTGGAAGAGGCCGAAGACCGCGATGGCGATCAGATAGCCGATGAAGAAGAACTCCTCGACGAAGGAAAACGCGAGCGTGCCGAAGAACACGGCGATGAAGATGTTGAACATGCCGCGCTGGGCGTACTGGGTGCAGATTTCGACGACCTTCTTCGAGTCGGCGACGCTGGCCTTGGTGGAGCCCTCGAGCTTGATGTTGCGCTTGATGAACTCGACGGCGCGGTAGGCGCCGGTGGAGACGGCCTGGGTGGAGGCGCCGGTGAACCAGTAGATCATGGCGCCGCCGGCGATGAGGCCGAAGAAGAACGGCGCGTGGAGGATCGAGAGGTAGCCGACGCGGCTGGGGTCGAGGCCGTTGGTGAGGGCGACGATGATGGAGAAGATCATGGTGGTGGCGCCGACCACGGCGGTGCCGATGAGCACGGGCTTGGAGGTGGCCTTGAAGGTGTTGCCGGCGCCGTCGTTTTCTTCGAGGTTGTCCTTGGCCCTCTCGAACTGCGGCCGGAAGCCGAACTCCTTTTCGATCTCGGCTTCGATGCCGGGGATCTGTTCGATGGTGGAAAGCTCGTAGACGGACTGGGCGTTGTCGGTCACAGGGCCGTAAGAGTCCACGGCGATGGTCACCGGCCCCATGCCGAGGAAGCCGAAGGCGACGAGGCCGAGGGCGAAGACAGCCGGGGCCATCATCAAGGCGGCGAGGCCCATCGTCGACATCCAATAGGCGATCGACATCAGGGCGAGGATGGTGAAGCCGAGCCAGTAGGCGGAAAAGTTGCCGGCGATGAATCCGGAGAGGATGTTCAACGAGGCGCCGCCTTCTTCAGAGGCCTTCACGATTTCGCGCACATGGCGCGAGCCGGTGGAGGTGAACACCTTGACGAATTCGGGGATCAGCGCGCCGGCCAGCGTGCCGCAGCTGATGACGGTGGCGAGCTTCCACCACAGCGTCGCGTCGCCCTTGAGCTCGGGGATCATCAGGTAGCTGACCACATAGGTGAGCGCGATGGACAGCAGCGAGGTGATCCAGACAAGGTTCGTCAGGGGCTGCTCGAAGTTCATCTTGTCCGCATCGGCGTATTTCGCCTTCGCCAGCAAGCTGTTGATGAAGTAGCTGACGCCCGAGGAGATGACCATCATGACGCGCATCGTGAAGATCCAGACCAGCAACTGGACCTGGATGGTGGCCCAGGCTGGGCCGGCCACGCGCTCGTTGATGCCGAGCAGGATGAAACTGATCAGCGCCACCCCGGTGACGCCGTAGGTTTCAAAGCCGTCGGCGGAGGGGCCCACGGAATCACCGGCGTTGTCGCCGGTGCAGTCGGCGATGACGCCGGGGTTGCGGGCGTCATCTTCCTTGATCTTGAAGACGATCTTCATCAGGTCGGCGCCGATGTCGGCGATCTTGGTGAAGATGCCGCCGGCGACGCGGAGGGCGGCGGCGCCCAGCGATTCGCCGATGGCGAAGCCGATGAAGCAGGGGCCGGCCAGGTCGCCTGGAATAAAGAGGAGGATGAAGAGCATCAGCAGCAGCTCGACCGAGATCAGCATCATGCCGATGCTCATGCCCGCCTGGAGCGGAATGTCGTAGCACGGGAATGCCTTGCCGCTGAGGCTGGCGAAGGAGGCGCGCGAGTTGGCGAACGTGTTGACGCGCATGCCGAACGCCGCCACGCCGAAGCTGCCGCCGATGCCGATCACGCTGAACAGCAGGATGACGGCCACGCGGTAGGCCTCCATGTGCTGCAGGAAGCCGAAGTAGAAGACGATGATGACGGCGATGAACAGCTCGAGAATGACGAGGAACCTGCCCTGCGTCGCCAGGTAGGTCTTGCAGGTCTCGTAGATCAGCTCGCTGACCTCGAGCATCGACTTGTGCACGGGCATGTTCTTGAGCCGGGTGTAAATGCTGAGGCCGAAGAGAAGGCCGAGCGCGCAGACCACGAGGCCGATCATCAGCAGGCTGCGGCCGCCGATGCCGAAGAACTGGGCCTGATCGAGATCCGGCAGCACGAGGCTGGCCTCTCCGCCGCCGTGGTGAGGCGGCTGGGCCATGGCCGGCAGCGCGCCCGCGCCGAGCGTCAGAACCAGCAGCAGGAGCCATGTGCCGGCGCGCCGCCATGCGCCTGCCGCGTTATGAGTCTTCGCCTGCCTCGTCGCACTCGACAGGCTCGTAGTGGGTGCCATCAGGTCAATCCTCCCGAATCTTCCGGAATCGCAGTCCCGCCGGGCTTGGGCCGGACCGCGGCGGGCTGTCAGAACTGTAGAAGTCTAGCAAGAAGACGCCCAAAATTCACTATATCGGACGCCCGTATCTGGAATCAACACCTCGCCGCACGGATTCTGCACTGGGCGGTACTGAAATCTCAGGAGACCGGGGCACGACGGGCGGCTTCGCGCGCCGTGGCAGAGGGAGCGGAGCGGCAGCCCGCGGTCAGCGGCGGAGCAGTCCGCGGGCGGCATGTGGCGCTCCGGGATGGGGGGATCGCCGGCGAGCGCCCGGTTTGGGAGCTTCCGGCAAAGCTGTCCACGGGCGCGGCGAGGCTGCGCCGGAGATCTTGCGTTCAGACGACGGCCACGTGGAGCCGCCGGAAGCCGCTTCCCACCGGAAAAGCCGGGGCGGCTGCCATGGCCACGGGCGCGCGTGGGCGGATTTCGGCCTTAATTATATGAAAGCGGCTCTTTCGGCGGAACCAGCCGCGGGCATCGCGCGCGCAGATGGCTTCGTGCGCGGGCGGGGGAACCTTCGGAGCCGGGCCGGGATCACTCTGCGCCGGGACGGCGAGATCGAAAGCGGCCGGATCGGCGTCTTCCATCGCTCGGGGCCGTTCAAGCGGACGTCGTTGCCGTGGCAGATGGTACGCCAGGCGGGCGAACTGCGAAGTCGCGGCGTCGCCGGCCGGACCCGGCACGTTGTGGCGGCGGCAGGATCCGGGGCCGTGTTCGCCTCACGACTGGCGCGTGCCGCACAGGCCGCAGAAGGCGGCGCCGCGCGGCAACGGCTGGCCGCAATTGCGGCAGAAGTTCTGGACCGGCGGGGCCGCAGGCGGATGCTGGGGCTGCGCGGCGAACGGAGGCGACTGGGGCGGGGCAGCTTGCGGGGCGTAGCCCGGCGCGGGCGGGGGCGCGGCGGGAGCGGGGCGTTGCGGCGCCGGCGGCGCATAGGGCGCCGCGCCCTGCGGAGGCCCGGCATAGGCGGGGTGATACTGGGGAGGCGCCGCGTAGGCGGGGGCGGGCGGCTGCCGCGGCATACGCCAATCCGGAGCTGCCGAGAGAGGAGTGAACAGGGTGTCGAGCACCGTGCGGGCGTCGAGGATGCTGATGCCGGCGAGCGCCGCCTCTCCGCCGGGCGGGATGTCGATGAACCACAGGGGCTGATCCGACCGCAACAGGCAGGCGGCGTGGCGTCCCAGTGCGCCGTCCGGAGCTGCCGCCGCGGTGTCGATAGCGGCGAGGACGGTGCGGCGCTGAAACGTTTCCGACAGAAATTGTCCTGGCAGCGTCCAGGCCCAGCCCGTGCCGCGCGGCTCTGCGAGCCCGCGGCGGGCCAGGCCCTGCAACGCCGCCGCGGCCTGCGGCGGCGCGGCAGGGATGGCGGCGGCATCGAGCAGGGGGGCGAAGAAGGCCAGCAGCCAGCGCGGGTCGGAGACGCCGGCTTCCTTGGCGCAGTATTCGGCCACGCCCTCGGCGGTGATGGAATCCGGGCGCGGTTCGTGCGCGATGCGGGCGACGAAAGAGGCGCGGTGGTCGAGATCGATCCAGGCCAGCAGCGCGGCCAGTTCGGCGGGCGTGAGCCGCACGTTCATTTCGGGTTCGGCCGGCTCGCCGCCGGCAGCCAGCATCAGCAGGATCATATCCGAGACTTCCTCCGTGCCGCCGACGGGCTTCAGCTCGAGTTCGCCGTCTTTCTGCGGGGCGGCGAGCAGGCAGCCTTGGCCGCCGCCGTGAGGGGCGAGGAGCCAGAAGGATGTGAGCTTGTCCAACCCGTGCATGATGCGGACGTCGGCGAGCAGGTCCGGCGCAGCGAGCAAAGCCAGGTGGCCGCGCGAGAGCCGGTGCTCCTCCGGCAAGGACTCGTACCAGGAGCCGACTTGCGCGGCGTAAGCCGGATCGTGCATCTCGTCGAACAGGCCGCCGCTGAGCGCGGAACGGCGCAGCGCGTAATGGCGGGCCAGAGCGGCAATCACATAAGGCTGCAAGCGGATCATGACTCGTTCTCCTCGATATTCAGGCCAGGATTTCGGCCGCCGTCCACACGCGGCCGTTCTGCACGTGCTGCATGGAGCGCACGCCGGCGAGATTCAGGTACGGGCAGCCGTGGACGGCGCGCTGGAGCGCGAGGCGTCTGTCGCCAGGCGCGATCCAGAAGAGCTTGCCGCGCTCGATCCAGGGGGCGAGATCGAAGTCCCACTCCTGCTCGAAATCCGGCGCCTCGGTCCAGCCGCCATAGGTTTCGCCGCCTTCGGCCCATCGCTCGCCGGCGCCCCAGTCGTTGGGCCACTCGACGCCGTCGACTTCATCCGGCGCGAAATAGGCGATGCAGAATGCCTGATGGCGGCCGCAGGCAAGCGAGCTGACAACCGCCTGGACCTGCGGGTGTTCGAGCAGGCGGGGAATGACGAATGGCGCGCCGGGGCCGGGCCTTGCGAGGAAGGGGAAGTTCTCTGCCGGCGGCTCGATCCGCACGGCGCCGGTGATCGCCTGGCAGGTGAACAGGCGCTCCCGCAGAGGCCGGGCGGGAGCATGATAGTTCCACCAGAGTCCATCCATGCCGTACGGGTCGAAGGAATGCTTCTCGACGAGGCCCGTGTGAGGGCAACGTGAGAGGGCGAGCCGCGGCAGGCCCTCTTCATACTGGCGGCAGATGCCGGTGAGCGCCTGAGCCGCGCCATCGTCTTCCATCGCGGCCGGCATCCATGAGAAAGCCTGATCGAGCAGCCGCCGGCGGGCGGCAGGACGCCAGGGAAGCGTCATCGTCATCGTCACCGTTCTCCTATCACGACGCTGCTGGTCAGCTTGCCGTTGGGGCCGATGGAGACCAGATGCTCCGGCATCCCTCCACCGCTTCCCGGCTCGTATTTTCCGATCTGGTGCTTGGAGATGACCCCTTTGTCGATCATGGCGTCGTGGTCTTTCGTCGGCAGATGGTCGTACTTCCAGTCCATGTGCGCGCCGTGCTGCGCCTGGAAGGGGCCGTTCTTCAGCTCCTTGATGATCTGCTCGCGCACCGGGTTCAACTTCGGCTGCCCTGTGGCAGGGTCGTAGATGAGGTTGCCCTTAGGGTCCACCTGATAGCGCGGGATAGGCTTGCCGGTGGTGGCGTCGCGGATCTCGAAGAGGTCGATGTCGCTGGCGAAGGGCTTGCCCGTCGCCGCATCGTGGACCACGCCGTCTTTGACGAAGACTTTCCCGTCCTTTTCCAGTTCGGCGAGCGACTCGGCTTCGTCGGCGAATTCCTTGGTCCGCTTCTCATGCAACTTTTTCAGCCTGCCGTAGGCTTCGTCGCTCATGTCGCCCTGCGGGGGCAGTTCCGGCTTGTAGTGGCCGACCATACCGGGCTTGCCCTTCGCTCCGAGCCGCAGGTCGCCGGATGTCAATGATTTGTTTTTGACAAAGGATTTCTTCGGCACAGCCTCGCCAGCCTCGATCAGCGGGGCAGAGGCGGCATTGCTGGGGCGGAGGTCGAGGATGACCCCATGCTTGTCGGACACCACCTTGGCATGCTTCACCGCCCTGTCCGGGAAGCCTGCCAGATCGGATTTGCCCGGAACGCCGGCATGCACAATGTCCACGGTGGTTGTGCCGGCGCGGGCCTTGTCGCGGATCTGCTGCGCCGGGCTGCGGGGCGGCCGTGGAGGATCCAGAAGATCGTAGTGCGTGGAAAGCGGCTTTCCGCCGACCGGCTGTTGGAGGGTGGACGCTATTTGGCTCAACCCTTTCTTGGCGCTGTCGGCCGCTTCCAGCACCTTCCGGGCGGCCGTGCTGCCTTTCTTGCTGGCGTTTTCCAGAAAATCGCCGGCGGCTTTGCCCACTGCCGACGAGACTTTATGGATGCCTGCGCCAACAAGTTCGCCCGCCTTGCCGAAGATCTCCCCCTCGATCACCGCGCCTAAGGCATGAGTGAAGCCGCCGGGGATGGAGTTGCCGCCCGCGTCCACATAATCCTTCATGTCCTTGAGCGCATCGGCCGGCGTGAAGATCAGTTCCGACACTCCGCCAGTGACCGAGGCGGTCAGCGTTCTTCCGGCCAATCCCAGCCAGGACGTGCTCCCGTCGCTCTTCTCGCCGAAAACGAACTCCTGAACCGTCGATTTGATAGTGGCGTTGATGATGTCCCGGTTGATTTCGTTCGAGGTGGGCATCTGGTCTTCGGTGAGAATGTCACCCTGTTTGACGCCTTTGTAGATGTGAAAAATCTGCTCGTATTTCCGTTTGTCGAGCGGCTTCCCTTTCAGGATCTGATCCTGAAGCTCGCCGATATTATCCAGAATATTCCCGGGCGAGCCGGGCGGTTTGTAGAGTGAACCCTCCGGCCCCTTGCCAAGCAGGATATTCATCTCCATCTGGTTCAGGTTCTTGAGGATCTTATCCTTTTCTTTCTGCTCGGCCAGCCAGGCGTCCATCTCCCTGTCGAACGCGGTGTCGCGGTTTTCGAGCTTCTGCATCTGCTCTTGGCTGAACTGCTGCTGGTCGGCGATGATGTTCGACCAGCTCTGCTTCCATTCGTCCAGTCTGGTCACGTCGACTATGCCGCCGGTGAGAATGTTGATGTACTGGCCGTCCTCGTTCTTGACCAGGACATGGCGCTTGCCGTCGGGGGCGGTCCACTCGATTTCGTCGGGATATTGGGGCGCCTGCTGGGGAGGAAGCGAAGGGGGCGCCGGCGGGATGGCGACGGGGATAGCCGCGCCGGCGGCGGCGACGCCGCCCACGGTGGGGGCGGGCCCGTGGAGATGCGCGTCCACCTCCAGGGCGTGGCAGGAAACGTCGGGATGCGGACGCCAGTAGAAGGCGGGGCGTTCGGTGACGGGGGCGACCTCATGCAGCACGGTCCATCCGGCGGCGTAAGCGCCCACGGCGCCGGCAACCATTTCGATCAGAGGCGCGGGCGACACAGGGAGCGGCACGCCGCCGTCGGCCATCGCCGTGGCGCGGCGGTTGAAATAACTGCGGATCACAACGCCCGCCGCGGCGCGGCAGGCTCTGGAAGCCATGCCCGGGGCGAGGCCCATGATCATCAGAGAGGAATAGGCGACGACGTAGCCCGCCAACGCGCCCCAGAAGTTCCCATCGCTCCAATGCCTGGCCCCATAGATGTCGGGCAGGAAGAACTTCTGCACCAGGTCGCCCGCCCCATAGAAGACGCCGCACAGCATTCCGAGGAACGGGTTATAGCCGGAGACGAGGGCGACGAAGGGATAGATCGCCTCGTCGGTGGCGATATGGCCCAGCGGGGTGCTCTTCAGCCCGCGCAGCAGAACAAAGGCCAGGGTGAAGACGAGCACGACGGGATGGCGCCGGGTGAGCGATTCGATTTCCAGCAGCCACTCCAGCCGCCGGAGAAACGGAAAAAGCCGCAGCGTGCCATGTGCCAGCCCCGTCAGCGGCAGGCTGACGCGGCGGCAGAATTCGGTGAGCTCGCGCCAGAAGAGGATCTCGTTGAGCTGGCGCGCCACATCGGCGCGCCAGGCGGCAAAGCGGATGAGCAGTTCCTTCACATTCACCTCCACCAGCGCGAACGCCGCGCCATTGCGTCCAGCACCTCGCCGCGCCTGTCGATATGGCAGGACGGGCAGCCCTGCTGGACCGTGCCTTTGCCCTGGATCACGGGGTCGAAGCGGGCGATCCAGCGGCCGGCGAACCTTTCCGCTCCGACGCCGCCCGTGTCCACCGCCTCCAGGGACACGACCTGCCGTCCACCGGCCATGATGCGCGGGGATCCGCCGTTGGGATCGAACCCGAGGGGCGGCGGCGACAGGGAAGCATAGAGATCATTCAGCGCGTCCGCCGCGGCCTGCGCCGCGGCCGGGTTGCGGAGGCGCAACACCGGCGCGCCTTCGAGTTCGAGCACTGCGGCCGCGCCATCCGGGCGCCAGGAAAAGACGTGGCTGCGGTTGCGGATCCTCTCGACGGCCACGTCCAGCACGAGCGACACCGCCAGACAGAAGGCCAGCACTCCCGCGGCGAGGGGAAGGCGGCGGCGCACGCGGCAGGCCCGGCAGAACGCCAGTTGGCGCGAGTCAAGATCCTCCACGGATTCCGCCGCACGCATCAAGCAGCCCGGAGTGCGGCAGTGGCCGTATCCGGCCAGGTGGCCGAGTTCGTGCGCCACCAACGCTTCCAGCCGCCTGCGCGTCTGTTGCGGACCGTCTGACTCCAGCCCAAAAAGGCTCACCACGGCGGCGCGCGTGCGGCGGCCGGCATACCCGAACACGGCGGCGCACCGGGACGTGGCCAACGGCTTCCGTGTGATGAAGATGCGCGGCGGGCCACCGGAGGGCGCGAGCCCGGCCAGATAGGAGTCGGCCAGAACCGGACTTTCGGCGGCGAACTCCTGCACGTCGGCCGGCCAGGGCAAACCGGTTTCCGGCCCGATGCCCGGCTCCACAATGATCCGGCAGCGCATGCCGGCCACTTCGCACGCAGCCGGCGCGCCTGCACAGGGCGGCAAGCCCGCCTGCGGCAGGGATGGCGCCGTTTCCGGCGCGCCTGTGGGAGCAACGATGCGGCTCATGACGCTTCCGGCCCTCCGTTCAGGAAGAGGTCTACGAGGTCTTGATGGAGCGGATGGCCCGGTGCAGCCCGCCGAATTCGCCGAGCAGCGTCATGTAGCGGTTCGGAACCGGGGCCAGCAAGACGGTTCCATGGCCGCGAAAGACGTTCACCAGCCCCTCGCCGGACATCATGGAGCGGAAAAGCCCTTTGGTGGCCTTCTCGACGCGGAAATCCAGCGAGCCCGTCCGCGCCACGGCGAACGAGCCGTCGACGGTGAGCGTCTCGCCGCGCAGCTCGATCCGCTGCACCGGGCCAGGGGCCCAATACAGGACCTTCCCGGCGCCGGAAACCTGGGTCTGAAACATGCCCTCGCCGCCAAAAAATGACGTGAATACAGGATTCGTATACATCCCCAATTGAACGGAAATGTCGGAAGCGAGGTAGGACCCTTTATCGAGAATCCAGATGTCATTCCCGGCGAGCTCAAGCAGTTCGATTTCACCGAATGTCGGCTCCAGATAAATCTCGCCCGATCCGCTGTAGACGGGCCGGACGATCTTCTCCTTGGTCAGCAGCGATTTCGCCATGCCTCCCAGAGACGGGCCCTGCGCCTGCATCTGGATGTTGCCCAGCCAGTAGTGCAGCATGCCGGCCTCCAGCGTCACCGAAGACCCCTGCAACAGGATCCGGGCGATACGGTACATCTCATATTCGAAGACCTCGAAAACCGTGCCGTTGGAGGCGGCGCGGATGCCCGTGGGCGACAGATGCCGCGCGGGAGCGCCGGCAGCGGGGGGAGGGGCTGTCTGAGGAGGAGGCGCGGCGGCCCATGCGCCGGGCGGAGGGGGCATGGCCGGGTATCCGGCGCCGGGCGGAGGGGGCATGGGCGGCGGAGGCGCCGCAGGGGGCGGAGACGCCGGGGCGGGGCGGCCGCAGGCGCCGCAGAATCGCGTCCCCGCTTCGATCGGAGTCCCGCAATAGACGCAAGTTGTCAAAGTCGTCATCCTCCCATGGATTGAATGGCATTTCGCATGGCAGCCGGGTGGCCGGTCCGGGTCAGTCGAAAGTCCTCCAGCGCAGCGTGACCACCACCTTCTGGTTTCGGAGAGCGCGGAAAGAAACGCGCTTCCAGCCATTCGACGGTCCCGGAGTCTCCGCGAACCCGATGCCTTTGTAATCGGTCTCCAGAACCACAGGCACGCCCGGAAGGGCGCCTTGCAGAGCACCCGAAGTGGCGTTGCGGCCCTCGATGGTGACGATTTCGCCCTTGCGGAGATCTCCCGACCAGATGAGAACGCCGGACGAAGGACCTGCCGGCGGCGCCGGCGTTCTTGGCGGAGGCTGGGACTGCGGAGGGGAGATCTCGCGCTCAGGCCGGAGAATCCTGGGCCGCCCGGCGGCGGGCGGCTGCGATGCAGGGGATGCAGGGCGAATGGCTCCCGGAGGGGCAGCGTCAATCGGCGGGCGCTCGGTGGCCGCGGGGAAGGATGGCGGCGCCGCAGAAGAGGACGCGGGAGCAGGGGGAGCCGCCGTCGAGCGGCCTGCCGCAGCGGCGGGCGCGGAAGGCCTCGCCTGCGCCGGTGCGGGCGGCCGGGTGGAACGGCTGACAGGAGGGGCTGTCTGAGACGGCGGAACACTGACTGACGCCGGTGCGCCGGCCTGTTGCGTGTGCTGGGCCGGCAGCGTGGCGGCTGGCGCTGGGGCGGCCTCCGCCGGGGCGCGAGCCTGCCCGGCGGCGGCAGAGGCGGTCTCCGTCTGTTCCTGCTTCGCAGCCGTTTCCGCCGGGACGGGCTTTGCGAAAAACTTCCGGTAGCCGAAGTAGCCGCCCCCGGCCAGAAGCAGGAGCAAGGCCACGGCGCCCAGAATTACGCCGAGTCCCGGCCCGCTGCGGCGCTGGGGCGCGGCCGGTCCTGGAGCGAAAGGCGGATAGCCCGCGTAATCATGGGCTTCCGGGGGCACGGGGGGAGGCGCGGCTGCGGGCGGCGCCTCGGGCCATTGAGGCGCGGGTGGCGGCGCTGCCGGCTGAAAGGCCGGGTATGCCGCAGCCGGCTCCGGCGGTGCAGGCATGGGAGGGGGCTGCGGAGGGGAGTAGGCCGGCGGAGCTTGAGAAGAATATGGCGGCGCTGCGCCTTCACCCTGCGGAAGCGGCGGCGGGGCGGCCGATCTCTGATCCGGAACGGCCCCCGGCTGCTCCATCGGAGCCCCGCAGTTCACGCAGAACTTCATTCCCGGCTTCGCGGGGGCGCCGCAGAGGGGGCAGGCGGCCACAGCCTGAGCCGGCGCCGCTTCCATCGCCGCCCCGCACGCCGTGCAGAAGCGCATTCCTGCGGGCTCCTCGCGTCCGCATTTCGGGCACTGCATATCCGGTCGCCTCCATCCGCCCGGATCCGGGCCCGTGGCGGATACTTGATCTTATGATCTGAATATATGTTATACTCCAAAAGCGCTGCCGTGAAGAACTAGAATAGTTCAGTTGTAGCCGACAGCGCTCGAAGGAGGTGCCTTGGATGCATCCGAATTTCACCTTAAGGCAGCGGCGGGCCAGCTCGCTGCCGGCTGACCGCGGGCGGATGGCCGTGTTGCCGCTCGCCGCGCTAGCCCTTCTTCTTCCCTTGGCCGTGCATGCGTCCGGTCCGGAGCTTGCCAAAGACACGGAGATGAAGGTGAGGCTCACGGCGCCCGTCTCGACGGAGACTAATCGGAAGGGCGACAAGATCTCGGCGATGGTGGTGGAGCCAGCCGCCTTCCGCGGAGCGGTGATGGAAGGCGAGATCCGGGAATCGAAGAGCGGCAACAAGTTCAAGGGCAAGTCGACGCTGCTTCTTGCGTTTCAGACCCTGACCCTGAAAGACGGCGCGCGGGTGCCCGTGAGCAGCGACGTGAAGTCCTTCACCAATTCCAAGGGACAGCAGAACACGGACGAAGAGGGCTTCCTGATCGAGAAGAAGAACAACCTCGGCAAGATGGCGGCCGCATCCGGAATCGGGGCGCTCATCGGCGCTCTGGCGGCCGGCGGCAAAGGGGCGGCCATCGGCGCAGGCGTGGGCGCGGGCGCGGCGCTCATCCTGGTGCAGTTCGCCGCGAAGGCGCCTAACATCCGCCTGGATCCCGGTTCAGAGATCGTGCTGAACGTGAGCCCACGGCGCGAGGGCGGCAAGTAGCGCGGCGCGCGCCCGATTCCGTTTCCACGCGAGCGGGCGCGCCCGGGAGGCCCTTACTGGATCGCCATCTCGCCGCGGAGCGGCGTGTCGGCTGAACAGCCGCCGGCGAAGATGCGGAACGTGCCGCGGGGCGTTTCCCACCTGCCGGCTTTCTCATCGAAGACGGCCAACGCGAGCGGGTGCAGCGCTACGGCAACAGTGCGCGATTCGCCGGGTTTCAGCGTCACCTTCTGCCAGCCGGCGAGGCGGCGGAACTGCTCTCCCGCCGAGGCAGGCAGTTGCACGTAAACCTGCGCCACTTCGGCTCCGGCGCGCTGGCCTGTGTTGCGCAGCGTGAACGCCACCTCGCGTTTGGCCGCATCCACGCGGAGACCGGAGTAGGCGAAGGTGGTGTAGGAGAGTCCGAAGCCGAAGGGGAACAGCGGCTCGCGCTTCATCGACTGGAACCACTTGTAGCCGGCGCGCGCGCCCTCAGGATACTCGACATCGAACTGGCGCGTGTTGACGCGCATCTTCGCCGGACCGCCGGGGAACATCGGACCCATGTCCTGCGGACCGCGCGCCGGGGGCTGAGCCACGAGGCGCGGCTGGGGGAGGTCGTCTTCGGATTTCGGGAACGTCATGGCGAGCTTGCCGGAAGGATTCACGCGGCCGAACAGGACGTTAGCGATGGCCTCGCCGCCGCGGATGCCCGGATACCAGGCCTCGACCACGGCTGCCACGCGCGCGAGCCACGGCATCTTCACCGCCGTGCCGGTTTCGAGCACGACGACGGTGCGCGGATTGGCCGCCGCCACAGCCGCGATGAGGTCGTCCTGCCTGTCAGGTAGCGACAGATCGGCGAGGTCCTTGCCTTCGCTGGTGTGCTGCGCGGCGAAGACGATGGCTGCCTGGGCGGACTTGGCGAGGCTCGCCGCGCCGGCGATGTCTTTGCCGTCGTGGAAGACGACCTTTGCGCTGGAGGCAAGGGCCTGGATTGCCCTCAGCGGCTGGGAGCGGTGGTAGACGGGCGTTCCGAAGATGATGTCGAGCAGCGACGAACCGGGCTTCGGCGGCGCAGGCGGAACCGCGTTGCCGCCCGCCGGGTCCACCTGCGCGGAGCCGCCGCCGCTCAGCACACCCTTATCAGCGTGACCGCCGATGACGGCGATCGTGCCCTTCATCTGCGGATCGAGCGGCAGGACCGCACGGTCGTTCTTCAGCAGGACGATGCCCGCTTCGGCAGCCTTCTGGGCGACTTCAAAGCCACGGAAGATGTCGGGCGCCTGGCGCTGCGGGCGGCGGTCGAAGACGCCGGCGCGGAACAGCGCCCACAGGATGCGCCGCACCATGCCGTCGAGCCGCGCCATGGGGACTTCACCCTTCTCGACGGCGGCTTTCAGCGCACCATCGAAGAATGTGTTGCCGGGCATCTCCATGTCCAGCCCGTTCAGCGCAGCCTTGACAGTGGAATGCGTGGCGCCCCAATCCGACATGACAAAGCCGGGCCAGTTCCACTCCTTCTTGAGCACGTCGTTGAGAAGATACGCGTTCTCGCAGGCGTAATCGCCTTCGTAGAGGTTGTAGGAGCACATCACCGAGCCGGGCTGGCCCTCTTTCACTGCGATTTCAAAGGCCAGAAGCTCGCTTTCGCGCGCGCCCTTGCGCGGCATGCGGACGTTGGCGAAGTAGCGGCCGGACTCCTGATTGTTGAGGGCATAGTGCTTCAGGATGCCGACGATGCCCTGCGACTGCTTGCCCTGCACGTACGCCGCGGCCATGCGGCCGGCCAGCAGCGGGTCTTCGCCGAGGTATTCGAAGTTGCGGCCGTTGCGCGGCTCCCGCGTCAGGTTAAGGCCGCCGCCGAGGGTGATGTTGTAGCCCTGATCGCGGAGTTCCTTGCCGATCAGCGCGGCGTATTCGCGGGCGAGGTCCAGGTCCCAGGAGGAGGCCAGCGCCAGCGCCGACGGCATGGCGGTGGAATAGCGCCCCATGCGCGCGCCGCCGCCGGAGCCGACCATGGCGTCGTTCATCTGGAGGTCGGGCACGCCGAGCCGCGGAATGCCGGGGATGAAGCCGCCGCCGCCGTTGGAGCGGTAGACGATGGGCGGCGGCGCCTCGCCGGTCAGGCTCATGTCCGCGCCGAAGAACCAGCCGACGCCGTGGACCATCTGGATCTTCTCATCGAGCGTCATCGCCTGCACGAGGAGCCGGGCGCGCTCTTCGGGAGGAAGCTTCGGGTTTGACCATGGGCCCCTGGACGGCGGGGGGCCGCCGGGGAACTGCGCCATCGCCAAAGAGGAGAGGAGGAAGAGGGGGTACAGCCACCGCATGAAGATCATCCTTTCACAACCAGCTCCCGTTCGAAACGGTCCGGGTGGTTCTTGACGACGCAGGTGTCGTCGAAGATCATCGTGGGGCCGGTGGCGGGATCCCACGCAGGCCACTTCGGAATGCCGGGGTGGTTCGGATCGCCCGTGCGCGCGAACTGAATCCATGCCCGGCTCATGCGAGTGGCCAGCGCTTGTGCGCGCGCTCCGCCGCCGGTCATGTGATCGCAGCGCTCGATGTTGTCGAACACGAACGGCAGCTCCAGGCCGTGGAACGACCGGGGGCGGCCATCGAGCACGGGCGTCTTCCAGCAGAACCAGTAATTCCACGCGGGCGCAGCCTTCAGCGCGGCCTTGCGCGTCACCTGATCGATGGCCGCCTGCCGCACCGGGGCGGCGGCGATGAGCGAGAACAGATCCAGCGGGCTGGCCTTCGGGTTGGCTTTGCGGAACGCGGCGGTGATCTCGGCGGCGCGGTCTTTGAAGATCTCCGAGACGCGCTTTTCGAGTTCGGCTTCCGTCATGCGCTCCATCGCCGGATTGCCCATGGCCGAAACAAATTCGTTCATGACTGTTCCGGCCAGGATGGGCACGGCGGCCGAGACCTGCGGTGCGCCGGGATCGAAGGGGTGGCGGGGGAGATCCTTTCCGTCGACGACCGGCGCCCAACCGAGAGTGCGGCCCATGTCGCCGAGGCGAAGGATGGCGGGGCGCGGGGCGATCTTGTTGCGCGCGGCCACGCCGGCCATCACGAGCGCCTGCGCGGGAAGCTCATGCAGGCGGTTCAGCTCGTTTCGCGAGAGGTTCAGCTCAGCCAGCGTGGCGGCGGCGAGCTTCGCCGCGAGATCGGGCGTCGACAGCCGCAGCGCGCTGCCGCTCTGCACGATGGCCTTGTGGAAGAGTCCCTTCGCGGCGGGCATCGCCAGCAGAGCGTTGACTTTGCCTCCGCCGCCGGACTGGCCGAAAATCGTGACATTGGCCGGATCGCCCCCAAAGGACGAGATGTTGTCGCGGACCCATCCGAGCGCGAGGACCAGATCGAGAATGCCCGCGTTGCCGGAGGAGGCGTAACGCGGGCCGAACTCGGCCAGATAAAGATGGCCCAGCGTGTTCAGGCGGTGATTCACGCTCACGACCACGACGTCGCCGCGGCGGGCGAGGTTCTCGCCGTGATAGGACGGCAACTCGTGGCCCGAGCCTGCCTGGAAGCCGCCCCCATGGAGCCAGACCATTACCGGGCGTCTGGCCGGGCGCGAGACGCTGACGCCCGGGGTCCAGACGTTGAGGCGCAGGCAGTCTTCGCCGGGCTGACCGTCGTCCCACTGGAACAGCCAGGCGATTTCATCGTTGCCCCAGCCCTCGCGCGGCTGCTGCGGGCAGACCGGGCCGTAATGGAGGCACGACCGGACGCCCGCCCACGGCTCGGGCTTGCGCGGAGGGAGGAAGCGATTGGCGCCGCCGGTGGGCGCGCCATAGGGGATGCCCTTATAGGTGTAGATGCCGCGGCGGATGTAGCCGCGCACTCGACCTGCTGTAGTTTCGACCACGGCGCGGTGATCGGATGCGATGATGGGATCGCCGGTATCTGCTTTCCGGACGGGCGCGCCGGTGCGTCCCTGCCCCGGCTTCTGCCCGGCATGGGCGGGGAGGGCGGAGGCTGTAGCGGCGGCGAACCATGTGCGGCGGGAAAAATCTGAATTTTCCATGGATATCACTCCTGTTTCGCGGGGGCGCCGGGCGAATCGCGCTTTCGTACCGGCAAGTCAAGCGGCCCGGGCGCCCGATCCGGCCACCGGCTGCAGGGATCTCCCGCGGAGGCGCCCTGCGGCGTGGCCATACAGCCGGATTCGGCGTTGCAGGCGACAGCGGTGGTTACCGCAAAGATTCCAGACACTGCTGAGCGGGGGCGGCTGCGGCGCAGGGTGCGCGTCGTGAGTCCCGCCACCGCAGGGATCGCGCCCCGGTCGCCATTCTATTTTCGGGGCAGGAGTGTGGTTGGCGAATACAGTCATTAGTAAAAATTATAGCAATCTCCTCTTGCATTTCTCTGGCTTGTGCGCTAATCTAAGGGACGTGATGCCGTTTGGCGCGACAGTCTGTGACCCTCAGCTCCTGTCGCCCAGCGGTGTCTCCATTCTCGTCATTGTAGGGATCATTCGGATTGGAGTCGCTGTACCGGCGCCCGCCTGAGTGACCCTACAAAAAGGACAAATTCCAAGGGCCACCGGGCGGGCAGATCCCCGCAGGTGGCCCTTTTTGGTTTGTGGCGTCCTGACGGAGCGATCCCTGACCCGCGACGGGCGGTGGCCTGGAGAAGAAGGAGAGGACAAGAGTTGCTATGGCCCAGACGATGAGCGGCGCGCACATCCTGATGGAATGCTTGCAGCGCGAGGGCGTGGAGGTCATTTTTGGGTATCCGGGCGGCGTGACGTTGCCGCTGTATGACGCCATGTACGAAGGCGAGATCCGCCACATCTTGGTGCGGCATGAGGAGAACGCCTGTTTCATGGCATCCGGCTATGCGCGGGCGACCGGCAAGGCCGGGGTGGCTTGCGCCACTTCGGGCCCCGGGGCGACCAACCTGACTACGGGGCTGGTGGATTGCATGATGGATTCGATTCCGGTGGTGGCGCTCACCGGGCAGGTGTCGTCGAAGCTGATCGGCTCGGACGCGTTTCAGGAGGCCGATACATTCGGCATCACGCGTTCGGCGACGAAGCACAACTACTTGGTGAAGGACATCCGCGAGCTGCCTTCCGTGATTCACGAAGCGTTTTACATCGCCACTTCGGGGCGCCCGGGACCGGTGCTGGTGGACATCACAAAGGACGTTCTGCAGGGGCAGGCGCATTACACGCCGGTGAACGCCATTCACCTGCCGGGCTACAAGCTGGTGACCGAGGGCCACGCCGGGCAGATCCGGCGGGCGGCGCAGATGATGTGGGAGGCGTCGCGGCCTTATGTGTATGCGGGCGGCGGGATCATCGCCAGCGGGGCCTATGAGGAGCTGCGCGACCTGGTGGAGACCCTGGACGCGCCCGCCGTGCTGACGCTGATGGGGCTGGGCGCGCTGCCGGCGGATCACCCGAATTTCATCTCGATGCCAGGAATGCACGGCTCGTATGCGGCCAACATGGGCATGTCCGAGTGCGACCTGCTCATCGCCCTGGGCGTGCGGTTCGACGACCGCGTCACCGGGCGGCTGGCGGCATTCGCGCCGCACGCGAAGGTGATCCACGTGGATATCGACCCGGCCGAGATCGGCAAGAACCGCGCGGCGGACCTGCCGATCGTGGGCGACGCGAAGAAGGTGCTCGGCCGGATCGTGAAGGTGCTGAAGGAGACCGCTCCGGAGACGCGCGCGCTGCGCGAGCGGGAGCGGGAGGAGTGGTGGCAGCAGGTCCGCGCGTGGAAGGAAGAGTACCCGCTGACGCCCGTCTTCAGCGCCGACGAGATCAAGCCGCAGCACCTGATGGTGGAGATCGACCGGCTGTGCGGCGGCAATGCGATCGTGAGCGTCGACGTCGGGCAGCACCAGATGTGGGCGGCGCAGTTCATCCGATTCAACCGCCCGCGCACGTGGCTCAGCTCGTCGGGGCTTGGCTCGATGGGCTTCGGGCTGCCGGCGGCCATCGGGGCGCAGGTGGCGCATCCGGAGTCGCTGGTGGTGGCGGTGGTCGGCGACGGGGGGTTCCAGATGGCGATGCCGGAGATCTCGACCCTGGCCAATCAGGGGCTGCCGGTGAAGGTCGTCATCATGAACAACGGCTATCTGGGCATGGTGAGGCAGTGGCAGGACCTGTTCTACCAGAACCGGCTGAGCGCCGTGCAGGTCGAGGCGTTCCCGAACATCGAGAAGCTCGCCGACGCTTACGGCATCAAGGGCCGCATTGTCGACAAGCCGCGTGAGCTCCGCAGTGCGCTCGAGGATGCGTTCCGCCATCCCGGACCGGTGCTGCTGGACGTGCGCGTGTCGCCGTTCGAGAATGTGTATCCGATGGTGCCCGCCGGGGCGGCGATCAACGAAATGATGCTCGCGCCGCCGGAGCCCGTGGAAGTGCCCGCCTGAGGTTCGCGCCGAGGAGTTCCGAAACATGCTGATGACCATTTCCCTGCTGATGGAGAACAAGCCGGGCGCGCTGATGCGCGTCACCGGGCTGCTGTCGCAGCGCGGCTACAATATCGAATCGCTGACCGTGGCGCGGACGCTGGATCCGACGCTGTCGCGGATGACGATCTGCGTGGACGTGGAGCCGCGGCTGCGCCCGCTGCTGATCAAGCAGATGAACCGGCTGGTGAACGTGCTGCAGGCGCACGACCTGACTGAGGCGCCGGCAGTGATCCGCGAGATGGTTCTGCTGCGCATCCGCGTCAGCCAGGAGAACCGCACGGCGATTCTCAAGGAAGCCGAAATCTTCGGCGCCCGTGTTGTCGACAGCTCGGTCGAGGGCTTCGCGCTGGAAGCCAGCGGAGATCCTGAGAAGCTGGAAGAGTTCGTCGCCGTCATGCAGACTTACGGCGAAATTGAGGTGACGCGTTCCGGGCTCGTGGCGGTGTCGCTCGAGCCCCGGAAGCTGAAGCTGGCGCCGCCGATTCCCAAGGCGCACTCTGAATCCGAACCCGCACACACACGATAGAAGGAAGGAAGTCTCACTTACAATGGCCAAGCGTTATTACGAACAGGACGGCTCGCTCGAGCCTTTGCAGGGCAAGACCGTGGCGATCATCGGCTACGGCTCGCAGGGGCATGCCCATGCGCTGAACCTGCGGGATTCCGGCGTCAGCGTCGTGGTCGGCCTTCCCGCCTCGTCGCGCTCCCGCGCCAAGGCGGAGAACGCCGGACTCACGGTGCTGAGCCCGGCGGAAGCCGCGGCGCGCGCCGACTTCATCATGATTCTGGTGCCGGATCATCTTCAGGCGGATCTCTACAACTCCGACATCGCGCCGTCGATGAAGCCCGGCAAGACGCTGATGTTCGCCCACGGCTTCAATATTCATTTCGGCTTCATTCAGCCGCCGGCGGGCGTGGACGTCTCCATGGTGGCGCCCAAGGCGCCGGGTCACCGTGTCCGCGAGGTGTTCCTGGAAGGGCAAGGTGTGCCGTCGCTGGTGGCGGTGGCGCAGGATGCTTCCGGCAGGGCGCTGGAGAGCGCGCTCGCCTACGCCCTCGCGCTTGGCTCGCTGAAGGCGGGGGTGATCGAGACGACGTTCCGCGAGGAGACCGAGTCGGACCTGTTCGGCGAGCAGACGGTGCTGTGCGGCGGTGTCAGCGCACTGATCCAGGCGGGCTTTGAAACGCTGGTGGAAGCGGGCTACGCGCCCGAAATCGCCTACTTCGAGTGCCTGCACGAGCTGAAGCTGATCGTTGACCTGATTTATGAAGGCGGGCTCAGCTACATGCGCTACTCCGTCTCCGACACGGCAGAATACGGCGACTACACGCGCGGGCCGCGCATCATCGACAGCCGCACGCGCGAGGAGATGCGCAAGATTCTCGGCGAGATCCAGTCCGGGGCGTTCGCCCGGGAATGGATGGAGGAAAACCGCAGCGGCCGCCGGAAGTTTCTCGCCATGCGCGAGGCCGGCCAGAAGCGCCAGATTGAAGCGGTCGGGGCGGAGCTGCGGCAGATGATGACCTTCCTCAAGAAGAAGAAGGTGGAACAGTAGGATGCCCGCCGCGGGCCGCGCGCTCATCCGGGAGGCGCGGCCGCGGCGGCAGCGCCCATCCGGGGCGCGGATAGAGAGACAAATGCGGATCTGGACATTCGATACGACGCTGCGCGACGGCACGCAGGGAGAAACCGTTTCCTTTTCGGTGGAGGACAAGATCCTCATCGCCCAGAAGCTCGACGAACTGGGCATCGACTACATCGAGGGCGGCTGGCCGATGTCGAACCCGAAGGACAAGGAGTTCTTCGAGCGGATGAAATCGGTGAAGCTGAGGCACGCGCGGCTGACGGCGTTCGGCTCGACGCGCTTCGCGCGCAACCCGGTCGAGAAGGACCCGAACGTGCTCGCGCTCGTCGAGGCCGATACGCCCGCCATCAGCATCTTTGGCAAGAGCTGGGACATCCACGCCACGCGCGTGCTGGGCATCTCGCTGGAGGACAATCTGGCGCTGATCGCCGACACGGTGCGCTTCCTGAAAGAGCAGGGGCGCGAGGTCGTCTACGACGCCGAGCACTTCTTCGACGGCTACAACGCGAACCCCTCGTATGCCCTGCGCACGCTGGAAGCCGCCAAGGAAGCCGGCGCAGACGTGCTGGCGCTGTGCGACACCAACGGCGGCACGCTGACCGACCGCCTGGCCGAGATCGTGGCGGACGTGCGCCGCCGCTTCGACGGCGTGCTCGGCATCCATTGCCACAACGACAGCGACCTGGCCGTGGCCAACTCGCTCGCTGCCGTGCGCGAGGGCGTCACCCACGTGCAGGGCTGCCTGAACGGTTACGGGGAGCGCTGCGGCAACGCGAACCTCGCGTCGGTGATCGCCAATCTCGAGGCCAAGATGGGCTACTCGGCCATTGGTCCGGAGAAGCTCACGGCGCTTACCTCGGCCTGTCATTACATCGCGGAGCTGGCCAACCTGCCGCTGCCCCCGAACCAGCCGTTCGTGGGCCGCGGGGCGTTCGCGCACAAGGGCGGCGTCCACGTTTCGGCGGTGCTCAAGGATTCGATCACTTACGAGCACATCAAGCCCTCGGTGGTCGGCAACCGCCAGAGGGTGCTGCTCAGCGACATGAGCGGGCGCGGCAACGTGCTTTACAAGCTCGGACAGTACGGACTTCAGGACCGCATGAGCGAGGAGGCCAAGCGCGAGCTGCTCGACCGGATCAAGACAATGGAGTATCTCGGCTACGAGCTGGAAGCCGCGGAAGGCACGTTCGAGCTGCTGGTGCGCGAGGCGCTGCAGCCCGGGATGCAGTTTTTCGAAGTCGTCTCCCTGGAAGTGGAGACTCGCAAGATCGGCGCCCGCGATTCCATGACCACGGCCACAGTGATCCTGCGCGTCAACGAAGCGATCCACTCGGCCACTGCGACCGGCGAAGGCCCGATGAACGCGCTCGACCTCTGCCTGCGGCAATGCCTCTCGACGGTCTACCCGGCAATCGCCAACGTCCGGCTGACCGATTACAAGGTGCGCGTCATCTCCACCGAGCGCGGCACCGCATCGAAGGTGCGCGTGCTGGTCGAATGGAGTGATCACCGCCGCTCCTGGTGCACGGTGGGCGTGAGCGAGAACATCATCGAAGCATCGTGGAACGCTCTGGTGGATGCCATCCGGCTTGAGCTGATGCGGCTCTCCGACAAGGACGAGAGCATCGAGAAGGCCGTCGAAGACTACTGCTGGGGCGTGTGAAGCGCCGAGACCCGCAATTTGAGCGCGCGCTGCGCCGCTCCGTGCGGCGGGCGGACGGCGCACGGGATGCAGCGATCCTCGACCTGATCGGCCGCATCCCGCGCGGGCGCGTGGCCGCCTACTCGGCCGTGGCCGCTGCCGCCGGGTATCCGCTGCATCACCGGCTGGTGGTCCAATTGTTGCGGAAGCGCGGCGACCGGCTCCCGTGGCACCGCGTGCTCGGAGCAGGCGGCGAGATCCGGCTGCGCGGCGAAGCGGCGCTCGAACAGCGGTTGCGGCTGGAGGCCGAGGGCGTTCAGTTCCGCGGCAGGCGCGTGGCTGCCGAGCATATACTCAAGGCGGAAGATCTTGTATGCCTGCGTCTTTGATCGACCGCCGCGCATTCTCCGCTTCGCTGCTGGCTCCATGGGTTTCCGCACAATCTCCCGGCTGGGTGGAACTGTTCAACGGGCAATCGCTTGAGGGGTGGAAGCCAAATGAAAGCCCGTCGTCGTGGCGCGTGGAAGGAGGAGCGATCCTCGCGGCAGGGCCGCGGTCGCACCTGTTTTACTCCGGTCCTGTGCAGTCGGCGCGGTTCCGCAATTTCGAGCTGGAAGTGGAAGCGCTGGCTGAGCCGATGGCCAATGGCGGCGTTTACTTCCACACGACTTTTCAGCATGAGGGCTGGCCGGTCCGCGGCTTCGAGGTGCAGATCAACAACACCGCCACGGGCGAAGGCGGCTACCGCGAGAACAAGAAGACTGGCTCGCTGTACGGCGTGCGGAATGTGTACCGGCAGTTCGTGAACGACAACGAGTGGTTCACGCTGAACGTGCTGGTGCGGAACCGCAACGCGCAGGTGCGGCTGAACGGAATGCTCGTGGTGGACTATACAGAGCCCGCGCCGCCGCCGCCTTTTCCGGGGATGGAGAAGGAGCGCCGCATCGGGCAGGGGACGTTCGCCCTGCAATGCCACGATCCCGGTTCGCGCGTGCGTTTCCGCCGGATCCGCGTCCGCCCGCTTCCGGACAATCTGCCGCTGCCCGCCGGCGCTGTGGAGCCTGTAGCGGATGCCGATTACCGCGACATCCTCGCGCTCGGCGCGCAGAACTATCCCATGGTGGACTACCACGTTCACCTCAAGGGCGGTCTCACGCTTGGGCAGGCGCTCGACCGCTCGCGGCTCGACGGCGTCTTTTACGGCATTGCCATAAACTGCGGCAAAGGCCACGAAGTCGAAAGCGACGAGGGGGCGCTGAAGTTCTTCGAGCGGATGAAAGGCCGGCCGTGTTTCATCGCCATGCAGGCGGAGGGGCGCGAGTGGACGCAGATGTTCTCGCGCCGCGTCGCCGGCATGTTCGATTATGTCTTCACCGACTCGATGACGTGGAGCGACAACCGCGGGCGCCGCATGCGCACATGGATCCCGTCAGAGGTGGGGACGATCGCCGATCCGCAGGAGTTCATGGATACGCTGGTGGCGCGTGCCGTGGGCATCATCGAGGGTGAACCGATCGACATCTACGTCAACCCCACCTACGTTCCCGATCAGCTCGCTCCGAAATACGGCGAGTTGTGGACTGAAGAGCGGATGCGGAAGGTTCTCCAGGCTCTGGTCAGGAACGGCGTCGCCATGGAAATCAACGACCGCTATCAGATTCCATCGGCGAAATTCATCCGCATGGGCAAGGAAATGGGCGTGAAATTCGCCTTCGGGACGAACAACGGCGGTCCGAAGGATCTCCGCCGGTGCGACTACGGCCGCCGCATGGTGCGCGAGTGCAAGCTGGCGTGGAGCGACTTCTGGACGCCCGCTCCTCCGGGCAAGCGTGCAGTGGACCGCAGAGGCGCCGTTCTGAGGGGGACAGCCTGATCTGGCTCCTTCGCATTTTTCGCGAAGGTGCCAGTGGTGTCTGACACCTTCGCGTTTTCGTCAAGAGTGCGGAAGTGCCGGATCCGCCCATCTCCTTTGGAGGATGCGTGGCTTTGCTTTGCCGGATACCCCTTGCGAATTGCAGGGCTATCCCTCAAGGAGAGGCAAGAGGAGCGTTAGCCGGGGCGGCAAAGCTTTCCTTTCCTCCCGCCACTTGCGTGTCGTGTCGTAAGCTCATCCATCGTTCTGAGGGGGACAGCCTGATCCGCCTCCTTCGCAATTTTCGCGAAGGTGCCAATGGTGTCTGACACCTTCGCGATTTCGTCGAAAGTGCCGGATCAGGCTGTCCCCTTCGGAGGCTGGCGGGTAGAATAAGAATTTGCGGCTTTTTTTTTCGCGGGAGATCCCTGACGCGCGGCGTGTGCTGCTCATCGAGAGCGGCCCGCGCCACCTGATCGAAAACCTGCTGCCCGGGCTGTACAGCCAGGCGGTCAACCAGCGCGTGGACCTGTTCACCTGTTTCAGCGGGCTGCCGCGCGGGTTCGACCCGCAGCGGGGCGAAGTCTTCCGCACGATGGATTACCAGGGGCGCGCGGCGCGCAAGAAGCTGTACGGCATGCTGCGCCGCCGCGGCTACGACGTTCTAGGAATCGTCTGCGCCGACACGCCTCTGATGGCGAAGTGGAAATGGGCGCTTGCCTGGCAGGTTCCGGCGAAGGTGTTCATCCTCAATGAGAACGGTGACTACTTCTGGTTCGATTACAGCCAGTGGCGGATAATGCTGCACTTCCTGCTGTTCCGCGCGGGGCTGAGCGGAGGCGAGGGTGCGGCTACGGTGTCACGCCTGATTCTTGTGCCTTTCGTACTACTTTACTTGCTTGGTTTTGCGGCGTACATTCATCTGCGGAGGGCGCTCCGAACATGAAAGCGGTATTCGTCACGGAATTTGGAGGAGTGGAGAAGCTGCGGTATGAAGACCTGCCCATGCCCATGGTGGGCGACGGTCAGGCGCTGGTGAAGGTCCACGCCATCGGAGTCAACTTCATCGACATCTACTACCGGACCGGGCTGTATCCGGCGCCGCCGCCAGTGGTGCTGGGGATGGAGGCTGCGGGCGTGGTGGAGCGCGTCGCCCCGACGGTGAAGGAAGTGAAGCCAGGCGACCGCGTCGCCTGGGCGATGCACCGGGGCGCGTATGCCGAGCATGCCGCCGTGCCGGTGTGGCTGCTGGTGCCGATTCCTCCAGAGCTGGATTTCCAATCCGCCGCGGCGTCGTTGCTGCAGGGGATGACGGCGCACTATCTGACCCATTCGACCTATCCGTTGAAAGAGGGGGAGACGTGCCTGGTGCACGCGGCAGCCGGGGGCACGGGGCGCTGGATCGCAGCGGCAGCCAAGATCCGCGGGGCACGCGTCATCGGCACGGCTTCCACTCTGGAAAAAGAGAAGATCGCGCGCGAGGCGGGCTGCGACGAGGTGATTCTCTATACCGAAAACGACTTCGAGTACGAGACGCGGAAGCTCACCGGAGGGCGCGGCGTGGACGTGGTGTACGACTCGGTGGGCGCGGCCACCTGGGAGAAGAGCCTCGGCTCGATCCGCCCGCGCGGCATGATGGTGAGCTTCGGCAACGCCAGCGGCGCCGTGCCGGCGTTCCAGCCGCTGGCGCTGAGCCAGAAGGGGTCGCTGTTCCTGACGCGCCCCGTCCTGACGCATTATTGCGCCACGCGCGATGAACTGCTCTGGCGCGCCACGGATGTGTTCCGCTGGCTGATCGAGGGCAGATTCCGGCTCCTGATCGACAAAGTTTACAAGCTGGCCGATGCGGGGCAGGCGCAGACGGATCTGGCCTCGCGCAAGACAGCCGGAAAGCTTCTTCTGGTTCCCTGAACCGCGCGCTACTGGGGCGGCGGGGGCATCGGCACGGTTTGCCCGCCGAGGCCGGCATAGCTGTCCTTGACGCGGACCACCTTGCCGTTGGCGAACGTGACGAACGTGATTTTGCCCGGCGGGTAGCCGTAGACCCAATCTTCGGTCTCGACGCCGTCCACGGTCTCGCGCCAGCGGTCGCGGGGATGGCCCATCGCCATCTTCACTTGCTCGGGCGTCATACCCACCTCGGCGCGGTTGGCCTTGATCGCCTCCTGGACCTCCGGCGGCAGCGTGTCAAAGTAGTTCTGCGTGGCCGTGCGCGTGTCGAACTCGAGCACCGGCTTGAGCATCTGCTTGATGTCGGAGGGCTTGGTCTCCGGCGGAATCCGGCCGGGAAAGAC
Organism: Arcobacter sp.; assembly: GCA_020723085.1. GTDB lineage: Bacteria > Acidobacteriota > Terriglobia > Bryobacterales > Bryobacteraceae > JANWVO01. Next base: position 27,700 of record DYJN01000037.1, read on the forward strand.
GAGCGCGATCGCCGTGCCCGCCGAGCGGGAAACGTTGCGCGACAAGGGGACGGTGCGCCCGGAGGAGCCCACGCCGCCCTCGATGCGCTCGTACCATTTTCCCTTGGTGTTCAACCCGCCGTTGATCTGAAGAATGATGCGGTCGTCTTCAATGCTGATCTTCGTGATCTGCACGAGTTCGCCGACCCGCGCCACCGCGCCGTACTCATCGCCCTTCTCGCGCCATTCCACTTTGTCGTAGGAGCCGTCGCTGCGGATCTGCACCGGGCGCTTCACGCGCGGGATAAAGGCCTTCACGGTGGCGAACTCCGCCGTCAGGCCGCGGAGCAGTTCGATCTTCTCCTCATCGGTGAGCTTACGGACACGGTCTTCCTTTCCCCGCTGCGCGGGCAGAAGCAAGGCCACGAAGATGAGCGCCCACAGCCGCCGCACCGCCTCAGCCCCTTCTTTTTTTCAGACGCTCCCGCCCGCTGCGGGTTGCCATTTCCAGCGCCAGAGCCAGACCAGCAGCAGCAGCGCCGCCGCCGTCGTTGGAAGCCCCCCTTCGATCCCGTACTCGCCCCCGCTCCATAAAGGTCCTGCCTTCCACTGGAGTGCGTGGCCCGTCAACCCCATCTTAAACCCGCTGAGGTTCACCCCGGCGAGCGGCAGGGCCCAGTTCCAGCCGAAGTGCAGCCCGATGGGCAGCCACAAATCCCGGCTGCGGCAGTAAGCCACACCCAGCACCACGCCCCACAGCGCCGTGTTCGCCACCCCCGCCCAGCTCGCCTGCGGGTTGTCGAGGTGCCCCAGAGCGAACAGCACGGCGAAAGGCGGAATCACCCAGCCTGGCCCGAAACGCCGCACCAGGATCTGGAACGGGTAGCCGCGGAACATCAGCTCTTCCCCCGCCGCGCCTGCCCAAAGCATCAACGTCACGAACACGAACTTCCCCACCCCCGGCGCCAGTTCCGGTTCCACCGAGCGGGTCCACGCCGCCAACCCGAACAGCACCGGCAAGCCTGCAGCCGCCAGCCCGGCGAGCAGTCCGGCCAGCGTGCCCGCTAGGAAATGGCGCTGTCCGTTGGGCCAGGCCAGGCCGACATCCTCCAGCCGCCCGCGCTCGAACACGCGCAGCACGATGGCGGTTGCCAGAGCAGCTGCAAGAAACACACCCAGCGCGCTGGCCAGCAGCAGGCTGTTGAAGCCCCAATAGAGCGCTCCGCCAAACAGCGCTCCGGCGATGCGCGCGAACAGCAGAAACAGCGCCGCCCGGATGCCGAGGCCGACAACGGAGCGCGCCGGCGCCGCTGCGGGCCCGGTCATGGCAATGCTCCCCGCCGGCACGGCCTCCCGGCATGCCGGCCTTGGATCGTCATCAGCCCCAGCTTACCGGAACGCCGCCTGCGGCGCCGCCGGCATAGGATGAAGGCATGGCCATCCGGCGGATTCTCGAGCTGGGAGATGACACCCTGCGCCGGGTCTCAGCGCCGGCGCACGACCGGCTGGAAGCCCGGCGCGTCCTGCAGGACCTGGAGGACACGCTGGCCGATTTCCGCCGCAGGCACGGCTTCGGCCGCGGCATCAGCGCGATCCAGATCGGAGAGCCGCTGCGGTTGGTCTTTCTGCAGGTGGACGGGAGTCGTTACGAGCTGGTCAATCCCGTGTTTGTGGAAAAGAGCGACGACACGTTCGAAATGTGGGATGACTGCTTCTCGTTCCCGGACCTCATGGTGCGGCTGCGGAGGCACGTGCGGGTGGCGATTGAATACGAGGATCTGGAGGGCGCGCGCCAACGGCTGGAGGCGGAGCACGCTCTGGCGGAGCTGATCCAGCATGAGATGGATCACCTGGACGGCGTGCTCGCCGTCGATCACGCGCGCAACAGCCGGGATCTGATGACCCGGCGCGAATGGCTGCGGCAGCAGGCGCGGCTGTGACCGGTTTTCTCTACTGGCTGGCGCTGGCCGGGATAGGGGTACCATGGGATCCAGAGGCGCGCAGGCACCCTAGGGTCGAACCCATGCCCTGACTTAACTTGGGCTAAGGCAAAAAAGTTTCCCGGGGCAGTCTGCAAATGCAATCGCGCGTATCCGATGGAGTGGGTGTATGATCGATCGGCGGTCCGAACCAAGGATGTTGTGCGCGGATCTAGTCGACGTCCGCTGGAAAGATCAGAATGGCAGGACACGGCGCGCGGTGGCCAATCTGGAGGACATCTCGCTTTCGGGCGCCTGCCTGCAGCTGGAGACGAAGGTGCCTGTGGGCGCGCCGATGAGAATCTCCTACGATCAGGGCCAGTTCGCCGGCATCGTGCGCTACTGCATGTACAAGGAGATCGGGTATTACATCGGCGTGCAGTTCGAGCCGGGCACGCGCTGGGATGCACGCGAGTTCCGCCCCATGCACCTGCTGGATCCGCGCTCCCTGGCCCGCAAGGCGCCGGAGCGGCTGAAGCCGGATTACCCGCGCCCGCGCGGCCAATGAGCGCGGACGACTCGGGAGCAGCTCAGAAGTCGCCCTCCTTCACATAGGGGCGCGACCAGAGGATCACCTGCAACAGCGCGCTCTTGATCCAGGCCTGTTGCATCCGCTCCACCTCCTCCTCCGGCGCGCCGCCGGAGGCGAGGAAAGGCCTGAGCGTGGCCGTCACAGGATACAGGAGGGCGATCAGATAGCGGAAGGCCACATGGGCTGAGCCGTGCGCGCCGTCGGTGCGGTTCTTCTTCAGGCGGTGGTGGCGCAGGCCGATCTCGTGCTGATAATCGAGCCATTCCTGCCCGTAACCGGCCGAAGCGGTGTCGAGGATCCACTGGCCGAACCTCTTCCGCACCGCCTCCAGATAGCGCGTGTCGGGCTGGCCTGACTGAGGATCGCAGAAGGC
>DYJN01000037.1:30662-37742 GCA_020723085.1 Arcobacter sp.
GCAATAATGCGGTGCGCTCGCGCCGGGGAATCGATCCGGCTCGAAGTACCCACAGTTGGTGCACATCCGCGCCACGGGAATACGTCCCTGCTCCTGGAGCGACCGGATCATTCCCATGAGCGCGGCAAGAAGATGCTCCTGGAGCGGAGCGGGAAGGGTATCCACCGCCGTGAGCAGGTAATCCGGCCACAGGCTGGCTGCCGCCGCGGCGCGGCGCCCGCGCGCGGTCAGTTCCAGCAGTCCGGCGCGCCCGTCAGCGGGGTCGGCGCGGCGGCGCAGCAGGGCCTTTTTCTCGAGAGCCGCCACGGAGTCGCTCACCGTGGGGAGGGTCAGCGCCAGCAGCTCGGCCAGGGCCGAGAGCCGGAGCGACCGCGGCGGCCGCGAGGCCAGCGTCGCCAGGATCTGCGCCTGCGTCGGCGTCAGCGACTGCGCCGAGGCAGCCTGCCAGCCGTGGTGGCGCAGCACGAGCGAGATCCGGGCCAAGCCGGAGGCGATGCGCTGGGAAAGTGCGGGCGAGGGAGAAATTATTACGAGTCCTGGATATAAGGCGGATCCCGGGCCGCTGTCAAGGCTGAGAGTGCGGGGGGCGTGATACGTTGTTCGACATGAGATCCTCCGACCGGGTGTTGCTGACGTCGCTGGGCTGCGGGGCTCGCTTGCGCGAACTCGCTTTGGCCGTGCGCGAGGGGGCGCTGGTCGGGCTGGGGCGGCGGGAAGAGGTATGGGAAGCGCGCCGGCTGTGCGCGGAGTTCGATCACGTGATGTTCATTGAAGGAAGCCGGAGCGAGATTCCGTGGGCGGAGGAGTGGTTTGACGTGATCGTGGACGGGACGCCCGAGACGCCGACGCCCGAGATGCTGCGGGTGTTGCGGCGGGACGGGAAGGTCGCGGGCATGGATGAAATCGGTTCCTGAATCCTGCCGTGCTCAGTGGGAACACTCCGGATTCCGCTAATTCCGGCGGCGGTTTTCGCCGAAGAGAGGGTTAGAGAAGTCATGACTCTGGCAGCGTGGGCGCTGGTTCTGGCGGCTTCCGCGGCGGGAACGCCGGAGGGCAGGGAAGGTGCACCATACCTGCCGGTGGCAGAGGCGCGGGCGCGCGCGGCGCACCATGCAGGCGAGGAGGTCTGCCTGCAAGGCGTGGTGACCATGGAGAGCGGGATTCTCCGCTCGGGGCCGTGGGACTTTTACGTTCAGGATCAGACGGGCGGGATTGCAGTGCAGGGCAGGGGGCCGGGTCCCGTGCCCCGGGGAGCCGCCGTGGCTGCGTGCGGGCGCCTCGGCCTGTACGAGGAAGAAGAACCGGAGCTTGAGGACGCGCAGGTCAGACTGCTCGGGAAGGCGAAGGTTCCGCAGCCGGAGACGATTTCGGTGGCGGAGGCGATGGACGGGGCCGCGGCGGGCAGGCTGGTGCGGGTGCGCGGGATCGTGAAGCGCGTGTCGATCGGGGAAAGCCGGGATGTGTTCTGGCTGGGGCCGCCGGGGCCGGCGCTGCGGGTGTACATACGCCGCGAACCTTCGGTTTCATCCGTCATTCAGCATGTTGCGCCCGCGGGCGCGACGGTCGAGGCCACCGGCATCCTCATCCCGGAGGAGAAGGACAAGTTCCAGATCCGCCTGCGGACAGCGGACGACGTTGCGCTGCTCGAGGGTCCGGAAGCGGCGGAGCTGAATCAGCTCAGGATCTGGCTTCTGGCCGCCGCCGGGCTTGCCGTGGCGATCGGGTTGTGGGTGCTGCTGCTGCGCCGGGCGGTGCGCCGGCAGACGGCGGAGATCCGGCGGCTGATGATCGAAGCCCGGCAATCGGAGGAAGCCAAGTCGCAATTTCTGGCCAACATGAGCCACGAGATCCGCACGCCGCTGAACGGCATCCTGGGCATGGCGGAGCTGGCGCTGGAATCCAATCCTGGCCGGGAGCAGCGCGCCTACCTGGAGACGATCCGCAGCTCGGCCCGGGCGCTGCTGGAAATCGTGAACGATGTTCTGGATCTGTCGAGGATCGAAAAGGGCCGGATGCGGCTGGACCGGCAGCCGTTCGCCTTGCGCTCCATGATCGGGGAACTCTTGCCGCCGATCGCCCACCAGGCGGAGCAGAAAGGGCTGCGGTTGGAAGTCCGGATCGACGAACGGCTGCCGCAGACCGTGCTGGGCGACGCCGGGCGCATCCGGCAGGTGCTCGTCAACCTTCTCGTCAACGCCGTCAAATTCACGTCCGCGGGGTGGGTGAAGCTGGAGGCGGAGCCGGATGGCGAGGGCAGAGTCCGCTTCTCGGTCAGCGACTCCGGCCCGGGCATCCCGCCCGGCAAGCAGAAGGAGATTTTCCGCGCCTTTGTCCAGGGTGACGGGTCGTCCACCCGCCAGTACGGCGGCGCGGGGCTGGGCCTGACGATCAGCGACCAACTGGTGAGGCTGATGGGCGGCGCGATGCATCTGGAGAGCGAACCTGGCCGGGGCTCGAAATTCTCTTTCTCGATACCACTGTCCGCGGCGGCTGCCGGGGAGGAGTCCGCCGAGGAGCCATCGCAGGGCAGCGCGGCGCGCGGGCTGCGCATCCTGGTGGCCGAAGACAACGAGATCAACCGCCGGACCCTTGAGAGCCTGCTGCGGCGGGATGGCCATTTCCTGCGCTTCGCCGCCGACGGCGCCGAAGCGGTCGAGGCGGTGCGCACGGCGCGCTTTGACGCCATCCTGATGGACGTGCAGATGCCGGGCATGGACGGGCTGGAAGCCACCCGCCGCATCCGCGAGGCCGAGGCCGCTGAGAGACGGGACCGTGTTCCGGTCATTGGAGTGACCGCTCACGCGTTTCCTGAAGACGCGCAAAGGTGCCGCGAGGCGGGCATGGACGACTATCTCGCCAAGCCCTATCACATCGATGATCTGCGCCGGCTGCTGGCCGCCTGCGCGCCACGGGCTTCCATGCGCACCTGACGGCGCAACAGGCCGCGAGCAGGTGTATGCTTTCCGTGGACAGGAGACCATGATATGAACCCCGGCCACTGGACCCGCCGCGCCTTCTCGGCCTCGCTCGCTTCAGCCGCCTTCGCCGCCGGCGCGCAGCCCGCGCCACCCTCTGACCGCGTCCGCATCGGCCTGATCGGCTGCGGCGGCATCAGCGTCGCGGATTCGAACGCCTTCCTCGCGCACAAGGAGTGCGAGATCGCCGCCATCTGCGACATTGACGACGCGATGATCGCCAAGACGCTCAAGCGGCTGGAGGACCTCGGCCGCAAGCGTCCAGATGCGGCCAAGGACTTCCGCCGCGTGGTCGGGCGCAAGGACATCGACGTGATCCTGAACTGCACGCCGGACCACTGGCACGCGCTGCCGGCGGTGATGGCGTTTGAGGCGGGCAAGGACGTCTACGTCGAGAAGCCGCTGGCGACGACGCTGTGGGAGGGGCGCGTCATGCGCGACGCCGCGCGGCGCTGCAACCGCATCGCGCAGATGGGCACGCAGTGGCGCAGCGGCACGCACTGGGCGGAGGCTGTCGAGATGGTCCGCACGGGCAAGATCGGGAAGGTGCGGCAGGTGCGCTGCTTCGCCTATCTCGACTGGGTCACCGACTGCGGCAACCCGCCGGACGAGCCCGTGCCCGCCGGCGTCGACTACGACATGTGGCTCGGCCCCGCGCCGAAGCGGCCGTTCAACCGCAACAGGTTTCACTTCAACTTCCGCTGGTTTTGGGACTACGCCGGAGGCCTGATGACAGACTGGGGCGTGCATCTCGTCAACATCGCCCTCTGGGCGATGGGGCCGGAGTGGCCGAAGAGCGTGGTCGCCAGCGGCGGCAAGTATGTTTTGCAGGACAACACAGAGACGCCGGACACGCAGATCGCGGTGTACGATTTCCCCTCGTATACGCTGATCTGGGAGCATTCCGTGCAATGCGGTCTTGGGCCGGACCGCCGCGAGCACGCCGTCGTATTCACCGGCGCGGACGCCACGCTGATCGTGGACAACAACGGCTGGGAGGTGGTTGCCGAACCGAAGAAGCGGGAAAAGGTTGTCGAAATGCGCCGGCGCGCACCGGCGGGGGACAACGCGCGCGTGGCGCATGCGCGGAATTTCCTCGACTGCGTGAAGTCGCGCCGGCAGCCGGTGGAGAACCTCGATGTCGGCCATCACGTTTCGGCGGTGGCTGCGCTCGGCAACATCGCGCTGCGCTCGAAGAGCCGGCTCGAGTGGGATGCGGCGGCGGAACGCGTGGCAGGCAACGAGGCGGCCAACGCGCTCCTGCGGCGCGACTACCGGGCGCCGTGGAAGCTCGGCTGAACGGCGATTATTGCGGGGCGGCGCGGCGCCACTTGAGCCGCGTGCAGGCGCTGCGAAAGCCCTGCCGTTCCGCGTTGCGCCGCGAGGCGCCGCCCGGGGCGGCGCCCATCAGCGCCGGCGTGCAGCGGCTGAAGGAGAACCGCTCCAACGTGTCCAGCAGGGACGGCGTGGCCGGCTCAAACAACCCCAGGCGGAACGTCTGCGTGACCGGCGATCCGGCGCCGTCATGAAGCGCCACCACACCGCCGGCCTCCACCCATTCGGCGCCGCTGCCGGGCGCGAGACCGCGGCGCGAGTCAATGAACCGCGCCGAGCTGAGCGCTTCTGCGCGCTCGAGCTGCTGCGACAGCTCCAGGCTCGCCAAGGGCGCTGATGGAGTGGCAGGCATGCTCTCGGTTGTGGAGGGCAGGGCCGCAAAGCCCTCCGCGCGGCTGCCTGCAGCGGGCGGGATTCGCGGGCACAGGCGGGACGCCGCTTTCCGTCACACCTTTGAAACGCTCGCGCGTGGCGTCCGCGGCAGGGGATTTGGGAGACTCAAACCGATGTGGCGCATCGTTCGGATCATCTGCACCGCCGCGGTGATGTTGCACGCTCAGGAGGGGCTCACAGGAGTGGTGCGGGATGCCAAGGGGACCCCCTTGCCGGGCGTGCGCGTGGAGTTGCGCACGCCCGCGGGGGCGCGGATCGGGGAGACCCTGACCGATGAGAGCGGGCGCTACGCGCTGCCGTCCGGCGCGCCGGGAATGTGGCTGGCTGCCGAAAAGGACGGCTTCGCGCGCGTGGAATGGCGCGCCGCGGGCGGAGACGAGATCACGCTGGCGCCTGAGGCGCTTTCCACCGTAGTGACCGTGACGGCGCGCGCCGGAGAGCTGGAAGAAGCGCGCGATGCCGCTCCGCTTGTCTGGCAGAGGCGGCGGGGCGAGGAGGCGGGACGGTCCGCCCCCACCGCCGGACACCTGCTGGAAGAGGCGCCGGGGATCCTCGTGCAGCAGACCACACCCGGGCAGGTCTCGCCCTTCTTGCGCGGGCTGACCGGATATCACGTCGTGCATCTGGTGGACGGCGTGCGCTTCAACAACTCGACGTTCCGCAGCGGTCCGAACCAGTATCTGGCGTTCTTCGAGCCCTCGCAGGCGGAGCGCATGGAGGCCATGCTCGGCCCGAGCGGGACGCAGTATGGCAGCGACGGGCTGGGCGGCACGGTTCAACTGCTGACGCCGGCGGCGGAGTTCGCGTCCGGCAAGGGCTGGGAGTGGCATGGTTCTCTGCAGGCAGGCGGGGAGAGCGCCGACTGGAGCGGGTACGGGCAGGTTGAGATGTCCGCGGCGCGCGGTCCGCTGTGGCTGTTGGGCGGAGGCCATGGGGCGCGGCATCAGGATCTGCGCGCGGGAGGCGGCTTCGATTCGCACCATGTGTTCCGGCGGCTGCTGGGGCTGAATCTCGAGCAGATCCGGGAACTGACGGGGGAGCGGCTGGAGGACACGGCGTGGTCGCGCGCGGGCGTGTACGGCAAGGCGGCGTGGCGGATGGGCGGGCGTGATTTGATCAGCGGCTGGATCCAGCGAAGCTCCATCACGGGCGTGCGCGGATACAAGGATCTGTGGGGAGGGCTGGGGCGGCTCAAATCGGAGTTCCGCCCGCAGCAGCTGGATTTCGGCTATGCGCGGTGGGAGCGCTTCGGCGGCTTGTTCGACAGCGTGAGCGCGCGGGTGAGCTGGAACCGGATGCTCGACGGAAGCGTGCGGCAGGGGCTGCGCGCGGGCGATGCGGTGATCCGGGACGAAGACGAAGTGCGCGTGCTGGGCTGGCAGGGGCAGGCGTTGCGGCGGCTGGGCAGCGGGACGACGGCGGGCATGCAGGGCGAATGGTATGGCGAGCGGATCCGGGCGTGGAGGGTGCAGGATTCGACGCCCGTGCGCCCGCTTTATCCGGATGATTCCACCTACCGCACGGCTGCGCTGGCGGCGCATGGCTCGACTGAAGTGGCGGGGCGCCGGGTGCGCCTGGGCTACGGGGCGCGGTGGACGGATGTGCGGTTCCGCACGCGGGAGTCGGCGCAGTTCGGCGTGCCGGCTTCGTCGCTGCGGTTCCGCCAATGGACATGGAACGGCAGCGCCGTGTGGCGCGCGGCGCGGGGCTGGGGGCTGCATGCCGCCGCGGGGCTCGGCTTCCGCGCGCCGAACCTGAACGACCTGGGCGCTCTGGGTCTCAACGACCTCGGCTACGAGATCCCGGTTCGCGACGCGCTGGCGTGGCAGCCGCTGCTGGCGGGCAGCGCGGGAGAGGGGGCTCTGTCGAAGGGCGTGCGGGTGCGCGCGCTCGAGCCGGAGACGCTGAAGAACCTGGAGGCGGGCTGGCAGGGAGCGTGGGCGCGATTCGACGCGCGCGTGCAGGCGTTCGCCGCACGGCTCGAAGATCCGGTCGTGCGCCGCACGCTGCTGTTTGACGCAGCGCGGGCGCCGGACTCGCTGGGCGGTATTCCGGTGCGCGCGCTGCCGCAGACGCCGCAACAGGCGCAGCAGGGGGTGGTGGCCGTGGCGACGCCGTTCGATGCGCGCGCGGTGAAGGCGTTTGTCAATGACGGGCGCACGGATTACCGCGGCGTGGAGTCGCTGTTCCGATGGAAGATGTCGCCGCGGTGGAGCGCGCGCGGCGCGTATTCTTTCCTCGCCGGCAACGGCCTGGATCCGCACCGCCCCGTGCGCCGGCTGCCGCCGCAGAGCGGTTATCTGTCGCTGCGCCGCGACGCGGGCAGCCGCTGGTGGGCGGAGGCGAGCCTGGTGGCGGCGGGCGCGCAGCGGCGCCT
>DYJN01000105.1 GCA_020723085.1 Arcobacter sp.
GAAGGAGCCGGATCAGGCTGTCCCCTTTGATCCCTCTCCCGCCATGGCGCTGTGGCAGCGGCGCAAACCGGCCTTCTGCCATTCAAGAGCAGTTCTGCCGGAAAGTCAAAGGAAAAACTCGGAAATTCCAGCCTTATGAGGGCCGGAGCGGAGAGGAAAAGGGAAAGGGGAGGCGGGCGGGTTCTATTGCACGATGCCCAGGCGCTCCAGCGGCCAGTAGGCGAAGACCGCTTTGCCGTAAATGGCTCGCGCGGGCAGCGGACCCCAGTGCCGGCTGTCGTTGGAGGACGAGCGGTGATCGCCCATCACGAAATAGTGGTTTGGCGGCACCACCACCTGCGCCATGTTCGACCTGTCGCGATAGTCCTCCGGCACATACGGCTCGCTGATCGGATAGCCGTTGATAAATACGTATCCTCCGCGGACTTCCACCCTGTCGCCCGGCAATCCGATCACGCGCTTGATGTAGCTCTTCGACGGATCGCCCGGAAACCAGAACACGACCGTGTCGCCGCGCTGAATTTTCTCCAGCCCGAGCCGGTAGACGAATTTGTTGATGAATACCCGTTCCTGGTCTTCCAGCGTCGGCAGCATGGACGTGCCTTCCACCTTTACCGGCTGATAGAGGAACAGGATCACCACCAGCGCAATAAAGACGGCGAGCACCAGATCCCGGATCCAGAAAAGCAGGTGCTTCCACATGAGCGTATGCGACAGCCCGTCCTGCCCCGATTGTTTCACGAGACCCCCTGGATCTGCAAGATCCTGGAGCGCTCCCACGGGAGCCGCCGGAGGGCCGGAATGAGGCGAACCCCTGAGCCGCAGGCCGTCACCGCGGCTGCGGTGCGCCCTGTCCCGCCGCCCGGCTCTCTTCCAGAGGCACTCCAAGCAGTGTGGCAACGGCGGGCACGGGCAGCGCCCCGGCGAGCAGTGCGCGCCGGTGGAATTCGCCGGGACGGAACTGCGCGCCTCCCTGCTTCTCCGCCGCCGCCCGCAGCCGCTTCCACGCCTGGAATCCGGCGAAATACGTGGGCAACTGGCAGGAGCTGAGCTTCGCCCGCCGAAGCTTGGCCACCGCCTCCTCCTTCTCCTGGAACGTGCGCTTCGTCATCAGTTCCATGGCTTCTTCATCCTTCATGCCCATCGTGTGGAGGCGGATGTCGAGGATGGCGTTTGCGATGGCCCGCAGCAACTGCTTCGAGTGCGTCAGCTCCAGTTCCGGATCCCGGTTGAGGTAGCCTTCGCGCACCATCAGGTCAGTGGCGTATACGGCCCATCCCTCGATATAGGCGCCGTCTCCGTAAAGCGACCGCAGCAGCCGGCGCGCGGAGGGCGCCACCTGGGCGGCGTACTCGAATTGCAGCCAGTGGCCGGGGATCGCTTCATGAATCGTCAGCAGGCGCAGCCCGTAGAAATTGTATTCGCGCAATTTCGACTGCACCCGCTCCTTCGGCCAGTCCGGCGGATTGAGCGTCAGCCAGTAGAACGCGCCGAGCTCCGGCTGCAGCGGCGGCGCCGGATTGAAGCCTCCCACGGCGTAAATGCCGCGCATGAACGCCGGCGTCTCGATGATCTTCAGGTTGTCGTTCGGCGGCAGCGCCACGATGCGGTCCGCTTTCGCCCGCACGAACTCGCGCGCCTCGTCGAGCGTCTGCTGGGCGTCGCGGAAGTAGGTTTCCGGCTTCGACTGCTTCTGCGCGACTTTGTCGAGCACCTCTCCCACGATCAGGTTCAGATCCACCGGATCCCGGTGCGTGGGGTAATACTTCACGTGCAGCGGCAGCGCCACCTTGAACATGTGGCGGCGCAGTTCGGTCATCGCCTCTTCGGCCTCCTTCAGCAGCCCCTCCGGCGTGGCAATCCCGCGGAAGGCGAGTCCGAACTTGCGCGCGTATTTCTCGCGTCCCAGGCGCCATCCGTCCGCGCCCGCGTCCGGCAGCGTCTTCAGATGCGCGTTGAAAGCGCGCATCGCCTCGGCTGCGCGCGCCGCGGCAGCCTCGTACTGCGACCGAAGCGCCGCCGGGACCTTCGAGGGGAATTCCTTCTCGATCAGCCCGAGATTGCCCTCGTTTTCTTCGATGGCGGTTTCAGTCCAGACCGGGTTCGACTGCACCAGGCTCGCCCTCGCGGCTTGCAGAAACGCGGGCGCCGCTTCCAGCCGGGCGATGATGTGCTTCCACCGCTCCTCCGCCGGCGCGTACTCCACCGAATAGGGCGTGAACAGCGCCGTGCCGAGCAGTTCGACGTACACCGTCGGGTTGTTTTTCCAGTTCTGTTCGGTATCGAGTTCGAACAGCGACGTCTCGCAGAGGTTCCGCATCAGATCGAGATCGGCGCGCGCCTGTGCGTCCAGGCTTTGCGCGTCGATCCGCGACAGCCTCCCCTGCCAGTCCCGAAAGTGGCGGCGCCGGGCTTCCATGCCGGATGGGGAGACATCGTCCAGCCGCCCGTCGAGCAGGACTCCCTGATGCGCGTGATATCCGGCGGCAGTCGCAGACACCGGAAACAGCGCGAGCGTGGAGTGGACGAACTCTTCCGTCATGGCGCTGAAGTCTTGCGGCGCCACCTGCTTCTTGCCGCAGGCGCCAAGGACAAGCAGTGAGAAAACGATCACACCAAGCCGCATGGTTCCAGCTCCAGTGTAGCCGGAGCGGCAGGAGCTTCAGCGCGCCTCCCGCACGGCTCAGGTCAAAACCCGATTCCGAGGAACAGATCCACCTGATTCTGCGACGGCAGCCAGCGCTTTGCCGTCCATCGCGTATAGCGGATCTCCGGCGTGACCTTCAGCCCCATGGCAAGACGGAAGCGGACGCCCGCCGAGCCTGTCCAGCCGAAAAGGTCGTCCGTCTCGCTCCACCGCCCGCTGGTCTGGATTGGAGGCTGGCTGAGGTTGTCGGTGGCGAGCACGCTGACGTCGCGGAGGCATCTCGCCCACACGCCTCCCGCGCCCGCGAAAGGGCGTGCGGAGCCCGAGGAGAATTCGCGCCGCAGGACCAATGGCGCCTCCCACCGCTTGTCGCTCAGCTTGGTGGAGGTGCGGAGAACGTCGCCGAGGACGCTGACTTGGGTGGCGCTGAAGCTGCGGTACAAGAGTCCGGTTTCCACGCGCCAGCGCGCCGGCAGCGCGACTTCGAACGACGGCCCCACCGAGTACCGGCGCAGCTCGAGGTGCGTGTCGGTTTGCCCCTGCCTTCCGGCCGCACGCGACGTCTCGGTGGAAGAGGTCAACAGCACGCCGCCTTTGACGCCGGCGTAAAAAAATTGCGCGAACAGGATTCCCGAAGAGAAAGCGAACAGGAGACAACACAGGATACGCTGCGGAATTTCCATGACAGATGGACGGCTATTCGAGGCCGGGCGGTTTCGGCGGAGGCTTCGTCGGGTCTTCCTCCTTGGCTTTTTTCAGCAGCTCGTCGAACTTGGCTGCCAGCACATCCTTCGACGATTTCATCTGCTCGAAAGATTTCTGGAACGCCTCTTCGCGCTTTTTCTCAGCCTCTTTCACCAGGCTCAAACCCTCCTGAATATCGCCGATCGTCTTCGGTTTCGGCTTTTCTTTGTAGCTGAGGACGGCTTTCAGCGCCGGGCTGATCTTGAGCGTCGCTCCGCAGCAGGGGCATTCCAGATCGAACGAGTCGGCTTTGGCCATGGCAATCGTTATTGTATGCCCGCGGCTTGCACGCCGGCTTGGTTCCGCGGCGCAAGAAGTCCACTCACACAGCCCGGCGCCGCCCGCATCTGAATGCGCACTGCCGTGCTTTTCGACGCGAATCTCTTGCTCGGCGGCGCCCGGAGCCCGCCTCTGGCGCCGTAGCTCAGCCAGCCTGCCTGCGAATGCGATCCCCGGGGGGGTGCCCTGCGGTCAGAAGCTCCGTGCAAAAGGGGGCGCGCTACCGGTGGGCGGCACGAAGGTTCTGGGAGTGACTGCCGTTAAGAGCTCCTCGTCAGGGTGGCTCGTCCGCTGTGCATCCTGAACCAGGGGCGGGATGAAAAAGCCATCGAAGCGGTCCTGCAGTGGAAGTTCAAGACAGCTCTCCATGACGGAAAATCCGCTCCGATGCCGGCGAATGTCCAGGTACAGTTCTCCGTGAAATAACCGCAGATTTGCCTTGGATTTGCACCTTGCCCTTTTACGGACGGCCGCCCCTGCGGGCCGTTCCGGGCACAAACGTGCACGGAGGGATGTCCAAAGAAACGGGAAGAAATGGCCGTGGCTGGTCCCGGGCGGCAGGCGGCTGACGCCGCGCATCGGCGCGGGAAGCCGGCGCTGAACTTCATTCTGGCCGCGCTGCCGGCAGCGCTGGCCGGTGCGCTGTTCACACTCCCGCCGCCGCCAGAACCCTGGAGAGAGCCGTCAATCCGCCCGCCCGCTCCGAATCAGGCCGTCAGGCCACCGTTCTCGTACGAACCGGAGATCCCGGTCATCGAGGCTATGCTCAGGCTTGACCCCAACGATGAACGCGCCCGTTACTGGCTGGTCCAGTTGCTGGCGGCGAAGAATGACACCGCGGCGGCGCGGGAACAACTGAGTCTGTTGATCGAGCGGCATCCGGAGAGCCCTTTGGCCGTGCAGGCGGCCGGCGACTGGATCGCCGCACTGATGCAGACGCAGGAGGAACAGGATTGGTCCTGGCTCGCAGGTGTCTGGATGCGCGCTGCGGCGCGGCAGTCCCATTCAGTTGCCGCACTGTCCAACGCGGCTGCGGCGTTGGAGCGCTGCGAGCGCCTCCTGGAGGCTATCGCGCTTCTCGAGCGCGCCAGGAGGCACGATCCGGAGAACCCGGAACTCTTGGCGCGGCTCGCCGGCCTGTATGTCCGAGTCACGAATCCGCGTGCGCCGGAGATTGGGCCCGCATTGCGCCGGCAGGCGCGCCGGCGGCTCATGAGCTCTTCCGATTCCGCCCTGCTGGCATCCGTGGCTCAGTACCTGCTGCAATGGCCTCCTGGCGGACTTGCTCCCAATCCATTGATGCTCCCTCCAACCGAGTTGCACGCGCGCGAAAAGGACGGCAGGCTCTACCTCCGGCGTGCTCTCCGGCTCGACCCAACAAATCCCATCGCCAGACGGCTGAAGGCTCGCGAGCAGGGGAAGTGCCCGCCGCCAGAGCCGTCCGGTCCACGGTAGCCTGGAGGAATCCGCGCCGGCAGAAACCTCTCCGGCGGATCGCGCTCGCTGGAAAATCCGAGGCCCGAATACCCCGCCGCCGCGAAGCAGGCCCGTATCGAAGGCCGCGTGTTGCTTCGCGCCGTGATTGAAAAAGACGGGACCGTCCGGACAGTGGAACCCGTCCGCGGGCATCCGCTTCTGATCCATGCCGCCAGAATTGCCGTGAAGAAGTGGCGCTACCGCCCGTTCCGCCTCGAAGGCGGGCTGGTGGAAGTGGCGACGATGATCGAACTCTCGTTCGAGCTGCCATCCACGCCCCAAAGCCTCGGACAGCCCGGCAAGTGAACGCGCCGCGCACCTGCAGGGTCGCAGCTCTCGCCGCGAGGTGCAGCCGTTTCCGCTCGGCTGGCTGCGCCCGGCGCTATGCTGCAAGAGATGACTACGCTCACGCACCTCGAATGCAGCCTGTGCGGCGCGAAGCACGAGGCTGGCCGCGCGTGGAATCTCTGCTCCTGCGGCGGGCCGCTCCTCGTGCGCTACGATCTCGACGCCGCGCGGCGGAGCTGGAGCCGCGAGTGGCTCGCCGGGGCGCCGGCTTCCATGTGGCGCTATGCTCCGGTGCTGCCGGTGTCGAACCCCGCCTCGATGGTCACGCTTGGCGAAGGCTGGACGCCAATGGTGCGGGCGCGCCGTTACGAAGCCGCGCTCGGCGCGGAGAGCGTCTGGATCAAGGACGAAGGGATGAATCGCACGGCTTCCTTCAAGGCGCGCGGCCTCTCCTGCTGCATTTCGATGTGCCGCGAATTGGGCGTGGACCGCGTGGCCATCGGCAGCGCCGGCAACGCCGCGGGCGCCGCGGCTGCCTATGCGGCTGCCGCCGGCATGGAAGCCCACATCTTCATGCCCCGCGACGTGCCGCAGGCCAACTACGTCGAGTGCCAGAGCTACGGCGCCCGCGTGACGCTCGTCGACGGGCTCATCAGCGACTGCGGGCGGCTTGTGGCGGAAGGGGCTGCCCGGGGCGAGTGGTTCGAGATCAACACGCTGAAGGAGCCTTACCGGATCGAAGGCAAGAAAACGATGGGCTACGAGGTCGCCGAACAGCTCCAGTGGAAGCTGCCGGACGCCATCTTCTACCCCACCGGGGGCGGCGTGGGCCTGATCGGCATGTGGAAGGCGTTCGACGAAATGGAGGCGCTCGGCTGGATCGGCCCGGAGAGGCCGAAGATGATCGTGGTGCAGGCGGCCGGCTGCGCGCCGGTGGTCAAGGCGTTCGAAGAAGGAAAAGAGCGGGCGGAATTCTGGCAAAATGCGAACACGATTTCCGCCGGATTGCGGGTGCCGAAGCCGCTCGGTGATTTTCTGATTCTGAGCGCCGTGCGCGCCAGCGGCGGCACTTGCATTGCCGTGGAGGACCGGGAGGCGCTCGAGGCGGGCGCCCGCGTGGCGCGGCTCGAAGGCATCTTCGCGAGCCCCGAGGGCGCGGCCTGCTTCGCGGCGCTCGAAAAACTCATGCGGAGCGGATTTTTGCGCCCTTCGGACCGCATTGTGATCTTTAACACGGGTTCAGGACTGAAATACCTGGAGGCGTATTCCATCCTGTTCCCGCGCCCGGACTCGAGCGAGGCGGACAAGCTCGGCGGCTTGATCACGCCGCGGTGACGGCGGGTTGGCCGGCGCTGCCGGGCCATTGATGAAACATTTTGCGGGCGAATTGTTTGATGTACAGCGCTCCTTTGAGGCAGGCTTCCGATCTGCGCGGTTCCCGGCCAGGGGTTCCTGGACTCGGCGCCCCCCGCCATGCCGGCCTCTTCCAGCAGCTTGCCGGCGGTCGCCGCCGCCGTCTCGGGACAGGACGGTTGAAACCAGCCGGTTCCACGCCTTCTTCAATCATCGACGTGGCGACGGCGTTACCATCCGCATTCTCTGGGCCGTATCGGGGATCAGTCGCATTTCCCCTTGGGGTGTCGCCTCAAGCCATATGCGTGCATCCGTATAGACAGGAGGTTTATA